>JAAVDB010000001.1 GCA_014802015.1 Bacteroides sp.
CGTCCCGGTCTCCGCCGCTACACCGGCTACAAGGACATGCCCCGTGTACTCAACGGCCTCGGCATCGCCATCCTTTCGACATCTAAGGGTGTAATGACTAACAAAAAGGCACGTGAGCTCAAAATCGGTGGCGAAGTGCTGTGCTACGTTTACTAATCAATATAGGAGGAATTTAATATGTCACGTATAGGTAAAGCTCCCATTGAGATTCCCGCCGGTGTCACTGTCACCGTCGACAAGGACAACGTAGTTACCGTTAAGGGCCCCAAGGGTACCCTCACTCAGAAAGTCAATCCCGATCTCGAAGTTAAGGTAGAAGATGGCCACGTAACAGTGGTTCGTCCTTCAGACGACCGCGAGCATCGCGCGCAGCACGGTCTGTTCCGCGCGCTCATCCACAATATGGTCGTAGGTGTTTCTACCGGCTATCGTAAGGAAATGGAACTCGTAGGCGTAGGTTACCGCGCCGCTTCCAACGGTCAGGTGCTTGAGCTCTCGCTCGGTTTCTCACACGCCATCTATATAAAGCTTCCCCCCGAAGTTAAGGTCGAGGCAAAGACCGAGCGTAACAAGAATCCTCTCATCATTCTTGAGAGCGATGACAAGCAGCTTCTCGGTCAAGTGTGCGCCAAGATTCGTTCACTCCGCAAGCCCGAGCCTTACAAGGGCAAAGGTATCAAGTTCGTGGGCGAAGTTATCCGTCGCAAGTCTGGTAAGTCAGCAAGCGCTAAATAATTATAACGTCTACAACTATGGTTACAAAGATACAGCGTAGAAATAAAATCAAGGCCCGCATCCGCGGCAAGATTTCAGGCACCGCTCAGCGTCCCCGCATGTCGGTGTTCCGCAGCAACAAGCAGATTTACGTTCAGCTCATCGACGACCTCGCAGGCAAGACTATCTGTGCTACTTCTTCCAAGGGTATCGAGGAAGGAACAAAGTGCGAGATTGCCGCTAAGGTAGGTGAGGACATCGCCAAGAAGGCTATCGCCGCAGGCATCTCAGAAGTTGTTTTTGACCGTAACGGTTACCTCTTCCACGGTCGTGTTAAATCTCTGGCTGACGCCGCTCGCAATGGCGGTCTCAAATTCTAATTCACTATGGCATCTAAGAATAATAAAGTTAAGTCCACAGGCGACCTCGAACTCCACGACCGTCTCGTTGCCATCAACCGCGTCACCAAGGTTACCAAGGGTGGCCGCACCTTCACTTTCGCAGCCATCGTTGTCGTTGGTAACGAAAACGGCATCGTAGGTTGGGGTCTCGGTAAAGCCAACGAAGTTCAGGCTGCTATCGCTAAGGGCGTAGAGGCTGCTAAGAAGAACCTCATCAAGGTGCCCGTACACAAAGGCACTATCCCCCACGAACAGGAAGCCAAGTTTGGCGGTTCGCGCGTAATCCTCAAGCCCGCAAGCCACGGTACCGGTGTTAAGGCCGGTGGTGCTATGCGTGCCGTGCTTGAGAGCGTGGGTATCACCGACGTGCTCTGTAAGTCTAAGGGTTCATCTAACCCCCACAACCTCGTGAAGGCTACCATCGAAGCTCTCGGCGAACTCCGTTCACCCGCGCAGGTAGCTCAGAATCGTGGCATCTCTATCGACAAAGTGTTTAACGGCTAATCTTCACCAACAGCAATGGCAAAAATCAAAATCACCCAGATTAAGAGCCGCATCAATGCTCCCGCAGTGCAGAAGCGCACTCTCGACGCTCTCGGCTTGAAGAAAATGCATCACTCGGTTGTCCTTGAGGACACCCCCTCAGTGATGGGTATGGTTAAAGCAGTGCATCACTTGGTTGAAGTGACCAACGCCTAATTTCTAAAATTCTTTACATTACTATGGATTTAAGCAATCTTAAACCGGCGGAAGGCTCAGTACGTACCAAGACCCGTATTGGCCGTGGTCCCGGTTCCGGTAAGGGCGGAACATCTACCCGTGGTCACAAGGGTGCGAAGTCTCGTTCAGGCTACAGCCGTAAGATAGGTTTTGAAGGTGGTCAGATGCCCCTCCAGCGCCGTCTTCCCAAATTTGGTTTCAAGCCCCTCCAGCGCACAGAATACAAGGCAGTCAACCTCGTTGATCTTGAGGAACTCGCCAACAGTGCCAACCTTGACAAGATCACACCTGCCGAACTCATCGCTGCAGGTATGGTTAATGGCAAGCAGCCCGTCAAGATCCTTGCTAACGGTACTCTTACCAAGAAGCTTGAGGTTGTCGCCAACGCGTTCTCTGCTGCTGCTGAGAAGGCCATCACCGAAGCCGGTGGCACTGTAACAAAAATCTAATAACCCCTCCCCTCAATGAGATTTATTCAGACAATTCGTAACATTTGGACCATAGAGGAGCTGAGAAAGCGCATCCTCGTGACCCTTATGNTGGTGCTCGTCTATCGACTCGGCTGTTACGTNGTGCTCCCCGGCATTTCGCCCGAGGACCTCGACGCCCTCTCGAAGTTCACCAACAGAAGNGGCCTCATGCAGTTGCTCGANATGTTCTCGGGCGGCGCTTTCTCTCAGGCCTCCATCTTCGCCCTCGGTATCATGCCTTACATCACTGCGTCCATCGTGATTCAGTTGCTCGGCATGGTGCTNCCTTCATTCCAGAAGATGCAGCGCGAAGGTGAGAGCGGCCGTCAGAAACTCAGTCAGTATACCCGTTATCTGACTGTGCTTATTCTGCTCTTCCAGGGTCCCATGTATCTCGTAAATCTCCAGGTCCAGGTGAGTGCCGCCACNGGCGGAGCTCACATGGGCTTCTGGACGATTGCGTTCCTGACGGTCATCCTTGCTGCCGGCTCCATGTTTATCATGTGGCTCGGCGAGCGCATTACTGACCGCGGTATNGGCAATGGTATCTCCTTCATCATCCTTGTAGGTATCATCGCCCGCCTCCCGGGAGCGCTCTTTTACGAGTTCACCAGCCGTCTCCCGGGATCTACCGGCAGCCAGGGTGGTCTCATCATGTTCGTGGTTGAGATTATCCTCCTCTTTGCTGTAACCGTGGGCGCTGTGCTGCTTGTTCAGGGTACACGTAAAGTGCCTGTACAGTATGCCAAGCGCATCGTAGGTAACCGTCAGTACGGAGGTGCGCGTCAGTACATCCCCCTCAAAGTGAATGCTGCGGGCGTAATGCCCATCATCTTCGCNCAGGCCATCATGTTCATTCCTATTACACTTGCCGGATTCGGCAGCTCGGAAGGTCCTACAGGCTTTGTTGCGGCATTCTCTGACATCAACGGATTCTGGTATAACTTCGTATACTTCATCCTTATCGTTGCCTTCACNTACTTCTATACCGCCATTACAGTACGTCCTACTCAGATGGCTGAGGACATGAAGCGCAACAACGGATTCATCCCCGGCGTCAAGCCNGGAAAGAAGACCGCCGAGTATCTTGACTCTATCATGTCTCGAATCACACTCCCCGGATCTATCTTCCTCGGAATTGTCGCTATTCTTCCCGCCTTCGCTCGATTCTTTGGCATAAGCCAGAATTTCGCACAGTTCTTCGGAGGAACATCACTCCTCATTCTTGTTGGTGTTGTGCTTGACACCCTCCAGCAGATCGAGAGTCATCTGATGATGCACCATTACGATGGACTCATGAAGGACGGCAAGATCAAGGGTCGTACCACAGGTTCAGCTTATTGATTCCCTTTTCTCAATCGGAATTATAGATATTGATTAATGATTTATCTTAAGACACCCGAAGAAATCGAGAAAATGCAAGCGGCATGCACGCTCGTGAGCCGCACACTTGGCGAGGTAGCCAAGTGTGTGGCTCCCGGCGTGACTACCCGTCACCTCGATAATGTTGCGCGTGAGTTTATGCGTGATAACGGAGGTAAACCCGCATGTCTCGGTTACGGAGGATTTCCCGCTACGCTCTGTATCGAAGTTAATGAAACCGTCGTGCATGGTTTCCCCTCGGGTTACGAGTTGCGCGAAGGAGACATTGTCGGCATTGACACTGTGGTCGAGCTTGACGGGTATAACGGTGACATGTGTTACACCTTCCCGGTAGGAGAGGTTGCACCCGATGTGCTTGCGCTCCTAAAGACTACGAAGGAATCACTCTATAAAGGCATCGAAGCTGCGCAGGAAGGACGTCGCATTGGTGATATTGCAAATGCTGTCCAGACCTATTGCGAACGAAGAGGCTATACCGTAGTACGCGAAATGTGCGGCCATGGCATCGGACGCAAGATGCATGAAGATCCCGAAGTACCCAATTACGGTCGTCGCGGATGCGGCCCCGTATTGAAAAAGGGCATGTGTATATGCATCGAGCCCATGATCAATATGGGAAGCAGAAATATCGTCATAGGTAATGATGGTTGGCAATGTCGTACCAAGGACCGCAAACCTTCGGCTCACTATGAGCATACTATCACGATCGAACCCGAAGGGCCGCGTATCCTCACCACTTTTGATTATATTCAGGAGGCACTTGGTGACCGTTTCATTTAAATCCGAGGTAATTCTTAATTTTTATCATCAATATCATCGCACCATAAATCAGTATGGCAAAACAAGCTGCAATTGAATTGGACGGCACAATCGTCGAGGCACTGTCTAATGCAATGTTCCGTGTCGAGCTTGAGAACGGGCATGAGATCACAGCCCATATATCCGGCAAGATGCGTATGCATTACATCAAGATCCTCCCCGGTGACAAAGTCAAGGTCGAGATGTCACCCTATGACCTCTCAAAGGGCCGTATCGCTTTCCGCTACAAGTAATGTTTAACGGCATTGCTTACTTAAAGAAAACAATCAATCACACTACTAAGAATATCTGAAAAATGAAAGTAAGAGCTTCAGTGAAAAAGCGCACTCCGGACAGCAAGATCGTGCGCCGCAAAGGACGTCTTTACGTCATCAACAAGAAAAACCCTAAATACAAGCAGCGTCAAGGCTAAAAAAGCTTGACAGATACCGGGCGTGACCGTTGCGTAGGCTCATATTAGTTAAATTGTTCTAACGATTTCTAATTTGTGTTACGTAATGGNTCGTTTCGGTCTGTTTAATGCAAAATAAGTCGTAACTTTGCAAAAATTTTAGTCAACTATAATAATTATATGGCAGTTAGAATCGTGGGAGTTGACCTCCCCCAGAACAAAAGAGGTGAAATCGCGCTGACCTACATCTTCGGCATCGGCCGTAGTGCTGCTAAGAGCATCCTCGACAAGGCCGGTATCGATGTCAACATCAAGGTTAAGGACTGGTCAGATGATCAGGCAGCCAAGGTGCGTGAAGTCATCGGCGCAGACTACAAGGTCGAAGGTGACCTCCGTAGCGAAATCCAGCTCAACATCAAGCGTCTCATGGACATCGGTTGCTATCGTGGCATCCGTCACCGTAACGGTCTTCCCGTTCGCGGTCAGAGNACCAAGAACAATGCTCGTACCCGNAANNGNNGNAAAAAGACAGTTGCTAACAAGAAGAAAGCTACTAAATAATAACAGAATATGGCAAAAAAGACAGTCGCCGCTAAGAAGAGAAACGTCAAGGTTGACGCTGCTGGTCAGCTCCACGTTCACTCATCTTTCAACAACATCATTGTGTGCTTAGCCAACTCTGAAGGTCAGGTTATCTCTTGGTCATCAGCAGGCAAGATGGGCTTCCGTGGCTCCAAGAAGAACACTCCCTACGCTGCACAGATGGCAGCTCAGGACTGCGCAAAGGTCGCTTATGATCTTGGCCTCCGCAAAGTGAAAGCTTATGTGAAGGGTCCCGGTAACGGTCGCGAGTCAGCTATCCGTACCATCCATGGCGCAGGCATCGAAGTTACCGAAATTATCGACGTTACTCCGCTTCCCCACAACGGATGTCGTCCTCCCAAGCGCCGTCGCGTTTAATACTCAATTCAGGTAAATTCATCAATCCACTACCACTTTTCTCACCGGCTGACGTGTCCCGTGAATAAGACCACATTTAAGTCACCTCTCTGTGGTCGCGGCTGTCACCAAGAGACACCCGTTTAGTATCAGGGCCTGCTCACAGACCCATCACTCTATGGCAAGAGCCGGTAAAAGTGTACAACTCTTAAATATAACACAACAATGGCAAGATACACAGGTCCCCGCACCAAAATCGCTCGCAAATTCGGCGAGCCTATCTTCGGCGAAGACAAGGTTCTCGCAAAGAAGAACTATGCCCCGGGACAGCACGGCCTCAACAAGCGCCGTAAGACTTCGGAGTACGGTGTACAGCTCCGTGAGAAGCAGAAAGCCAAATACACCTATGGTGTGCTTGAGAAGCAGTTCCATAACCTCTTCGACAAGGCATCACGCGCCAAGGGTATCACCGGTGAGATCCTTCTCCAGCTCCTCGAAGGTCGTCTCGACAACGTAGTATACCGTCTCGGTATCGCTCCCACCCGCGCAGCTGCCCGTCAGCTCGTCCTCCATCGTCACATCGTAGTTAACGGCAAGGTCGTAAACATCGCTTCTTACGCTGTTAAGCCCGGTGATGTTATCGGTGTTCGCGAAAGATCAAAGTCTCTTGAGGTAATCGCCGACGCTCTCGCCGGTTTCAACCACAGCAAATATCCCTGGCTTGAGTGGGACGAGAACGTTAAGGCAGGCAAGTTCCTCCACGTACCCGCCCGCGAAGACATCCCCGAGAATATCAAAGAGCAGCTTATCGTCGAGTTGTATTCTAAATAATCATTAAATTAAGATCCATGGCTATATTAGCATTCCAAAAACCTGACAAAGTCCTAATGTTGGAAGCCGATAACCATTTCGGTAAATTTGAGTTTAAGCCATTGGAGCCGGGTTATGGTATCACCATAGGTAACGCCCTTCGTCGTATCCTCCTCTCTTCACTCGAAGGCTTTGCAATTTCATCGATCCGTATCGATGGTGTGCGCCACGAGTTCGACACTATCCCCGGAGTCAAGGAAGATGTCACTAACATCATCCTTAACCTCAAAAAGGTAAATCTCAAGCAGACTGTTGAAGATACTGATTTTGAGAAAGCCTCCATCACTGTGTCAGGTAAGGAAGAGTTCACAGCCGGTGACATCGGCAAAGTCCTCTCAGGATTTGAAGTCCTGAACCCCGACCTTGTCATCTGCCATTTGGATCCGAGCGCAAGCTTCACCATTGACCTCACTATCAACAAGGGTCGCGGCTGGGTGCCCGCTGAAGAAAATCAGGGCCCCAATGACGCGATTGATGTGATCGCCATCGACTCCATCTATACCCCCATCAAGAATGTGAAGTACACCGTGGAGAACTTCCGCGTTGATCAAAAGACTGACTACGACAAGCTCACACTCGAAATTACTACCGATGGATCCATCCTTCCCAAGGATGCTCTTAAGGAAGCAGCCAAAATCCTCATCTATCACTTCATGCTCTTCTCTGACGAGAAAATCACCCTTGAGGCTGATGAGCAGAACGGTGAAGAGGAGTTTGACGAAGAAGTTCTCCACATGCGACAGCTTCTTAAATCCAAGCTCGTTGACATGGACCTCTCAGTACGTGCGCTTAACTGCTTGAAGAGCGCCGAGGTAGAGACTCTCGGAGAACTCGTTGTCTTCAATAAGACAGATCTCCTGAAGTTCCGCAATTTCGGTAAGAAATCTCTCACCGAGCTCGATGAACTTCTTGCTAACCTTAATCTCTCCTTCGGGATGGATATCTCCAAATATAAACTTGATAAAGAGTAAACAACGATGAGACATAATAAGAAATTCAACCATCTCAGCCGCAAGAAGGCTCATCGCGACTCGCTGCTCGCCAACATGACGATCTCGCTGATTATGCACAAGCGCATTTTCACCACCCTCGCCAAGGCTAAAGCACTCCGTATGTACGCCGAGCCCCTCATCAACCGCGCAAAGCAGGACAGCACTCCCAACCGCCGTCTTGTATTCGCTGAGCTTCAGAACAAGGAGGCCGTTAACGAGCTCTTCCGCGAAATCGCTCAGAAGATCGCTAACCGTCCCGGTGGTTACACCCGTATCCTCAAGACCGGTAATCGTCTCGGTGACAATGCCAAGATGTGCTTTATCGAACTTGTAGACTACAACGAACTTATGCTCAACGACAAGCCTGCTAAGAAGGCAACACGTACACGTCGTTCACGCAAGTCCGCTCCCAAGGCTGAGGCTCCTGAGCTCCCCGCAGCAGAAGCACCTGCAGCAGAGCTTCCCGCAGCTGAATAATCCTGAACGGATATAACTTTAAAAAGGTCATTTCAGAACGCGTATATGCGCTGAAATGGCCTTTTCTGTTCCTGACCATATAATCTCGACATGTTGATTAAGCATCTTGTCTATCCAATATGAAGCCCTCCTCCGGACCCGTGATCACAGTCGGTGAACGACGTGGACTTATCGCGCTACTCGTGATCATACTTATTTCGCTCGCTATCGTCTCTGTCAGGCAATGTCATCATTCGGATTCAGCTGCCGATGATGTTGCCGAGTCATGTAGTCAATCCGGCTCGGCAGAATTGTCCGATTCAGTCTCGCACGACTCTTTAGTTTCGGTATTGGCTGATGCTGCGAATAGAGAAGCGGCAGGTAATTCGAAAAAGAAGACAGGTAATAGAAAACAACGCACCAAGTCCCGGCGTGATACAACAAAATCCCAAAACAAATCTCAACGTAAGACATTTCCACCTCGTAATCCACGCGATGAAAGGGTTGATTAAAGTGTGTTTAAAGTTGTAATTTATAAAACGACCCGGGCGCTGTTGATAAGATCAACAGCGCCCGGATGTTTTTATTTCTGTTGCTGAGATTCAGCTATTAGAAATTGCGGGGATCAAGCTCCTCTTCCTCGTCAACAGGAATGTCTGTATTGACATTCTTAGAGCCTGTCAGACCGTAGAACAGGAGGTAGGCGAGCATTGCTACCACAAGCCAGTAGCTGGCCATGTAGCCTGCCGCATGAGCGATGGTGTTCTGGATCAGAGGCATCACGCCACCGCCTACGACCATCATCATAAAGATACCTGAAGCTTGAGCGGTGTACTTGCCGAGACCCTCGACGGCAAGGTTGAAGATACCGCCCCACATGATAGAAGTACAGAGACCGCAGAGAACGAGCAGGAATGCGCTCACGGGAACCTCGGCACCACCTGAGTAGATTATTTCAGGAACAGGGAGAGTGACTGTCTTGGGGATGAATATAGCAAGTACGATAAATATAATAGCTGTAGCCGATACTACAGTAAGCTGAGTCTTAGAGCTTACAGAACCACTGATAAATCCTGACAGGAAGCGACCCACGAGCATGAGCAACCAGTAAAGAGCCACGATAGTACCTGCGATGGCTGATGCCTCGCCGGCAATTTCAGCGCCACGTGAGGTCTGATCGGCCAGATAGAAATTGAGAGTGCCGGGGATACCTACCTCAATGCCTACATAGAAGAAGATTCCGACAACGCCAAGTACGGTGTGGCGGAAATTCCAGGGTGAGTGGCTGTACTTGACTTTCTTTGACGCACCGGCCGACTGAGGCTCGGGGATGGCAACGAAATTAAGGATTACAAATGCCACAGCGAAGATGCCCATACCGATGAAGAGCAGGGGAGCAACATCGCTGACCATGCTTGAGGGAGCAAGCTGGCCGATCAGGATGCCGACAAAGAGGGGAGTCAGAGTGCCCGACAGAGAGTTGAGCGCGCCACCGAACTGCAGCAGCTGATTACCCTTGTTGCCACCGCCGCCGAGAAGGTTGAGCATAGGACATACTACGGTGTTGAGCATACATACGCAGAAACCGCAGATGAACGCACCGAGCAGGTAGATGACAAAATTCAGGTGAACCTCGCTGCCACCGATGTTTCCGATTGAAGTCTCAGCGCCCGTTACGCCTGAGAGGTACTGGACGAACAGGCCGATGAAGCCTACTGCAAGTGCCCAAAGCGCGGTTTTCTTATAACCGATCTTCACAAGCAGGTTGCCCGCAGGGATACCCATGAACAGATAGGCAAGGAAGTTCATCATGTTACCCATCATACCGATTACTGAATTGCCCTCGAACTGATAGCCCCAGATTGTACCGATCGGAGCGGCGAGGTTGGTTACGAATGAGATCATCGCGTAGATGAAAAACATCACTACGATGGCCACAACGTTACCATTGGATTTAACGGATTTTTCCATTTAAATAATTGTTTAAGATAAGAATTAGATATTGTAATTATAGTTATGTCCTATCGGAGTCAATCCCGGAGAAATAGTTTTGCGTGAGAGGCGGCTGGTAAGAAACGGCGGGGCCGGGAAAACTTATTCTTTTTACCTATTTACAAGGCAAAGATAATGATTTTTTTTATCATTCATTCATATCCCCTTGTCAAATGAGTATAAATACCGGAATTATCCTATATTTTTTTAATTTTATTCGTATATTTGCCGTATACAAGCACCCGGCGCTCAGTCGGGAGAATATAATAGGGATACTTATTGTATAAAATACAATTTTAAAATAATTCATCATATTTTAGTTACATGAATCTGACTACCGTTAACCGCGCGGCCGACAATATCCGTGTCCTCGCCGCATCAATGGTTGAAAAGGCCAAGTCCGGTCACCCCGGAGGCGCAATGGGCGGAGCCGACTTTGTGAATGTGCTCTACTCACAGTTCCTTATCACTGATCCCGATGATGGCAAGTGGCTCGGCCGCGACCGTTTCTTCCTCGATCCCGGTCACATGTCGCCCATGCTCTACAGCGTCCTTGCCCTCTTCGGTCACTACACAGTTGACGAGCTGGCTCAGTTCCGTCAGTGGGGATCTCCCACACCCGGCCACCCCGAGCTTCACCCCGAGCGTGGAGTCGAGAATACATCCGGCCCTCTCGGTCAGGGTCACACTATGGCCGTGGGATGTGCCATTGCCGAGCGCTTCCTTGCCGCACGTTTTGGCGAATGGTTGAGTCATAAGACTTATGCATTCATCTCGGACGGAGGTATTCAGGAAGAGATCTCGCAGGGTGCAGGTCGTCTTGCCGGCCACCTTGGACTCAGCAACCTCATCATGTTCTATGACAGCAACAAGGTACAGCTTTCAACCATGGTTGACGCAGTTGATGCCGAAGATGTGGCTGCGAAATACCGTGCATGGGGTTGGAACGTGCTTGAGATCAACGGTAACGACCCCGAGCAGATAGCCAAGGCCATCACCGAGGCGCAGGGCGAGACCGAGCGTCCCACCTTAATTATAGGCCACACCGTAATGGGGCGTGGATGCGTCAAGGCAGATGGATCCAACTACGAAGGCCAGTGTTCTACCCACGGCCAGCCCCTCAGCGCCGCCGGAGCAGACTTTGCCGCTACCATCCGCAATCTCGGCGGAGATCCCGAGAATCCCTGGGTGATCTATGATGACGTCAAAGCTCTCTACGAGGCACGCCGTGCCGAGCTCCGCGAGATTGTCAAGGCCCGTCGCGCCGAGCAGGCTGCATGGGAAGCTGCAAATCCCGCACTTGCCGAGGAACTTCATACCTTCCTTGATAACAAACTCCCCGCTATCGACTGGGCCGCAATTCCTCACAAGCCTAACATCGCAAGCCGTCAGGCTTCGGCCGATGTTCTCGGAGTGCTTGCCGAGAAGGTCAACAATATGATTGTATCGTCGGCTGACCTTGCCAACTCTGACAAGACCGATGCATTCCTCAAGAAGACACATCCTTTCGTCAAGGGAGACTTCTCGGGCGCATTCCTTCATGCCGGAGTTACCGAGCTTACCATGGCCGCAGTTATGAACGGCATCGTGCTCCACGGAGGCGTGATAGCAGCGTGCGGCACATTCTTCGTATTCTCCGACTACATGAAACCCGCAGTGCGTATGGCCGCACTGATGGAACTCCCCGTCAAATACATCTGGACTCACGATGCATTCCGTGTAGGTGAGGACGGCCCCACACACGAGCCCGTAGAGCAGGAGGCACAGCTCCGCCTCATGGAGGAGCTCCGCAATCTCAGTGGCAAGCCCTCGATGCTCGTGCTTCGTCCTGCCGACGCCGCCGAGACATCTGTAGCATGGGCTATGGCTATGGAAAACTTCGAGACCCCCTCGGCTCTCGTGCTTTCGCGTCAGAATCTGCCCGACCTCCCCGCTGCCTCCGGCGATCGTTTTGCCGAGGCCGCAGCCGGATGTCGTCGTGGCGGTTACACAGTCGTAGAGGCTCAGACTCCCGACGTTATCCTCGTGGCAAATGGCTCAGAGGTGTCGCTGCTGTGTGACGTGGCTGCCGAGCTCAAGGAGCAAGGCCTCAACGCCCGCGTAGTGTCAGTCCCCTCTATCGGCATCTTCAACAATCAGCCCGTCGATTATCGTCAGGCAGTGCTCACCCCCGGAGTGCCCACCTTCGGTCTCACAGCCGGTCTGCCCTCAACACTGCGTGGCGTGGTCGGATCTGACGGCGAGGTGTTCGGTCTCGATCACTTCGGTGCATCCGCTCCCTATAAAGTCCTTGACGAGAAGTTCGGATTTACCGTACCTGCAGTCAAGGAGCGTGTGCTTGCCTTCATCGGTAAATAAACCCGCTTTGGACGTGGTATAAAATAGAATATTGAGACGGCTCGTCAATCGACGTGCTGTCTCAATATTTTTTTTGTTTCAAAATTGTAACAATTTCTGAAATTGTTACAGTCTTTATGGCGTTAATTGGGTCTATTAGGGTATAAAGGTGTGCGTTTTTAAAGTTTTTTTTGCAAAATTTAGATTATTAGAAAAAAAAGTTATACCTTTGAACTCGCATTTGTACGTGGGCTTATAGTGTGTCCGACGTATAAGGCTCTTTTCCACGTTTCATCACAGCCCCCTTCTCGGGGTACATTTAATACTAAAAAATATTTTTCAACTATTTTCCAATAATTAATTATTTATGAAAAAAAGTATCCTTCTTGGCTTCGTAGCCGCTCTTTTCATGGGTCAAAGCGCTATGGCCCAGAGCGCCCAGGAAATTGTCTATGTTGAGGATCCCTCACAGGGTTACACTTTCAACAGCTTTAGCAGCAACTGGTTTGTATCTGCTGAAGGTGGTATGAACTACTACTTCGACCGCGACAATTCACAGCGTGATTTCATGGATCGTTTCTCACCCAACGCTGGTATTTGGGTAGGTAAGTGGTTCTCACCCATCGTAGGTCTCCGTGCAGGTGCCAACTTTACTCAGCTCAAAGGCCTCGGTCGCGATGGCGGTGTGGGTTGGTATGGCGAGTTCACCAAGGATAACGTTACATACGACAAGTATCGTCGTAACGAGTTCGGTGCACAGCTCAACGCTATGGTTAACCTCACCAACTGGTGGTGTGGCTACCGTCCCGGTCGCGTATACAACGCTATCGTTTATGCAGGTGTAGGCTACAACTGGCAGTATGTTCCCTCTTTCGACAAGAAAGGCATGCGTGACGGTTGGGAGCGCGGCGGTGATGACAACCTCACCGGTTCTGTAGGTCTCATCAACAACTTCAACCTCAACAAGCACATCGCCCTCTACCTCGACGTTCGTGCAGGTCTCTACACCGATGAAGTTAGCTATGTAGATCCCCGTAAGAACCACATCGATCTTCAGGCTTACCTCGGTCTTACCTACAACTTCAACAAGACCACTTGGAGCGCACCCATCGTGCCCATCATCCCCGAAATCCCCAACTGCGACGAAGTTGAGGCTCGCCTCCAGGCTGCTAACGGCCGCATCGCCGATCTCGAGCGTCAGCTCCGTGACTGTCTCAACCGTCCCGTTCAGACCGTCGTTGAGGCTGAGGAAGGTCCCCTCTGCACCATCTACTACACAATCGGTAGCTCACGCATCTCACGCGTAGACAACAAGGTGCTCAACGCTGTATCAAGCGTGATGAAGGCTAACCCCAACCAGAAGTACACCGTATGTGGCTATGCTGATAACTACACCGGCACACCCGCTATCAACGATCGTCTCCGTAAGGCTCGTGCCAACGGTGTTGAGCGTGTACTCCTCCGCAACGGCGTGAACGCTTCTCAGCTCGACGTTACTACCAACGACGCCAACCTCTTCGGCGAAGGCAAGGAGTACGTTTCACTTGACCGTGCCGTTACCATCAAGGCTAACAAGTAATCAACATTACTGTTGATAAAATATCAGGCTCGGGCCATCAGGCTCGGGCCTGTTCTTTTATATATTGGTGTTACTATATATTATATTCTTTCTGTCCGCTTTTTGCTTGCTTTTTTCAACTTTATGAGTTATCTTCGCATACAATAGTTACTTATTACTTAATATACATCCTGCCGTCGTGACTGAAATCGAAAGCTTCATATCACATATAACCGACGAACTCGGTTACTCGGCCTGCACGGTCGAGGCTTATCGTGACGACCTCGCTAGATGGGAGCGTTTTGCTGTCGGAAATACGGGCGAGACATTTCGTCCGCTTGATGTCACACGCAACGATCTGCGTCTATGGGTTGCCGACATGGCGGCGCGACGACTGTCGGCACGCACCATCCGCCGCAGGATTGCAGCCGTGAGAGCGCTATATCGCTATCTGATGCGTAGGGGCGACATCTCATCCAGCCCGGCAGCCGGACTGACATTACCCAAGCCCTCTGTATCGCTTCCGGTAAATATTCGGCCCGAAGAGACCGGTGCGATCCTTGACAATCCGGTTCCTGCCGATAGTTTCAGCGATGTGCGTGACAGGTTGATACTCGACATTCTATACACGACAGGCATGCGTTGCAGTGAACTGATAGGACTGAAAGATGCGGATGTCGACACCCGTAAGGGTGAACTAAAAGTGCTTGGAAAGCGTAATAAAGAAAGAGTGATACCTTTCGGTCCGGAACTCGCGGCATCCATCGATGCTTATCGCGACTTGCGCGACTCATCGCCCGACACAGAGGTGTCGGTGCGGGATACCGAGGCCCCGCTCATGGTCAGGAACAATGGCGAGCCTCTCTATCGCAAGATGGTCTACAACGTCGTGCATCGAATGCTCGCCGAGGGTGGGGCACACGCCTCAAGGCTGAGTCCACACGTGATGCGCCACTCCATGGCCACCGATATGCTCAATGACGGAGCGCCCCTCTCGACCGTCCAGCAGTTGCTGGGGCATGCATCACTCACATCTACGCAAGTCTACACTCACGTGACTTACCGTGACCTTAAACATAATTATCAACTCGCACACCCCCGTGCACAAAACAACAAAGGAGGACACTATGGACATTAACATCAAAGCCATCCATTTCGACATCAGTGAAAAGCTTACCGCCTTTATCAACAAGAAGGTCGACCGCATCGTGCGCCGTTTCCCGGCAGTAAGCCTTGTAGATATATCCCTCAAAGTCATCAAGCCCGAGACATCTCTCAACAAGGAGGCCATCGTGCGTTTTACCGTGCCTCAGCTCGATGAATTTGTGGCAGATAAGACCGCCGACTCGTTCGAAGAGGCGATCGATGTGGCCATCGAGGCTATCGAAAAGCAGCTCGAAAAGGCAAAGAATAAGAAGTGACTGACAGCTGCGGAGATTAAGGCTCCGCATGCCATCATGTAATATGGTCCGTATACAACTACCTGTCGTAAGGTCGGTTGTATACGGATTCTGATTACAGTCGATACCCCAAGAGTGTTAAAATTAATAGTGATGTGATTACAATAATTTACATAAATTCACAGTGTAGTTGTTGTGTAAAATTGTATTGAACTTTTTTATGTTATTTTCACACTTTTGCGTAAACCTTTGTAAGTTAGAGTAATGACCGCGATTGAATTGAGGATATTATCAAATCACGGCTACGATTGATAGTCTCGATTTTGATAATATGCTCAAAATGACTAAATTTGAATAGTAAGAAAATTAATTCTAAATAAAAGTTAAACAAATGATGCAGCAGACTCTTGTCATCTTCAAGCCATCAGCAATTGAGCGTGGTCTCGTAGGCCGGGTGCTCGCCCGGTTTGAAGCCAAAGGGCTCATAATTGCCGGTATGAAGATGATGCAACTCTCTCCCGAGATTCTGCGCGAGCATTACGCTCACCTCCTCAATCTCCCCTTCTACCCCTCGATCGAGGCATCAATGACTGCAAGTCCTGTCATAGTCCTTTGCCTCAGAGGAGTTGACGCAATCCAGGTGGTAAGGTCCATGACCGGCGCCACCAACGGTCGTAAGGCCGCTCCCGGAACTATCCGAGGCGACTTCTCGATGTCAGGACAGGAAAATATCATTCACGCCTCTTCCTCGCCCGAGGACGCCGAGGCGGAAATCAAACGCTTCTTCAGTGCGGATGAAATCTTTGATTACATTCCGGTGACCAAAGGATTTCTCTACGCCACAGACGAGTTTGACACTTGATGATCATCCCCGACCCGGATCATCATCCATGAAATAATAACAGTAACTACTGCATATTCTCTTCTCAACCGATTATTAATCTCATCCTCTTGCCTAAATCTCAGATTATGACCTTCAGTCTAAAGATATTATTTTCAACAGCAATCATTGCCATGTCAGGAATCGCCGCTCAGGCACAGGGCAAACTTCATCTGCCCCTCTCACATGACAATCAGCATAATACACTTATTGCAAAACAGTCCTCTTCGATCAACCCCTTCAAGATTGAGAACAACGATCTGCTCCTCAATCAGGTCAAGCAGCGTGAAATGCTCGACATGGAGAGTGACATTTTCCAGGAATTCTGGGCTTCGGAGCACGTCAATCCTTACGGAGCCAATGCCGTAGTGCCCGAACATCAGAATATCGACGTGTCGGAATACCACACCCCCTGTCCCGGTCATAAGACCTCGGATTACGGTTACCGTGCACGTTTCCGTCGCAATCACTATGGCGTTGACCTCAAACTTCAGGTCGGTGACACCGTGCGCGCCGCATTCTCCGGCAAGATTCGTCTTACCAAGTATGAGGGTCGCGGGTACGGCTACTATGTCGTGATGCGTCACCCCAACGGTATGGAGACCGTCTACGGTCACCTCAGTCGCTTCCTCGTCAAGCCTAATCAGGTAGTCAAGGCCGGCGATCCTATCGCATTGGGTGGTAACACGGGACGCAGCACCGGCGCTCACCTCCACTTCGAGACACGCTACATGGGTATTCCCATCAATCCCAATGCCATCATTGACTTTGAGAACGGTGTGCCTCACAAGGACGTGTTCGCTTTCGACAAGAAGACCTACGGAACGCCGCAGAAATACACCCCTGCCAAGCGTAAGACCACTGCGTCAAAGCGTAGAACAACCAAAAAGAAATCTTCCAAGAAGAAATAATCGTCCGTCAAACGGCGCATGAGCGGAGCATCCGCTCACGACAACGGCCTGCATGGTTTATCCCGTCATGCAGGCCGTTGTCATGTATATAAGCGGCTCAAAGTCCACTCAGAATCTGTCAAGATTCTTTATCAGTTCCTGCGGGTCGGTAAGTTCGATTTTCTCACCCTCATCGATGCTTTCTCTGATACTGGCGTTGGTGATTTTGATATTTGTGGACAGTTCGTCGTAATGTATTTTGTCTATACCTGCTTTTACGGCCTCGGCCTCAGTCAGCTCAAATATGTAACCAGTTGAATCCTCTGCGATCGTGAGATGCTGTAGCATCATCCTGTAATCCTGTTTCATCTTCTCAAGGTCGCTGTTCTGAGCAGAGTCGGGGGTGTCAGTGGTTTCGGTGCCGGACATCATGCTCTGTCCGCCGGTTTTTCCGGCCGGGTCCGAGCAAGCTGTCGTCCAACATAGACATGCCGCAATGGCCGGCAATAATAATGTTTTTTTCATACAAGTAACTCTTGAAAATTTATCGTCAATAAGTTTTTTCATAAGTAGCCCTTGAACGACTTTTATATTCTCTGTGGCTTTATTTTGACTAAAATCCACTCGTTCATCAGTCGTTTATTATAACATTGACCGACTTGTAGCTTTCGAGCTTGTCGAGAAAGAAATACCTTCTTCATTCATGGATTTTATCTCAAAATAAATCTCACATATAATATAAATTAATTTTCAAGAATTACTTATGGACATACGTTATTCCCTTCTATTTGCTCACTAAGAAGCGTGCATAGCGCTCTATAAACCATATAATCGGCATGCATAGCACCAATGCGCCGATGCTCATGGCAATACCTCTCAGCAATCCGACCGTGAGTATGGACGGATCGATGCCGAATCCGAACATCAGTATGCCTTTGATACCGGCTAATGCAAGCAGGTGGAAACCGCAGATGATAAGTGTGCCGCGTGAGATGAATCGGATGATTCCCGGATCTTTTTTGATACTGCTGAGAATAACTGAAATCTGTATCATCGACAGAATACCACCTGTGGCACCGATGATAAAGAAGATCGGATTGCCTGTCTTGCCGATGAAAAAGCTTACGGGAGTGTTGAATGTCACACCTGCGGCGACCATCAGCACTCCGGTCAGCATTAACACCAGGTTAGGACGCCACATACCCTCAAGTTTCTGTCGGTTCACGCTGGCGAGATGACCGAGCGCATAGAATATCATAGCCGTCAACGAAGGTGTGAGTGACAGCGGAAGTTCCGGCGGCCCTTGGGGACTGAGGAGCGCGACAACCGAGGCGACAATGAAAAATATCAGTGCTATCACGGCATCATTTTTGATAAGACTCCGCTGTAAAGGATAGTACACCATCTCGACCACAAAGAAGCAGAGCAGTGACCATAGCGGGATGTCGTGAGAGAGTCCCGACGGTAAGCCCAATGCCGCGGCTATCAGCGGCTCATGCCACGCAGTGCCCGCATCGCTGTCAGCACCGTAATGGCGCAGAACCAGAAGCCACGCGACGTATGCGACGGCGTTGATCCAGATATACGGCACTACGAGTTGTCTGAATCGCTTGACAGCGAATGCCCCGTAGTCCGGATTGCGTTCGCGTGAGAACAGAAATCCTGAGACAAAGAAGAATATCGGCATTGTGAAACTCTTCAGCGTGACTGTAACGGCATCGTTGCAGTGGGTATGTATCAGTATCACAAAAAAGATTGCGATCGACTTCGTGTAGTCAATCCAACCTATGCGTTGGTTTTTCAGAGGATTCATTGTTGGAATATGGACATTCGGGCATTTAGTGCCGGTGTTGTTATACTTGCTCCGTCAAGAGCTGAATGAAATATCATATCAGTAGTCCACGGATTGTTGCTGTTGGCATTCAGAGCCGTGATTTTCTCAGGAAAGCGGCGGCCAAATTCATGTGAATACCATACGAAACATGCTGTGTGATGCAGTTCGTCAGCCTCTACGGCATGCAGGTATCGCCCTTCTTCGCCCAGAGATTCTCCGTGATCGGAGATGAAAATTATCAACGCACACCCGTCTCTGACCTGATCCATCAGCTTGCTCAGGAAATGGCTGGTGGCAAGAATCGAGTTGTCATACGAATTGATCATCGCTTCGCGCGAGAGTTCGCTGACGATGCGGCTGTCGATCTCGGGGCGGAACACGGCCAGTGAGTCGGGATAATGTGATCTGTACCACCAGTGTGAGCCGATGGTATGTATCACCGCGAGCCGGCGTGTCTCGCTGCTATTGACAAATCGGCTGATGTCGGGCAGCATGTCTGTATCCAGCCATTTACCGTAGTCGTACAGCGATCGGGCGGGATTGCAGTGGACGAGGGTGTCCGCTTCGTGCATGAAGTAGACGTATGTGTCCGAGATGTCCTGGTTGGAGAACCATGCCGTGTCGAAGCCCGCCTTGCGGAACAGTGTAATAAACGACTGTTCGGAGTAAGCGCGGTCGGGATCGGAGCGTTCGGCACGGGTCATGATGCGCGGTACGCTCAGATGAGTGTAGCATGCGTCGGTCCATACATCGTGGAGAGATACGAGTGTTGACTCCGCCTCAAGATGCGGAGTGGTGGGACGTGAGTATCCGTTTATGCTCAGGTGATCGGGGCGGAGCGATTCGCCTATCACAACCAGTACGGTCAGTGAGTCCGTCAGGCATTCGGATGGTGTGTCAGTAAACGTATCGCGTATCTCGACCACTTTCTTACGTGAGTTAAGGTAATCATTGGTCGCGGCCCAGAATGAGTAAGGCATGCGGGCGGTCACCGGTGCGCGGAATGATCCGACGAACCGTAAGGGGGTGATCATCACAATTACAAATGCCGCACACCATATAACGCTCCGTCGGGGAGGTATTACCTTGGTCCATCTCAGGTATGCTACGCTTATACCTGCGGCTATACCCGCAATGATGATGATGACAAGCATCGGTGAGATTACCGACGCCCAAGTGGCGACTCCGTTGACCGCAGCGAGTTCCACGGCGGCAGGAGTTATCGAGACACCGAGTGTGAGCTTGAAATAGGCGGCTATGGACGATAGTCCGATAAGTATGGGAAAGAGAATGGCGAATATCCGGCGATTGAGGGCAAGAAGTCCTATCACTGATGAGGCCGCCACTGAGACGACTCCCCATTGCATGACAAGCATGACAAGACCTTTCAGCCCGGAGACGGGCGATCCGTAAAACTCTATCCCGTCGAATATCAGGGCGTATGCTATGCTGACTATAGCCCAGAATATGGCGAAATCGATACGTGGTCTGTCGGAGTTGCTGTAATTCATATTCCCGGCAAAGTTAATGCTTTTTGGAGTAACTGCAACACTGTCGGTGACGTTTATGTGAGGCGGGAATGATGTAGGGATATAAATTAACCGGCCGGAGGTGTCGGTAGTGGCACCCCGGGCCGGTTATAGGTTGTGATGGTGAATTTTTATTCTACAGTCCAGGTCTCGCCTGCGAGCACCATGTCGCGGAGAGATGAGAAGTTCTTGCGGGCACGCACTTCAGCCACCTGCTTTTCGATCTCCTCGTCGTAGGCGAGTGCGTCGACATCGCGGATCACACCGATAGCCAGAGGCAGGCTGTGGCCGTCCATCATGGCGAGCTGCTGGTGCAGGAAGTTGGACGGAGTGTGTGCGTCGTGCACGAGCACATCATCGATGGTATATCCGTCCTCACCCACCTTGACGGCCTTGAGGAGGAATCCGTCACGAACGAGTCCGAACTCCTTATCCTTGCCGAAGAGCATCTTCTCGCCGTGGACGAGTTTGATGGTGCGCTCGGCACGATGTTCGCGGTCGGTGATGTCATTGTGGATGCCGTGGTTCCAGATCACGCAGTTGCAGAGAATCTCGACCACCGATGTGCCCTTGTGAAGCTGGGCGGCGGCGAGTACCTCCTGGCTGGTCTGAAGCTCTACGTCGATCGAGCGTGCGAAGAAGTTGCCGCGCGCGCCAAATACCAGCTCTGCGGGGATGAACGGATCCTCGGTGGTGCCGTAGGGTGATGACTTGGACACGAATCCGCGGTCGCTCGTGGGTGAATACTGGCCCTTGGTAAGACCGTATATCTTGTTGTTGAACAGCAGGATGTTGATGTCAATATTACGGCGTACGGCATGGATGAAGTGGTTGCCGCCGATGGCGAGTCCGTCACCGTCGCCCGAGATCTGCCATACGGTCATGTCGGGACGGGCTACCTTGAAACCTGTGGCGATGGCCGCCGCACGTCCGTGGATGGTGTGGAAGCCGTAGGTGTTCATGTAGTAGGGGAGACGTGACGAGCATCCGATGCCTGAGATCACCGCCATCTTGTGGGGCGGGACACCGATGCTTGCCATAGCCTTATGGAGTGTGTTGAGGATAGCATGGTCTCCACAGCCGGGACACCAGCGCACGGCCTGGTCACTCTTATAGTTTGCGGGGGTGAATTTTGTATCTTCCATGATTATTTGCCCTCCATTATTTTGTTGACGCCGTCAACGACTTCCTGTGCGAGGAATGGCTGACCCTGAATCTTGTTGATGCGTCGGATGTCGAGATTGGGGAATTTTGATTGGAGATAGTCGGCGAACATACCGGTGTTAAGTTCGGCCACGATGATGGTTTTGTAGCGGTTGAGGATTTCGGCAGTGTTGCGGGGCAGCGGGTTGATGTAGCGGAACTGTGTGAACGCTATGCGCTTGCCGGCGGCATTGAGATCCTCGGCTGCCTGATAGAGGTGTCCGTATGTACCTCCCCAGCCGATGAGGAGAGTGTCAGCATCAACGTCGCACAGCACTTCCTGCTCGGGGATGTCGTTGGCGATGCGAGCGATCTTCTCGCGACGCAGCAGTACCATCTTCTCGTGGTTGACGGGATCGTTTGAGATAGCGCCTGTGTCTGAATCCTTCTCAAGACCGCCGAGACGGTGCTGCAGACCCTCCTCGCCGGGGATAGCCCAGTAGCGGCTGAGTGATTCGGGGTCGCGGTGATAGGGGCGCCAGTCAGCCTTCTTGTCCTCGGGCACGTAGGGTACGCGGATCTCGGGATAATCCTCGGCCTCGGGCACACGCCATGCCGATGAGCCGTTGCCGATGAAGGCGTCGGTGAGCAGGATGACGGGGGTCATGTGCTCGATGGCTATACGTGAGGCCTCGAATGCCATTGTGAAGCAGTCGGTGGGCGATACGGGAGCCACAACTGCGAGAGGACACTCGCCGTTGCGTCCATAGAGTGCCTGAAGGAGGTCGGTCTGCTCGGTCTTGGTGGGGAGACCTGTTGAGGGGCCGCCGCGCTGCACGTCTACAACCACGAGCGGGAGTTCGGCCATGACTGCGAGGCCGATGCCTTCGCTCTTTAGCGCGAGGCCGGGGCCGGATGTCGATGTCACGGCGAGGTCGCCTGCGTATGCGGCTCCGATGGCAGAACATACGCCCGCTATCTCGTCCTCCATCTGGCAAGCCTTGACACCGAGGTCTTTACGCTTGGCTAATTCATGGAGTATGTCGGTAGCCGGTGTGATGGGATATGAACCGAGGAAGAGGGGGCGTCCCGACTTCTCCGACGCGAGGATGAATCCCCATGCCGTAGCGGTGTTGCCGTTGACGTCGGTGTAGACACCGGGGCGTGCTGAGTCGCTCTCGATGCGGAATGTCGATACGGACGCGTGTATGTTATGACCGTAGTCGTAACCCGCGCGGATCACCTTGGAGTTAGCCTCGAAGATGGCGGGTTTCTTGGCAAATTTATTCTTGAGGAGCTTGAGTGCACCTTCGATGGGACGATCGAAGAGCCAGCATACGAGTCCGAGAGCAAAGATGTTGCGGCACTTGAGTACAGCCTTGACGTCCATGTCGCTGTCGGCGAGGGCGGCCTTGGTCATCGATGTGACGGGAGCCTCGATGATCTGGGCGTTGATACCGAGTTCCTTGAACGGTTCGTCAGTCTCGAAGAGGGCTTTTTTCAGGCCGGCTTCGTTGAACGAGTCAATGTCGACTATAATTACTCCGCCCGGTTTGAGGTTTTTGTAACCGCGCTTGAGAGCGGCGGGATTCATAGCTACGAGTACGTCGCACTGGTCGCCCGGGGTGTGTACACCCTTTCCGACACTTGCCTGGAAGGCTGATACGCCACTGAGTGAACCCTGTGGCGGGCGCATATCGGCGGGATAGTCGGGAAAGGTGGATACGGAGTTTCCCAGTCCGGCCGAAACGTTAGTGAAAATGTTGCCCGCAAGCTGCATTCCGTCACCCGAGTCGCCCGAGAAACGTACCACTACCTTGTCGAGGGTCTTGACGTTGGTTTTGTCTAACATAATCGGATTGTTATCAGATTGTAATTACTTGAATATTTGTTTTTAGAATTGAGTGAGAGATTGTAGGGTTGTTCGGTTAATCGGATTTAAATGGTATTTACTATCGTTTAAGGATTTATATTTAAGGTTATTTGGTAAGTTCAGGTGTTGCGGGCTTCAGGTCTATTGACGGATAAATGCGAGCTGTCGGGGACCTGTGCCTCCGTTGACGATGGTGTCGACCACTTCCCATCCGAGTGTGCGGCCGTCGAGCGGTGTCCATCCGCAACGGCTCACGACCTCTGAATCCGTGACGCGATGGCCTGGCATGGGGAGGGGCCTGACTATGGCCAGATCGGCATAATATCCTTCGCGCAGATAACCGCGGCGGTCGATGCCGAGCAGACTTGCCGGTGCGTGACACATCAGACGGACTATCCTTGCGATGTCTACCCCTTCGGCTTCAGGATCGGATGACATGAGGTCAAGCATTGCGGTAAGCGAGAACTGCACCATAGGCATGCCCGAGGCAGCCGTGAGTGCATTGCCCTGTTTTTGCTCGGGCAAATGCGGTGCGTGATCGGTGGCGATGGTGTCGATCACTCCGCCCGGACGCAGCTGGCGCAGCAGGGCTATACGGTCGGACGGCTCCTTGATGGCAGGATTGCACTTGATGCGTGCGCCGAGTCTCAGGAAGTCGTTACGGTCAAACATCAGATATTGCGGACATGTCTCGGCCGTGACCTTGACACCTCGGGCCTTGGCCTCGGCTATGAGGCGGAGCTCCTCGGCCGTGGATATGTGACAGATGTGCACCCTTGCACCGGAGCGTTCCGCCAGATTGATGGCATGGCGTGTCGCTGCGATGCATGCTTCGCGCGGGCGCACGTCGGGGTGCATCTCGACAGGTATGCCGTCGGGATATTCGGCCGAGAGACGTTCGCGGGCAGCGCGTATTATGGCCTCGTCCTCGGCATGCACGGCTATGAGTGCCGGAGCGCGGTCAAAAAGTGTGACGAGTGTATTGTCGTCATCGACGAGCATATTGCCGGTCGATGAGCCGAGAAACAGTTTAATGCCGGCTGTGCGTGAGTAGTCGGCTGTGAGAAGTGTGTCAATATTGTCGTTAGTCGCGCCGATGAAGAATCCGTAATTGATGGCCGACACTTGTGCGGCGCGTGCCAGTTTATCCTCTACGGCATCCATGCTGACGGTGGCCGGCCTGGTGTTGGGCATGTCGACGAATGACGTTACGCCACCTGCCAGAGCTGCACGGCTCTCGGTGGCCATGTCAGCCTTTTCGGTAAGACCCGGGTCGCGGAAATGAACGTGAGTGTCGATAACTCCGGGGATGAGGTAGGCTCCCTGACAGTCAAGCTCTTCGTCGGCCGTGATGTCGTCGGGACGTTGACCTGCGCCGATGCGTGCGATCTTGTCGCCATCGGTGAGGAGCCAGCCGAGTGTCACGTCATCCTCGTTGACTAACTGTGCGTTATAAAATAGTCTGGTGCTCATGCCTTAACGTTGCTGTAGTCAGGGTAACGGGTGAAAAGACTGCTGCACTTTAGCCGCAACACTCCGAAGAAGCCTTCGCTGAATATTCCGGAACTCATCTTGGAGGTGCCGAGCACGCGGTTGACGAAAACGATAGGTACCTCTACGATCCTGAAGCCGTATTTGTAGGCCAGGAATTTCATTTCTATCTGGAAGGCATAGCCTTTGAAACGAATCTTGTCGAGCGGGAGGGCGGCGAGTACGCGGCGGCGGTAGCAGACAAATCCGGCCGTGGCATCGTGAACCGGCATTCGTGTGACGGTGCGGACGTAGACTGACGCGTAGTACGACATGAGCACGCGCCCCATTGGCCAGTTGACTACGTTGACCCCGGTCACATAGCGTGAACCGATGGCTACATCTGCGCCGTCGGCACATGCCTTGCGCAGTTTGGGCAGGTCGGTGGGGGCGTGTGAGAAGTCTGCATCCATCTCGCAGATGTATTCATAGCCATGTTCGAGTGCCCACTTGAATCCGGCTATATAGGCTGTGCCGAGTCCGAGTTTGCCTTCGCGTTCAAGTATATGAAGCCTTGAGGGATGTTGCTCCATCAGTCCCTTGACAATGCCGGCGGTGCCGTCAGGCGAGTTGTCGTCGATGATGAGGATGTCAAACCGCTCGGGCAGGTCAAAGACCGCGGCTATGATGGCTGCGATATTCTCCTTCTCGTTGTATGTGGGTATGATAACGAGGCTGTCAGACCTGTTTTCATTACCGTTTGTATTAGGACTTAAGTCCGCCATGATAAAACATCTGTAGTTTATTCTGCAAATTTAGTAAATAAAGAACAAATGCAATCATTTAACGGGAAAATTTAGTAAAAAATCATTTTGGACTGACGATTGACCGCCCTGCATTTAACATTCATTGTCGAACGGCTCTAAACAACGGTGATAATCGGCTGACCGAAAAATGATGATAGCATGGAGATGGTAGAAATTGTAAAATTGTGTTCGCCACTCAGCCATCGTGTTATTTCATTCGGTCGTTTGCCAATTGCTTCGGCCAATTGCTTGCGATTCAGACCCCGTTCTTTCATTAGAATGTCCAATTTGTTTGAAATGGCGAATGACAGTCGTGTCTCTTCCCGTTTATCTTTAGGAATTTCATTGAAAATCTCTTGAAGAGAAATATTTACAGTTCTCATATCTCAAAAGTTTTATCTGTGATTATTTCCTTTTCGGTTATCTCTACATTACCGGAGTTGAGTTCTCTCATATATGCTGCTTTTGATTGTAATAACGCAAAGATATAAAAAAATGTTTTACATAAATGTAAAATTCAGGGCGAGATTTTATAAATGCGATAATATAAGAGTTGGTTCGACCCTGCATTTAACATTCATTGTCGAACGGCTCTAAAAAAGTGTCCGCTAAGAGGATTATTAACAGACACTTTATATGGTTAATAGATATTTACAGCAGTTCCTGACCGAGGTGGGTGCGGGTGATGTCGGTGGCGGGGACAAGGGGGAGACGCAACACTTCGTTGTAACGGGGGAAGATGTGGTGCAGCAGACATTTGATGCCGGCGGGGTTGCCGTCCTTGAACAGCAGTGAGTATAGTGCCGAGAACCGCTGGTGTAACGGTGTGGCCTCGTCATGCCGCTCGGGGTCGAGACTTAGGTGTATCATCTCGGTAAATTCACGCGGATATGCGTTGCCTAACACAGATATAACTCCGTCGCCTCCTTTTGCTATCATTGTGTGGGCCAATGAGTCGTCACCCGATAGTACGAGGAAGCCTTTGGGGCGGCGTGTGATGATCAGGGCTGCCTGATCCATATTGCCCGATGCCTCCTTGACGCCGATAATTTTGTCGGGGTATTGGCGTGCGAGCCGGATGATGGTGTCCACCTCCATATTTACGCCCGAACGTCCGGGGATATTGTATAGGATAACGGGTATGGGACTTGCCTCGGCGATGGCCGAGAAGTGACGGTACATACCCTCCTGTGTGGGCTTGTTATAGTAGGGGACTACCGAGAGGATGGCGGCAAATTCGCCGATGCGCTCGGTGTCACGCAGTTCCTCGGCGATGGCGCGGGTGTTGTTGCCGCCTATGCCTACGACTACGGGTATGCGTCCGGCCACGCGGTCAAGGATATGTTTCTCAAGCTTTTTCTTTTCCTCACGTGTGAGGGTTGGAGTCTCGGCGGTGGTGCCGAGCGCTACGATATAGTCGGCTCCCGACTCGACAAGATAGTCGATGTGGAAGTCGAGTGTGTCAAAGTCGATTGACTCGTCGGGCAGGAACGGTGTGGTCAACGCCACCCCCATACCTCTCAGTCTGTTAATCTCCATAAAAAGAAAAATATTCTTGAAATTGTATAAATCCGCTACAAAATTAAGAAAAACATGCTGATTGTGCAAAATCCTGATGCCGAATAGCAGAATAATCTATCAAAAAGATTTTTGAATAGGGGTCCTGACGTATGTTACGGGTCAGGCGATGATATAGGGTGAGTATTTTTAGCATTTTTTAGATGGTCGGTTGGGGAATGGTTGGGGAATAATGCGTATCTTTGAATCCGATTTTTTTTAGCTCTCATTTCTGATACCTGCATGACACACCAGTTTGTACATCTACACGTTCACAGTCAGTATTCCCTGCTTGACGGTCAGGCATCCGTGACGGGGCTTGTCGACAAGGCTATGGACCTCGGCATGCCCGGCATGGCGCTTACCGATCACGGCAATATGTTTGGCGTCAAGGAACTGGCCAATTATGTGGGTAAGGTCAAGAAGAAATACAAGGGTAAACTCGAAGAGGCCCGCGAGCGTCTGGCATCAGCTACGGATGAGGAGCGTGCCGGGATCGAGGCCGAGATAGCCAAGCTTGAGCAGAAGATCAAGTTCAAGCCGATATTCGGCTGTGAGATGTATGTGGCTAAAGGTTCGCTCACCGATCGCGGCGACAAGTCGGACAAGGGTCGTCATCTTGTGGTGCTTGCCAAAAATCTCAAGGGCTATAAGAATCTCATAAAAATAGTCTCACAGGCTCACACCGAGGGTTTCTATCACCATCCGCGTACCGACAAGCAGGCGCTGGCCGCGCATCGCGAGGGTCTGATAGTGTGCTCGGCATGTCTTGGAGGTGAGATACCACGACTGATAGCCACAGGTCAGACCGAGGAGGCCGAGCGTCAGGTGCTGTGGTTTAAGGAGACGTTCGGTGAGGATTATTATATCGAGCTGCAGCGTCACAAGACCGACCTGCCGGGAGGCAACCGTGAGACGTTTGCCGAGCAGGAGCGTGTCAACCCTATACTCATAGAGCTGGCCCGCAAGCATGACATCAAGCTTGTGGCGACCAATGACTCGCACTTCATCAATGCTGAGGATGCCGAGTCGCACGACCGTCTGATATGTATCTCGACCAACAATTATCTTGCCGATGCCGACCGAATGCGCTATACCAAGCAGGAGTGGTTCAAGAGTCAGGACGAGATGGCCGAGATATTCTCCGATCTGCCCGAGGCTCTTGAGAATACGCTGGAGGTAATAGATAAGGTGGAGGTCTATTCAATAGACCATGCGCCGATCATGCCGTTCTTTGAGATACCAAAGGAGTTCGGCACCGAGGAGGAGTATCGCCGGCGCATCACGGAGAAAGACCTGTTTGACGAGTTTACTCAGGATGAGAACGGTAACGTGGTGCTGAGTCCGGAGAAGGCTCAGGCCAAGATCGATAAACTCGGCGGTTATGACAAACTGTACCGTATCAAGTTTGAGGCAGATTATCTGGCCAAACTCGCATACGAGGGCGCTGACCGCCGTTACGGCTCACCTCTGACTCCCGAGCTTGAGGAGCGTATACGCTTTGAGCTGTATATAATGAAGACGATGGGCTTTCCGGGCTACTTCCTTATCGTGCAGGATTTCATCAACGTGGCACGTAAGGAACTCGGTGTGTCCGTCGGCCCGGGTCGAGGCTCGGCTGCGGGAAGTGTGGTGGCTTACTGTCTCGGCATCACGCAGGTCGATCCTATCAAGTATGACCTGCTGTTCGAACGATTCCTCAATCCCGACCGTATATCGCTCCCTGATATTGATGTGGACTTTGACGACGACGGTCGTGCCGAGGTGCTCCATTACGTGACCGACAAATATGGCGAGGACAAGGTGGCGCACATCATCACGTTCGGCACGATGGCCTCGAAGTCGGCCATCAAGGATGTGGCGAGAGTCGAGCAGCTGCCTCTGTCCGAGAGCAACCGTCTGGCCAATCTCGTGCCTGCGCGTATGCCTGACGGTCCTGACGGCAAGACGCTCAAGACCAATCTCAACAACTGCTACAAATATGTGCCCGAGTTCTCACAGGAACTATCGTCGGGCAATCCGCTTATAGTCGAGACGCTCGAATATGCCCGCCGTCTGGAGGGTAACGTCCGCAACACCGGCGTGCATGCATGCGGTGTCATCATCTGCCGCGACCCGATCACCGACTGGGTGCCGGTGGCGACAGCGGTGGACAAGAATCCCGGAGCCTCGGGCAACGATAAGATGATCGTGACCCAGTATGAGGGTTCGATCATCGAGGATACGGGTCTCATCAAGATGGACTTCCTCGGATTGAAGACGCTGTCGATCATCAAGGAGGCCATAAGCAACATCAAGAAGACACGAGGCATAGATGTGGACATCGATGCCATCGATATAGCCGATCCGAAGACTTACGAACTGTATTGCCAGGGCAATACGGTGGGTACGTTCCAGTTTGAGTCGGCTGGTATGCAGAAGTATCTGCGTGAACTTCAGCCGTCGACGTTCGAGGATCTTATAGCCATGAACGCGCTGTATCGTCCCGGCCCGATGGATTATATCCCCGACTTCATCGCGCGTAAGCATGGCCGCAGCCCCATCGAGTATGATATACCCATCATGGAGAAGTATCTCAAGGATACTTACGGCGTGACGGTGTATCAGGAGCAGGTCATGCTGCTGTCACGACTGCTGGCCAACTTCACACGCGGTCAGAGCGACTCGCTGCGTAAGGCGATGGGTAAGAAACTCATCGATAAGATGAACGAGCTTGAAGCTCTGTTCATGGAGGGGGGACAGGCTAACGGTCACGATCCCAAGGTGCTCAAGAAGATCTGGGACGACTGGAAGAAGTTTGCCTCGTATGCCTTCAACAAGAGTCACGCCACGTGCTACTCGTGGGTGGCGTTCCAGACGGCATGGCTCAAGGCCAATTATCCGTCCGAGTACATGGCCGCCATTCTCACGCGCAACCGTTCGGACATCACCAAACTGTCGGGATTCATGGATGAGTGCAAGCGTATGAATATACGTGTGCTCGGTCCTGACGTGAACGAGAGCTTCATGGACTTCGGTGTGAACAGTCACGGAGACATACGTTACGGACTGGCTGCCATCAAGGGTGTCGGTGAGAATGTGGTCAAGGCCATTATCGCCGAGCGCGATACCAACGGTCCGTATGAGTCACCCTACGATTTCATCGAACGTGTGCCGTCGGGCACGGTCAACCGCCGTACGCTTGAAAACCTGGTGCTGGCGGGCGCGTTTGACAGCTATCCTGACATGAAGCGCGAGGATTATCTCGAGATCAATGCCAAGGGGGAGGCTTTCAGCGAGCAGCTGGTGCGTTACGGACAGGCGTTCCAGAACGACAAGATGTCGTCGGCCATGTCACTGTTCGGCGACGATGCAGAGATGTCGACAGCCGGCCGTCCGCCGGTGACCCCTGCTCCGGAATGGCCTATGGTGACCAAGCTGGAGAAGGAGCGCGAACTCGTAGGCCGCTATCTGTCGGCTCACCCTCTTGATCCGTATTACATGGATCTCACCTACGGACTCGGATGCACGATCAAGGAGTTTAACGAGCGCGAGCCTGTCGAGGGCACAGATATACGTCTCGGCGGTATGGTGATCGATTTTCAGACCCGTCAGGGCAAGAAGGGCCCGTTCGGCATAATGAAGATCGAGGACTATACGGGCAGTGTGGAGTTTATGCTCTTCGGACAGACCTATTTCGATTTCCACAACTACGGAGTGCCGGGAACACCTATACTTATCACCGGGCAGTATCAGCGGCGGTTTGCCAACTCGGAGGTGAGGTTCAACATCATGAATATGCAGCTGCTGGAGAATGTCAAGGGCAAACTGGTGAGGAATATCACCATCAATGTCGACATCAAGGGTATGAACAAGCTGCTGAAATCGATCATCGAGGAGCGCGTGAGCGGCGACGGCAATCCGACGGGCGAACTGGCATTCAAGGTGTTCGACCCCTCGATCAACCGTGCGCTGCATCTGTCCTCGGGACGCAGGATACATATCACCAAGGAGCTGGTTCAGGCGCTTGATTCGCTCAAAGAGGGTGAGAACAGCAACATATCATATACGATCAACGATTAATCAACCAATATCATTCATAACATCATTCAACAATTACAATTATGACTTTTACAGATCAGAACGTACATGAAATCATCGCATCGGGTCAGCCCGTAGTTATTGACTTCTGGGCCACATGGTGCGGTCCCTGTGTAAGAATGGCTCCCATCGTGGAGGAACTCGCTCAGGAGTATGAGGGCAAGGTTGTCATCGGTAAGTACAATATCGAGGAGGAGAACGATCTGGCTATGAAGTATCGTATCATGTCTATCCCCACCATCCTTTTCTTCAAGAACGGCGAGCAGATTTCGAGCCTGCGCATGGCCGGTGCCCAGCAGAAGGATGCCCTCAAGGCACGCATCGACGAGCTCATCGCTATGTAATCAAGCTTGATTCGAACTAATAGATAATGTCGGGAGATGACCGGCCGGAATGGCGGGTTGTCTCCCGACTTTTTCATTCCGGGAACTCGGCGCCTACGTCGAAACATGGACATGCCTTGGCCGCAAATTCGTTGTGGCCGTGAATTGTCACGCCGGGATGGCGCGAACGCAGTTGTTCGACAAGTGTCCTGAGTGCTGATTTCTGAGCCGGTGTGCGCGTGTCGGCCGGAGTGGCACCGTCACGTGAGAGTCCGCCCACGTATACTATGCCTATTGAATCGGCATTATATCCGCGGCAGTGTGCGCCGATGCGTCCGACGGCACGCCCGATATGTACGGTGCCGTCGAGATAAATTACGTAGTGATAGCCGATGCAGTCAAATCCGCGAGCTCTGTGCCAGCTGTCAATATCTGTGACGGTTACTTCGCGGCCTTCGGGAGTGGCGGTGCAGTGGATGATGAGACGTGTGATTTTTCGCATGATTCAGGGATGTTACAGTGTGGGTGTTGTGTGTTTGCTATGCAAAGTTACACACTGAAACAGGGCCTAATGGTGCGATAATGTCGTGGAGATAGTGAAAAAAATTTTCAGCACTTCGGCTCTTCGCGCAGGCGGTAGTCGTTGCGCAGACGCTCAAAGTCGGCCGGGGTGGATTTAAGTGCCTTGGTGTCAGCAAGAATATCGTATGCCACCATGTCAGCAGTAATCGTGTCGGGAACCGGTGCTACAGCCGGAGCATCGGCCCGTAGCGGTTCATTGAGTCCGAGATATTGCGACAATGACTGAAGCACCATGTCCGTAGCCCGTATCTTGCCCTGACGCGAGTAGCCGGCTATGTGAGGCGTGGCGATGAATGCACGGTCAAGCAGATCGGGTGAGATGGCTGGTTCCCCCTCCCAACAGTCGATGCCCACCGCTCCGATTAGGCCTGAATCGAGTCCGTCGAGCAGTGCCTTGGTGTCTGTCACCGGACCGCGTGCGGCGTTGAGTATTAATGGCTTGTGGCGAAGTGACGAAATGAATTTGCTGTCGATGAGGTGATAGGTCGGATGACTGCCCCCACGGGTCAGCGGAGTGTGCACGCTTATTACATCACACTCGCGTGCGATGTCGTCGATTGACGAATACGTGTACGCATGCGGCGCCGACTGCTGTAACGGCGGATCATTTACGAGAACTCGCATGCCCAGACCCTCGGCCCACCTTATTAATATAGAGCCTACATGTCCGGCGCCGATGACACCGAGCGTGATGTCGGATAACGGACGGGAAGCGGGAAAATAGCTGAGTATAGCGGCGAGAACCCATTGTGCGACTGCCGGCGCATTGCACCCCGGAGCGTTAGCCACTCTGATGCCGCGGGCGGCACAGTAGGGGAGGTCGATATGATCGGTGCCGATAGTGGCTGTGCCGATGAATCCGCATGTCGACCCGTCAAGAAGTGAAGCGTCACAGCGGGTGCGGGTTCTGGTCAGAAGTATATCCGCGTCAGCCATGACCTCGGGAGTGATTTCCGAGCCCGGAAGCATTATGGTGTCGCCGAGCGTGCGGAGGGGACGTTCGATAAACGGAATGTTGCGGTCTGCTACAATTTTCATATCGATGAGGCGGCCCAGGCGTAAAGACCCGAGTAGGCTGCGATGAGGGTTAAAATCAGAATGTAGCCACGTCGTGAGGCGGTGGCGCGGAAGAAGTGTCCTACCTGCATGGCCACACAGGCGTTAAGCAGAGTCACGTAGGTGGGCAGAGCTGTGAAATTGATAATGGCAAGTACACCCGTGTAGATGCCGAGCATCGCGAGAAAGCCGTTGTAGGCTCGCGCCCGCGCATTGAATCCGAGTATGCGGAGCAATGATGTGGAGCCGAACACGAATCCTGTCACCATAGTGAACAGTACCGTACAGAGGAATGGCCATGAGCCGGGTGTCTCCAGCAGCAATGTGGGCGGGGTGAAGAATATGTGCGGCAGCCTGAAATGAGTGATGGGTATAAGGTCAAGACCGAATACTATCCACGGCGGGGTGATGAGGCCGATGATGGCTGCGATAATTTTTTTGAAACGCAGTATGCGCATCTGCACCATACCCACGAAGAAGACCGGGACGTAGAAGAGGAATCTCCAGTCGACCATCGTGCCGGCACTGAGCAGGCAGAAGATCAGAAAGATGCGTCGGTCGCTGCGGCGCTGGTGATAGAGGGTGAAGAGTATGCCCATGCACCAGATGACTATGCCTGCGAGCAATGATGACGGGCTGAGGACTCCTGCCACGCCGGGTGTGGCACACGTGATGAAGATAAAGTAGGCGGCAAAGAATACCGACAGTGTACGCAGCAGCGTGAAGGTGCGGTTGATGCCAATCATCACCAGTGCCGTGGCCATGATGACGGAGATATTGGCCACGCAGGACAGCTCGGGGAATGTTCCGAGCCATCCTGCGGGCGTTATCGACGGGAGACACCGCCACGTCATCCACACTCCGATAAAGGATAGGATGAGACCGACTCCGCGTGAGCGGAGGATATTGGTGAAGCGGGTCTCTTTGCGGGTCATTTCCGGGTATTTGAGATTGAGTGTTTATCGGCGGAGACGCTCGATGGCCTTGAGATCGGCACCGATGTCGCGGCGGAAGTATTTGCCTTCGTAAGTGAGTGCGTTTGCTGCGGCAAACGAACCTTCGAGGGCCTCGTCGATGTCAGCTCCGTACGAGCTGCATGCGATGACGCGTCCACCCGATGTCAGCAGATTGCCGTCGGCATCGAGCTTGGTGCCGGCGTGGAACAGTATTGCATCGCCGCACTTGTCGGTGCCGGTGATGACTTTGCCCTTGGGATAGGAGCCGGGGTATCCGCCCGAGACAACCATTACAGTAGTGGCATAGCGCGGGTCGATGTCGAGCGGCATGTCGCCGAGGTTGCCGCGTGCGGCCGCGTCGAGCAGGGGCAGGAGGTCAGAGGCGATGCGGAGCATCACGACTTCGGTCTCGGGGTCGCCCATACGCACGTTGTACTCAATGACCATCGGTTCGCCCTCTACCTCGATGAGCCCGAGGAAGATGAATCCGCGATAGGTGATGCCTTCTGCGATAAGTCCGTTGACAGTGGGGAGGATGATGCGCTCCTCAACCTTCTTCATAAATGTGTCATCGGCAAATGCCACAGGGCTGACAGCACCCATGCCGCCGGTGTTGGGGCCGGTGTCACCCTCGCCGATGCGTTTGTAATCCTTGGCTACGGGTAGTATGCGATAGCCGCCATTGCCGTCGGTGAGTACGAACACCGAGCATTCGATGCCTTTGAGGAACTCCTCGATGACTACTGTAGCGGATGATTTGCCGAACATGCCTGACAGCATCTCGCGCAGTGATTTCTTGGCCTCGTCGAGCGAGTCGATGATGAGTACGCCCTTGCCGGCTGCGAGTCCGTCGGCCTTGAGTACGTAGGGGGGACGGAGCTCTTCGAGAAACTTTTCACCCTCCTCGACGGTCTCGGCTGTGAAACTGCGGTAGCGTGCGGTGGGGATGTTGTGGCGCACCATGAACTGCTTGGCGAAATCCTTGCTGCCTTCGAGCGCGGCACCGGCCTGTGAGGGGCCGACGATGAGGGGCGAGCCTTCGCGGGCGCTGAAATAGTCGTAGATACCGGCCACGAGTGGGTCTTCGTTGCCGACGACGATCATGTCGATCTCTTTCTCCTTGGCAAAGGTCTCGATGGCTTGGAAATCGAGGGGCCAGAGGTCCACATTTTCTCCGTAAGCACCTGTGCCGCCGTTGCCCGGGGCGATGTAGAAGTGTCGGAGCATAGGGCTCTGTGAGATTTTCCATGCCAGCGCGCATTCGCGGCCGCCTGAGCCGAGGAGTAGCACGTTGAGAGTATTGGTCTTTTCCTGCAGTGTCTCGCCTGCGTTGAAGGGGCTTTTTTCGGGTTGTGAGCTCACGGGATATCTAAGTGTATTGAGTGTGGATTGAATTGACATAGATCTGGATTATTCGTTGTTGTTGCCTTCGTTGTCGGGGCGTTTCCAGCGACGGCGTGTGCGCATGAAGGGTCCTTCGGATGCGGGGATGGAAGGCATCTTGGGAGTCTCGCCGAGGCTCTTGAGCGCATGAATGTTGCGGCGGCGTGACAGGAGTTCTTCGGCCTCGGAACGTTGCATAGAGTCATATCGCTCGCCCATGCGTGCGGTCTCCTCCTTGAATTTGCGGCGACGCTCTTCGTTGCGTGCGTATCCGCCTTTCTTGGGACGATATTTCTCGCTCAGTGCGTTGTCCTTGGGCAGACCTCGGCGCGGTCCCTGCTGACGGTCGCCACGCTTGCCGCCCATGCCTTTGCTGCGGGCATCGCGGGTCCATTCCGAGTCGGACTTGCGGTTGTAACGGCTCTTCTCGCTCTTGGCCGGACGGTCACCCTTGATGGTGCCACCTGATGCGCGAAATTCACTCTTTGTGCCTTCGAAGCTGATGTATTCGCGCAGTTCGCAGTCGAGTCCTCCGTTCTGGAGCTGTTCGCGCAGCGATGGGGTGAGTCCTATGCATGCGAGGCAATCCTCATTGGATGAGATGACCCATGAGTGATAGCCGCAGAATACCTTCTTGAGTTTTGTGCCGAGCGTGCGGTAGAGGTTTTCGATATCCTCCGACTTCAGGCGCTCGCCGTAAGGTGGATTGGTGACGAGAACGCCGGGTATGCCGTCGGCCGGAGCCTCGTCCCAATGCTGGAGCGGGCGCACCCGCAGATTGATATATTCGTCTACGCCGGCCGAGAGGATGTTGCGCTCGGCGATGTCTATAGCTTTAGGGGAGATGTCGGTGCCGTAGATCTTGAAGGGGATTTCGCGCAGTTCGTCATCACCTTCGTGAAGTACGCTCTCGAAGAGCTCGGGATCCCAGTCACGCCATGTGGCGAAGGGCCATGTGTCGCGATACGATCCGGGCTTGATGCCTGCAGCGATCATGGCAGCCTCGATGAGGAAAGTGCCAGAGCCGCACATCGGGTCGACAAAGGGTGTCTCACCGCGCCAACCGCTCTTGAGGATGATGCCGGCCGCGAGTACCTCATTGATGGGGGCGTCGGTCTGGGCCACGCGCCATCCGCGTTTATGCAGCGATTCGCCCGACGAGTTGAGCGAGAGGGTGATGCGTGTGCCGTCGATGTGCACGTTGATCATCACATCGGCATCGTTGAGGCGTACACCCGGACGCTTGTCAGCGCCGTAACGGTCCTTGAACCAGTCGACGATGGCATCCTTGACACGATAGGTTACAAACCGCGAGTGGGTGAACTCGTTGGAGTGTGTGGTGGTGTCGATAGAGAATGTCTTGCCGAGAGTGAGGATATTGCCCCAATCGTACTCCTTAACCATTTCATAGAGGGTGTCAGGGTCGGAGGCCATGAATTTGTAAATGGGACGAAGGATGCTCAGTGCTGTGCGGCAACAGATGTTGGCACGATACATCATGGCGAGGTCGCCCTCGAATGATACCATCCGGCATCCGGGCTCGACATTTTCGGCTCCGAGGTTACGGAGCTCCTCGGCCAGGACATCTTCCAGACCCTTGAGGGTCTTGGCTACCATTTCAAATTTCTGTGACATAATGGCTTGTATAGGGAGTTAATAGGGGTAATATATTGTTTAGCTTATTGATGATCGGAAATTATCGGCACGGGCCTGAACGAGTTTTTCGCCGGGAGCCACATCGCGTGCCACCCAGAGGTTGCCGCCGATTACTGCACCGCGACCGATGGTGACACGGCCGAGAATGGTGGTGTTGGAGTAGATGACCACATCGTCACCGATGATGGGATGACGGGGTATCCCCTTGACGGGGTTGTTGGAGTCATCGGTGACAAAACTGCGTGCGCCGAGCGTCACGCCCTGATACAGTTTTACATTGTTGCCGATGATGGCCGTGGCTCCGATCACGACACCGGTGCCGTGGTCTATCAGGAATCCTTCGCCTATCTCAGCGCCGGGGTGTATGTCTATGCCGGTGGCCGAGTGGGCGAGTTCGGAGATCATGCGGGGCAGGATGGGGACTCCGAGCTTGAGCAGGGAGTGGGCTATGCGATAGCTGATAGTGGCGCGCAGACCGGGATAGCACACGAGTACCTCGTGGGTCGATGTGGCTGCGGGATCGCCGAGATAGGTGGCGTCGATGTCGGTGTCGAGTGTCCTGCGCAGATCCGGGAGGAGGGATATGAATTTGTCGCTCGCAGCTTCGGCCCGCTGATTGATGTCACGCAGCGGGGTGGAGCATGAGGTGTCGGCAAAGCAGAAGCAGGCCGTAATCTGATGTATCAGCAGATTGCGCAACTCGTGACATGCGAGTGTGAGCATTGACCGCAGCACTGACGGTGACTCGATAGAGTCGTTGAAAAATCCGGGGAAAAGGAGGCCGGACGCGAGTTGGACTATGCGCTCGACTGACTGGTTGGATAGCACCGGCTGACCCTCATGGCGACGTTCGGGACAGACGTGGTGCATGTCGTCGAGACTGCACAACTTGTCCACGATTGCATCTATGTGTGTAGGTGAGGGGGCGGTGGGTTCCATGATTTTAAAGTTTTGTGAGGCCCGCGCGGGCTTGTGAGTGCAAAGTTACAATTTTTGCGCGGGATTAATGCAATTTTTCGTCAAATTGCGCTTAAAATAAGAGTCGGGCCGGACACAAGGCAGTGTCCGGCCCGGCCGTGGGCTATGTCGGTCTGTCGCTTGCGCAGACAGGCGGGATCTTTATCAGAGAGCCTTTGAGATGTTGTAGCGAGCAAACTCAAGGTCATTGGCGGCCTGAGCTGCAAGGCTCTTGTCAAGCTTGACAGCCTGACGGAGGTTTGATGTCACCATCTGCTCGTTACCTGTGCGTGCGCCGAGAATTGCGGTCAGATAATAAGTGGTGGCGTCGGGTGCTGCGATTGCGGCGAGGGTGCTCTTGGCAGTGCTGTAGTCCTTGTTGAGGATCTGTGCGAGAGCTGCGTTGTTGCTCTTGTCGTTACCGAAAGCCTTGACAGCGGCCTTGACGTCACCCTGCTTGAGGTAGAGGAGACCGAGGGCGGGCGAGAGGTCATCGAGACCGGCGGCCTTACCGAACGCGTTGTTGGCGGCGCGGAGGTCGTCGTTGACGAGCGCTACGAGACCCTGGTTCATCTGCGACTCGGGTGCGTTGGCGTCGATGCGTGCAGCCTTCTTGAAGCTTGCCATGGCGGCGTCATAGTCGCCCTGCTGATACTGAACCTTACCGAGGTTGTTGAAGCCACGGTAATCGTTGGGGAAGAGACGAGTGGCGGCGGTGTAGATGTCCTTCTTTCGGCCGAGGTCGTCGGTGAGGGTGGCGGCATAGAGGAGTTCGTCGACAGTGAGGGTCGAGGGGTCGGTGTTGTAAGCCTGATTGATCTCGTCGTCGCTCTTGCCGATTACGTTCACGCTGGCTGTGATGCGTGAGTAACGGAGCTGGGGAAGGATCTCGTCGGCAAGCTGATCGAATACGCTTGAGAGGTTGCGGATCTCACGCTCGCGCTGCTCGGGATCTTTGTACATCGAGAGGACGCTGAGGATGAGGTCCTTGTCCTGAATGTTGCTGGCTGCAACGAGTTTCTGGAAGCCTTCCCAGTCCTCGGGGGTGAAGTTGGCTGTGAGTTCGCCGAACTCGGTCACCTTGTCCTTCTTGAGGGCGTTGGTGAGGTACTTCGAGGTGTTGATCTCGCGGTTCTGAGCCAGACGGGTGTTGAGGTCGATGCCACCTTCGGGAGAAGCGTATGACTGGATGTTGATCTCTTCGATCTGACGGGCGTCATCCGAAGCGGCGGCGCGGAGGTCGCGGTGCAGACGGAGCACTTCATCGCTCTTGAGCTCGCTCTCGCGGAGGTTGGCCTGATTGATGAGGAAGTGGATGTCAGCCGAGTATTTCTCGTTGATGATGCGCTGGAACTTGTCATCGGCTGTAGCCGGGGTGAGTGTTCCTGCATTGGCGAGTGCGGCGGTGGCTACGACACCGTTGGCCACTTTGACGCGGGGCAGTACGTACTGCTTGCCTTTCTGGTTGACGGTGAAGTTGAGGTAGAGCTCAGACTTCTGCATCGCGGGCTGGTAGAGATAATTTACGGGGATGGTTACGGTTCCGCCGTTGTCATACGACACTACGGGATTGTTGCCGCGAACCTTTTCGCCCTGGAATGTCATGGGTGAGGCCATCTCTTCGGTCGAGCCGTATACGAGTACGGGGGTGACTGATACAGTGGCGTTCTTGACGAAGAATTTTGCCGGGATGTGGCCGGTGACGGTGGCGGGTACGTGTGTGCCCACTACTTCGAGAGGATTGGGGTTGGTTGAGAAATAATCTGCTGAAAACTGATTCATCTTCTTGTTACAGCCGGTGAGGAGCATGGCAGAACCGATGAACAGCGCAAATCCTGAAAATTTGTTCATGTGAAATGTGACTGAGTATGAATGTTTTTATATAAAATTCTTGTGTGTGAGTGACTTTTGCAGTCTCCCCGAAATTAAAGGCAAAGGTAATATCTATCCATGACTATTGCAAGAGGATGTCAAAGAATTAACTATAATTTTTATCATGCGAATTTTATGGTGATTTTTTGGCGCTGTTGGTGTGTATGAGCGGAAATTTGTGTACTTTTGTCTGTTGATTGCGATTCTGCGCTTTAGCGCGAGGGTATGTCATACGTTTTGAGTCGCAAATACCGCATTTATTAATTAAAAAAAATTACCCGCTTTCAGCCGATGAGAAGATGGCGCATTGAGGACAGCGAGGAGCTGTACAACATTCAAGGATGGGGACGACAGTATTTCTCCATCAATTCCAAGGGCAACGTTGCCGTGACACCCCGTGAGGGGTATGCGTCCGTCGACCTCCGTGAGGTCATGGATGAGCTTCAGGTCAGGGATATAACGTCGCCGGTGCTGCTGCGTTTCCCGGACATTCTCGACAACCGTATCGAGAAGATTTCAAAATGCTTTGCCGTAGCGTCGGAGCAGTATAATTATCAGGGTAAGAATTATATCATATACCCCATCAAGGTCAATCAGATGCGGCCTGTGGTGGAGGAGATCGTGTCGCACGGCGAGAAGTTCAATATCGGTCTTGAGGCCGGCTCGAAGCCTGAGTTGCATGCAGTGCTCGCCACAAACATCAAGGAGAATGCCCTTATTATCTGTAACGGATATAAAGATAAGACATATATCGAACTTGCCCTTCTGGCTCAGAAGATGGGACGTCGCATATATATCGTGGTTGAGAAGCTTAATGAACTGCGCATTATATCCGAAGTGGCCAAGCGTATGGATCTGCGCCCCAATGTGGGCCTGCGTATTAAGCTTGCTTCGTCCGGCTCAGGCAAGTGGGAGACGAGCGGTGGCGATCAGTCAAAATTCGGTCTGAACTCGGCCGAGCTGCTTGAGGCGCTCGATTATATGGAGCGTAACAAGATGACTGACTGTCTCAAGCTCATTCATTTCCATATCGGCAGTCAGATTACCAAGATACGATTTATTAAGAATGCCATCCGTGAGGCTACCCAATTCTATGTGCAGCTCTGTCAGATGGGATTTGAAGTTGAATTTATGGACATCGGCGGAGGTCTGGGTGTGGACTATGACGGTACACGTAACTCTGCATCGGGCTCATCGATGAATTATTCCATTCAGGAGTATGCCAACGATGCCGTGTCGGCCATCGTGGATGCCTGTGTCAAAAACGGACTCAAGCAACCTAATGTCATAAATGAGAGCGGCCGATCGCTCACCGCTCATCACTCGGTGCTGGTATTTGAGGTGCTGGAGACAACGCAGTTGCCTATCTGGAAGGATAGCAAAGAAATATCGGATGACGCTCACGAGCTGATACGCGAACTCTACAATATCTGGGATAGACTGGATCAGCAGAATATATTGGAAAGCTGGCACGATGCCCTGCAGATACGTGAAGAGGCGCTTGACCTGTTCAGTCTCGGCCTGCTCGATCTGCGCACGCGTGCCCAGATGGAGGAATTGTTCTGGACAATAGCGCGCGAAGTGGGTGACATATCCCACGGCATGCGTCATGCTCCCGAAGAGTTGCGCAAGGTGTCAAAGATGATTCCCGATAAGTATTTCTGCAACTTCTCGCTGTTTCAGTCACTTACCGACTCATGGGCTATCGATCAGGTGTTCCCGATCATACCCATCTCGCGTCTTGACGAGAAGCCGACACGTACGTGTACGATTCAGGACATAACGTGCGACAGCGATGGCAAGATAGCCAATTATATCTCGACCGCAGGTGTGACTTCCGGGTCGCTGCCTGTGCATCCCGTCAAGCAGGGTGAACCGTATTATCTCGGCGTCTTCCTCGTGGGGGCATATCAGGAAATTCTCGGAGATATGCACAACCTGTTCGGTGACACCAACGCCGTGCATATCTCGGTCTACAAGGATCGTTACGAGATAGACCGTATAATTGACGGCGAGACGGTGGCCGATGTACTCGATTACGTGCAGTTCAATCCCAAGAAACTGGTACGTAATGTCGAGGCGTGGGTGACTGCGTCGATGAAGGAGGGTAAGATCTCGCCTGAGGAGGGCCGTGAGTTCCTGAGCAATTACCGTTCAGGTCTGTACGGATATACCTATATAGAAAAAGACTGATAAACCAATCGATTGCGACGTGAGATATTTCATGCGCCTCAGTTATCGGGGCGAGCCGTATCATGGCTGGCAATGTCAGCCCGGTGATGTCACCGTGCAGGAGGTCATAGAGACCGCCCTGTCAAAGGTGATGCGCCGCCCGATGAAGATAGTCGGCGCCGGACGCACCGATGCCGGCGTGAACGCACGCATGATGATAGCGCATTTTGATGTGTCCGAACCGTTGGCTGATCCCGCGCGGCTCGTAGGGTCGCTCAATGCACTCGTGGGTCGTGACATCGCCATTCAGGAGGTGTATCGTGTGCCGGATGATATGCATGCACGTTTTGATGCGACATCGCGCACGTATCATTATTATGCTATAGGGGAGAAGTCACCGTTCTTCTATCCTCTCAGCTGGAAAGCACCGGCCGGCCTCGATTATGATGCGATGAACCGTGCGGCTCAATTGCTGCTGGAGACGAGTGATTTCACTTCGTTCGCAAAACTGCACACCGATGCCAAGACCAATATATGTCGTGTCACTCATGCGCATTGGCACCGTATAGAGACGCTCGGAGGTGAAGGTTGGGTGTTCGTGATTACGGCCGACCGTTTCCTGCGCAATATGGTCAGGGCTGTGGTCGGTACACTCGTTGAGGTCGGTCGAGGAAAGATCTCGGTCGAAGAGTTCGGCCGCATCATTGAACGGCGTGACCGCTGTGCCGCCGGGACATCGATGCCGGCTCAGGCTCTGTATCTATGGGAGGTTACATATCCCGAATTTACTGTTTCAGAATAAGGAACTCTTAAAAATAATATAGGCTTTATGAAGAAGATAATTGTTGCCGCACTCATGGCTCTCGTGACTCTCGGCGCAGGTGCTCAGTCACTGTTTTGGGATAGTTCGGATGCTGACAAGACTGTAGTGTTCGGTGGCCGTTTCGGCTGGAACTTCGCATCGGTGGCGGGCAAAGGAAGTAATTATTTCGACGGACGCAAAGGCATCGCGTTTGGCGCTGCGGTGGATGTGAATCTCATTAAAAGTTTCTCTATCAATACCGGATTGTATTTCACGATGAAAGGCTGTTCGTTGAATTGTGAGGCCATCGTTGACGATATGGTGGGCATTGCCGCCAAGTCCACTCAAGCGGTCAATTTTATCGAGCTGCCCGTGTATGCGTCATATCATCTGCGCTTCAATCCCGATTCAGACCTTCAGATATTCGCCGGCCCATATTTCGGCGTGGGTGTGTATGGCAAGCAGGGTAATAAACTCCGCGACAGCGAGAGCTATGCCGAGGATAAGGTAAACCTTTTCGGCAAGAAGAATCTCGGTTATCACCGTTGGCAGTATGGCATCGGCCTCGGAGCATCCTATACGTTCAACGAACATTATCTTGTGGGGCTTCAGTATCAGTGGGGCATCAGTGATGTCGGTGAACTCCTCGACAATCAGTGGAACTGTTTCCAGCTCACTTTAGGCTATAATTTTTAAAACTTATCTGAAATTTTTTGGAAAAATTATATTACCTCTTGTAAAAGTAGGTTTAATTGAGGAAAAATTTCTATATTTGCACTCGGAAAACCGTGTCCGGCCTGAGTCGGACGCATGAAACCTGTGCAATGGACGAGTTTCCAGTAGTTTAGCCTTAAAAGAAAACGATTTATCTCATAATATGATAGCATTAGCAATTCAAAATGCAACGCTTGCGGTGGTCGCCCTCTGTACGGGTGTCGCCCTTGTAGCTGTCGCCCTATGGCTTGCCGGGCTTATCTCGCCCCGCTCGTTTAATCCGCAGAAAGGAGAGGCTTATGAATGTGGTATTCCTACCCGAGGAGAGTCAATGGCTCAATTCAAGGTGGGATATTATCTTTTTGCCATCCTCTTTCTCATGTTTGATGTCGAGACTGTGTTTCTTTATCCCTGGGCGGTGCGTGTGCACGAACTGGGCACACAGGGTCTGACGGCGATTGCTGTATTTTTCGGAATTATAGTGCTGGGTCTTGTATATGCCTGGCGGAAAGGAGCTCTTGAATGGAAGTAACTACGCAGGGCATGCCGTACGAGGCATGGAAAGACAACGAGTATATCGAGAAACTCGTCAAGGAGTTGCAGGATAACGGTACTAACGTTATCGTCGGCTCGCTCGACAAACTTATCAACTGGGGGCGGTCTAACTCTATCTGGCCTCTTACATTCGCCACCAGTTGTTGCGGTATCGAATTTGTGTCGCTTGGAGCGGCACGTTACGATATGGCGCGTTTTGGCTGGGAAGTGGCGCGTGCCTCGCCCCGTCAGGCTGACTTTATGATGGTGGCCGGTACGATCGTTCACCGTATGGTGCCGGTGTTCCGCCGTCTGTATGATCAGCTCGCCGAGCCTAAGTATGTGATAGCATGCGGCAGCTGTGCTATCTCAGGCGGCCCGTTCAAGAAGAGCTATCATGTGGCTATGGGCATCGAGGACATCGTGCCTGTCGACGTATTTGTGCCCGGATGTCCTCCGCGACCCGAGGCGATGATATACGGCATCATGCAGCTCTCGCGTAAGATTAAGGTCGAGAAGTTCTTCGGCGGCGTGAACCGTCAGGAGAAACAGCAGGACTTTCTGAAGGAACACCCCGTGCCGGGTGTAAATGACTGAGAGCTCTCTCCCCATTCATCATACACCACCATCACATTGTAGAATCAATCATCACACCTTATATATAATGGCCAACATACAGGAAAAGATTTCCAAGCTGTTTCCACAAGCCACGTTCGAGCAGACTGACATCCTTGAGATGACGGTACCCGACGAGCAGTGGCATGACTTGGCTCACACTCTCCGCCATGATTCGGAGCTGTCGTTTGACTTCCTTGTTACCATCGCAGGTATGGACTGGAAGGAGAACGGCATTGGCTGTATCTATCAGCTCGTATCGACCGCCCGCAATGAGCGCGTGTCGGTCAAAGTCATGGCTACCGGCGATCGCGAGAAGCCTTTCATTCACTCCGTGCATGACGTCTGGGCTATCGCAACAATCTACGAGCGCGAAGTCTACGACTATTTCGGCATCATCTTCATCAACAATCCCGATATGCGTCGCCTCTTCCTCAATATCGACTGGAAGGGCTATCCCCTGCGCAAGGATTATAATGATGATCCCAACATCAATCCCGTCTCGATCGAGAACGAGCGTCAGACTGACTTCACCGACATGTGGGTGGAGAAGGATGGCAAGATCGTCAAGGAGGAGCGCCGTATATTCCAGCCCGATGACTTCGTGGTCAACATCGGTCCTCAGCACCCCGCCACACACGGTGTGCTCCGATTCCGCACCGCAGTCGACGGTGAGACTATCAAGAAAATCGATATCTATCTGGGCTATATCCACCGTGGTGTCGAAAAAATATGTGAGGGACTGACCTATCCTCAGACTCTTCACTTCATGGATCGTCTCGATTACTTCTCGGCTCATCCTTATCATCACTGTCTGTGTATGCTCATCGAGGAGGCTGCCGGTATCGAGATCTCACGCCGCGCGCAGGTGATACGTGTGCTCATGGACGAGTTGTCACGCATAGCTTCGCACTGCCTGTTCATCGGTACATACTGTATGGACCTCGGTGCTACCACCATGCTGTTCTACACTCTCCGTGTGCGTGAGCAGATACTTGACATCATGGAGAAGACCTGCGGCGCCCGCATGACATTCAATTATGATTGTATCGGTGGCGTAATGCAGGATCTGCATCCCGACTTCGTGAGCGATGTGCATGCGCTGCTCGACGTGCTTCCCGCCAACATCAAGGAGTATAACAAGATATTCACAGGCAACGTTATCGCGCGTGACCGTATGGAGGGCGTAGGTGTCCTCAGCCGTGGCGATGCTATTTCGTGGGCTGTGACCGGACCTAACGGCCGTGGCTCGGGTTGGGCATGCGACGTGCGTAAGTGTGCGCCCTACAGCATCTATTCCGAACTCGATTTCGATGAGGTGGTGCGTCATGAGGGTGACTCGATGGCTCGCTTCAAGGTGCGTATGGACGAGATGGTGCAGAGTGCACGCATCATCGCCCAGCTCATTGACAATATCCCCGAAGGCGATTATTGCGTGAAGGTACCCAAGGTGCTCAAACTCCCTGTAGGACATTGGTTCAAGATGGTCGAGGGCTGTCGCGGCACATTCGGCATCTATCTCGAAAGCGACGGCACCGTCAATCCTTACCGTCTCAAGATCGCTCCTCCCTGTCTGCCGGCCGCCGCTGTGGTCGACCACATCACCCGCGGACAGAAGATCGCTGACCTTATCACTATCGGTGGTTCGATGGACTATATCGTTCCTGACATCGACCGCTAATCATATCATAAATATCCATCCACATCCATCACAAGATTATGCAAGACTTATCAGTAGGAACTGCCTGGATTCATTCCCTCCTGCTCGGTTATATGCCCGAGTGGCTTGCAGTCACAATCGAGTGCCTGCTCGTAGGAGTGGGACTGATGCTTCTCTATGCGGTCCTCGCACTCTTCTATATCTTATTCGAGCGTAAGGTGTGCGCCTATTTCCAGTGCCGCCTCGGTCCTAACCGAGTTGGTCCCTGGGGATTGCTCCAGAGCGTTGCCGATATGTTCAAGATCCTTATCAAGGAGCTTATCCAGCTCAACCATATCGACAAATTTCTCTTCGCGCTGGCTCCCTATCTTGTCATCATTGCCTCGATGCTCGCGTTTGCCGTGCTCCCGTGGGGTAACGGTCTGCAGATAATCGATTTTAATGTAGGCATCTTCTTCCTGCTCGCCGTGTCGTCAATCGGTGTGCTCGGTATACTTCTGGCAGGTTGGTCGTCCAACAATAAGTTCACACTTATCGGTGCACTCCGTTCAGGCGCTCAGATGATCAGCTATGAGTTGTCGATGGGCCTCTGCGTTGTGACGATGGTCGTAATGGCCGGCTCGATGAATGTCAACGATATAGTGATGGCTCAGGATCATCTGTGGTTTATCTTCTCGGGTCATATACCCGCTATCATCGCATTCGTGATCTTTATGATCGCCGGTACGGCCGAGACTAACCGTGGCCCGTTTGACCTCCCCGAGGCAGAGAGCGAGCTTACCGCAGGTTATCATACAGAGTATTCCGGTATCCACTTCGGATTCTTCTATCTGGCCGAGTATCTGAACCTCTTCATCGTTTCTGGAGTGGCTGCACTGCTCTTCTTCGGCGGTTGGATGCCCCTCCACATCCCCGGACTCGATGCGTTCAATAACATTATGAATTACATCCCCTCGGTGGTATGGTTCATCGGCAAGGCTGTTGCTCTGTCGTTCATCATCATCTGGTTTAAGTGGACATTCCCCCGTCTGCGTATCGACCAGCTGCTCACGCTTGAGTGGAAATATCTGCTCCCGATTAATCTCTTCAACCTCGTGCTGATGGTGATCGTGGTCACCTATGCCCTCTATCTCTAAATCATTATCTCTATACATTAATATAATGTAGCGCCTGAGGCGCACCTAATACCCTTATTCGCGATGAGTGAAAACTATGGCAAAATCGTCCAGGTGATTGGACCTGTGGTCGACGTGATGTTTGACGGAGATGACAACATCATCCCTCCCATCTACACCGCTCTCAAAGTAGTGCGCCCCGACGGCTCAGAGCTGATACTCGAAGTAGAGCAGCATATCGGTGAGAAGACCGTGCGCTGCGTGGCTATGGAGAGTACCGACGGTCTGCAGCGCGGAGCACGCGTTGACAACCTTGAGCGTCCTATCGCCGTTCCGACAGGCGAGCAGGTGAAAGGACGTCTGCTCAACGTTATCGGTGATGCCATCGACCGCCTTCCCGAGCTCGACCGTAAGGAGCTCCGTCCCATTCATCAGCCCGCTCCCGAATTTGAAGACCTTACCATCGGTACCGAAATCCTTTACACCGGTATCAAGGTGATCGACCTTCTCGAACCCTACAGCAAGGGTGGAAAGATCGGTCTGTTCGGTGGTGCCGGTGTGGGCAAGACAGTGCTCATCATGGAGCTCATCAACAATATTGCCAAGGGTCACAATGGTTTCTCAGTGTTCACTGGTGTGGGCGAACGTACCCGCGAGGGTAATGACCTGCTCCGTGAGATGATCGAGAGCGGCGTCGTGAAGTATGGCAAGAAGTTTGAAGAGGGTATGGAGAAAGGTGAGTGGAATCTTGCCGACGTGGACATGGAGCAGGTCAAGGACTCACAGGCAACCCTCGTGTTCGGTCAGATGAACGAGCCCCCGGGCGCACGTCTCCGTGTGGCACTTTCGGGTCTGACGGTTGCCGAGCAGTTCCGCGATCAGGACGGTGGCGGTAAGGATATCCTTCTGTTCATCGACAATATCTTCCGTTTCACTCAGGCCGGTTCAGAGGTGTCAGCACTTCTCGGTCGTATGCCTTCGGCCGTAGGTTATCAGCCCACTCTTGCATCAGAGATGGGTGCCCTACAGGAACGAATCACCTCTACCAAGAACGGATCTATTACTTCTGTTCAGGCTATCTATGTGCCGGCTGACGACTTGACTGACCCTGCTCCCGCTACAACATTCAGCTTCCTCGACGCCACCACCGTGCTCTCGCGTAAGATTACCGAGCTCGGTATCTATCCCGCCGTGGATCCTCTGGAATCGACATCACGTATCCTTGACCCCAACATCATCGGTGAGGATCACTATAACACAGCTCAGGCTGTCAAGCAGCTGCTCCAGAAGTATAACGAGCTGCAGGATATTATCGCCATCCTCGGTGTGGATGAGCTCAGTGACGAGGATAAACTCGTAGTGGCCCGCGCACGTCGTGCACAGCGATTCCTGTCACAGCCCTTCTTCGTGGCCGAGCAGTTCACAGGTCTGCCCGGAGTGATGGTGCCCTTGAGCGAGACTATCCGCGGCTTCAAGATGATTCTCGCAGGTGAGGTTGATGATCTGCCCGAGCAGGCATTCCTCAATGTCGGTACCATCGATGACGCTATCGCCAAGGGTAAGAAACTCCTTGCCGAGGCTGGAGCCTGATAATATCACAACGCAATTCTTCACAATAAATCAAGCCGATGACACTCAAAATCATATCTGCCGAAGACATCATGTTTCAGGGCGAAGCCTCAGTAGTGCACCTTCCCGGTGCTATGGGTGCTTTCACTGTACTCCCCGGCCACGCATCGCTGATATCCACCCTTACTTCCGGACGTGTGCGCTACACAGCCGCCGGAGCGGAGCAGAGTGTGGATATACAGGGCGGAATAGCCGATGTCGACAGCGACGTAGTGTCAATATGCATATATTAACCCACCCGCGATGAAAAACATCTTCACAAAAATAGTCCTCGCGCTCATCGCTATCCTTGCTCCGGCAGCGGCTTACGCTTCGGCATCACACGATGGTGACGATCAGTCCAAGCAAGAGGGTGTCGATGCCCAGGGCATAATCTTCGAGCACCTCGGCGACGCTTACGGATGGGAAGTTCCCTTCAATCACCACAAGCGTATCCCTCTTCCCGTCATCGTATGGGGTTCGGATGGTCTGCACGTGTTCTCATCATCACGTGTCACAGGAGGCGAAGTGTACCGCGACGGTAATGCCGAATTTAAGATTGCCGGCAAAGACAGTCCCTACAAGGGTAAGGTGGTAGAGATAATCAATGGCGAGGAGGTCAAGCCTGCCATCGACATTTCCATCACTAAGAATGTCTGCGGTATCTTTATCGCTGTCATCGTGTGTGTGTGGTGTATCCTGTCAGTGGCCCGCTGGCACCGCACTCAGGGCACCAAGGCTCCCCGCAAGATGGTAGGTGCCATCGAGGTGATCATAATGTTTATCTATGACGGTGTGATCAAACCCACGCTCAAGGATAAGGCTCCAAAGTTTGCACCCTATCTTCTCACGGTGTTCTTCTTCATTTTGATTATGAACCTTTTGGGTCTGATAGTCGTATTTCCCGGCGGTGCAAACCTCACCGGCAATATAGCAGTGACCCTTGTGCTCTCAATCATCACATTCATCATCACGAATGTATTTGCAACCAAGCATTATTGGAAGGAGATATTCAATCCGGAAGTGCCCTGGTGGCTCAAGTGGCCTCTGCCAATTATGCCTCTGATCGAGGTGTTCGGTATGTTTACCAAGCCGGCTGCACTCACGGTGCGTCTGTTCGCAAATATGATGGGTGGCCACATGATCGTTCTCGTTCTCACACTGCTCATCTTCATCTTTGCCGCTATGGGTCCGGTAGTGACCGGTGCAACGGCAGTCGTGTCGATAATATTCTCGGTGTTCATGCTCTGTATCGACGTTCTTGTGAGCTTCATCCAGGCATACGTTTTCACCATGCTTTCCACCATCTTCATCTCATTGTCGCAGGAAGAAGGTCACGAGGAGCATGATAAGCATAAGGAGACACCTGTTGTCCCTCAGAATCCCTGATCACTCTCATCTCAGCTATCTTAAAAAATAATCATTAAAAAATAAACCCCCAAAAACTCTACAGTTATGTTAGCAATGATTTTAGCAGCTATCGAAGGAACACTTGGCATCGGTGTATGTATCGGTGCAGGAATCGCAGCAATCGCAGCCGGTATCGGTATCGGCAAGATCGGTGGCTCTGCAATGGAGGCAATCGCACGTCAGCCTGAGGCTACCGGTGACATCCGAAGCAACATGATCGTAATTGCGGCTCTTATCGAGGGTGTGGCTCTCTTCGCCGTGATCGTTTGCGTCCTCGCAATGTTCGTAGGTTAAGCTCAAGACAGTTATACGCTATGGAACTATTCACGCCTGATTTTGGCCTGGTATTCTGGATGTTCGTATCGTTTGCCATCCTCTTCGTCGTGTTATGGCGTTGGGGCTGGCCCGCGATCATCAAAGGAGTATCGGACCGTGCCGACCTCATCGACAAGGGTGTGGAGTATGCTCAAAATGCCAAACTACAGCTTGACCATGCCCGCGAAGAGGCGGATAAATACATAGCAGAAGCCCGTCGCCAGCAGGCTGATATGCTTCGCGAAGCCGATAAGATGAAGACTCAGATTATCGACGAAGCTCGCGTAGCTGCTCAGGCAGAGGCCAAAAAGGTGATGGACAGCGCGAAGCAGTCAATCGAGCAGGAGCGCAAGGCCGCGCAGGAACAATTCCGCAACGAGGTCTCGACTTTCGCTCTCGACATCGCACAGAAAGTAGTGCGCAATCAGATGAAGGAGGAGAAAGCTCAGGAAAAGCTTGTCAACTCTCTGCTTGATGAAATAGAGAAACAAAACTGAGGCTGGTAAACCGACCTCTAACTATCACTAATCTTAAGTAATGAACCAAGGTCTAATCCCTAACCGCTACGCCAAGGCACTCTATGAGTACGCCGCTGAGAATGGCCGTGACAAGAGCGTGTTTGACTGTATGCAGAGGCTGGCGGATGCTTTCGCAGCCGAGCCCGAGCTGACCAAGGCCGTGTGCAATCCGTTTGTGTCACGAGCCGATAAGATCAAGCTCCTCTCAACAGCATCGGACACTCCGGCCGATGACAATGTCATGGCACGATTCATGGACATGCTTGCCGATAACAATCGTCTCGACATGGCGCGTGAGATAGCCTTGGCATATCTTAAGATATACAGGAAGATGCATAACATACGTCTCGTCACCGTCACCTCGGCCGCTCCGATGGCCAAGGCCGACGAGGACAGACTCAAGGACTTCATCCAGCGCCATCTCGGTTCGGCAGTGATGGAGTATAATCACCGCATCGATCCCGACCTCATAGGCGGGTTTGTGGTCAATATCGACAACGAGAAGCTTGACGCCTCTGTTGCTAATGAACTCAAACAGCTGCGCCTGAAACTTTTAAGTAAATAATCCCACATTATTCAATCAGTCTTACCAATGATTAACCCCAGCGAGATATCTCAGGTACTGAAGCAACAGTTGGAGAACGTCAACTCAAAGGTGTCGTTTGAAGAAACCGGCATCGTCCTCGAAGTGGGAGATGGCGTGGCTCACGTCTACGGTCTTGATAATGTTTGCGCCAATGAGCTCGTAGAGTTCGAAAACGGTGTGAAGGGCGTGGCCCTCAACCTTGAGGAGAGTAACGTAGGTGTCATCCTCCTTAATAATGTCAACAAGGTTACCGAAAACATGACCGTGAAACGTACCGGCGAGATTGCTTCAATCAACGTCGGCGACGGCGTGTTCGGTCGTGTCATCAATGTCCTCGGTCAGCCTATCGACGGTCGCGGACCCATTGACGGCAAGCTCCTCCCAATGCCCCTTGAGCGCAAAGCGCCGGGCGTAATCTTCCGTCAGCCCGTCAAGCAGCCTCTGCAAACGGGTATCAAGGCTATTGACTCGATGGTGCCCATAGGCCGCGGACAGCGCGAGCTTATCATCGGTGACCGTCAGATTGGTAAGACTGCTGTCGCAATCGACACAATCATCAATCAGCGCAAGAACTTCGAGGCCGGCAAACCTGTCTACTGTATCTATGTAGCCATCGGACAGAAAGGCTCGTCAGTCGCTGCGATCGTCGAGACCCTTCGCCAGCACGGCGCACTTGACTATACCGTAGTCGTTGCCGCTACAGCTTCCGACTCAGCCTCGATGCGTTATTATGCCCCCTTCGCAGGTGTGGCGATCGGTGAATATATCCGCGACACCGGCCGCGACGCTCTCATCATCTACGATGACCTGTCCAAGCAGGCTGTAGCATATCGTGAGATCTCGCTCGTGCTCAAACGTCCCTCAGGCCGTGAGGCATATCCCGGTGACATCTTCTATCTCCACAGCCGTCTGCTCGAACGTGCCGCCAAGATTATCGACAATCAGCAGGTGGCCGAGAATATGAACGACCTGCCCGAGTCACTCAAAGGCATCGTAAAGGGCGGAGGCTCGCTCACCGCACTTCCTATTATCGAGACTCAGGCCGGCGACGTATCGGCTTACATCCCGACCAACGTGATCTCGATCACCGACGGTCAGATATTCCTTGAGACTGCGCTCTTCAACCGTGGTATCCGTCCCGCCATCAATGTGGGTATATCCGTATCGCGTGTGGGTGGTAGCGCTCAGATCAAGTCGATGAAGAAGGTGGCCGGTACGCTTAAGATCGATCAGGCACAGTTCCGCGAGCTGGAGTCATTCACCAAGTTCGGCGGCGACATCGATGCCGTGACTGCACGCGTCATCGACAAGGGCCGCAAGAACGAACGTCTGCTCATCCAGCCTCAGTATTCGCCTATGGCGGTCGAGGATGAGGTGGCAGTGATCTTCTGCGGTACACGCGGTCTGCTCGAAAACGTACCCCTTGACAAGGTGGCCGAGTTCGAGAAGAACTTCCTGCAGCTCATGCATGCAAAATATCAGTCGGATATGGATGCCATCCGTGCCGGAAAGCTTGAGGACGAGACAATGGCTCACCTCACTGCGGCCGCTGCTGAAATCGCTGACTCGTATAAATAATAATTCAGGTAAACATATAATCATCCTCAACACCATATATGGCAACACTACGCGAACTCAAAGGACGTATCGGCTCAGTGGCCTCCAGTGAGAAAATCACCGGAGCCATGAAGATGATATCGTCGGCCAAGATGCACCGCGCCGAGGCCGAACTGCGCCGTCAGCTCCCGTATCGCACTCAGATCGAGACCATCATCGGTAATCTTCTTTCTGCGGATGCCGAGTTCTCGTCGCCTCTGACCGAAACGCGCGATGTCAAGCGTGTGGGCATAGTGGTGCTCGGCTCGGATGACGGTCTGTGCGGAGGCTATAATATCAATATCTTCAAAGAGCTTCTGGCACGCCTGAAAGAGTGCCGTGAGCAGTGGGGTGAGAATGTGGACTTCACAATATTTACCGTTGGCCGTAAGATTCACAAGGCTGTGAGAAAGCTCGTCGATCCGCACATCAGTGTGGTCAACAGCGAGGAGGTCAATTCCAAGAGTGCTAATGACGTCATCAAGACATTTGCCGAGACGCTGTCGACACAGTTTCTCGCAGGTGAGCTTGACGCTGTCAAGCTGCTCTACATGAACTTCCAGAGTGTGAGCCGCCAGCGTCTTCGTTACGAGCAGTATCTGCCTATCGATGCCGCTTCATTCTCAGCCGAAGGAGTCAAGGAGCTGTGCCGTCCATATATCTTCGAGCCGGATGCCGCCACGATATTCCGCTCGGTGCTCCCGATGTTCCTGCTCTCGGTCATGCAGGAGGTGTTTACCGAAAATCGCGCTTCAGAACAGGCCGCACGTATCATGGCCATGCAGAGCGCAAATGACAATGCAAAGAACCTGCTCGAACAGTTGCAGCTCGAATACAACAAGCTGCGCCAGCAGAGCATAACCACTGAACTGCTCGATATCATCGGCGGTCAGGTGAAAAATTAGCAAAATATAATAATTCCAATTCTTCAACATGGGTAGTGTAAAAGACTATTTCTCCAATCTCGGGTCGGGTATCGCAAGCCTTCTGAAAGGTATGTCGGTGACCGGCAAGGAATTTATCACCCCAAAGATTACCGAAGAGTACCCCGACAACCGTAATCCGCTTCCGGCAGCCGACCGTTTCCGCGCCGTGCTCACTCTGAAGTATGACGATCAGGGCAATCACAAGTGCATCGCTTGCGGCACCTGCGAACGTGTATGTCCCAACGGTACGATTTCTCTTGACATCAAACAGGTAGAGACCTGGGATGGCAAGAAGAAAAAGAAACTCGACAAGTACATGTATGACCTCGGCAGCTGTACGTTCTGTCAGCTCTGTGTCACCAACTGTCCCACGGACGCGCTTGAGTTCAGCAATGATTTCGAGCAGGCCGTGTTCACACGCAGCAAGCTTGTCAAGAAACTCAATTATCTCCCTGAGAAGGAGGAGCCGAAACCTACCCCCGAGCAGATAGCCAAGATGCAGGCTGAGAAGGAGGCCAAGATAGCCGCCGCTAAGGCTGCCGCCGAGGCCAAGAAAGCAGCTGCAGGTGCATCCGCATCGGCCGAGGCAGACCCGCTGGCCGGTATCGAACTCAACGATGCGCAGAAGAAGGCGCTCGACGCAGCAGCCTCCGATCCTGAGAAGCTCGAAAAGATTCGCGCAGCGATCCTCAAGGCTGCCCAGCTCAAAGCTGCCAAGGCCGCTCAGGCAGGAGACGCCACCAAGTAGTTAAAATCATTATCACAGTATATGGAATCAGCAGGAAGTATAATTTGTTACTGGATAATCGCACTCGCGATTGTCATCTTTTCGGTACTGACTGTCACCACGCGCAAGATACTCCGCGCCGCCACCTATCTGCTCTTCACCCTGTTTGCCACAGCCGCGCTTTACTTCAAGCTCGACTATGAGTTTCTGGGCAGTGTTCAGATTGCGGTCTATGCCGGCGGTATCGTGGTGCTGTTCGTATTCTCGATACTCCTCACAACCCGTCCCGGCGACAACAGCGCAAGCCTTGAGTCACGTAAACGTGTGCTCGGTCTGACAGGCGCCATTGCTGCGGCCGCAGCATGCGGATGGGCTCTGTGCTCACGTTGCGCCGACCTCTTCACATCGGTGCCTAAGATGTCCAATCCTACAATGCACGAGATCGGTACAGCCATGCTCGGCACGGGTTACGGTCAGTATCTGCTCCCGTTCGAGGCTGTCAGCGTACTGCTCCTCGCATGTATAATCGGTGGCGTCGTAGTCGCCCGCAAACGTTAAAACTCCCGATACGATTATGGATATAACACTTATATGGTATCTGGTTCCCGCGCTGGTGATGTTCTGCTGCGGGGTGTACGGCTTCCTTACGCGCCGCAACATGATAGCGATGCTCATCTCGCTCGAACTGATGCTCAACGCTGTCGATATTAACTTTGTCGTCTTTAACCGTTATCTGTTCCCCGGCACTAATGACGGCTGGATGTTCACTCTCTTCGGCATCGCCATCGCTGCCGCCGAGACTGCACTCGCCATCGCCATCATCATCAACCTCTTCAGGGTGAGCAAGAATATCGACGTGGCCGACGCAACCAAAATGAAACACTAATAGCGATATGGATATAACAATTCCTGTACTTATATTGGCCATCCCGCTCTTTATGTTCCTCCTGTTGGGACTGCTGGGCATGAAGATGAGCCACAAGCTCGCCGGTGCGCTCGGCACTCTTGGCATGGGCACAGTGCTTGTCCTGTCATATTTCACAGCGTTTACTTACTGGTTCTCCGGCTCACCTGATTTCATCGAGGGCACGACCCGTCTCCAGTACACCGTCTTTAATCAGACCTGGCTGCAGTTCACCCCCGCGCTTGCCATCAAGCTCGGTTTCCTGCTTGACCCGATCTCGGCTCTTATGCTTGTAGTCATCCCCACCATTTCGTTTATGGTGCATGTCTATTCGCTCGGCTATATGCACGGTGAGAAAGGTTTCCAGCGTTACTACGCATTCCTGTCGCTGTTCAGTTTCTCGATGCTCGGACTCGTAGTGGCCACCAATATCTTCCAGATGTATATCTTCTGGGAGCTCGTGGGTGCCTCTTCGTTCCTCCTCATCGGATTCTTCTACACGCTCCCGTCAGCTGTGGCAGCTTGTAAGAAAGCGTTTATCGTTACCCGATTCGCCGACCTCGGATTCCTCCTCGGTATCCTTATATTATCATTCTATACCGGCCATCTCGACTTCCTGCCTATGACTCAGGAGCCTCAGGGCGTCCTCGCATCCTTCGGCGGTGCGACATTCATGGGTGCATCGGTGCTGACCTGGGCCCTCGTGCTCATCTTCACCGGCGGTATGGGTAAGTCGGCTATGCTTCCCCTCCACATCTGGCTCCCCGACGCTATGGAAGGCCCGACCCCCGTGTCAGCGCTCATCCATGCCGCTACGATGGTCGTGGCAGGTGTGTATCTCGTGGCCCGTCTCTTCCCGCTCTATATGCTTGAGGACGCAGCGCTCAACTTCATCACGGTAGTCGGCGCCATCACGGCATTCTATGCTGCGGTTGTGGCATGCACGCAGATCGACATCAAGCGCATCCTTGCTTTCTCGACCATCTCGCAGATAGCATTCATGATGGTGTCGCTCGGTGTAGCAGCCAAGAATGACACGGCTATACACGAGGGACTCGGCTACATGGCCTCGATGTTCCACCTCTTCACCCACGCGATGTTCAAGGCCCTCCTCTTCCTCGGAGCCGGTTCGCTGATCCATGCGGTTCACTCCAATAACTACACTGCTATGGGAGGCCTCAGAAAGTATATGCCCATCACTCACATCACATTCCTCATCGGCTGTCTTGCCATCGCAGGTATATGGCCCTTCGCAGGATTCTTCTCCAAGGACGAGATCCTCTCGGCATGTTTCGCCAAGGATACATTCTGGGGAGTATGGATGATGATGGTGGCAGGTATGACCGCATTCTACATGTTCCGTATGTACTTCCTCATCTTCTGGTGGGACAATCCCGACTATGAGGCCCGTGTCAAGGAACAGGAAGCTCACGGCCATCATGCGTCCATGCCTCACGAATCACCCTTCGCAATGGCATTCCCGCTTGTATTCCTCGGCTTGGTATCGATTTGTGCCGGTTGGGTGCCTTTCGGTCAGCTCGTCACTTTTGACGGACACGAGTATCATATCCACATCGACTGGACCATCGCATCACTCAGCATGGGTGTGGCGATCGTAGCGATATGTTTTGCCGCATTCCTCTATCTCAAGAAGAATGACAAACCCACCCGCATGGCCGACTCGTGCCGCTGGCTCTGGACCGCAGCTCTTCACCGTTTCTATTGGGATGAAATCTATCTCTTCATCACCCGCCGCATTATCTTTGACGGTATCTGCAAGCCTATCGCATGGTTTGACCGTCATATCATCGACGGAACAATGGATGGATTCGCCACTGTCACCAACGCCGCGTCCAACGCCATCAAGGGTCTGCAGAGTGGCAAGGTACAGATGTATATATGGTGGTATCTAATCGGTGCAGTAGTCCTCGGCATCATCACCGCAGTGTGCGTCCTCTGATAATGAATTAAGTAGCAAATATAGTAACGATATGTTCTCAAATATATTAATCTATTTCGTGATCATCCCCTTGGTGATGCTCCTGGGGTTGTTCCTCTGCCGCGACATCAAGCAGATCCGCGCCGTGGCCGTCACCGGCTCAGTAGCGCTGACTGCCCTGTCGGTATGGCTTCTCATTGATTATCTCGGACTGCGTGCCGCAGGCAATGATGCCCCCATGCTCTACCTCGGCTCATGGGAGTGGTTCACCCCGCTCAACATACATCTGGCTGTGGGTGTCGACGGCATCTCTATCGCGATGCTTATCCTCACAGGTGTGATTATGATTACCGGTAGTTTCGCGTCGTGGGAGATTCCCCAGCCCAAGGAGTTCTTCCTCTGGCTCATCCTCCTGTCGACCGGTGTGTACGGATTCTTCATCTCGATCGACCTCTTCACGATGTTCATGTTCTATGAGGTCGCTCTTATCCCCATGTATCTGCTTATCGGCGTGTGGGGCTCGGGCAACAAGAACTATTCAGCGATGAAGCTCACGCTTATGCTCATGGGCGGTTCGGCATTCCTGATGCTCGGTCTCATCGGCATATATTATCACTCGGCTCCCGCTGGACAGCCTCTCTCCTGGAATATCCTTGAGATCGTCAACAATGAATCCATCTCGGTAGGTTGGCAGAAGTTCCTCTTCCCGATGACATTTGTCGGATTCGGCGTGCTCGGTGCCATGTTCCCGTTCCACACATGGTCGCCTGACGGTCACGCATCGGCCCCCACAGCGGTGTCAATGCTTCACGCTGGTGTGCTTATGAAGCTCGGAGGTTACGGATGTTTCCGTGTAGCTATCTATCTGATGCCTCAGGCCGCTCACGAACTTGCATGGATCTTCATCATCCTTACAGGTATCTCGGTTGTCTACGGTGCGTTCAGCGCATGTGTTCAGAACGACCTCAAGTATATCAACGCTTACTCTTCGGTGTCACACTGCGGTCTGGTGCTTTTCGCCATCCTCATGCTCAACACCACAGCGATGACCGGTGCCATAATGCAGATGCTCTCACACGGTCTGATGACAGCGCTCTTCTTCGCGCTCATCGGTATGATCTACGGACGTACTCACACTCGTGACATCCGCGAGATGGGTGGTATGATGCAGATTCTGCCTTACCTCTCGGTCTGCTACGTCATCGCCGGTATGGCATCGCTCGGTCTGCCCGGCCTGTCAGGCTTCGTTGCCGAGATGACCATATTCGTAGGATCGTTCCAGCACACTGACTTGTTCCACCGGGTATTCGTGATCCTCGCATGCAGTTCGATCGTGACCACCGCAGTTTACATCCTGCGCGTTGTGGGCAAACTGCTCTATGGTCCCGTTTACGACCAGCACCATCTGTCACTCACCGACGCCAAGTGGTGGGAGCGTCTCTCGACAGCCACACTCATCGTATGTGTGGCCGGTATCGGTTGCTTCCCCAACTTCTTTGCCGATCTTATCAAGTTCACATTCAGCCCGCAGATATTCTCTGTCCTTGGCCTGCATTAATATTATTAGAAGAATAAAGCAATGGATTATTCACAGTTTTTAGCCCTGAAACAGGAAATCGGACTGCTGATAGTGTTTCTGTTAGTGTTCCTCTACGATACTTTTGCTCCGCGCAAGGCTCAGAATTCACTCCCCGTCATCTCGACACTGCTGATGCTCGTCCTCACGCTCTGGGGATTCTGCCCGTGTGTCAAAGCCGACGCAGTGGCCTTCGCCGGAATGTATGTGACATCACCCGTCATGGTGGCCATCAAGAATATTCTCAATGTAGGTGTGGTCATCGTGCTCATTCAGTCAATCAAGTGGGCCAACTCGGAGTTTACCTCCGTGCGCCGTGGCGAGTTCTACGAACTGATACTGCTGACACTGCTCGGCATGTATTTCATGATATCGAGCCGTCACTTCCTGATGTTCGTCATCGGACTTGAAACAGCTTCACTTCCGCTCTGCGCACTCGTAGCCTTCGACAAGAACCGCTATGAGAGCCATGAGGCAGCCATCAAGTATGTGCTCACCGCCGTGTTCTCGTCAGCCATTCTGCTGATGGGTCTCTCATACGTCTACGGCCTCACCGGTTCACTCTATTACAGCGACATTGCAGTAGCATGTACTGCCAATATGGGTGTGATGATGATTGTGGCGCTGGCATTCGTGATGGCCGGATTCGGTTTCAAGATTTCGCTCGTGCCTTTCCACCTCTGGACCGCTGATGTATATCAGGGTGCACCCACATCGGTGACATCTTATCTCTCGGTTATCTCCAAGGGTTCGGCCGCATTCGCATTCCTCGTGGTGCTCACTCAGGTGTTCGGCACACTCTACACCGCCGCATGGGAGTGGATGCTTTACGCGCTGATTATCCTCACCATCACCGTAGGTAACCTCTTCGCGATGCGTCAGGTCAATATGAAGCGATTCCTCGCCTTCTCATCGATCTCGCAGGCCGGTTATATCATGCTTGCCGTTATCGGTGACAATCCGATGGGTGTATCGGCGCTCATGTTCTATATACTCGTGTATGTGTTCTCCAACCTTGCAGCATTCGGTGTGATCGGTGCCATAGAGAATGCTACAGGCAAACTTCAGATGACCGACTACAACGGCCTGTACAAGACCAATCCCCGTCTCGCGTTCACAATGATGCTGGCCATGTTCTCGCTCGCAGGTATTCCTCCGTTCGCAGGCTTCTTCAGCAAATTCTTCGTGTTCACCTCTGCACTCAACGGCACTGAGTCTGTGGCTCTCTACGTGCTCGTGCTCATCGCATTGATCAATACCATCATCTCGCTCTACTACTACCTGCTCGTGGTGAAGGCAATGTTTATCAATGACAGCGAGCAGCCCATCGCTACATTCCGTTCGGCATGCTCCGAGCGTATGGGCATGTGGATATGTGTAGCCGGTATCATCGGCCTCGGCATTATCAGCTACTTCTACAATTATCTTCTTACAGTCGGTTGATCACCGATTGCGTGACAATTGTATAAATACGACAACGTCATCTCCGGCTCAAGGGCTCATGCTCTGAGGCCGGAGATGCTTGATAAATATAATTTATACCTATTTAATTTAATTAAATACTCAGGAAATGGGTCCTATAGGCGTTTTTGACTCTGGCTACGGCGGTCTTACCATCCTCAAGGAGATACGTAAAGCACTGCCCCAATACGATTATATCTATCTCGGCGACAATGCCCGTGCGCCATACGGTACACGCTCGTTTGACGTGGTGTACGAGTTTACGCTTCAGGCCGTACGTCAGCTGTTCGAGCGCGGATGCGAACTTGTGATTCTGGCATGTAACACTGCATCAGCTAAGGCTCTCCGCTCCATCCAGCAGAAGGATCTGCCTGAGATTGATCCCTCCAAGCGTGTACTCGGAGTAATCATCCCCACAGTCGAAGCGCTCGGTAATGTGAGCAAGAACGGTAACATCGGTGTACTCGGCACCCCCGGAACAATTTCGTCAGGTACCTATGACATCGAGATCGCGAAATTCTTCCCCTCGTTCCGCACAGTCACCGAGGCATGTCCTATGTGGGTACCTCTGGTCGAGAACCGTGAGTATGACTCGGAGGGTGCGGATTATTTCGTGAAGAAATACGTCGAGAATCTGTTTGCTCAGGAGCCGGAGATCGATACGATCGTGCTCGGGTGCACACATTATCCCCTGCTGCTTGACAAGATTGAGCGTCAGGTGGCAGGTCGTGCCACCGTAGTGACGCAGGGTAAGCTGGTCGCAGAAAGTCTGGTCAATTATCTCGACCGTCACCCCGAGATGGATGAGAAATGTTCGAAGGAGGGCAGTGTGACATATCTGACCACTGAACATCCCGATAAATTCACCGACATGGCTACACTCTTTATGGAGGAGCCGGTCAAAGCTACACGCATAGAACTCTGATGTTGTCACACGCAGGTCGTCACACGCTTAGATCCATCATATTCACTCTGCTCGCAGGCGGAGTGGCGGCTTGTTCGTCCGATGACGCCCGTGACGGAACACTCCGTTCCGGAATGCTATCGGTGGAAATCATCACCGATAATGTCGTGACTGTCGCCGGAAGAGACGGTGCGACGGCTGTGTCGGGTTATGATACGGACGGTGAAGAGATATTTCTGACCATGTCGTCAGACGACGGCAAGTATTCCCACCGTTGGGAGAATGTTGCCAACTTCCCTCAGGGGCAGTTTTATCTGGCCGGAAAATATCAGCTCGCTGCCGGATGCGGCATGGAGGAGATGGAGGGCTTTAATGTTCCGTCGTTCTACGGATCGACCGAGGTGTATGTCAGAGAGGGTGAGAATGAGACCGTGAACATCACACTCACGCTGGCAAATGCGTTTGTGACGGTGGATTACACGGATGCTGTGGCCTCGGAATTTTCTTCAATCCGGGCTATGGTTCATACTCCGGGTGGCCTCTATCACGTATATCCGGCTGACGAGACGCGTTACCTGTGTCTGCAACCCGGCAAGACGGAGGTGTATCTTGATGCCATATTGTCGGACGGGCGACAGGTGACTTATTCTGCTTACGAGTTCGAATCAACATCACCCGCCACACTCTATCCGCTCACGATCGACTGTGAAAGCACGCCCCAAGGACCAAAAGTCATTGTCGAGGGGCCGGAGAGGACTATGTCCACTCTGCTTGACGATGATTTCTTAGCCGGCGGTGCGCCGGTCATCAACGCCTCTTGGCAAGGGCAGACGTCATTTCAGCTCCCCGAGGGCGACCGTCCCGAATCCGTCTATAAGGCCACAGTCACATCATCGGTCGCACTGAGATCGCTGGTGCTGTCTACTCTGTCAATATCGCTTGCCGAACAGGGGATGCCGTCAGAGGTGGATCTGATGAATATGTCAGCCGAGACAGCTGAACGACTGCGTGAACTCGGTCTGGAATACACACTGACATCCAAGGGCGCGACCGTCACGCTTGACGGACTGATGGGCAATATCGCTTATATAGATAAGGTAGCTGCCTTGTCATCGTTCTCATTGCTGGCCGAAGGGGTCGACGGTAGTACATCACTTCCTGTGAGTATCATAGTCGATACGACCCCGGTAGATGTATCTGTGATCAAAACTTATCCTGTGACGATGGGCATCGACCGCGTGCGTATCGGTGTCAGTTGTGATGCGTCAGGATTCATGAATAATATTGGTGTCGAGGTATTGACCGACCCTACAGCCGGAGTATGGACCGAGGCTGAGTCACTCAGTGTCGCACCTACAGGCGAAGATGGCGTCTATACCCTGTCATTTGACATCGCGCCGGGAAGTGCCCCGCTGACCGGACGAATACTGTATTGTGGAAAAGTCCGCTCCACATTCGAGATACACAGGGTGATGCCCGCATTCACGATCGAAGTGGATGCATACGCGACGATGGCGGCTGTGAAAATCGTACCGTCAGACATGTCACTTCTGACCTCAATCACCGAGAATGCGCGCGTGTATATCAACGGCAATGAGGCACCGGTTTATATCGACCGGCCAGAACGAGGCATACTCACAGTGATCGGACTGTCGCCATCTACAACATACGAATTTAAGGCCACCATGATGAGCGGAGTCACCGATCCGGAATTTACGCCGGCAGTGCGCGTGACCACCGAGAGCACCCCTCAGCTGCCCAACGCCGACTTTGAGGATAGGACAGATGGAGTGAAATATATGAACTTACCCTCGGGAGGCCGCTATTCGCAGACCGTAGTCCAGATATTCAACTGGCAGCATCACACATCGTTTGACACCGAGGTGCCTAAGCAATGGGCCAATACCAATGCCAAGACATTCGCGCTATCATCCGATATACATAACACGTGGTACATGCAGCCGTCCGTCTATCTGACGCGTGACAACGTCTTCAGCCAGAGTTTTGCAACGGTACTCAGGAGTGTGGCGTTCGACCCTCACGGCAAGCCGATACCTGATTATACGCAGACCGGCACCCCATATCTGGATTATTCACCGATAGTCCCAGAAATTTCCTATCGTGCTGCGGGCAAACTGTTTCTCGGCAGCTATTCGTTCAATCCGGCCACGATGCAGGAGGTGTATAACGAAGGTATCGAGTGGCATTCGCGTCCCACGTCTGTCAACGGCAACTATCGCTTTCTGCCATCGGCAACCGACCGATCGGACTGCGGAGTGGTCTCCGTCGAGGTGATAGGCCGAGACTCTACCGGCCAGGAGGTGACTATCGCATCGGGTGATGCACTGCTCGCACTCGCATCAAGCTATACGGCATTCAGTGTGCCGCTTACTTATACAAAATTCGGTGTCAAAGCCGTCAAGCTAAAGGTTATGTTCGCGTCATCCTCCCGTTTCGGAGCGATCACTGAGGAGACTCAGAACGTCGTGACAGACGCTAATGTGCTCACCGGCTCATCGGTCGGCGGCCAGCTGTGGATCGACAACGTTACTCTGGCTTATTGACACTGTAAGAAATACAAATGAAAAGATTAATGGCTAAAAAGCTGATACGCATATTCTCGCTCATAATCACACTGTCGGCCGCGCTGTCTGCGTCAGGGCAGGCGGCTTTCAACCGCGGTCTTGAGCAGGTGTCATTCATCCCGAAAGGCCAATGGATTACTGGCGTTAATGTGAGCTATTCGCAGAGCAATTTTGATAATTATAAGTTTCTTATCATCGAGAATATCGGCGGAGACACCTATAATTTCAAACTGAGCCCCATGCTCATGTACAGTTTTCAGGATAATATGGCTGCCGGCGGACGTTTTGCCTACTCGCGTTCACGCACCCGCCTGAACAGTGCCGATGTCATCATCGACTCCGAGACCACCTACGAGCCGGGGCAGCTCTACTCGCTCGCGCACAATTACTTCGGCACGGCATCGTTCCGCAACTATTTCTCGCTCGGACGCTCGATGCGATTCGGATTTTTCAACGAGATACAGTTGCAGCTCGGTGGCGGACAGTCCAAGATAGTCAATGGTGAGGGTCAGGATCTGACCGGCACGTATTCACGCAACTTCTCGCTTGACGTAGGTCTGACTCCGGGTCTGATAATGTTTCTCAACAACTATTCGGCAATCGAGGTGAGTGTCGGAGTGCTCGGATTCAGTTATAGCAAGACTCACGCGATAACCAATCAGATATATATCGCGGACTATGCCAGCAAATACGCCAACTTTAAGATCAATCTGTTCTCCATCTCCTTCGGAGTGGCATTCTATCTATAACCTCAGCCGCATATAACCAATGAACCGACTAACAGCAATAATAGTCATCATCACCGTGTCGTTCGGGTTGAGGATACCGCTCATGGCGGACAGTCCCGATAATAATTTGCCCGAGACATCAACAGTCACCACTTCGCGGGTCACTACTCCTGTGGTGGCCGAAGGGGTTGATTCGGTAGTCACCGTCACTACGACCACAGTCGTGACCAAAGTGTACAGGACGGGGACGGATTCTGTGAAGACTGTTCCTGCCACAGAGCGGATGCATAATGCTGACGATACGGTGCGCCGCACCATGATGCCGGCCCCGCTCGTCCAGCCCGAACTGCCCGTATACACGTATCTCGATAGCGTCAACGGACATCCCGTCAACGAGGATGGCAAGATTGTACTCGCCACCATTGACCCGAGGCTGCTCAGTGAGCGTGTAGTGGTGGCCGGTGACACTGTGCCGATCATTCTGCCCGCACCCAACTACGGACGTTATGACCGCGGTCTGTTCAACTTTCTGTTCATACCCAAGGGGCAGTGGATGTTCGGACTTACGGCGTCATACGGCGAGTTCAATTCGGATGACGTGCAGATACTGTCGCTGCTGAAAGATTTTACCTTCAAAGGCAAGATTTACTCCATACAGCCCACCATCAGCTACTTCTTCCGCAGTAATCAGTCGATGGGTCTGAAGCTGAATTACTCGCGCGGCATCGCTGATCTCGGCGGCCTGTCGGTTGACTTCGACGAGGACATGAGTTTCACGCTTAGTGACATAAGCTATTACTCCGAGACATATACCACATCCGTATTCTACCGCAATTACGTTGGTCTCGGTGCCGACAAGCGCTTTGCCATCTTCAATGAAATCGACCTCGCTTTCGGCAGCGGATCGTCGCGCTTCAAACGCAGTTATGACGGCGAGATGAAGGACACAAAGACACTGACCTCGAAGTGGAGTCTTAATTTCTCGCCGGGACTCACGATGTTCATCATGGACAATGTCTGCTTTAACGTCTCGTTCGGAGTGTTCGGTCTGCACGTCACGCATGACAAGCAGTATACCAACGGCGAGGATGAAGGCTCGCGCACATCCTCGGGTGCGAATTTCCGTTTCAATCTGTTCAATATCAATTTCGGATTAGGTGTCACGATTTAGATATATATCATTATTGCTGCTTGCCGTAACGGCGGCAGTGCTGACGGGGTGTATCAAGAACAATATCCCGTATCCCTATATAAATGTCAACTTCACGACATTTGACGTGGAGGGAAGCGAGCGCCCGTCGGCCATCGACAGCATCCAGCGCACGGTCACAGTCTATCTCACCGAGGATGTCGACATCCGAAATGTCGTGGTCAACGGTTTCACGCTGTCACCTGCCGACGGAGTGTGGGCCGACTCGGCCGCCTATCTCAACGGCATCGATATGTCATCGCCTCTCACCACTGTCCTGTCGCTCTATCAGGACTATACATGGACCATCACGGCCCGTCAGGAGATCGAGCGCTACTTTACCGTCGAGCAGCAGGTAGGAGCATCTGTAATAGATGTTCCCGGTCATAGAATCATTGCATACGTGGCTCAGTCGGCACCGATCAACTCATTGCTCGTGACCTCGATCAAGCTGGCGGGTGGCAATGCCGTCATGACGCCTGACCTGAGTGATCAGCGAGCCGATTTCACGGCTCCGGTCCATGTGGATGTGACGCAATATGGCCGCACAGAGCGTTGGACTATATATGTCGTGCCGACCGAGGAGACCGTCACCACCGAGCGCGTCGACGCATGGAGCTGTGTGGCATGGCTGTACGGCTCAGCCGAGGAGGGTAAGGATAACGGTTTTGAATACCGTCGGGCTGATTCCGACTCATGGGTGAAACTCACAGCCGACCAACTGACTATTGACGGTGGAGCCTTCACAGGTCGCCTCACCGGCCTCACACCTCTGACATCATACGTGGCGCGGGCATACAGCGATGCCGATTACGGCGCTGAGATCGAGTTTACCACTCAGGGTACGGCTCAATTACCCAACAGCGATTTTGAACAGTGGTGGCTTGACGGCAAGGTCTGGGATCCGTGGGCCGAGGGTGGCGAGTCATTCTGGGACACCGGAAACAAGGGTGCGACCACGCTCGGCACAAGCAATACATATCCGTCGGACGACACGCCTACGGGCAAAGGACGTTCGGCCTGTCTTGAGACGCGTTTTGTCGGCATTGGTCCCGTGGGTAAGCTCGCCGCTGGCAATATCTTTGCAGGTAAGTACGTCAAGACTGACGGTACAAACGGTATCCTGTCGTTCGGCAGACCGTGGACAACGCGTCCGACACGTCTGCGCGGATGGATGAAGTATCACAGCGCTGCCATCTCAAGCACCACGGTAGGATACGAGAATCTGAAGGGTGAACCCGACACCGGTATTATATGGATCGCGCTTATCGACACTGACGAGCCGTTTGAGATACGGACCAATCCTAATAACCGACAGCTGTTCGACCCCGACGGTCCGAGTGTAGTGGCTTACGGCAAGGCTGAATGGAATACGGATGTCACCGAATGGACCCGTTTTGAGATAACGCTCGATTACAAATCCACATCGCGTGTGCCGAAATATCTGTTATGCACAGGGTCAGCCTCGGCGCTCGGCGACTACTTCACCGGCGGTAACGGATCGGTGCTGATGATTGACGATTTTGAGCTGATGTTCGATTATTGAGATTGATGCATCACGGGGCCAAACCTTTTGTCTCCGTTGATGTTAATAAGATATAACATATATTAATCCTATTATGAAAAGAATTTTAACCGTAATCTCTCTCGCCCTTGTACTGATGTGTTCATCGACTGGAGCATCCGCCCAGTCACTTTCCGATCTGCTTAACAGTCTCGGACAGGGCAACAAGACCGAATCGACTGACACCAAGAAGAGCGGCAGTGTCAGCGATCTTATCTCAGGTGTTGCCGGAGCGCTCGGTCTCGGCAATTCAAAGGCCGGAGTGGATCAGCTCGCCGGCACATGGCAGTATGTATCACCCGCAGTAAGCTTCAAGAGTGATAATTTCCTTCTCAAGGCCGGAGGTGCGGCCGCCGCAACGACCGTAGAGAAAAAACTTGAACCTTATTATAAGACTGCCGGTCTTAATAATCTCGTGATTACGATCGACACCGATTCGACCTTTACATTCAAGGCTAACCGCGTGTCGCTCAACGGCAAGGTGAATTATAATGAGACCGAGAAGGTATATGAATTTCATTTTCAGGCCTTCAAGAAGGTCAATATCGGATCGATGGCCGCCTATATCCAGCTTACGGGCGATAATATGGAACTGACATTCGATGTATCCAAGCTTATGACCCTCATGCAGCGTATCAGCTCGCTTACCAATAATTCGACACTCAAAGGTGCCTCTACCTTGCTCAATCAGTATGACGGCATGACGGCCGGATTCGGCATGAAGCGTACGGCCAAGGCCAATAAATAGCATCACGAAATACTGTCATCGACGTGATATCGGTAATTATACCGGCATACAATGCGCAAGCCTACCTCCGGGAGTGTCTGGAGAGTGTGCTTGCGCAGTCTTTTTCCGACTGGGAGGCGATAGTGGTCGATGACGGCTCGACTGACACTACGGCTGAGATAGCACGTGGCTATCAGGCCCGGGACCATAGGATCAGAGTCTTTTCTACTGTCAACGGCGGGGTGTCGTCAGCCCGGAATAGAGCTCTTGAAATGGCGCGGGGTGAGTGGGTGACGTTTCTTGACAGCGATGACCTGTTGCCTCAAGGAGCACTGCAGGCTTATATGGATAATGCTGCCGAGGGGGTGGACGTCATAGCTGGGCGATGGGCCCGCGCGGATGTCAGCATTACATCGTCGGCTGATGATGTGTCACCACGACATTACGGTGCGGAGAGTGCACTCGCAGGAGGACTTTATCAGACAGGGATTTCGACCATGGTAGGTGCTAAGATGTATTCACGCAGAACGCTTGGAAATGTCAGATTCCATAACGATATCAGATATGAGGATCTGGTATTTTTCTGTGAAGCTTTGCTTGCGGCATCAGAGGTGGTCGAGATAGCTGACGTGACATACTTTTACCGTGATAATCCGGGCAGTTTTATCAATACATTTTCGCCCGAACGGCTTGACGTGCTGGCGGCAACCGAGAGAATAGAGAATATGTGTGCATCTGCTCCCTCGCTCTTACGTGCCGCACGTGACCGCCGGCTGAGTGCCGCGTTCAATATTTATGGACTGTTGGCCAGATACGCCTCTGGGCGAGATGATGATATGAAGCATTGCTGGGATATAATCCGTGATAACCGTCGGTCAAGTCTGTTCAACGGACGGGTACGTATGAAAAACAAGGCAGGAATTATTCTCAGCTATCTCGGGCCTACGTTCTTAAAGCACATCATGCGCATGGCCACACGTTAGAAGCGGCTGTTGAACCGTCTGCGCTCGGGATCAAATATCCATCCCCATTTGTTGAAATACCTGATCATGTTGACTATGTGTATCCACAGCATCCGCGGAGAGTGATAGGATGCGGCGCGATGTCGATGTACTATCGTGGCGCCGGGCCAGTATAAGGTCAGGTAACGGCGGTGGAGGCGGCGCGTCAGGTCGATGTCCTCAGGATACATGAAAAATCGCTCGTCAAACAGTCCGACATCTCTCAACGCATCTTTCCGCATGAACATAAAGCTCCCCTGATGATATGGTATATTCCATGAGCGCGACGGGTCAAGGTGCTTAAGCAGATAACGGTCCCGACGACGTGCGAACAGGCGTGACGGGAAAAATCGTCGGATAAAAACATCAGCCGGGGTAGGGAGCATGCGGCATGTGTACTGCCGATCGCCGTCAATACCCGTCATGCGTGGCTGGAGAGTCCCGACTTCAGGGTGTGACTCCATGTATCCCTCTATCCGTGTGATGACATCGGGTGCGAACTCGATGTCGCTGTTCATCACGAGGTGATAACTGCCTTCGGTGATGTCAAGTTCGCGCCGCAGAGCCAGATTGTGTCCGGCACCGTAGCCGCGGTTGTCGGCAGGGATGTATATGATCTGCGGATGCGCTGATGCCCAGTCGCGTACACGTGTGTCACGTCCGTTGTCGACGATATATATACGTGACACTTCCGGACTCGCAAGCGATCGGACGCATGTGTCGAGTTCGGACAGCGGGGTGCGGTATGTGACTATCGATACGCTGACCATACTTTTTTTACAACGTTTTTTGACTTAATTTTATTGCTATTTGCAGTGCGAGTCAGAATTGTTTTGTACTTTTGCGTGGGGTAAAGTGTGCCCTGAGTAAATTGCCTTTTTATGAAGATTTTTAGCACTGAAAATATTCGCAAGATTGACCGCTACACCATCGAGTCGGAGGGCGTAAGTTCGCAGGAACTTATACGCCGTGTCGCCGAGGGGGTGGCCGGAGAGATAATAGGCCGCTGGAGCCCTTCGACACCCGTAGTGATTTTTGCCGGGTCGGGCAATAACGGAGCGGACGCCCTCGCTGTGGGTCGGCTGTTGCTTGAGGCCGGATTCTATCCGCACATACTGCTATTCAACTTCAACGGCAATTCACTGTCACGTGACTGTCAGCAGGCCAAGCGTGAGCTTCTCGCCACGGGTTATCAGGGGCTGGTCGAGATTATCGACCGAGCCGAACTGCCGTCACTGACCCCCGAGCACCTTGTCATCGACGGCCTCTTCGGCTCAGGACTGCGTGACCCGCTTGAAGGCGGCTTCGTGATGCTGGCCCGCAGCATCAGCGAGTCGGGTGCGACGGTAATCTCCATTGATGTTCCTTCAGGCCTGTTCGGTGACTGGAACGCGCGTGTGATAGGGCGTAATGTCGTGCATGCCACCCTCACGATGGCCGTGCAGTTTCCGCGTCTGTCATTCTTTCTGAGTGACAATGCCGATCTTGTCGGCAAATGGAAAATTATCGACATCGGTCTCAGCAGCCGTGCGATCATGGAGACCCCGACCAAATACTTCTACGTGGAGCGTGATGAGGTGCGTGCCGTGCTCAAGCGACGCAAACCGTTCTCGTCAAAGGCTGATTACGGACATGCCCTGCTTTTTGCGGGATGTTACGGTATGGCCGGAGCCGCTGTCCTGGCCGCACGCGGAGCATTGCGCAGCGGTGTGGGTAAGCTCACGGTCCACAGTGCGCGTGCGACTTTCCCGGTGCTTCAGGGTCAGGTGCCCGAGGCGCTGTTCTCACCTGACCGGCACGATTTCGTCATCTCCGACATGGCCGTGCGGTTCAGCTGTTCGGCCATAGGCGTCGGCCCCGGCATAGGCACTAACGATGCGACGCGCGGTGCGCTTGAGACATTTATCAAGTCCTACAACAGGCCGATCGTGATAGATGCCGACGCGCTCAACGCCATAGCGCAGAATCACACTCTGCTCGACCATATTCCCCCCGGCTCGATACTGACTCCCCATGCCGGAGAGTTTGACCGGATATTCGGTATACAGACCTCAGCCGAGGCCCGCCTGCTCAAAGCCATGGAGGTAGCCCACAAATACAAGATATTGATAGTGCTGAAAGGCCGCTACACGGCTACGGTGCGTCCTGACGGCAAAGTGTTCTTCAACTCGACCGGCTCGCCGGCGATGGCCACGGCCGGCAGCGGTGATGTGCTCACCGGCATCATAACGTCACTGCTCGCGCAGGGTTACAAGCCCGAAGCCGCATCCGTAGCAGGTGTGTACATCCACGGTCTCGCCGGAGAATTGGCTGCTGAGTCGGAGGGAGAATACGGCACAACGGCGCTTGACATAGCAGCCAATGTGGGTAGAGCCATAAAAAATATAATGGAAATATGAATCTGTTTATGAAACATCAACTGATAGCACTGCTGCTCGGTGCCTGCTCGCTGGCCGGTGCAAACGCACAGACCACTACCAAACTTACCGCCACCAAGGCCAACGAATATGGTCTGATATATACATTGCCTCTGACTACGTTTGAGGTGACGATCGCCGCTGAAAAGACTGTCCGCACACCGGGTGAGTTTTATCAGTATGCCCGAAAGTATCTCAACGCCGATCCCATCCTTGCGCCGTCAACATCGTGGCGCATCACCGAGGCTGTCATCGAGCCGCTGGCCTATCAGGATGAGAACGAGCGTTACCTCGTGACACTCAAGGGGGGCAACGGAACATTCGTAGCCGTCGACGACAGCAATTTTCCCGTCTCGATCAATGATGACGGATACGAGCCTGAAACATCCGGCGTGGTGAAACCTGTGAGAGTGGCGCCCGAGCCGACTGTGCTCGAACGTCCCGTGGCTCGTCAGGCGGTTACCCCCGAGATGATTCAGAGCAAGTCGTCGGCCAAGCGTGCCGAGCTTGCCGCAAACAAGATTTACGAACTCCGTACCAACCGCAACGAGATAATCTCGGGTCAGGCTGATGCCATGCCCTCGGACGGAGCTGCCATGAAGTTGGCGCTTGAGCAGATTGCGGCTCAGGAGGATGCGCTCACGGCAATGTTTCTCGGCACGGTGCAGACATCGGTCGAGGTGCGTACCTATAGATTTGCCGTGCCGGCCGACGGAGAGCCCGAGCGCAGTATCGTAGCGCGACTGTCGGCTGTGGATGGTCTTGTGGCGGCCGATGACCTGTCAGGCGCGCCTATATATGTCACCGTCTCGCCGGTGTCACGCGGACAGCTCCCGCTGAATGAAAAGGGTGTTGCAAAAACTTTCCCTAAGGGAGGCGTGGCTTACCGCATCCCGGGTACGGCTGACGTGAGCGTGGATTATGACGGTGCCACATTGGCCCGCGGTACATACGAGGTGGCGCAATATGGCGTTGTGTTCGGTCTTGACCCCGCACTCTTCACATCCAAGAAATCGCCCGCTTATCTGCGTTTCAATCCCCTCACCGGCTCGATCCGTGAGCTCGGCACGCTCGGAGAGTGATACATTACGTCTGCACGTTAAGTTTTTTCATCGCCACGATATGAACGATATATCTGTTGCTTTTACCGATTTTTGGCCTGCGTTTGATGTCAGAGACAATTTCATTCTCTCAGCGCTTCGCGAGAAGTTTAATGTCTCTGTTGTGGATGTCTCCGAAAAGCCGGATATACTGTTTTATTCTTTTTTCGGAACACGTAATCTGAATTATCCCGCCCCGGTGAGAGTGTATTTTACCGGCGAAAATGACGTGCCTGATTTTAATCTGTGTGATTATGCGATGTCGTTCCATAACATAGATTTTGGCGGACGTCATCTGCGGTTGCCCCTTTATGTGCTTTATCCCGAGTTTGATGCACTGTGCAATGGGATTGTAGTGCTTCCGGATTCTCCATACGAGCGCGATTTCTGTAGTATGGTGGTAAGCAATATGAAAAACAGTGACAACGCGCGGCGTGATTTCTTCTATGGATTGTCAGAGTATCGTCAGGTTGCATCGGGCGGGAGGTTTGCAAATAATGTCGGCGGACGTGTCGCCGATAAGATGGCGTTTATCTCAAAATACCGTTTTAATATAGCGTTTGAGAACAGCAGTGTGCCCGGATATACGACAGAAAAAATCATCGAGGCTTTTGCTGCCGGTTCAGTACCGCTGTATTGGGGTGATCCGTTGATAGATAAGGAATTTAATTCCGGCGCGTTCGTCAATATAATGGATTTCGGCTCCATTGATGACGCGGTAAGATATGTGGCAGAGCTTGACAAGGATAAAGAGCGCTATCTTGAGTTTTTCGATCATAATCCATTGCTTAACAATCCATATATTAACTGGAAAGAACGTGTTGCTGAGTTCCTCACATCCATCGCGGGGTCAATGAAACGTTGCCGTGTCGATAACGGAGCTATCGGTTCGCTGTTCCGCAGACGTGTGTCAAGGGAGAATACTTACGACATCGTCACGATGAAACGTCCCTTTGAAAAACTTTCCGGCTTATTTAACATTCATTCCCGAGCCGGCTCTAAGAAATCCTGAGCCGGCTCTAAGAAATCCTGAGTCGGATCTAATCATTTAGTGATAAATAACGGACAAAAATATAAGAGGACTGTCATCCGACAGTCCTCTTTTGATGCGATAATGATTGGTTTTATCTACTAAAAAACTATTTTTGCAACCGTATTCTATTGTTTGGTATTGATTCTTATATCTTGACCCTCTCCTGATAGAGAGGTTGTTTGTTTCAACGCTACAAAATTACGGCATGATTGTTACAAACAGGTTACGATCGTGAGACAATTTTACAACAATAGGAACAAAACGTCATTTTTAACATTTCAGGGTTGTATAACAGACTCCCCGTTGCCTGATAATCAACGGTAGAAACAAAAAACACGGGGCTGTCGTCTCGACAGCCCCGTGTTTTTAACCTTAAATCTAATACCATGAAAACACAGTGCAAATAATAGTAACTACATCATTAAAACCAACGGTATGATAAAAAGTTCACGGGCAAATCCGATTTAACAACCGTTAACATTCTAAGACAAAAAATTGTAGTAATTTAGCGACAAAATAATATAATTCACTACAAAACAGGTTATATTTTCAATATGAACGCACGCATATTAGCGATTGACGACGAGGAGTCGATTTGTGAGATCATTAAATACAATCTGCAGAAAGAAGGCTATGAGGTAGATGTAGCCTATAGTGCTGAAGAGGCTCTGGAAATGGATCTGAAGTCCTACGACCTCTTTATCGTGGATATTATGATGGAGCGTCTGAGCGGATTTGATTTCGCCAAGACATTGCGCAACTCGAACGGTATAGAGAATGTTCCTATCATCTTCTGTTCGGCTCTCAACGGTGAAGATGACACCGTAATGGGCCTTAACATCGGTGCCGACGATTATATCACCAAGCCGTTCAAGATGAGTGAGCTTGTGGCCCGTGTAAACGCCGTGCTGCGTCGCGCAGCCATCGCGCGCCGAGCCATGCAGGCCGCGGCCGCACCGGCAGTCAGTGCCGAGCCGATGGAGAGCAGCATCGAGTACAAGACTCTCTGCATCGATCCTAATGACAAGACATGTCGCATCGATGGTGAGATCGTGCCGCTGACCAAGACCGAATTTGAGATCCTTTATTTCTTCCTGACACACCGCAATCGCATATATTCGCGTGAGGAGATCATACGTCGAGTGTGGGATGATGATGTAGTCGTCACCACCCGTACCATTGACACTAACATCACCCGTCTCCGCAAGAAAATAGGTGTCTACGGCAACAATATCGAGACCCGTCTGGGATTCGGATATGGTTTTAAAGAGAAGGATTAACTATCACTGGCAACTGTTCCTGCCCATCGCACTGTGTCTGTGCGTAGTGTTCGGACTCATCATCTGGTATCAGTATAAGCGTGAGGCGGATTATCGTGCCGAGATGCTCACGTCGCAACTCGACATGATCAACCGTCGTGTGCTCAAGGCCTACGAGAATGACCAGACGATACGCCCGTTGTATGTGTTCCTGTCGTCCTATTTCGCAGGTTCGGTATACGAGGATGTACGCATCACCGTATATCAGAATGACGGTACGCTGAAATATTCGCTCGGTATCCCGATGCCGTTTTCGTCTGATGACCTCAAGGTGGTCAAGCGTATCGACACCGGCGATTATGGCCGTGACGTGGTGAGCGATCCTAGCGGTGACACTTTCTTCATAAGCCGCGCTGCCAGCCCTGACGGCAGGATTATCGTGCTGTCGGCGCTGCCGTTTGATGCCGATGTCAGTGATGCCATCGATGTTGATTCGACCGTGTGGCTGGTGATCATATCGTGCATGATATTTACGCTGTTCATAGCATATTATTTCACGCACATGCTCACGCGCAGTGTCACGCTGCTCAAGGACTTCGCCTACCGTGCGGCTACCGGCGGTCACTTCACGGGCTATGACAAATTTCCCCGTAATGAGCTTGGCGACATCTCGCGTCAGATCGTCGCGCTGTACAACGAGCGCGAGCGGGCCATCGAGCAGATTCGCAAGGAGCGAAAGGTGGCCATACACGCCATCGAGGAGAAGGCGCGTGTCACCCGTCAGATGACCAATAATATCAACCATGAGATAAAGACTCCTGTCGGCATCGTGCGCGGTTATCTGGAGTCGATACTCGGTGATCCGGATATGGATAGCGCCACACGCACGCGTTTCCTCGAACGTATGCTCTCCAATATCGAACGTCTCACCAACCTGCTCAACGATGTCTCGACCATGACCAGACTTGAGAATGGCGGAGATAAGATAGCCGTGGCCAAGGTGGATATGTATGACCTCGTGTATCAGATTGACTACGACATGCCGGCCAATAATCTCGCCGGTTCGCTGGAATTTTCGTTCGATATACCTCTGGAGTGTTATGTGGCAGGTAACTACGGACTTATCAACGGCATGATATGCAGTCTGATACGTAACGCCGCAATGTACTCGGGCGGTACCAAGGTCGGCATCCGTCTTATATCGGAGAGCGATCGTTTCTACATGTTCGCGTTCTATGATAATGGCAAGGGTGTGGCTGAGGAGCATATACCGCATCTGTTCGAGCGATTCTTCAGGGTCGATACCGGCCGCTCGCGCAAACAGGGTGGTACGGGACTCGGTCTGCCTATCGTCCGCAGTACAGTCATAACGCATGGTGGTACAATATCTGTACACAACCGGTCTACCGGAGGCCTTGAATTTATCTTCTCGCTGCCCAAATGGACTGGCGATTGAGATTGGTTTATATTATATATTTAACTACATGACAAAAAATTGAAAACATCGAATTTGGGAGTATAAGTCGGACGTAGAAGTATTGTTGTAATCTCCTCCAGTCCATACTTTACAAGTGACTTAGCTTTCCTTCCGTGTTTCAAGATTCTTATCGGTTTAATATTTATATCTTTATTTTCGCCAACGAGATACGCCCATACAAGCGCCATGCAGACCATCGCAACAAGCCTTGCGATACGGTTCATGTCGCGCATGTGAGTGTCCTCGATATTGAATCCTGAGGATTTCTGGCTCTAAAAGCCGTCTCGATCTCCCTGCGTTTCTTATAGGTCAAAATGACTCCTTCGGGACGGTTGAAACATAGGAGAATCTGCAATTCCGGTATACCATCGGAGTTTTTGATCCGGCTTCCGGTAAGATAGGTGTATTTAACTGCCTGAAAAATTAAATACTTGATAGTATAAATTTAATTTTTGTCATATACTAAACCTTTGTGTAAATTTTTGAAATTTCACTGACCATGAAAACTGTATCCTGCACCCGCAATGTTTTGCGTCAGGCTATCGTCCTCTGTATGATGTTGCTGGCTTGCGTATTACATGCCGCCTCTCTATCTGACTTTGCAAAACCCTATTCCGACCTCCCGTTCAAGACCGAGCCTGTCAATCCACCCGTCATCCCCGATCTGACGGTTTTGCTGGCTGATTACGGAGGTAAAGGTGACGGTTACACTCTCAACACCGAAGCCTTCGGCCGAGCCCTCGATGATCTTGAGAAACGCGGAGGCGGCCACCTTGTAGTGACTGAGGGCGTGTGGGTGACAGGCCCTATTGCCATGCGTAGCAATGTAGACCTCCATATAGTCAAAGACGCTATCATACTTTTCTCACCCGACAAATCTCTTTATCCCATACTTCCTCCCGACGAGGGCACCGGCGGACAGCTCTGCACAGCTCCCATTTCAGCCACACATATCTCAAACTTCTCAATCACCGGCCAGGGTATCATCGACGGCAACGGTGAGGCATGGCGACCGGTCAAGCGCTTTAAGGTGAGCGATGCCGAGTGGGCCAAAATGAAACGACTCGGTCTGAGGGAAGTGACTGAGGAAGGCCGTCAGGTCTACTATCCCACGGTGGGCAACCCTGACGGCAACCTCCACACCAAGCGTCCGCGACTGCTCCGCTTCATAGGCTGTTCCAACTTTATGGTACAGGGTGTCGTGGTGCAGAACTCTCCGAGTTTTCATGTCAATATGATACTTTGCGACCATTTCATCCTCGATGGTATAATGGTGCGTTGTCCCTGGAATGCGCAGAACGGTGACGGCATAGATCTCAGCTCCTGCCATCATGCATTGCTCACAGGCTGTTCGGTAGATGCGGGCGACGACTCCATCTGCATGAAAAGCGGCATTGGCGATGTCGGACGCTCCCGCGGAGCCACCCACGACATAGTCATCGATGGTTGCACCGTTTTCCATGGACATGGCGGTTTTGTGATCGGATCAGACACCGGCGGTGGCATGAAAGACATCATGGTGCGCAACTGCCGTTTCATCGACACCGACACCGGCATACGCATCAAGAGCGGCCGCGACCGTGGCGGCCTTGTCAGCGACGTCTGGATCGAGAATATCGTCATGTGTGACATAGCCGACGAGGCTATCCTTTTTGATTGTTATTATCAGGAGAAAGTCGGAGATGCCCGCGATGTCGAGGCCAAACCCGTCACGGCCGACACTCCCCGTTTTCGCGACGTACATATCAAGGACATAGTCTGCACCGATGCCGCCCGCGCAATTCTCGTAAAAGGTCTGCCTGAGATGCCTGTGGCCAATATCACCATCAGCGACGCAGTCATTACCGCCCGCTCGGGAGCTGTTATCAATCATGCCCGCGATATTACGTTGCGCGATGTCACCCTCGTCCTCCCTGTCGGAGATGCCGTGACTTCCCATAATGCCGACGGTCTTGTGACACCCGGGCTGAAAATCATAGAACTCAAAAATCAATAACATTATCTATACAATGAAACCAGGACTTCTTATCAAAATGGGGTGTACCACCGTGGCCGGAGCCGTGGCAATGACCTCATGCTCCAAAGCCAAAACTCATGAAGCCAAGGAGGAAGGAAAGACCCCCAATGTGATCTTCATTCTTGCCGATGACCTCGGCATAGGAGACGTCACCCCCTATGGTCAGAAGCTCATCAAGACCCCTAATCTTGACCGTATGGCCGAGGAGGGAATGAAGTTTACACAGTGTTATTCGGGCACAGCTGTCTCGGCTCCCTCCCGTGCGTCGCTCATCACCGGTATGCACACGGGCCATACCCATATACGCGGCAATCTCAAGGCCAGTGAGACCGGCGACCCCGAAGGTCAGGCTCCGATGCCCGAAGGCACTTATACCATCGCTCAGATGTTCAAGAACGCCGGTTATTCCACGGGCTGTTTCGGCAAGTGGGGACTCGGCTATCCCGGCTCAGAGAGCGATCCCACCAAAGTCGGCTTCGACCACTTCATGGGCTACAACTGTCAGACTCTCGCCCACGATTATTATCCCGACCACCTCTGGAGCGACACCACCCGCATAGAGCTTGCCGACAACTACAACCAGGCCGAGTCGACCTATTCGGCCGATATGATCCATTCACGCGCCATGGATTATATCACCGAGAAGGGCAAGAGCGGTCAGCCATTCTTCGCGTTTCTCACCTACACTCTGCCCCATGCCGAGCTTGTGTTGCCCCACGACTCGGTCTATCAGGAATATTGCCGACTGATACCCGAAGCCGACGATATGGCCTGGGCCGAGAGCAATCCCAATAAGCGAGGAGCCTACGGCAACACCGAGCGTCCGCTTGCTTCGTTTGCCTCGATGGTGACCCGTCTTGACAGTTATGTGGGCGATGTGCTCGACCGTCTCAAAGAACTCGGTATCGACGATAACACACTTGTAATCTTCACCTCCGACAACGGACCTCACCGCGAGGGTGGCGCCAATCCCGACTACTTCGATAGCTACGGCCCCTATCGCGGCATCAAGCGTGATCTCTATGAGGGTGGCATACGCATGCCCTTCATCGCCCGTTATCCCGGCAAGATCAAGGCCGGGACAGAAAATGATCAGGTTATAGCCTTCTGGGATATGATGCCTACATTTGCATCGCTCGCCGGCTCGACCGACTCCATCACCACCGACGGCATCTCGTTTGTCCCCGCTCTGATGGGCGCAGAGGGACAGCAGACTCACCCCTACCTTTACTGGGAGTTCCACGAGGAGGGAGGAAAGCAGGCTGTGCGCATGGGTGACTGGAAAGGTGTGCGACTCAACGTAAGCGATCCCTCCAAGACCACTTTCGAACTCTACGACCTCTCTACTGACATCCATGAGGATAATAATGTGGCAGCCGATCACCCCGAGATCGTGGCCCGTATCAGCGAACTCATGGATAGCGTGCGCACCCCCAGCACACTCTTCAACTTCCAGCATAAGACCATCTGATAATCTGATGCACTCCCCTTTCACCACGCCTATTTACCTGATGGCCAAGCCGGCCGGTCCGGCTTGTAATCTTGCTTGCCGATATTGCTATTATATTGACAAAAAGAAGACACTCGGCCACCGGTCATCCTCCACCATGATGTCAAGGCAGGTGCTTGAGGCTTATGTGAAATCTTATATCGAGGCGCAGCCCGTCGACCGTGTCATGTTCACCTGGCACGGCGGCGAGCCGTTGCTGAGAAGCCGAGAGTTCTATGAGGAGGCCCTCGCGTTGCAGCGACGATATGCCGGAGGCCGTCATGTCGACAACTCCCTGCAGACCAACGGCACGTTGCTCTCCGACGAATGGTGTCGTTTTTTTCGCGACAACGGTTTTCTGATAGGCCTGTCAATCGACGGTCGGGCAGCCGTGCATGACCGCTACCGTCTCACAGCCACCGGGGCTCCGACATCCGATAGTGTGCTACGGGCCGTGGAGATGCTTGATCGCCACGGAGTGGAGTGGAACGCCATGGCCGTTGTCAACGATGTCAACTCGCGAGATCCCCTGGGCTTCTACTCCTTTTTCCGCGACACCTTGGGATGCCGTTACCTGCAGTTCGCCCCCATAGTCGAGCGACTCGATGGCTCGGGCCGTCAGTTAGCGCCGTTTGAACCCGGCGGGGAGATTGCCCCTTACAGTGTCGACCCGATAGAGTGGGGGAGATTTCTCAACACCATCTTCGACACCTGGGTGTGTCGTGATGTTGGCGAAATGTTCGTGCAGATCTTCGACTCCACTCTCGCTTCCTGGGTGGGTTTGCCACCTGGCACCTGTGTATTCGGCGAGACCTGCGGCCATTCACCGGTCATGGAGCATAACGGCGACCTCTACACCTGCGACCATTTCGCCTATCCCGGCCACAGACTCGGCAATATCCTTGACACTCCGCTCATTGCGATGGCTATGAGCCACCGGTTACGCACATTCGGAGCCGACAAACGCGACTCCCTGCCGTCGCGCTGCCTGAATTGTGACTATCTCCATCTTTGTCACGGCGAGTGTCCTAAAAACCGTATTATCCCTACCGGCGAGCCTCTCGCTGAGTCTCAGGCTCGGTCAGACAATTCATCTGTCTCCGACCCTCTGCTCGCCACTCCTGCCACCCGTCAGTCAGAGAGGATGCTCAACTATCTCTGTGACGGTTATCATGCCTACTTTGCCCATTCCGCTCCCTATATGCGGGTCATGGCCGACCTCTATCATCGCGGACTCCCGCCATCGGCCATAATGGATCATTTGAAACACAATCCGATATGAAAAAGATATTGATCACCCTGTCCCTGCTGTTGGGCGCCGGCTTTCATGCTCTTGCCCTGTCAGACTATCAGGAACTATACAAAGACCTCCCCTTCGAGATGCCTGTGATTTCCAGGCCTGACTTTGGTCAGCGCTCTGTCAGTGTCGTTGACTACGGCGCTGTTGGCGACGGGGCAACACTTAACACCGAAGCATTCAACAAAGCCATGAAAGAACTCTCGGCCCTCGGAGGAGGCACACTCGAAGTCCCCGTGGGAGTGTGGCTCACCGGCCCGATAGAATTTTGTTCAGGCATTAATCTCCATCTCGAGCGCGGGGCCATCATCTCGTTCTCGACCGACAAGAACCTCTATCCACTCAAAAGCGTAGCCTACGAGGGGTTTGAAGGCTATCGTTGTGCTTCGCCTATCTATGGAGAAAATCTCACCGACGTGGCCATTACAGGCCAAGGCATCATCGACGGTAACGGTGACGCCTGGCGCTATGTGAGACGCAACAAGACAAATGGCGACCAGTGGAAACGACTGCTCGCCCAAGGCGGTCTTGTCGACAACGACACGTGGTATCCTTCCGAGGAGTACCGGCGTGGCATGGATCAGCGCAACGGCCTCGGCAATCAGAGTGCCATATCCTGCGAGGACGCCTTGGCGATTAAGGATTTCTTCCGGCCCAATATGGTGAAGTTTGTCAATTGCCGTAATCTGCTCCTCGAGGGAGTGCTGTTTCAGAACTCACCTGCCTGGACTCTCCATCCGCTGATGTGTGAGAATGTCATTATCGATAACGTCTATGTCAAAAATCCGGTCTATTCCCAGAACACTGACGCGATGGACATTGAGTCGTGTCGCAATGTCATCTTCACCCGCACCACTCTCGATGTCGGCGACGATGCCATCTGCATCAAGTCGGGCAAAGACCTCGTCGGCCGCAAGCGTGCCAAGCCTACCGAGAATGTCATTGTCAGCGGCTGTCGGGTTTTCGAGGGTCATGGAGGTTTTGTCGTGGGTAGCGAGATGTCGGGAGGTGTCAGAAACATCAGGGTGACCGACTGTGAGTTTGCCGGCACCGACGTGGGTCTGCGCTTCAAGAGCAACCGAGGGCGCGGAGGCATCGTGGAGAATATCTATATCGACAATATCAATATGTTGAATATAAGTAATGAGGCCTTGCTTTTCGATTTGTATTACTCGGCCAACGGAGGGCCCAAAACCGATGTCGCTGAGGTTAACGAGGGCACCCCTTGTTTCAGAAACATCAATATCAACGGAGTCACCTCGGCGGCTTCGGGCATATCGGTGAAGTTTAACGGTCTTCCTGAAATGCCTATCGAAAATATTACTCTCTCCAATTCGTCAATGACCTCGCGTCAGGGTGGTCTGCTGGCAGAGTCTAAACACATACGTTTCGACAACGTCTCGATTAGCGTCACCGAGGGCCCGGCTCTGATTGTCAGAAATGTCAGCGATGCATCGCTGACGAATTGTCGTTTCAACTCACCCTCCGGTGATGCCGTCACCTTTGAAGGCACTAATACCGAAGTGGAGATGTAGGGCGTTTCGTGAAATTTACGCGTGGAGGCGGTGTCTGATTTTAAAGCGGGACACCGCCTCTGCTTTTATACTATGGCTACTCCTCTCGGCTGGATATAAAAAAATCCGTTGTACCTTTCACCAAGAGACACCGGACTAAGCCAAAAGGCGATTTGAAAAGCCCTATTGCGGGCTTTACCCAAATAATATAGAGATTATATCATACGTAATTACGCATACAATATATAGTTCAGAGAATAATCAGGCGCGCTGTCCTCTCTACTTTTGAGGTCAGCGCGCCTGATGTATATTTACTTAACAAGTAACCAGCCCGTCCGGACTTATGATGTCTGACGGGCTGGTTTAGCTTGTGTGAATGACAGGAGTGGATTACTGCTTCTGATTCTTGATGTCTTGCAGCAGGGTCTTGACGGCTGTAATAAGCTGGTCGTCACGACCATTGGAGATGTCGGCAGGATTATTGGCCACCTTGACGTCAGGTTCGAGCTGAGTGTTCTCAAGCAGGTTGCCTTCAGCGGTACGGAATCCCACTACAGGCACGCCGAAGTAGAGCGACGGATCCTGGAGCGTAATCCAGTTGACCGAGCTCATGGTGCCCGGAACCGGCATACCTACGATCTTACCGAGTTTATTGTGCTTGTACATCCATGGGGTGCCGTGAGCGTTGGAGTAGTTTGCCTCGCATGTTATCATTATCGAGGGGCGGAGCCAGCGCTTCGAGGGCATCTCGCCGCTCTTTACACCCTGTATCTCCTGAGTGAGATATTTCTTGCCGCTGAACAGTATCTCAAGATCCTCATGCAGACGTCCGCCGCCGTTGTAGCGGGTGTCGATGACGATACCGTCACGTTCGGCGTAACGGCCGAGCACATCGGCATAGATCTCACGGTAAGAATCATCGTTCATGGCCTGGATATGGACGTATCCGAGTCGGCCTCCTGACAGAGAATCGACCAGATGGCGGTTGCGCTCAACCCAACGGTCATACATCATGGCGTTGGCTGCGGCCGGAGTGACGGGCAGCACGACCTCCTCGACTTTCTCGCCTGAGGGGAGTGTGAACTCCACGAGGGTCTTGACCTTGACACGGTTGTTGAGTATGGCCATAGGGTCGGATTTGTCAGAGAGTTTCTGTCCGTCGATAGCGGTGATTACCGCTCCGGGGGCCATCTTGCTGCTGACACGGCCAAAGGGGCCGTTCTTGAGGATTTCAGCCACGCGGAGACCGTCGCCGTCATAGTTGAGGTCGTAGATCAGACCGAGTGATGCGGTCGGATCAGTCTGACCCGTGCCACGGTATCGGCATCCTGTGTGGCTGACGTTGAGCTCACCGAGCAGTTCCGAGGCCAGTTCGGCAAAATCATAGTTGTTATTGATGTGGGGGAGGAATTTGCGCGAGTTCTTGCCCAGACCTTTCCAGTCAGTGCCGAACATGTCCTTGACAAGGAAGCGCTCGGCCTCAGTGTCGACGATGTAGTCATACATGTATTCACGCTCCTCGCTGCGGTTGATGTCCTGTGTGATGTCGAACGTAATGTTGTCCTCCTTGCCTCCGGGGATAGCCAGCTTGCTCATGCGCTGGCCCAGAAGGAACAGGTTGCGGCCCGAAGCGTCCGGGATGAGGCTGACATTGCGGCCCAACTTCTTGAAGAGTGATGTCCCGCCTTTGCGCATGCTCTTTTTCCAGAGGTCATAACTGTTCTCGACATCGGCCACGTAATAGAGGTTCTCACCATTGTTGTCAACGTAAATGTCGCCGAGGTTGGCCGAGAAGGGGGTGAGGCGTACTATGCGGTCATGTATGCCTTCGGTCTCGACATTGATGCTCTTGTCCTCCTTCTTGGGGGAGTCTTTCGTGTCGGCATCCTTTTTGTCACTTTTTTTAGCATCCTTTTTGTCACCTTTTTTGTCCGCCTTTGTGTCGTCTTTCTTGTTATTTTTCTGCGACTTTTCGGTCTCCTTGAGCAGAGCCAGATCCTCCTCCGACAGACGATAGCGATCGTAAGCGTCACGGTTGGTGAACGCTATCATCACATCCTCGGTAGTGCCCCATGAGGCATGGTTCTTCATGCCGTAGCGGTCGCTTGTGTAGATGACGGCATCGCCGTTCATCACCCAGCGGGGGTTGTAGTTGGAATATGCGTCATTGGTGATGTTGGTGAGTTCACCTGTCTCGACATTTGCGATGGCGATGTCGAAATAAGGCGAGCGCTGATGCACGTCAACGGTGAAAGTAAGCCACTTGCTGTCGGGCGACCAGTCGAGGCTGATGCCACCGTCGCGTTCGTTGTAGGTCTCACCGTGTGTGATGTATTTTACCTTATTGCTCTTGAGGTCGAGCACCGCTATCTTGTTGCCATCCTCGATGTATGCCATCTTCTTGCCGTCGGGTGAGATGACAGGATTCTGGCGCGCCACCTTGTCCTTGGTGGAGAATACGGGGGTCTCCTCGATGACGGTAGCGTTTGAGAAGTTCGGATCCTCCTCACGGCCTAATGTGGCACGATAGATGCCGGGGTGGCCGTCGCGATCGGAGTTGTAATATAAGGTGCGGTTGTCGGCGCCCCATGAGGGTCTGCTCTCGCCCTGAGGTGTGAAGGTTATCTGACGGGTGGATGGATAATCCACAGATGTCACGAAGATGTTGCCGTGGTTGACAAATGCCACCTGCTTGCCGTCGGGCGAAGGTACGCCCTGCGATGCATTCATCACGCGCTGGCGCACAGGTTCATCGTAGTCGTCGATCACGATGTCTATATTGACCTTGGCAGGCTTGCCCCCCTTGTCGCTGAGGGTGTAGATCTCGCCGTCATACCCGAATGCGAGTGTGCCGTCGGCTCCGCGTGAGAGGAAGCGGACAGGGTGGGTGGACATTTTGGTTACGGCTGTGACCTTGGTCGGGTCGGACAGGGGGAATGAATACACGTTGAACGAACCGCCGTTGCGCTCGCTGAGGAAGTAGACGGTCTGTCCGTCCCCTCCGAGCACGGGGTTGCGGGCCTCGCCGGCATGATTGGAGAGGTTGGTGTGCGAACCGGTGGCTGCGTCGTATAGCCAGATGTCACGTGTTATCGACGAAGTGTGATGTTTACGCCATTCGTCTTCCGAACCCTTGTCGTCCTGATACAGGAATGACTTGCCGTCGGGCAGGTACTGGATGTCTTGGGCGGGAGTGCCGAGTATCTGACGGGGGCGTCCGCCTTCGGCAGGCACGCTGTATAGCTGGGCCAGGCGGGCGCGGGGGAATAATACACTCGCTGCAGGAGCCTGGATGTTGGCCGAGTACAGTACCGACTTGCCATCGGGAGTGAATGCTTCAGGTATCTCGGCGGCCGAGTTGAAGGTGAGGCGCTTGGCCGCACCACCCTTGGCATTCATAATGAATACGTCATGTCCGCCTTCGCGGTCGCTTGCAAAGGCGATGGACTTACCGTCGGGTGACCACACGGGTGATGACTCGTATGACGTAGTCGTGGTGAGACGGCTGGCCGTACCGCCGGTGACGGGTACGGTGTAGATGTCGCCCTTATATGTAAAGGCGATTGTCTTGCCATCAGGCGAGATTTTCACATCGCGCATCCACAGCGGCGTGACGGCATGAACCGCCAGTGCCGACCCGGCAAGCACGATTGATGTCAGGATTTTTTTCATTTAATTACTTATGATAATGATTGATATTAAACATCCTCTAAACCCACTTATGACACACTGATGTATGTGTGTTGTACCGTATTATTTCCCGGTCCAGAACCGCCGCTGCAGATAGTCTGACAGCCATACGCCGAGCAGAATCAACGCGCAGCCGGTGCCTCCGATCAGGGTCACTTGCTCATGCAGGATGATAAATGAGAATACAAGTGTGATTACGGGCTGGAAATACAGGTAATTTGAGGTACGGACCGAGCCGAGTTTCTTGACCGCGATGGCCCATACGAGAAATGCCGCGAGCGAACATACCAATCCGAGAAATGCCAGATTGTAGATGACCGCGGGGATCAGTAATTTCGACACAGGTGCGATCTCCGGCTCGACTAACAGGAAGGGGATGGCGGTCACCACGCCGTAGAAGAATACCTTGCGTGTTATAAACCGTGAGTCGTATGTCACATTGAGCGGTTTGAGCAGTATGCAGTATATCGCCCAGCATAGAGCCGCGAGCAGGGCAAGCATGTCGCCGAGCGGATTGATGCTGAGATTGAAACTGCTGTTGAAGATAACGAGCCCTACACCTAAAAATGCCACCAGTGAACCTACGTAGGCGCCTTTGCCGGGACGGTCGGTCTTGTATAAGGCTCCGACTATCAGCACGGTGAGCAGCGGTGAGAGTGAGGTGATGAGCGAGACGTTGCTCACTAGGGTGTACTGCAACGCGACGTTCTCAGCGATAAAGTACACCGATCCGGCCACGATGCCGCACAGTATGAACAGCATCTCGTCCTTGATACTGTTGGCCCATAACTTGTTGTGACTCAATATGGCCATGCCTATGTAAGCGATGGTGAAGCGATAAATGTATATCTCTATCGGATGCAGTCCGTTGTCAAGCAGTACGCGGGTGCTGATGAATGACAGACCCCAGGCTGTGACTGCGAAAAATGCTAAAACGTGATATAACCAGAGGTTACCGTTGGAGGAAACGCGTGTTGTTCCCATGGCTTAGGATTTTGTTAATTTTGGGCAGGTGGACTATTGAATAATCGGTATGCAAAAGTACGATTTATTTTCTAAAATCCCAAATGGCTAAAATCCGTAATTTTTTTCGATAATATTGGTTTTGTTTTATCGTAAAATGTTAACTTTGTGCGTAGAAAACATATTGTCAGTTTTTGTACCATGAATTGCGTTTACGGCCGGATATTGACCGTAAACGGTTTATCGGGAGTATTCAATTTCAATACCAAATTTATAATCTAATTAACCATGACCTCTAAAATTTTTAGGATTGTCGTCATTCTCGCGTGCCTGATAGGCTACAGCCATTCATGGGCACAGACGATTTATGAGAATGAGCCGGCATCGGTGATCTGGCCGTTTAACAATGTCGACGAGATCGAGTCGTACACTTCGTCACCTGACGGTGGATTCTCGATCGTCACATACAGTAGTAACGGTGCGACTTATAATAGTACAGGTACCATCGAAAAAACCGTTGACCACTATGAGACAGACGAGAACGGCAATGAAGTCGTATTTGTAAAGGTAAGGCCTGTCAACGGTAAGAGTGATGTCCTGACATGGACAGTCGCTCCGGCACGCGGACTTACATTCACACCTACTAAGGTGTCCGGCTGGATACAGCGTTACGGTACCGATGTCGCAAACGGTGTCACTGTCACCGTATCGACCGACGAGGTTAAGAGCCTGGCATTGGGAACGTTTACCGCGCTCAGAAATAATAAGAACCGCGAGCAGATAACTAAGGATGATAAGGATTACGATAGTAAAGGAGTCAATAAATTCGAGATAGAACTTACTGCCGAGCAGCAGAAACAGCTGTCGACAACGGGCCGGTTCTCACTCTCGGCGTCAATAGGTGTCGCTGCGGGTAAAGACGGCGCGTTCAGCGACATACGCATTTACGGTGTCCTTAACGGTACAGCCGAGGCTGTAGCAAAACATACTCTTGCAGTCAAGAGTAACATCGATGGCGCGTGTGAGTTTGCGCTATCACCCAAGTCTGATCAGTATGACGAGGGAACTGAGGTCAAGATTACGGCCGTCCCCAATTTCGGGTATAAGTTTATCAACTGGACCGATGCTGCGGGCAAGGTGTTGTCCGAAAAGCCGGAGTTTACATATACCGTAAATTCCGATTCTGAACTTACTGCCAACTTTGAGGCTGTCAATATTTACGAACTCGCCTATACGGTCGAGGGCGGTGCCAACGATTATCAGGTACAGGTAGTGCCCGAGGGTACATTCGTTGATGGCAAACGTATGTATGAGGAGGGTACGAAAGTGACCCTGACAGCTTCTGCCAATGAGATTATCAAGTTTGCCAGCTGGGGTGACGGTCAGAACTCAAGCGAGATCACTGTGACGATGGATGCCGACCATACTGACATCGTCGCTAACTTTGATGCACTGGATTATATCGTGGCATGGGACTTCTATAAGGTAGGTGCAGCCGGTCGTGCGGCAGACTTTACCGCAGCTGATAATGATGACGTACAGCTCGTGATGCGCAATGCGGCCGGTGAGACCTCAAGCTGGCTTGACAAGAGTCAGATGGCGGCCGGTGGTTACGAAGGCCGTCCTGCCGCAGTCAACTGGTGCACTACCGGGCTCGGTGATTACTACTGGCAGACCAGGGTCAATGCTTCAGCATTTACCGATATAAAGGTCATTACGGCTATGACGTTCAATTACAATGCATACAGTAAGCAGAAAGTAGAGTATTCGCTTGACGGTGAGAACTGGAAGACAGCTGGCACTATTACCATCTCCGGAGCCAAGAAATGGACTGACGCCACATTCTCACTCCCGGCTGAGGCTGACAATCAGAGTGAATTGTACATCCGTTTCATTTCCGATAAGACATCCACGATTGCCGGTACCGGGTCTAATAATGACGGTATAGCTCTCGGTGCGACATACATCATCGGTTCGCCCAAACTGATCGACGACGGTACCGCCCCTGTGCTTGTGTCGGTTGTTCCCGAGGATGGATCGGAGACCGCGTCGATCAACGGTAAGATCGTGCTCACATTCGATGAAAAAGTCAAGGTGAAGGACGGAGCCACCGCTACGCTCGCAGGTCAACCTCTTACACCTTCAGTCACAGGCAAGAGCGTGATGTTTGACTATCATAATCTCAACTATGCGTCATCCTATCGTTTCGTATTGCCGGCAGGAAGTGTTATGGATCTTACAGACAATGCTATCGATAAGGAGATAGTGATCAATTTCACCACAAAGACCCGTCCCGAAGTCACCAAGGGCAGCTATGATGCCGTCGTGACTAATGTCGACGAACTTATCGCTGCGATCGTACAGGCCGAGAAGCGAGCTGACACATCCAAGCGTTTCCGTATCTTCATGTATGACGGTGTCTATCAGATGCCGGTGAGCGAGACTGCGACCAAGTCCGGCGATCCCGATAAGGGTGACGGTGATACTGTCTATCCTGATCCTACTACTTATATCAATACACCCAATATCTCGTTTATCGGCGAGAGCCGTGACGGTGTGGTGCTGACCAATACGATAGTGAAAAAATATATCACCACGAAATATGGTGATCAGAATGTGCTCGAAGGCATAGGCCGTGGCGATGTGCTCAACCTGAACAAGAATGCTACCGGCACCTACTTCCAGCATCTCACTCTCAAGAGCGATATGGGGGACGACTGCGGCCGTGACATCGTGCTCAATGATAAGTCGGACAAGACCATCTGTAAGGATGTGTGTCTGTGGGCTTATCAGGATACTTACGTGTCCAACAATGAGAATAGCCGTTTCTACTTCGAGGGTGGTCTGCTGCGCGGCCGCACCGACTTCCTCTGCGGTAAGGGTGACGTGTATTATAAAGGTGTCCTTCTTGAAATGTGTGAGAAGGGCGGCTACCTGACGGCTCCTTCCAATCCTAAGAAATACGGCTATGTGTTCAAGGACTGCGAGATCATCGGCAGTAAGTCGGATGTCAGCGGCAATTATACTCTCGGACGTCCCTGGGGTAAGGGTTATCCCACAGTCTCGTTTATCGACACCAAGATGACCGCCCTGCCTTCGGCGGACGGTTGGAACGAGATGTCAGGAGGCTGGCCTAACCGTATGGCCGAGTATAACTCGACGACTTCGGCAGGTACGGTGATCGATCTCAAGGTCCGAAAAAATTTATTTGCCGATAAAACTCATTCCAACAATCCCGTGCTTACCAAGGCTGAGGCTGACGAACTCTCATACGCCAACGTTATGGGCGGCGATGATGACTGGGATCCCGCCACTGACGCCGAGCAGGCTCCGGCTCCGACCAATGTGTCGATCGACGGAGTGACCCTCTCTTGGGATGATAACAAGTATGCGTTCCTCTGGGCCGTATGCAAGGACGGTAAGGTGATAGCATTTACGACCGAACCGACCTATACCGTCGAGCCTGCTTCGGGAGCCAAGGCTGCTGCCGTCTACTCGGTGCGTGCCGCTAACGAGATGGGTGGTCTCGGTGATGCTGTTGTGGCAAGCGATAAGTCTGCCATCACAGATGTCAATGCCGATGCTCAGGTCGTATCGACAGTCTACTATAACCTGCAGGGCATCCGTGTCAATGCCACCACTCCGGGAGTCCTGGTCAAGGTTGACACACTCGCTTCGGGCGAGACCGTCACGACCAAGGTCGTAGTGAAGTAACGGGCTGAGATTTAATTTCCTAAATAAAGATTCCGGCATATCTCCGGGTTCCTCCAGACGTTGGCGGGAACTATCGGAAATATGCCGGAATCTTTATTAAGACCCGATTGATCAGCACCAATCGGAAACGTATTCTACCTGATGAGGTGCATTCGCTGATTCGGGCGACAGCTCCCAGTCAGGAGTGAAATCATGGTGCTGAACGTGCCCGGCCGAGTCCGTTCCTGTCAATGTAGCACCATTGGTGAAAAATTCATACTTTAAGCCGTTGATTTTTGGTTCGATCATTGTAATTTGTTGTGTGTTTTTAGTTGATAAAAATTGTTGAAGACAAAGGTGATAAGTGCGGAGACGCCATGTAAGGCGTATGGACATGACATACATGAGCGCTCACTCGGGGTGAGTGCCTTGTAATATCAGTAACGTAATGTAGGGAGATTTAGGTCGGTAAGAGTGTGGTATTTAACACACTCTTAATACAATATAACACAATGCAAGTGTGTGTCAGAGTGTCACCTCGCCGCACAGGTTGACGCTGAACCGTGCTGCTACGGCCGACGGTGTGAGTCCGAGGCCGAAAAGATACATGAGTTTCGTAATGGCGGCTTCGGATGTCATGTCGTGGCCCGAGATGACGCCACAGTTGGCCAGACGGTCACCCGAGGCATATCGGCGGGCGTGTACACCTCCGTTGACACACTGCGTGACGTTGACGATGACCACACCGCTGGCCACACAGCTTTTAATCTCTTCAAGAAACCATGACGATGTCGGGGCGTTGCCTGCTCCGTAGGTGCGCAACACCACTCCCTTGATGCCCGGCGTGTTGAGCTGATGATGCAGGATGTCGCGCGTGATGCCAGGATGCAGGGCTATGGTCATGACGCCCGGATCCATATTGGTGGTGACGTGCAGGGGACGGCGCTCGTTGGGGCGGCGCAATGCCTTCTCGGAGAAGTGTATGCCGAGGCCTATTTTGGCCAGCGGGGGATAGTTGTTGCTCTTGAATGCGTTGAAATTGTCGGCGCTCATCTTGGTCGAGCGGTTGCCGCGCCACAGATAGTTCTCGAACAGTATCGCCACCTCCTGCACCATCGGATCGCCGTTAAAGTCGGTGGCGGCTGCTATCTGTAGGGCTGTTATCAGGTTCTCCTCACCGTCGGTGCGCACCTCGCCGATCGGCAGCTGTGAGCCTGTGATGATGACGGGCTTGTCAAGATGTGCGAGCATGAATGACAGAGCCGACGCCGTGTAGGCCATCGTGTCGGTGCCGTGCAGCACTACAAATCCGTCATAATTGTCATAATTGGCCTCGATGGCCAGTGCTATCTCTTTCCATCCGTCCGGCCCCATGTCACATGAGTCGATGGGGATAAACTGTATATTGTCGATGTGATACTCAAGTTTTTTGATCTTCGGCACATTGTCTATGAGATGCGTGAAGTCAAACGGTTCGAGAGCCTTGGTTTCAGGGTTCTCTATCATGCCGATGGTGCCACCGGTATAGATGATGAGTATGCGCGGTTTCATAATTTTACAGCGGACGATGTGATTGAATCATCTCAAGGCAAAGGTAGTCTAAATCCGCTTATTATGCAATAACCTGAGATAAAAAAGCCATGAATCGACCGTCGGATGGCACGATTCATGGCTGTATGTTGTGGATAATGTTGTCGTTATCCTATCTTCGAGCCGGGGGCTACGGGGGCTGACGGAGCGAGCAGCACGATCGAGCCGTCTGAGTTCTCGGCCGAGAGTATCATGCCCTGTGACTCGATGCCTTTGAGTTTGCGTACGGGCAGGTTGGCGATGAAGCATACCTGACGTCCCACGAGCTCTTCTGGCTTATAGTATTTTGCTATGCCTGACACGATGGTGCGTTTCTCCATACCGTCATCGATGAGGAAGCGGAGCAGTTTGTCGGCCTTGGGTACCTTGGTACACTCAAGTACGGTGCCGACACGGAGGTCGCTGCGGCAGAATGTGTCAAAGTCCACATCCTCGGCCTGAGGCTCGGGGCGCCATGCGGCGGCCTCGTTGGCCTTCTTGGTGTCAAGCAGTTTCTGNACCTGAGCCTGGATGGTGGCGTCCTCGATCTTCTCGAACAGCAGTTCGGGCTGACCGATTTCAGCGCCGTCNGCCACGAGGTCGGTGTGTCCGAGCATATCCCATTTCATCTCGCCGAGGCCGAGCATCTTGGCGAGGCNGGCGGCTGAGAAGGGNATGAACGGCTCGAAGGCCACTGCGATGTTGGCGCATATCTGCAGAGCGATGTTGAGTATNGTGCCTGTGCGTGCGAGGTCGGTCTTGGCCACGCGCCAAGGCTCGGTCTCCTGCAGGTAGCGGTTGCCGATACGGGCTATCTCCATNGCCTGCTTGAGGGCCTCGCGGAAGTGGAATGTCTCGATGGCCTCGGTCTCGGCCTTGACAGCGGCCTTGAGNTCGTCGATCGCCTGACGGTCGATGTCGTTGAACTCACCGGCCACGGGTACCATCCCGCCGAAGAATTTGTGTGTGAGCACGACGGCNCGNTTGACGAAGTTGCCGAGGATGGCTACGAGTTCNTTATTGTTTCGTGCCTGGAAGTCGGCCCAGGTGAAGTCGTTGTCCTTGGTCTCGGGAGCGTTGGCTGTGAGCACATAGCGGAGTATGTCCTGCTTGCCGGGGAACTCCTGAAGGTATTCGTGAAGCCATACNGCCCANTTGCGCGAGGTCGAGATCTTGTCACCTTCGAGGTTGAGAAACTCGTTGGCGGGNACATTGTCGGGCAGCTGGAAGTTGTCGCCGTAGGCCATCAGCATCGCGGGAAATACGATGCAGTGGAACACGATGTTGTCCTTGCCGATAAAGTTGATGATGCGTGTCTCGGGATCCTTCCACCACTTCTCCCATGACTCGGGCAGNAGTTCCTTGGTGTTGGAGATATAACCGATGGGTGCGTCAAACCATACGTACAGCACCTTGCCCTCGGCACCCTCCACGGGCACGGGGACACCCCAGTTGAGGTCACGGCTCACGGCGCGGGGCTGGAGTCCGCCGTCCAGCCATGACTTGCACTGGCCGTATACGTTGGTCTTCCACTCCTTATGTCCGTCGATGATCCATGAGCGGAGCTTGTCCTCCCACTTGTCGAGGGGCAGATACCAGTGAGTNGTCTCGCGCATCTTGACCGGCTCGCCTGTCAGGGCCGAGCAAGGGTTGATGAGGTCGGTGACGTTGAGTGACGATCCNCAAGCCTCGCACTGGTCGCCGTATGCGCGCTCGTTGCCGCACTTGGGGCAGGTGCCGATCACATAGCGGTCGGCCAGAAATTCCTGACCCTTCTCGTCGTAGGGCTGGAGGGCGGTCTGGACGGTAAACTCACCCTTGTCATACAGCCGGCGGAAAAATTCCGATGCGGTCTTGTGATGTATGTCGGACGTGGTGCGTGAATAGATGTCAAACGACACTCCCAGCTCGCCGAGCGAATCCTTGATTATATTGTGATAGCGGTCGACGACCTCCTGAGGAGTGATGCCCTCCTTGCGTGCGCGCAGGGTGATGGGCACACCGTGTTCGTCACTGCCACCCACCATCACTACGTCCTCGCCACGCAGGCGCAGGAAGCGTGCATAGATGTNNGCCGGTACGTACACGCCGGCGAGATGGCCGATGTGCACAGGTCCGTTGGCGTACGGGAGAGCGGTGGTGATGAGTGTGCGCTTGAATTTCTTTTCCATTGATAATTGTGAATTTATTTCCTAATGCAAAATTAGACATTTCGCATGATATTTACAAGAGTGTCAGGCGTGTCAGCTGAGGGATTGATGCCGCGGCCGTGCGCAGGTCCTCGGGCGTGACGGCGCGTATGGCNTCAAGATGCTCGGCCGANGTGACGGCGCGTCCTCGCAACAGTGTCGAGCGCCCCATGTTGAGCGCGCGCTGTTCGGTGTTGGTCGATGCGAGGGCCAGCTGGCCGAGATATTGTCGACGGGCCTCGTCGAGTCGNCGCTGGGTCATNCGTTCCGATGCCATGCGTGACAGTATGTTGCCCGCGATGCGCCGGCAGCGGTCCACATCCTCGCGGTCACAGCCGTAATAGATGGTGAANAGTCCTGCGTCACTGAGCAGCGATGTCGATGCATCGACCGTGTAGACCAGTCCGCGACGCTCGCGCAGAGCCACGTTGAGCAGCGAGTTCATGCCCGGACCGCCGAGTATATTTGTCAGCAGNCCCAGGGCATAACGGTCGGGCGAATACATGTCATGCACACGTGCGCCCAGNACCGTATGGGCCTGATGCGAGCCTATTTCCCTGATCTCGTCAGCCGGTGCCGGAGGGATCACGAGGGGTGTTGCGGGCGGCAGGATGCCGGTGGCTGNCGCTCCNGTAGCCGACCNCCGCATGAAGCAACGCTCGGCCATACGGATCACGCGCTCGGGTTTCTCGGGCCCGGAGTAGAACAGCACCATGTTGTCNGGCCGGTAATACTCGTCGAGATAGCGGCGGCACACGTCGGTNGTAAGACGCTCGATGCTCTCGCGGCTGCCCAATATGGGGTGGGCGAGGGGGGTGNCGGCAAACATTATCTCATCGAAATCATCGAAAATCCCCTCGGCCGGGATGTCGAGATACGAATCTATCTCGTCGGCCACGACCTGACGCTCGCGGTCTATCTCGGCTGTGGGAAACTGTGAGTTCTCCACNAGGNCGGCNAGCAGGTCGATGGCGCGTGCTGCATATCCGGCCGGATAGGTGGTGTAGACCACCGTCTCCTCCTTGGTCGTGTAGGCATTCAGTTCGCCGCCTATACGCTCCATGCGGTTGAGTATATGCCAGGACCTGCGCCGTAGCGTGCCCTTGAATATGGTATGCTCCACAAAGTGAGCCAGCCCGTAGTGATCGGGTGCCTCGTCACGGCTGCCGGCACGTACGGCCACACCGCAATGCTCGGCCACGCTGTCAGGCCGCAGGTGCATCACCACCCTCATGCCGCCAGACAGCGTCGCGTAATAATATTCCTGCTCGTTATCTTTCATAAGCATGCAAAATTACACAATTCCCGCCACACGCCGTCACCATAAAGGGGAGAAATTGTATCGAATATTATATGATAATCCGATACATTCGCCTTGTATGAGATGCCATATCTCTGTCTGTTTGAGCTCCAAAGTCGTTTTTGTGATAAAATTTGATAGTCTTTGGATTATTGAGGGCATCCACAGTTATGAATTGACACCCTGCCTGACGATGCTTTGAATATGTATCCGCCACGAGGTCGATTATAGCAGTCCCTATGCCATTACTTTGATATTTCTCTGTAACACCAAGGTGCCCTATATTTATTGCAGGATAAGATGTCTGACGATTGACGAAATCAACGATGTCTTCGTCTGCTTCAAATCTCAGATCATCAATAAAGTCCTCTTTCTCGGTCTGACTACCTATCATGAGTGCATCATTCATTAGCGTGAATGCCGCTATGATTTCGCCCGAATCAATATATGCGCAATACGCGGATAGATAGTGGCGCATTACGCATTCTTTGATTTCAAAGTGAAAGAAATCATCAAGCTCCTTAATGCCACAAGAAAACGCGGACATATTTTCATAGTCTGCGTCAGTCATAAGTCTTACCCGTATTTGTGATTTAATATC
>JAAVDB010000002.1 GCA_014802015.1 Bacteroides sp.
TACGTCAGACTTGAGGTAGCCGTCCTGAACAGCATAAGCCTTTACGTATGTACCGTTCTCGGTGATCTCGAACGGTTCGGTGTAAACGGGGCTGTTCTCATCGACAGTCACGTCAGCAGCGCCGACAGCATAGCGGATAACGCCTGCGCCAGAGATAGATACGGTAGTCTTGAGCTTGCCGAGTACGCTTGTGATGGCGGGAGCGGCAGCCTGAGTAACGGTCTTCTTGCCCTTGCCGGCAACCTTGAGTGCGTTGGCAACGAGGCCGTTTACATTCTCGGGAGCTTCGTCACCGAGGACAGCGGCAGCGAAGGGGATGAGGATGTGGGGGTTGCGAGCAGCATTGTGTACGAGGATGAAGGGTGCTTCACCTACGGTAGCGAGCACATCGTCGTTGGCGAGATATTCACCGGGGGTAACTGTCGAGAGCACACCCTCGGGGAGGAGTTCGAGCACGCCATCCTCAAAAGGAAGTTCGCCGAAGAGCGAGTGAGAGAGATTAGCCTCAGACACAGTGATCATGCCTGACTCAGAGGGGGTCAGAGTAGCGAGACCCCAAGCCTGAATGAGGTCGGCGCTGGCGTTGACGATGGGCTGGTAAGCCACGGCCTCGCGGAGCACGGGAGCGATCTTTGAGTCAGCGTTGACACTGGGTGTCACGAGGACAGCCTCATACTCCTGAAGGTCAGCGAGAGTGACATCCTCGGCATTAGCATCGATGAATGTATACTCGAAACCGCTCTGTACAGCGAAGTAGAGGGGGTCTAATTCACCTAATGCAGATACAACTGCGATCTTGGTGTCCTCCTCGGCATTGCCTTCGCCGTCGTCTACTTTGATCTCGTAGATGTGGCAACCGTTTGTATTGTAGACAAAGATGTCAACAGTCTCACCATCTTCGTTTGCGGTGCAGCCCTCGGGGAGTTCCCATCCTGCTTCCCAGGTATTGGTATCCAAAGTCTGTGGTTTGAACTCGTCACCAATACGGTTGGCGTCATTTGTTACATCGCCTACAAAAAGAGCGACACCACGTCCCTCAGTCGGTTTGTGAGACTCGGCTGTTATTGAGATTTCCGCGCCGATAGGCACATTGGGAATCTTGAAACACCAGATACGCGCGCTGGCTGTCTTGGCATTACCGCCACCGAGCCAAAGGTATTTCGGGCCGGCATAGCTGCCAAGTGAAGTTGAAGGGTAGTTTATGGCGATAGCCAGAGAGCGCTTGGCAGTATAAGCTGTGTTGAATATCAGACCTTCGGTCTCAGGAATTACGGTGCTATTGACCGTCAGGTTGTCATTAGCGTCGACATTGTTAGCGTACGACCAGTAGCAGTTGCCTATCTGGGGATTTTCGCCATTAGCTTTTTCAGTGTCAGACCATTCACCTCCGGTGACACCGGCAGCCGCAGCTGTAGTCAGATTAGAAACGGTCGCAGCACTCCAGTTGGTGAAGTCCCAGGTCTTTGCCGAGACATTGCCCGAGAGGGTTAGTGCCAAAACCGCTGCAGAAAGGGACTTGAGAAGCCCTTTACATGAGTAGTTCTTTTTCATGATAAAATAATTGGTTAATAAAAGTATGTAAAGTATTTGATTGTCGGTAATCGTAATTTAAGGTAGCAGGGACTTACAGAGTTAGTGTAACTGAGTTAAGTAGCCACAGGTGGATATAAACTTTGCAAATTTAAATATATTTTGTGGTGTTTTATCAAAAAAAGTGTAAAAAAATACACTATGAAAGTGTTAAAAGATACGATTTTAAAAACTGAAAAGAGTTAAATGCGGGAGAAAAAGTTAAAAATGTACACTTATTGTACGATTTTTTTACACTTTTTAGATTTGATTTGGTAAAAAATCCATATCTTTGCATACTCTTTGGGCGTATTGGCCCGAGGCGGATTGTGTCCGCCCGCGTCTGATATGCGCCATGTCATGAAGTCCGCCGCTATTACCTAAGATAATCAATTAACCAAATAACCAAATCTAATATCAAAATCTAATGAGTAGGATTAAATGTTCTTCACTCCTTATGGCAGTGCTGCTGGCTCTGTGTGCCGGCATGACGTCATGTAAGGATGACGATCTGGCTTCCGATGATCATTACAAGATCCCCGATTGGCTAAAAGGCAATGCCTATGAGGTGATGCAGAATGATGGCAACCATACCATCTTCCTGCGAGCGATCGATCTGTCGGACTATCGTGAGATAGTAGCCGGAAAAAGTATCCTGACGGTGGTCGCCCCGAGCGACGCAGCCTTCCGTCAGTATCTGAGTGAAAAGGGCTACAGCTCGATCGACGATCTGGATGCCCAAGATCACGATTACCTTAACAAACTGGTGGGTTATCATCTGATGTACTATGCCTTTGACTGGAACAAGATGGTCAACTTCCGTCCCTCGGAGGGTGACGGCGCGTCAGAGGGGAGCCTCAATGTGATGGCCGGATACTGGTACAAGCACCGCACGCATGCCAGTGATCCCATCGAGACCCGTATGGCTGTCATCGGTGGCGGTGATCCGCAGCAGATCAAGGTGTATCACAATGAACTGTATCTTCCCGTGCTGTCCAACCGTCTGTTTGAGACACGCGGCATCGATGCGGCTTACAATTACAATTACTTCTTCCCCGACACCGAGTGGGGCACGTCGACCGGCGCAGGCACGTTCAATATCGCCAACGCCAAGGTCGAGGGAGGTGCTATCGTGACCGATAACGGTTATTTATATAATGTGGATCATGTGGTGGAGCCGCTCAACACCATATATAATGAGATGGCTCTTAATCCCAATTACTCGAAGTTTCTCTCGATCTATGACCGCTATGCTACGTATCAGTCGGTGAGCGACGAGGTGCGTTCGTCATTAGGTTATGACGCTTACCTCCTGAGCCACGGTGACCTGCCCAACATAGCATGGGAGTGGCCCACTCAGGACTGGAGAATGATGTCATTGCTTGAGCGCCAGGGCTACAATGTGTTCGCTCCGTCCAATACGGCTATCGACGAGTTCTTCCATAACTTCTGGACTGCTGAGAGCGGATATAGCTCGGTCGATGATCTTGATCCGCTGATTCTCCAGTATTTCGTAAAGCAGTCGTTCGGAGATGTGATGGATATAGTATTTCCCGAAGAGATCAAGCGCGGCGAGATCATGACCACCTACGGTACCGCCATCGACATCGATCCTGATCAGGTGACCGACCGTAAGCTGTGTGCCAACGGTGTGTTCTACGGTATGGACCACATGGAGATGCCCGCGATATTCAGCTCGGTGGCAGGCCCGGCCTTCAAGGATACCAACTTCAAGTGGTATCTCTATGCGCTTGACGCAAGTAAGACCATGCTCAACCTGGCATCTAAAAACAGTGACTTTGTGACACTTATCCCCTCCAACGAGCAGCTGTCCAACTGTGATCCTGAGATTCAGCTCAGTGAGAACAGCCTGTCAGGCAACGAACTGCTCCAGTGGAATGATCTTGACGCCGTGTTCTCGCCCATGAGCAGCTCGGCTCTCAAGAACATCACCGATATGCACGTGGCTCAGAATGTCAAGGAGCTCAAGACGACGGGCACTCAGGTGATCCCGACCAATGCAGCTTATAATTATTGGTTCGTGCGCGACGGCCGCATCACCACCAACGCACTGTTCAATCAGCAGCTCAGTGTCGGTTATACAGGCGATCCGTTCGTGAACTTCAGCCCCATCCTCAATGACGGTCATGCTTGGAACAACGGTTCATCCTACAGCTACGACGCCAGGGCCATCTTCGAACAGGCCAAGGGTGACGGCCTCGGCCACTATCTCGCAGTCGGCAATGACCCGAATTACGAATATTATATGTTCTCACAGCTGCTCATCAAGTCGGGCCTCGTAGCCAACGACAAGCTCTCGACGACGATCGTGCCCAGCGAGAGCAGCCGCTTCATCCTGTTTGCTCCGACCAACGAGGTGCTCGTACAGGCTCTTGCCGACAAGGCAATCCCCGGAGCGAGCACGCTGTCAGTCAAGAACGGACAGGTGTCGGGAACACTCTCAAGCACCAATAAGGCAACACTCGCCGCCTATCTGAGTCAGTATTTCCTCTCGTCAGAGATGAACTCGTTCTCCGATTATCCTTTCCCCGGCTCAAGCTGTCAGGGTGAGTTCATCACTCTGGTCAACGGTGAGAAACTATCGATTTATGACAACGGCGGAGCACTCTCGATCGGCTATCCCGGCAAGACTCCCGTCAAGGTAAGCGCCAAGTATGGCTATCTGCCGTTTGCCTTCAGCGACGGTTGCCTCCACTTCATCGACGGCATCCTGTAAAGAATAACCTGATACACCATGAACACCATGAATAATATACACAGAAGAATCCTGCTGGCGCTCGTCGCCATTCTGGCATCGGCCGGAATGAGCCTGTCGGCGCAGCAGCACGTCATCTCGGGTTGCGTTATGAGTGTGGTAGGCGACGAACCGGAACCTGTAATCGGTGCCAACGTCGTGCTTGTCAACAGCCAGAACCGTTATATAAAAGGTGCTGTGACTGACTTTGACGGTAACTATACACTCGAAGTGCCCGCAAATGCCGGCAAACTTAAAATCCAGGCCTCATACATCGGTATGGAGACACAGAGCGTTCCCTACACCGGTCAGGCCACCCAGGACTTCACGCTCGAATCGGTCTCTACCCTCAAGGAGGTGACCTTCGTAGCCCAGAAGACCGACGATATGGGTATCACCAAGCGTCTCCAGACCGGTTCGATCCAGAAACTTGAGGTCACCGACCTCGTGGAGCAGAGCCCCGTGGCCTCGATCGAAGAGGCTATCCAGGGTCAGATCTCCGGTCTCGACATCAGCATCGGCGGTGACCCGGGTGCCAAGAACGCTATCCAGATCCGCGGTATCAGCTCGCTTGACGATAACTCCGACCCTCTGATCGTAGTGGACGGCGTGCCCTACACGACTGACATCTCGGATGACTTCAGCTTCTCGACCGCATCGGCCGAGGACTTCGGTGCCCTCCTCAACATCGCCCCGACCAACATCGAGAGCATCGAGGTGCTCAAGGATGCATCGGCTACGGCTATCTACGGTTCGAGCGGTGCCAACGGTGTGATCCTTATCAACACCAAGAAGGGTTCGCGCGGCAAGACCACGTTCTCGCTCTCGACCAAGATCACATCCAAGCACGAGCCTTCGACCATACCTCTGCTCAACGGCCGCCAGTATACCGCCCTCATGCAGGACGCTCTCTGGAATGCCGCCAACGCCAAGGGTGTAAGCTCGGCCGCTACCGAGATGGATATGCTGTTCAACTCGGACGAGATCAACTATAACCGCGATTACCGCTACTATGACGAGTATAACTGTGACACCGACTGGCTCGGATATGTCAAGCAGGACGCTCTCATCTTCGATAACAACTTCGCGATGAGCGGTGGCGGCGAGAAGGCTACCTATCGTCTGTCGGTCAACCAGTACAGTGAGGACGGTACAACCAAGGGTACTGACCTGAGCCGTCTGCAGGCGCAGTTCAAGATCACCTACAACTTCACCGACCGCCTGCGCGTGCACACCGACTTCTCGTTTACCTCTACATCCAAGAATGCCAACGTTGTCGAGAATGTACGTGCGATGGCTATGGCACGAATGCCTAACCTGTCGCCCTACTGGATCGATGATGCAACCGGTCTGCCCTCTGACCGCTACTTCATGCAGGAAAGCGACTTCCAGGGTGGCTTCCAGGATATCAAGGATAACAAGGGTAGGGGTTACTTCAACCCCGTGGCCATGGCCAACGACGGTTTCTACAAGACATCGCTCCGCGAGGAGAAGATGACCATCCGTCTTGACTATGACTTCCCCTTCAAACTGAAATTCCAGGGTTGGGTGTCACTCAACATGAAGACGAACAAGTACAAACAGTTCGTACCTCAGTCAGCTACCGGTGTGCTGTGGAACAATCCCTACGCCAACCGTTCATCTGACGCCATCAACGACTCGTTCACACTCCAGAGCGAGATGAAGTTCCTCTACAACAACACGTTCAACGAGAAGCACAATATCGTTGCCACTGCCCTGGTGCGTACCTATCAGACCAACTCATTCTCCGAGTCATCTGCAACCTACGGCAACGCATCGTCATCGCTGGCCGACCCCGTGGTGGGTAGCGTAGTGGCAGGCGCAGGTTCGAGCAACGGCGAGAGCCGCTCGATTAACCTCGTGGCTCAGGCCGTGTATGCTTACGACGAGCGCTATTCGCTGAAAGCGTCTATCACCTACGAGGGTAACTCGGCGATGGGTTCGCGCAACCGTTTCGGTTCATATCCCGCATTCGGTGTGGCATGGAACATCGACCGCGAGCACTTCCTCCGTGACAATCCCAATTTCTCATGGCTCGATGAGGCCAAGGTCCGCGTCAGCCTCGGATGGTCAGGTAAGGCTCCTTCGGGCGCAGCCAAGTATTTCGGTGCATATTCGTCGGCCGGCCAGTATGTCGATCAGCAGGCCATCGCGGCACTGCGCATGCAGCTCGACCGTCTGAAGTGGCAGACCACCCGCGAGATCGACTATGGTCTCGACATGCGTCTGTGGGACCGACTCAACCTTACCTTCGACTACTACGACAAGACTACTTCCGACCTTCTCCTCAAGGACACCTCGCTGCCTGCCACCACAGGTTACGACAAGATCGCCTGGATCAACTCGGGTAAGCTGTCAAACAAGGGTGTCGAATTCCGCTTTGATGTCCAGGCATTCCGCAACAAGGACTGGAACCTCTCGTTCAACGCCAACATCTCGCGTAATATTAATAAGGTGGAGGAACTCCCCTCGACCTACGTTCAGGAAAACTACGAGCTGAAGAACGGCGAGTACGCACTGCGCATCGTCGAGGGTTCGCCTATCGGCGCATTCTACGGCTACCGTTACAAGGGCGTATACCAGAACACAGCCGAGACATACGCACGCGACGCTCAGGGCAACGTGATGTATGACTATCAGGGTATGCCCATCATCATGCAGAACAATAATGAGACCGTATATCCCGGTGACGCCCGCTACGAGGACATCAACCATGACGGCGTGATCAACGAGAACGATATCGTATATCTCGGTAACGCTAACCCGAAATTCACTGCCGGTGGCGGTTTCAAGCTCAAGTGGAAGGACTTCATGCTCACCACATTCTTCTACGGCCGTTTCGGACAGAAGGTCATCAACCAGGCCCGTATCGACCTTGAGAGCATGTATGGCAAGAACAACCAGTCGACCGCCGTGCTCCAGCGCTGGCGCGCCGAGGGTGACCAGACCGACATCCCCCGCGCACTCTACGGCATGGGTTACAACTACCTCGGTTCTGACCGCTTCGTTGAGGATGCGTCATTCGTACGTCTCAAAACCCTTTCGCTCAACTACAACATTCCCAAGAAGTTCCTCGAAAAGCTGCACATCGGCCTGACACGTGCCAATATGTTCGTCACAGGCTATGACCTCTTCACCTGGACTTCCTACAAGGGTCAGGATCCCGAGGTGAGCCTCCCGACCGCTACCAAGCTCGTCAAGGACAACTCGCAGACACCTGTCTCCAAGCGTTATGCATTTGGTCTGACTCTTAATTTCTAATACTGATATGTTTAAGAAAATTATATATTCGCTTGCGGCCGTGTCGATGCTCATGACAGCTACGTCGTGCAACGACTGGCTCGACGTCAAGCCCAATAACGAACAGATTACCGCCGACTTCTGGAAGACCAAGGAGGATGTCGAGTCGGTAGTGCTCTCGGGCTATTGCTACCTCTCCGACGCTGTGCCGACCCTTATCAAGTGGGGCGAGCTGCGCGGAGGTACATTCTACACGACTGCCTCGGAGTACAAACTCCAGGACTTCAACCTCACTCCGTCACACTCCATCTGTAAATACGGAACACTCTACAAGGTCATCAACGCAGCCAACTCGGTGCTCTATTATGCGCCCGGCGTGCGCGAGATCGACGGCACTTATCATGAGTCGATGCTGAACGCTCACCTGTGCGAGGCCTACTTCCTGCGCGCATACTGCAACCTGATTCTCATGAAGAATTTCCGCGAGGTGCCTCTGGTGCTCCAGCCTTACGTTGATGACACCGCGTCGTTTGACATCGCCAAGTCATCCGAGGAGGAAGTAGTGGCCCAGATCAAGGCTGACGTCATGGCCGCCCTCGCCACCGGTGCCGCAAAGAGCCGTTACGGCGACGACACCTGGGAGAATCAGGGCCGTGTCACCAAGTGGGCCCTCTACGCTCTCATGGCTGACGTATGTCTCTGGAGCGAGGATTACGATACCTGTAAGGAGTATTGCGACAATATCCTTGAGTCGAACGACAATTTCCGCCCCGCAATGCTTATGGACACCTCCAGGTGGTTTGAGATCTTCTGCCCCGGCAACTCCAACGAAGGCATCTTCGAGGTGTGCTGGAACTACCAGCTCTCAGGCGGTACGAACAACAACTTCATGTCGCTCTGGACACTTGACAACGCCACGGCTAACACCCTGCGTTTCACCACATCGGCCATGGATGCCATACGCGAGGAGTGTGCCGAGCTCGCTACCCTCAATCCTAATGCAGCCGGACGTGTCGGCCGTATGGAGCTTGCCTCGGTATGTCTGGGCATTAGCGATAAAGTCATTATAACCGGTATATCCAATTATGCGAATGCCACCAATATCTATCTGTGGAAGTATCGCGGTAGTCAGGAGGCACAAATCGAGCGTAACACCGAGAAGGATGCCAACTTCATCATCTATCGCGTGGCCGACGTCGTCCTGATGAAGGCCCTCGCTGAGACAATGACCGGTGACTATCCCGCAGCGTTCAAACTGCTCAATCAGGTGCGCAACCGTGCCGGACTTGGCAACTACATGGGTATTGCAGACGAAGATGGCTACACACTCGACGAGCGCACACTGCTCGAAGGTATCCTCAAGGAGCGTCAGCTTGAATTCCTCGGCGAAGGTAAGCGTTGGTATGACCTCCTGTGGTTCGGCCGCGTGGCCAACTACCGCTACAAGGATGACTTCATCAACCTTGTCATCGAAGGAAACATGACCACCAATCCTTCATGGATCCGTTCGGTGCTGGCCAATACGAACTCTTGGTTCATGCCTCTGCCTCAGGATGACATCGATCACAACCGTCTCCTTATCCAGAACCCCTATTATTCATCTAAATAATATAAGAACACTTCAATATGAAAACGACATTTTTACCGAAGGCCCTTGTCGCCCTGACTGTAACGGCGGCTACCCTCACGTCGTGTGACAAGGACGTGTTCGATGTTTCCGACCACGATGGAGGCGCTTACAAGAGCGCGCTCTATTCACCTATAGCCGAATATCTTGAGACCGAGAACGACTTCTCGGAGTACACCAAGGCTCTCCGCTATTCAGGCATGTTCAACGCGCTCAATCAGTCGAGCAAAGGCACCAGTTTTACCGCTTTCGTTCCGACCAACGAGGCGATGCAGGACTTCTATACACGCCGCGGTGTCAGCTCGCTTGAGGAGCTCACTCCCGACTATGTGCGCCACTTCGTGCTCTATCACACCCTCAGTGACTCGCTCACGATCGACCAATTCGTCACTAAGACCGAGCTCACCAACCTTGAGGATGAGCCGATGAGCCTGTGGATCGATCCCGACAATGCCGGCCAGGCACTGCTCGACGACGAGGCCCGTATCACCGAGATGGGTCTGCCTGCCTCAAACGGTAAGATCTATGTGCTCTCAAGCGTACTCACTCCGCTGGTCGAGACCGTAGCTGACCGTGTGGCCGAGATGGGTAACTCCTCGATCATGCTTGAGGCTCTTGAGGCATCGGGCTGGAAGAAGGAGCTTGCTACCGTGGCCGACACCACCATCATCAGCGGATACAAGCAGATACGCAAGCGTTACTATACACTGCTCAATGTCACTGACCGCACATTCGCCCAGGCAGGCATCACCTCGCTCGGCGACCTGACTTCACAGCTGCAGTCGCTCGACACCCGCAGTCTTCCGGTCGACAGCCTCCTGCGTGAGTATGTGGCATATCACATCATGCAGAACTCCTATCGTCTCGATGACCTCGCAGGCGAGGAGGGCGCCGTGAGCACCCGTCTCCTCGGCTCGAATGCCCGTAATCAGATTATGTCGATCGAGTATGACGGTACCGTCGACGTCCCCGAGAGCCGTTTCACCTTCAACGGTCAGGGCACTTCGGCTTCGTTCGAACCCGGAGCATGTGACGTCAAGGGTAAGAACGGATATGTACACAATCTCACCTCCTGGCTCCCCGTGTGGGAACCGCTTCAGTCTGAAGTGATGTGGGATCTGGCTGACGACGTTGCCATCAAGGCTGCCGTGACAGCCGCGGGCAATCTGTACGCACCCGCCGAGACACCTGATCAGGATAAGAAGACCCAGCTCGGCAGGGTTATCGCCGGATATGAGTGTGAGATCGGTGACGGTGGCGGCGGTGCAGCCGGTTATTCGCACGGCATCACATACGTGACTCCCAAATACACACGTCTCTCAGCATCTGCTGATCCGAACGTCGTTTCAGCATACGGTCATAACAATGACTTTATAGCGTTCAATCTCGGTTACATGGGTTCAGTCAAGGCCAAGACTCCTGTGATTGTCAAGGGTAAATATCGTATCGAACTCGGATATTTCTACTCAAACAATGACCTGAGCTTCATCAAAAACCAGACATCAGGCTCGAATGGCGGACTCGTGTGCATGCAGTTCGACGGCCGTGACGATGTCAAGGCTTACCACAACCCCTACAAACAGATTAGCGGAACTGCCCAGGGTTTCTATCACATGACGATTTTTGATGAAGTGTCATTTGATGAGACCTCCGAACATGAGTTCTATATGTTGGTCATGGACCCGGCTGCAACTACCAGCTCGAAGTTCTATCTGGCATTTGACTACATCCGCTTTATCCCCATTGACTGAAACCTTTTTCTAACGACAAACACAAGCAAATAACAGACAATGAAAATTATATCTTCCCGCCTTTCACGTCTGGCCGTGACCGCCGCCGCGGTCATGGCTCTCCCCCTCTGGGTGGGTTGCTCGGATCTTGATGATGACGATCACTACGCTCAGACCGCTACCGAGATCCGCAATCCCGAGCTGAAGATTGTCAGCCAGACCTCTGAGGAATATATCAAGTCACAGGCTTCACTGTCAGATATGTATGAGCTGCTTAACTCGGCCGATATATTCAAGAGTCTCCGTGACAAAGGCCAGCTGGCCACCATCCTCATGGTCGAGAATTCTGACATGATACTCCCTGCATCCAAGGCTTCGGATGACGCTGCGCTTGACTTCCTCATCAAGTCGCACGTCTCTGACATCTCGATGTCGCCCGCAAACCTTCATGACGGTGACCGACTCATGATGTGGAACAACAAGTATGTCAACATCTCGATGGACGAAGAGGCTCTCAACGGCTCGATCATAGGTCACATCATGTTTAACAACGGTGTTGTCAAGGAGGTGATCCAGACATCCAACGGTTACATCTATGTGATCTCCGAACTGATTCAGACCCCGACATCGCTGTCTGACTATATCGACAACCTTTCGGATGATTACTCGATCTTCCGCGAGCTTATCAAGTCATCAGGTGGCAAAGAGTTCCTCAAGAACCAGAGCAAACCTCTTTACATCAACTCCGAGGGTAACACCGTTTACGACTCAGTGTTCCGTTACACCAACGATCACTTCGACGCCGTAGGTTTTGACCTCAATTCCGAGTCACTGACCGCCACGATGCTTCTCCCCTCTGACGAGGTCATCAATGAGGCCCTCGCAGATGCACACAGCCGTCTGGCCAAATGGGATCTGGAACGTTCTGACGAGGCTATCAAGAATTGGATTCTTGACGTCTGCTTCTTCAACAAACGTTACAGCGTGGCTGATCTTGAGGTGCCGGCATCGCTTGTCGATCCCGAATCTCAGGATGTAAATTCTGTATTCTCAAAACAGTGGCGTAAATCGGCCCATCATCTATACACGGACGATAATTCCGAGGAACTCTCCAATGGTGTGGTACACAAGATTTCAAAACTCTACATCCCAACCAATGTCCTCATCTATCGTCTCAAGGACTTCTTCCATCACTATGAGGTCTGTACCGATGTTCAGAAGTCATCATATTTTGGCATGAATAATATGAATTTCAAGGGGTGTAGTACCCCGGTGAGCGCTTGGACTCCTCTGCCAGGAGTATGGCCGGAGATTGAGAATCGTATCCTCGAACTTTCTCCTGATTCAGATGATTCGAAGGAAGATCCTTTTACGCTCAATTTCACCCCTATCAAACGTCTTGAAGATGCGAACGGCAATACCGTCATTCGTCCCTATCTCATCCCGCCGGGTACTTACCGTCTTGCATTTGGTTCGAAGCAGAATCAGAACATCAATGTAAATGTGTCAGTTCTCGTTAACGGTCAGGTGATCGCCAAGAGTGAGGGTGAGATTATCCTCGGCTCGGCCACAAATTTCCACTACGATCGCGGTACGACCCTATCAGACCGCTATCCTGAAGGTTACGATGCTTCATACGTCGCCTCAGTTGGTAATCATAAAGATGCCAGCAAATACGACACTGATGGTGGCCTCCTTATCAGCGAGGTGATTATCCCCGATGTCAACGGCGACGGCTCGGGAGTACCCATCGTGATACGTTTCGAGGGTACCAATTGGAATGGATCGAGCGCATTTACGTTCCACCACTGGTGTCTGCGTCCTACAGTCAACTGTTACTAATGAATCTCTACGACACACATTATGAATATGAATATTAAAAAGATCGCCCTCAGCCTCTCGCTCCCCCTGGCGTTTGTTGCAGGTGCAAACGCCGAGAAAATCTCCGGCAGGGTGGTCAGTTCGGCCAACCAGCCCATACCCGATGTGGTCATCACCAGCTCAGGCTGTGAGACTGTCCGCTCCGGTGCCGACGGCTCCTTCACAATCGACGGAGTGAAAAAGGGCGCTACAATCAATCTGATCCGTGAAGGCTACTATCCACAGGCTCATATCATACACGATGTTGAGGGTAAGCATCCCGTAAACATCCACATGATCGAGACCTCCCGTTCACGTTACAACGAGACCTCGGTTCTCCCCTCAGGCAAGCGGGAGAATGATGCCAACGTGGCAGGTGTCGAGAATCTTAACCGCAAGGACTTCGTCCTCGGCTCAATGACCCTCGACCGTGCCATGAAGGGTGCGTTTACCGGTCTTAACGTTATCAATAAGAGCGGTATGACAGGTGAAGGTTCCTACTTGCAGATGCGCGGTGTCAAGTCTCTCTTCGCCGAGAACTCGCCTCTGCTCGTGATCAACGGTGTGCCTTTCATCCCTGATCTTAACGATAGCCCTATCATCATGGGTTACTCGCAGTCTCCTCTCAAGGCATTCAACAACCAGGACATTCGCAACATTACTGTCCTCAAGGGTGCCGAAGCTGCCCAGTACGGTTCGCTCGGTTCGAACGGTGTCATTATGATCGAGACCGACCAGGCTACGTCCAATGATGTCAACACCCGTATCTCGTTCAACGCCGTGTACGGTCACAACTGGAACAAGTCCCGTATCCCTCTCATGGACGCGTCACAGTACAAGACTTATCTCACCGATATGGGTCTTACTTACTATGACAATCAGGAGGCATTCTTCAACGACTTCACATTCCTCAGCGATCCCACCGCCGCCAATGCCAATCTCTATCAGTACAACACTGACTGGCAGGATCTGATGTTCCGCAACTCCAATACGGTCGACTTCCTCTTCCGTGTCGAGGGTGGTGACAACATCGCCAAGTATAACATCTCGCTCGGCTACATGGGTGACAACGGTACCATCAAGGAGACCAACTCCAACCGTTACAACGCTCAGGTCAACGCTTCGATGCTTGTGTGCCGTCAGCTTGAGATTCAGGCCAGCATCAACGCCGCATATCTCAACGGCAAGTATCAGCAGCAGGGTCTCGGTGTCGAGGCCTCCCCGCTGATCGCGTCTTACCGTCGTTCGCCTCTGCTCTCACCCTTCGCAAGCGATATGTACGGCAACCTTATCAGCGAATACTCCAACTACTACTACGGAGTTATCGAGAATAAGGATTTCTGGACCTCCAACCCCCTCGCCATCGTTGAGAAACTCAACAGTAAAGGCCGTCAGTATGACATGAACTCCAAGTTTCACGTCTATTTCCGTCCTCTGCGCAACCTGACCTTCTCGGGTGCCATCGCCATGTATTACAACTACAATCAGGAGGAGACCTTCATCCCCGGTGTCACCAACAAGGATATCGTTCCTCTCACTGACCAGTACGGCGACGCCGAGAACTCGGTACGCGTAGGTACATATCACACCTTTAATATGTACTATGCCCTCAACGGATCATACAACCTCAGCCTCGGCCGCGGTAATAATCTTGACTTCCTCCTCGGATTTCAGGCTATGACCACCGACACAGAGTATGACGCTGCATTCGGCCGTAACACTAACAATGACTTCTATCAGACACTCGGTGACACCAAGGCTCTCGGACGCTACTTCTCAGGCTTCAACAACAACTGGAACTGGATGAACGTCTATGCCCGCGTGGACTACCGCCTGATGGATCTTCTCAAGGCCGGATTCAACGCTTCATGGGACGGTGCCTCGTCAGTCGGCAAGGATGCCACCCGCATGACCTTCTATCCCGCCGGTGACGTCACCTTCATGGCCGCACAGCTCCCCGGTCTCCGCGAGAGCGATTTCATCAACAAACTCAATGTTTATGCCAACTACGGTCTGACCGGTAACTCACGCTTCTCGACCAAGCTCGGTAAGTATTACTATACTTCTACCCCTTACCAGACCGTGGCCGGTATCATCCGTGCCAACGTGCCCAACACCAAGCTCAAGGCAGAACGCGACCTCACACTCAACGTCGGCCTTGAGACATCGCTCCTCAACAACCGTATCCAGCTCGGTGCCGGTTACTACAGCATCGACGCACGTGACGTGCTCATGGCAGGCGAGCGCTCGTCAGTGTTCGGTACCTCACCTTATTATAACAATGACGCCCGCCTCGAATCAAAAGGTTTCGAAGCCAGCCTCTCCGTAATGCCCGTCAATACAGGTGACTTCCGCTGGATGATCGGTGGTAACATCACCACCATTAAGAATAAGGTCCGTTCACTCGGCTCACTCAATCAGATTATCAACGATCTTGGTGACAACGCTCAGATGATCACTCAGGTCGGTGGCGATCCCTACGCATTCTACGGCTATCGTTCGCTCGGAGTCTTCTCGACCACAGCCGAGGCTGAGGCCACAGGTCTTGTCAACCGTCTGGGCGTACCTTTCCAGGCCGGTGATGTTCATTATGAAGACATCAACAACGACGGCATCATCAACGATAAAGACCGTCAGGTGCTCGGATCTGCTACCCCCGACTTCTTCGGCAGCTTCTTCACCCGTCTTGAGTGGCGCAACTGGGCCCTCGATCTTACCTTCGCCTACTCACACGGCAACAAGGCTTACAACGCCGTACGTCGTCTGACCGAGAGTGGCAAGGATTTCTCCAACCAGTCGACCGCACTCATGCGCCGCTGGTCAATGGAGGGTCAGGTTACCGATATACCCCGCGTATCTTACGGTGACAAAGCCGGCAACAACGACTTCTCTGACCGCTGGATCGAGGATGCTTCCTACGTCAAGCTTCGTGACATCACTGTAAGCTACACATGGGACAAGCCCTTCCTCTCATTCTTCCAGGGCGGTACAATCTATGTGACCGGCGAGAATCTTCTCACCGCCACCAAGTATCTCGGCCTTGACCCCGAGTTCTCCTACTCTAACTCGACCATGCTTCAGGGTGTGGATTACGGTAAGGTCGGAGCTCCCCGTTCGGTTAAGCTTGGTGTGAACCTTAAGTTCTAATTAACTCTCTCCATCCACACTGATAACAGTAACTATGAAAAAGTTCATATACAGTCTATCCATACTGCTGTCGGCACTGACCTTCACCGGTTGCTCCGACTTCTTCGACCCCGATACCGATGACGAACTCAACGGTGAGGACTACATCTCGTCCGACACTGAGATGTACACCGGCTTCATCGGCATCCTGACCAAGCTTCAGGCCATTGGCGACAAGGAGCTCCTGCTCACCGATACCCGCGGCGAGCTGCTTGAACTCACTGGCAACTCCACCCCCGAGCTTGTATCTCTCTACAATTATGACCTCGATCTTCAGAATAACTCCTATGCCAATCCGGCATCTTATTATGAAGTGATCATGGCCTGCAACGATTATCTGCTCAAGATGAAGGAATACGGCAAACTGCCCGGTGTAGATCCCGAAGTATGGGCCGATCTCGTATCCTCGACCATCCGCGTAAAAGCATGGACTTACAAGACTATCGCCGAGATCTATGGCGAGGCCGTGTGGTTTGACTCTGCAGTGACAGAGTTTACCGAACTTACACCGGCCAACGGTTTTGAGCTCCTGCCCATCGAGCAGGTCATGGATCGTGCTTACTCCCTGATGGTGAACGGCTGGGAGGGGGTACCTTCTAACCGTAGCATTGACTGGATAGCATGGCTCGATCCCGGCACAAGCGAGGGTAGCTCGTCTTTCCGCTCATGGAATATTATGGTGCCTCCTTACGAAGGTGTATTCTCTGAACTACTTCTTTGGAAGGGTGCCATTACCGATGCTGCAACGCCTGACGGATCTGCATCTTCCGCATATTATCAGCAAGTGTGTGATCTTCTCCTCCCGGCCATAAGCAACAAGGTAGCTCAATACTATAACTCAACCCATCAGTATTGGATGATTGCTACGGACAAGGCCGGACAATGGAGCAGCTACTTCTCACAGACTTCGTTCTCTTATTTTGAGCTTGTATCTGTAATCCTATACGACTACGAACATAATCAGAACAACTCCATCAATAAGCACTTCCTTGATACAGACCAGAACAGTTATCTTCTGCGCCCCTCAAAGTTCGGTATGGGCCGATGGACAGACAGATCGTTTAACCCCGGCGGTCAGGAGGATGGACGATTTGCTGCGACATTCAAGCGTCCTACTTCAGCTCAACCCTACATTGGCAAGTATAGCAACGTATCTCGTACATCTACAAGTGATATTCACATTATCACATATCGTGCCACGATGTATCACTTCTATCTGATGGAGGCGCTCAACCATCTTCACCGTTTCATTGCTGCATCGGCAGTGCTCAATCAGGGTGTGAATGGTGTATATGATCCCGAGGATCCCGAGTGGGACGGCTTTACAGTCAACTGGACTGCCAATACCGAAGCCGGTACTACCAAGTATTACAGTTCGGGTCTCCGCGGATGTTTTGGAAGTCCCTCCAGAGAGTTCGTGACAGATCTTGCCGAAGCGAATGTTTCCGAGGCCGAGGCTGTCAAGGCTAATGACCTCCAGATTCTCGACGAAGGTCTTCTTGAGTTTGCATGCGAGGGTCGTACATATCCGTTCATGAACCGTATGGCGCTCCGTTACAACGACCTCTCGATTGTGGCTGACCGTGTTGCTCCCAAGTATGCCGAGTCAGGCAAGGAAGCTCTGATCCGCGCACGTATCCTTGACGGTGCCAACTATGTTCACTATGACCTCAAGATGGGAGCTGTCCAGAACCCTTCTGATAGCTCGTCTGACAACGAAAATGTAGAGGAATAAACAATCCCTCCACCAATAACTGAAAAGTCCTCCGGGCGCCTTAAAAACGGCCCTCGGAGGACTTTCTTTTTATCCTTAATATACAACGCGCCATCAGTTCATCTATCCGTCAGCTATTCCATACATTCGTATATACATACATTCGTCCTTTCATTCATCGATATACTACTATAGACTATGCCTATAGACTATGCTGTCCGTATATGTGGCTGCATCTGTGTCAAGACATAAAACGACAGCCGGCGACTGACATTCCAAAGTCAGTCGCCGGCTGTAATGTGTAGTCCGCTTGAGCGGAGATTTATTCGAGATCCTTGGGGATTGCTACAATCTTAAGATTGCAACCCTCGATGAAGTCAATGATCTTCTGACGCTCGGGTGATTCATCCACGTCAGCCTGAATGCGCTTGAGTGCGTTAAACACCGATGTGCCCGTCTGATAGAGGTGACGGTAACACTTGGCGATGTCATCGATGCGCTCGTTGCTGAGGCCTCCGTGCTTGCTGAGAAGGTAAGCGTTGACGCCGAAATAGCTGGTGGGATTGTGGGCCATGATACAGAAGGGGGGAACGTTGCCGGTGATGCGGCAGCCACCCTTGATGAGGTTCCATTCGCCTATCTTCGAGTTCTCGTGCACGACAACGCTTGACGACAGTATTGAACTGCGGCCGATCTCGACATCGCCTGCGATCGACACATTGTTGCCTATCACGACACCTTCGGCCAGATGCGAGTCGTGGCCGACGTGTGAGTTGGCCATGAGGAATGAGCCGTCACCTATGCGCGTGCCCCCCTCGGTCTCGATGCCGCGGTTGATGATGACATTCTCGCGTATGGTGACGTTATTGCCGATATAGCAGTAAGTGAATCCACCCTTCCAGCGGAAGTCCTGAGGATCGGCACCGACGATGGCACCCTGATAGACGCGGCAGTTCTTGCCCATACGTGTGCCGCGGATGATGCTTGCAAACGGCATGATCACGCAGCCGTCACCGATCTCAACATCCTTGTCGATGAACGCGAAGGGATGGATAGTGACGTTGTCGCCGATTTTGGCCGACGGGTCGATGTGAGCTTTTTCGCTAATCATAATTCTTTACGGTTAAGAGAGTAACAGGGTGCTGTGAAGCACCCTTTGAATGATGCTTGAACCGCGGTCAGCGACCTCCGCCAAGATTCTGGTAGAGATTGATGAGTGCGCGCGAAGCGGCAAGGTTAGTAGTGATCTGTGCTGTCTGAGCGCCGAGCAGATTCTGCTGGGCGGTGAGGACTTCGAGATAGGTAGTGGAGCCGTCAAAGATGAGGAGCTCGTTGGTGATGTCCACAGCCTTGGCCATGTTCTCGACCTGGAGCGCGAGCCATGACTGCTTCTCCTGACACTTCTCGTAGGTCGTGAGTGCGTCGCTCACATCGGCGGCTGCGCTCATGATGGCATACTCGAAGTTGTTGAGAGCCTGTTTCTGCTGGGCCTTCGCAGCCTCAAGACGGGCTATGTTCTGACCGCGTGAGAACAGGGGGGCTGTAAGCGAGCCGCCAAGCTGTACGAACCACTCGGCCGGATTTTTTACCATCGAACCGAGCAGGTTGGTAAATCCTCCGTTGGCCGTGATGGCGAGCGAGGGATAGAACGCTGCGCGGGCTGAATTAGTAGCGTAGAATGCCGAGGCGAGGGCCATCTCCGACGCACGCACGTCAGGACGTGCGGCAAGCTCGGCCATAGGCACCGAGGCGCGCGCTATGGCAGGCATTTCGAGGTTGGCGCTCGAAGGGATAGACCACTTCTGAGGCATCGTGTTGAGCAGGAGCGAGAGGGTGTTGTTGAGCTCATGCAGATTCATCTCGATGTCAGCTATCGACGACTCGATGCTGTAATACTGAGCCTCGCTCTGCACCACCGCATTCTCGCGCAGACGGCCGGCCTCCTTGAGGTCGCGCATGGTCTGCACGCTCTGTTTCCACAGCACGGCAGTCTCGCGTGACAGCTCAAGCTGGCTCTGGAGCGCGGCGATCGAGTAGTAGCACTGTGCCACACCGGCGATGATCTGCGAGCGTACGGCCTGCTCGTAAGCCTGAGCCTGAAGCTCGGCGGTCTGAGCCGAACGACGTGCGTTGCGGAGCTTGCCGAAGATGTCAACCTCCCAGTTGACCGCGAGGGGCAGCGTGTAGCTCCAGTCGCCCCACTGGCCCATCATGAACGAGCGGTTGGCATTGGGCGCGAGAGCGACCGAGGGGAGATAGCTGAGACGGGCACCCTTGAGCTGGGCGTGAGCGATGTCGACATTGAGCTTGGCGTTGCGCAGGTCCTTGTTATTGGCCAGGGCACGCTCGATGAGGTCAGTGAGCATGGGGTCAGTGAACACCTTGTGCCAGTCGAGATTGCCGAAAGCCTCGGGATCGGCGTCCTGTTCGAGTGCCTGGGCATACTCGTTGACTATAGCGCTGTTCACTTTCTCGGGGCTGTAGGTCGAGTATATCCCGCAGCCGCTGAAGGCACCGAGGCTCAGACCGGCTGCGAGGATGAGTGATATGTTATTGAGTTTCATATTATTTCAACTGTCATTATTTGGCTGAATACTGCTCGATTTCGTTCTCGATGCCTTCGTTGTCGGTGTCCTCCCACTTGAGCGGAGTGAAGTGTTCCTGGATCTTCTGGAAGATGACGAAGAGACACGGCACCACGAGCAGCTGGAGTATCATACCGATAAGCATACCGCCGACCGAACCTGTACCGAGGGCACGGTTGCCGTTGGCACCTGCACCGGTGGCGAACATCATGGGCAACAGACCGATGATCATGGCGAACGAGGTCATGAGGATGGGTCGCAGACGTGCCGATGCTCCCTGAATGGCGGCGTTGACGATCGACATACCCGTGCGGCGGCGTTCGATACAGAACTCGACGATGAGGATGGCGTTCTTGGCGAGAAGACCGATGAGCATGATGAGCGCGATCTGCAGATAGATGTTGTTGGTCACACCGAATATCTGAGCGAAGATGAACGTACCCATGAGGCCAAACGGTATCGAGAGGATAACCGACCACGGGAGGATGTAGCTCTCATACTGGGCCGAGAGGAGCAGGTAGACGAAGAGCAGACACAGACCGAAGATGATGGCTGTGGTGCTTCCGGCGCCGCTCGATGCCTCCTCACGTGTCATACCCGAATACTCGTAACCGTAACCCGGGGGCAGTGTCTCGGAGGCAACACGCTCGACGGCTGCAAGTGCGTCGCCCGAGCTGTAGCCGGGAGCGGGCTGACCGGTCACCGAGATCGACTGGAACATGTTGAATCGGGTCAGAAGGTCAGGACCGTAGATCTTGGTGAGGGTCACGTAGTTGGAGAGCGAAGCCATCTCCGAACCGTTGCGCATCTTGATGGCCGAGAGGGTCTCGGGGCTGACACGCGACTCGGGATTGGCCTGCATCATTACGCGATAGATCTTACCGAAGCGGTTGAAGTTGGATATATACATACCGCCATAGTAACCCTGCAGGGTGGTGAGAATGTCGCTGGGTGAGATGCCGGCCTGCTTGGCCTTGGCTGCATCGATGTCGATCATGTACTGGGGGAAGGTGGGGTTGAACGTCGTCATGGCCACCTGAATCTCGGGCTGCTGGTTGAGCTGGCCGAGGAATCCCTGCACGATCGAGAAGAACTCGTTGACATCACCACCGGTCTTATCCTGCATCTTGAGCTCGAAACCGTTGGTGAGCGAGTAACCGGTGATCATAGGTGGAGCGAACATTACCACGCGTCCGTCCTTGATTGCAGCACCGGTCATGCCATATAGCTTGCCGAGGATAGCGTCAGATGTCTGGTCGGCACGCTTACGGTCCTCCCAGTTCTTGAGCTTGATGATGAATGTACCGTAGGTAGCACCCTGACCGGCCATGAACGAGTAGCCGGCGATCTCCATTCGATACTCGATCTCGGGGATAGTGCCGAGGATGTTGTCAACCTGATTGAGCACCTCCATAGTGCGCTCCTGTGATGTGCCCGGGGGCATATCGATCATACAGAACAGCGTACCTGTATCCTCGTTGGGCACGAGGGTCGAGGTGGTGATGCTCATAAGCCATACGAGCACGGCGATAGCCGCTGCCACGAGGCCGAACGATGTTATCTTGTGCTTGATGAAGAACGATGTGGCACGGTCATACACCTTAAGGATACGTCCGAAACCTATGTTGAATCCCTCATGGAAACGCTTGCCGAAGATGCCGAAGATAGTGATGATGGCACATACCGATGCGATAGCGAGCTGGAGGGGCTTGTGGATGTTGTACCATCCCAGCACCATGAATGTGATGGTGGCGGCGAGGAACAGGAACGTGATGACCGGGGGAAGGTCGAGAGTGAAACGGCGCTTGGCGTTACCGGCCACAGCCTCGGCGGCAGCACCGTAGGCCTTGCCCATACGCTCCTTGAGGCTTGAGTCGTCACCATGAGCCTTGAGGAACACGGCACAGAGCGCAGGTGACAGCGTGAGCGCGTTGAGCGCCGACAGACCGATGGCGATAGCCATTGTAAGACCGAACTGACGGTAGAACACACCGGTTGTGCCACTCATGAATGACACGGGGATGAACACGAGCATCATGACGAGTGTGATCGAGATAAGTGCGCCACCGATCTCGCTCATAGCGTCGATTGAGGCCTTGCGTGCGCTCTTGTAGCCCACATCGAGCTTGGCGTGCACGGCCTCGACCACCACTATGGCGTCATCCACCACGATCGCGATCGCAAGCACGAGAGCCGAGAGGGTGATGAGGTTGATCGAGAATCCGATGATGTTCATGAAGAAGAACGTACCGATAAGGGCCACAGGGATGGCGATAGCGGGGATGATGGTCGAACGGATGTCCTGAAGGAAGACGTACACCACAAAGAACACGAGGATGAATGCCTCGATGAGGGTCTTGATCACCTCGTGGATCGATGCGTCGAGGAAGTCATTGTTGTTCATCGGGATTGCAAACTCAAGACCTGAGGGAAGCTCCTTCTTCATGTTGTCGACCACCTTGAGACAGTCGTTGATGATCTGTGTAGCGTTGGAGCCGGCTGTCTGGAACACCATACAGCTGGTGGCGGGATAGCCGTTGAGGGCGTTGTGGAAGCCATATGTCACACGACCGAGCTCGACCTCGGCAACGTCACCCAGACGGAGTACCTCACCGGTAGGCTTGGCCGAGATGACGATGTCCTCAAACTCTTCAGGTGTGGTAAGACGACCTTTGTACTTCATCGTGTACTGGAAGCTCTGGTCACCCTGCTCGCCGAATGCACCGGGGGCAGCCTCGATGTTCTGCTCGGCGAGAGCGTATGTGATGTCCGAAGGCATGAGTCCGTACTGGGCCATGACCTCAGGTTTGAGCCATATACGCATCGAGTAGTCGGCACCGAAACTCATGACGTCACCTACGCCCGACACACGCTGGAGCTGCGGGATCATGTTGATCTTGGCATAGTTGTCAAGGAACTCCTCGCTATAGTTTCCGCTAGGGTCATAAAGCGCCACCGAGAGGAGCATTGAGGTCTGACGTTTCTGTGTCAGCACACCCACCTTGGTAACCTCGGCGGGGAGGAGGTTCTGAGCCTTGGCCACGCGGTTCTGTACGTCGACGGCTGCCATGTCAGGGTTGAAACCCTGCTCGAAGTATACACTGATAGTGGCTGAACCGGTGTTGGTGGCGGTTGACTCCATATAGGTCATGCCCTCGGCACCGTTGATAGCCTCCTCAAGAGGGGCGATTACCGAGTTGAGCACGGCCTGAGCATTAGCACCTGTATAGGTGGTGCTTACCTGAATGGTCGGCGGCGCGATGCTGGGGAACTGGGTGACGGGGAGTGAGAAAAGTCCGATCAGACCCAGAAGGACGATGAAGATAGAGATCACCGTCGAAAGCACCGGCCTATTAATAAAAGTATCTAATTTCATTGCTTATTCGTTGTTCGTAAGTCGGACACAGGACTGTGGCCTTGACCGACCGGAATGTGAATGAATGGTTGTTGGTTTTATTTAGCGGCGGGAGCCTGGCCCTGCTGTGCGGCAGCGGCCTGAGCTGCGGGGTCGACGGGATTGATGGTCATACCGTCCTGAAGCTTGGTGCCTACACCCTCGATGGCGATGCGCTGACCGGCCTGAAGACCTGAGGTGACAACGAAGTTCTTGCCGTCGTTGTTGGCATCGACGAGCACGGGGGTTGAAACGACCTTGTTGGAGTCATTCACTACGTATACGAAGCGACGGTCCTGAAGCTCGAATGTAGCCTTCTGGGGAATCACAATGACTGAATCCTTATTGTCAGGCAGAACGATCTGGCCTGTCGAGCCGCTGCGGAGCACGCCCTCGGGGTTGTTGAAGAGTGCGCGTACGCTTGAAGCGCCGGTCTTGTTGTCGATGACACCCGACACGGTGGCAACCTTGCCCTCAAGAGGATAGATAGTACCGTCCGAGAGACGCAGGTTCACAGCGGGCATCTCCTTGATGGCAGCGTCGACCGACTTGGCAGCGCCGGCCATGTTGAGGAGGTCTTTCTCGGTGAGTGAGAAGTAAGCGTATACCTGTGAGTTGTCGCTGACGGTGGTCAGGGGCTGGGCTGACGAGGGTGATGCGAGCGAGCCTTCACGGTTGGGTATCTGACCTACTACGCCGTCGCTGGGTGAGGTGACCACGGTGTAGGCGAGATTCTTCTGAGCGTTTACCAGAGCAGCCTGTGCAGTGGCGAGCTGGGCGTTAGCCTGCTGGAGAGAATTTTCAGCCAGCTGATACTCGTACTGTGAGATGATGTTCTTGTCAAGAAGAGCCTTCTTGGAGTCGGCTGTCATCTTGGCTGTGCTGACTGCGGTCTGTGCAGAGTTGAGGTTGGCGCGGGCCTGATCAACGGCTGCCTGGAACTGTACCTGGTCGAGAGTGAAAAGCACCTGGCCCTTCTTCACGTGCTGACCTTCGTCTACGTGTACCTTGGTGATGAATCCTGTTACCTGCGGGCGGATGTCGATGTCTGTCTTACCCTTGATGGTCGCGGGGAAGGTCTTTTGCAGGTCGGCGCTCTGAGGTGTGAGCGTCACTGTGGCGATAGCGGGGGCGGGCATCTGCATCTGCTGGCCCTGATTGCCCGAGCAGGAGGCGAGGGCCGCGGTCACGAGGAGTGCTGCGGCGCTGCTCTTTGAAATTGACGAGATTGATTTCATTTTGTCGTTTTCGTCTTTGTTTATTATACCTATTATTATGATGTTAATTTGTTGTCGTGTATGCCGATGATCGGATTAGAGCTAAAAATTCACGCAAAGTTACAATTTATATTTTGCGATAGAGGAAAAATATATCAACATTTTTTGACTATATGTCCTAAACTGCCTAATTTGTGGATGTATTGACCAATTGCCGGAGCGGCTTGAGAGGATTTTTTCATGCTATATATAAATAATGTGTGCGGGTTGGAAAATTTTGTGTAAATTTGCGTGTAAATAATTGCTGAATATTCAACATGATAAAATCTCCTTACCGCCGAGGTGCCGACGATGGATTTATCTTCGGCCTTTATCTGGCGGTCATGTTTTTTGCTTCGATACTGTCGGGCGGAGCCGGTATGCTCACGCTGCTGTCGGGTGTGATGATGGTCTGTGTGCCGGTAGTGATCTACCTGTTCATGCGCTCGTATCACCGCAGCCTCGGCGCGTCGGGGTCATTCGCTATGCTGTGGATGCAGGGCGTGGTGATATTCTTCTGCGGTATGCTTATCGCCGGCACGGCGCTCGTGGTGTATATGCGATGGATCCACCCTGACTTTGTCATCGAACAGCTCAACTCGGTAGCGGCGCTCAAGGGGGTAGCTCCGGGCACACATGTCGAGCTGGCTGCCGATACGGCCCGCAAGATGATCGATGCAAACTTTATCCCGGCGCCTATTGATATAGTGGTCGAGATGCTGATGCTCGCCATCGTTACCGGCTCGTTGCTGTCGATGCTGCTGAGTGGCGTCTTTGTCCTTCGCCGCCGGTCACTGAAAACAGTATAATCTCAAACTTACGGATAAAAAGATCTCTCCGCCTCCCGTCTCTCCGATACGTATATACCAATCATACACTGAAAGATATTACAGAATGGATATTTCAGTCATAGTGCCCCTGTATAATGAGGCTGAGTCGCTGCCCGAACTCACGGCGTGGATCGAACGCGTGATGAAGGAGCATGGATACACTTACGAGGTGATACTCGTCGACGATGGGTCGACCGATGAGTCATGGAAGGTGATCGGTGAGCTTGCCGCCGCTAATCCGGCTCTGCACGGCGTATCGTTCCGTCGCAATTACGGCAAGTCGCCGGCGCTCAACACAGGCTTCGGCATGGCGCAGGGTGATGTGGTCATCACAATGGATGCAGACCTTCAGGATTCGCCTGACGAGATACCTGAACTCTACCGAATGATCACCGAGGATGGTTATGATCTCGTGTCAGGCTGGAAGAAGAAGCGTTATGACCCGCTGACCAAGACAATCCCCACCAAGCTGTTCAATGCCACGGCCCGCAGGGTGAGCGGCATACGCAATCTGCATGACTTCAACTGCGGACTCAAGGCTTACCGTAACGAGGTGATAAAGCATATCGAGGTGTACGGCGACATGCACCGTTACATACCGTATCTGGCCAAGAATGCCGGTTTTGACCGCATCGGCGAGAAGGTGGTGCAGCATCAGGCCCGTAAATACGGTTCGACCAAATTCGGCCTCGACAGATTTGTCAACGGATATCTCGATCTGGCCACCTTGTGGTTTACGGGACGTTTCGGTGCCAAACCGATGCACTTTTTCGGTCTTCTCGGCTCGCTGATGTTCATAATCGGTCTGATCGCAGTGATGGTGGTCGGATTCGGTAAACTGTGGGACATGACTCATGGAGAGCCTTATATTCTGGTCACCGACTCGCCTTACTTCTATCTGTCGCTGACAATGATGCTGATGGGTACGATGCTGTTCCTGACCGGCTTTATCGGTGAACTGATAGTGCGCAACTCGCCGTCGCGCAACCATTATGAGATCAAAAGCAAATTCTAACGAAACAGGATAATAAGATATAAGATAGTATGGATTCATATCCCGAACTATATAACCTTGCGGTCAACCGCTATTCATGCCGTTCTTACTCGTCAGCACCCGTGCCTGCCGACACACTGACGGCTGTGCTCGATGTGGTGCGCCTTGCACCGTCGGCCTGTAACCGCCAGCCGTGGCTCATCATCATCGCTGACGGTGATGACGAACGCCGTGCCGTCATCGACAGCTATCCGCGCGAGTGGATAAAGACAGCTCCGGAATATATCATCGCCTGCGGTCTGCACGACCGGGCATGGCACCGTCAGGCTGACGGTAAGGATCACACCGATGTGGACGTGTCGATCGCGGTCGAACACCTGTGTCTGGCCGCAACGTCGCTCGGTCTGGGTACATGCTGGGTGTGCAATTTCGATCCCGAGCTCATACGCAAGACTTTCCGCCTTCCCGACGAGGTAGAACCGGTAGCGATAATCCCCATCGGCTATCCGGCCGATCCGGCTGCCGTCCCTGCCAAGAACCGCAAGGAGATGTCCGACATCATACGCCGCGGCAAGTTCTGATAATTCAATCACCGTTAATTACCGATTATTGAAGACTCTTGTCTATATAGTATCACTTGTGGCGCTCTCGGTCAGTGTACTGACGGGCTGTAATGCCGTGGGTTGTACGGAGAATCAGAACTCTGTGCCTCTGGCAGGGTTTTACTCCATGACGACAGGCGAGGCTATCTCGATCGACTCGCTGGCCATAGGCGGCTCGGATGCACCGGACGATTCGCTGCTGGTGGCTCCGTCCGAGCAAGTATCGGAGGTCTACCTGCCGTTACGTTCCACCGCCACCGCCACAACGTTTGTGATAAAGTACATGCAGCGTCAGTTAGCGGCTGTCGGAGCCGAGGACCGCATCACGTTCTACTACGAGTCCAAGCCTTGGTTTGCCTCCGAGGACTGTGGTGCGATGTATCATTACCGCATCACACGCGTGGCCCATACCACCCAGCTGCTCGACTCGATAGGCATAAGCGACTCGCTCGTGACGAATATCGAACTTCAGACCATACGCCTCTATTTCCGCACTGCTGACCCGGACGACCCTGATGAACCTCTGGATGAGGATAATGCAGGTGATGGCGATGAGGAGGACACTGATGCTTCGGATGATGCTGATGTTCCGGCCCCGGAGGTGGCCCGCCATGCGTAGGTTGCTGCAATTGCTCGCGGCCGTCATGCTGATGGCATGTGTGACGGTGCCGATGTCGGCCCAGCGCCGTGTCACTCCGGTCACACCTAACGACCCCGGTACGCGACCGCAGGTGTCGGACGTCAAGCAGACGATTGATCCGTCGCGTCTGGTCACCACGACTGACGCTAACGGCAATACGGTGACTGTCGATACGGTCACGGGACTCGAATATGTTGACTCGACCCTGCTCAAGGCACCGCCCAAGATGATCTATCCCTTGCTGCATCAGGTCGTGGTGGGTGTCAATGTGTGGGATCCGATAATGCGTGCACTCGGACAGCAGTACGGACTCGGTGACGTGTGGGGCGAAGTGAGTCTTCACAACCGTTACTTCCCGTTTTTCGCCGTCGGAGTAGGCAATATCGACACCACCCCCATAGGTAAAAACTTTACATTCCGCACCCCGGTTGCGCCCTATTTCAAGATTGGAGCGTCCTATAATCTGTTCTACAACTCCAATCCTGCCTACCGACTGCAGGTGGGTATGCGCTATGGCTTCTCGTCGTACAAGTGGAGCGTGATTGACGCTACGGTCGACGAAGGCTACTGGCAGGATCCGTCGGTCTACTCCCTCCACGACCTCAGCCATACGGCAGGCTATCTTGAACTGACATTCGGTATCAAGGTCAAAATCGCCGGTAACTTCTCGGCCGGATGGACTTTGGTCTATCATTCCGTGATGCACGAGTCGCGGTCGGAATACGGCAAGCCTATGTATATTCCCGGCTATGGCAAGCGCAATGGAGCGTTTACGGGCAATTTCTCCATTATATACACCATCCCCATAAACAAAAAGGGAGCGCGGGAGGTTAATGATTTTAAAGACGTAGACTAATGATTGAACGTATAGTAATCATCGATAACGTTGATCCCGTGAGCTTTTACGGTGTTAACAACAGCAATATGCACCTGATCCGCAATCTGTTTCCCAAGTTGCGCATGGCGGCCCGCGGGTCGGTGATCAAGGTGATAGGCGATGATGCCGAGACGGCTGAGTTCGAGAAAAAAATCAAGGAACTCGAAGAGTATTGCACCCGTTACAATAAACTGACCGAGGAGGTGATACTTGACATCGTCAAGGGCAATACACCCACCGAGCCAAGGCATGACGATGTGATAATCTACGGCATTAACGGCAAGCCTATCTCGCCACGCAATAAGAATCAGGAGTTGCTGGTCAAAGCATTTCGTGATAACGACCTGACATTCGCCCTCGGCCCTGCTGGCACGGGTAAGACATATATCGCCATCGCTCTTGCGGTTAAGGCGCTCAAAAACCGTGAGGTGCGCAAGATCATCCTCTCGCGCCCTGCTGTAGAGGCCGGCGAGAAGCTGGGATTTCTGCCCGGTGACATGAAGGATAAGATCGATCCCTATCTGCAACCTCTGTATGATGCGCTTGAGGATATGATCCCCGCCGTCAAGCTCAAGGAGTATATGGAGACCAATGTGATACAGATAGCTCCGCTCGCGTTCATGCGCGGACGCACGTTGAGTGATGCCGTGATTGTCCTTGATGAGGCTCAGAACACCACCGTGCATCAGATCAAGATGTTCCTGACACGTCTTGGCATGAATGCCAAGATGATAATCACCGGTGACGCCACACAGATAGACCTGCCGCGATCGGTGCAGTCGGGACTGATTCAGGCCCTTCACATACTCAAGGATGTGCCGGGCATAGGGCGCGTGGAGTTTGGCAAGAAGGACATAGTGCGACACTCGCTCGTGCAGCGCATCGTCGAGGCCTACCAGCGTCACGACGAGGAGCAGAAGGCCCGCGGCACAGATTCAACCCCCGAGTCAGAGGACTGACAGTAAGGGTGTGTTAAGTCGAGAAATTTTCTCAGAAAATTTGCAACTGCGAGGATTTAATTATAACTTTGTGAATAATGACCTCGGAAATAATAAAAATGAAAGTATTGAAAGATAAAATATTGACTACATGTATCGGCGGTAACGGCAAGGATATTGGCGTTACCGGTCGAGATATTAAACTTGTAGCGGTTACAGATGCGGACAGACAGCGTCTCCGCATTTCCACATATCAGTATCTCCTGCCGTGACACAGGTTCAGGAATATTATGATCCCATATTTATAATGCGAAGTAAGGATAATGACTCACTTCGCATTATTGATTTATGGACGTTCAGGTCGACAAAAAGCAATAAACGTTACATTGTTGAAATCGAGGGGTTCGATAAGGGATTTTACGGCATAAAGTTTTATTGGAAGGGGGTTGAGAAGAGTAATAACCGTTACTCGATCCTCACGAATGATTATGAACCTCGAATAATCCTGCGATCTTGCATAGAGATTATGCTTAGATATTACTATGCCAACCCTTCGGCTTCGTTTGGATTCATTGCTGCACCCGATCTTGAAGAGGATATTGAAGGTAAAAAAGTGTGTCGGTCGGAGGGGAACAGAAGATTTAGGTTTTATCAACGTTTGATGGTCAATATGTTCGGTCCCGAAACTTTTTATCAGGTTGCTGATACGACTAAAACCATTTATGTAATGATAAATATGGATAAGCTGTCGTCAGGTGCGGTTACGATAAAAGAAATAGAGTTGCGGTTGAATCAATTATACGTTGGTGAATTTACGATTGATGAATAGGAACACCTTCGATATTAGACTACGTTTTCATGCATTTAACATTCATTCTCTAACCGGCACTAAGTTGATATTATAGCTAACCGGGCCGAGTCGGATTGATTCCGATTCGGCCCGGTCTGTTTATGTGTGTGCGGGTGAGATTACCAGATGATCACGCGTTCGGCCTCGGGACGGTACATGGGCTGTCCTTCGGTGATGCCGAATGCCTCGAAGAAGGGTGCGATGTTGCGCAAGGTCACGTTCACGCGGTTGATGCCGAGCGAGTGGGGGTCAATAGTGGTGAGCGAGCGTATCTCGGCTTCACGGATGTTATTGGCCCAGAGGTTGGCATAGTTCATGTAGAATACCTGTTCGGGGGTGAATCCGTCGATGAGCGCGTCGGCTGACTTGATGTCGACACCTTTCTCTTTCTGTGACTTGAGGAATGCCGTCATTGCCACACGCAGACCGCCCTGATCGGCGATATTCTCACCGAGGGTATAAGCGCCGTTGGCATGGAGACCGGGGAGAACCTCTACGGCATCAAACTGTGCGGCGAGACCCTTGGTCTTTTCCTCGAATTTGGCCAGATCCTCGTCAGTCCACCAGTTGACCATATTGCCGTTGCCGTCAAAGTTGCGGCCCTGATCGTCAAATCCGTGAGTCATCTCGTGACCGATGACCACACCGATGCCGCCATAGTTCTCGGCGTCAGATGCGTTGGGGTCAAAGAAGGGGGCCTGAAGGATGGCTGCGGGGAATACGATCTCGTTGGCAAGGGGATTGTAGTAAGCGTTGACGGTCTGCGGCGTCATGCCCCACTCAGTGCGGTCGACGGGCTTGCCCCACTTGGCATACATCTCAGCCTGATGCCACATGCTGGCATTGTGCATGTTTTCGTAATATGAGAGCTTGGGATCGATCGTCATCGAGGAGTAATCCTTCCACTTGTCAGGATAACCGATTTTGACAGTGAACGCTGCCAGTTTCTCCTGAGCGCGTGCTTTGGTCTCGTCGCTCATCCAGTCGAGGTTGGCGATATGGTCGGAGAGGGCCGAACGAAGATTTTCGACGAGTCCGATCATATAGTCCTTGGATGACTGGGGGAAGTATTTCTCGACATAGAGTTCGCCTACGGCCTCACCGAGAGCGCCTTCGGTGGCTCCGAGAGCACGTTTCCAGAGGGGACGGAGCTCCTGAACGCCGCTGCGAACCTTTGAGTATTCAAAGTTAGCGTTGACGAAGTCGTCCGACAGACGGCTTGAGGCCTGTGACACGTAGTCCCAAAGATAATAGTCCTTGATCTCACGGTCGGTGAGCGAGCTCATCAGGCGCGAGGCTGTGGCCATGACCTTGGGGTCGGATACGATGATGGTGTCGGGGGTCTCGATACCCATTGTCTCGATAAAGAAGCGATCCCAGTTGACCGAGGGATACGTCTCCTTGACCTGCGCGATGGTGAAGGGGTTGTACATCGCGGGGATGTTGCGGCGCTCCTCACGTGTCTTGCTGTCCTTGGCCAGGGCGGTCTCGATCTTCATTACATTGGCAGTGATGCGCTCGGCGTCCTCCTTGGAGTATCCGGCATTCTGCATCTGGGTGGTGATGAGCGTCTTGTAGGCATTGCGGACGGCAGTGTTGCGCTCATCGTCGAGCAGATAGTAGTCGCGGTCGCCCATGCCGAGGCCGGTGCCGTCGAGATACATCGCATAGACAGTCGAGTTGGTCAGATCCTCCATGGGGCCGGCTCCGAAGAAGGGTGAGCCGTAGTTGGCATGCATCCAGAAGAACAGGTCGGTCATGCCGTCGGCCGGAGTCTCTTCGATCTTCTTGAGGTCGGCGAGGATGGGTGTCGCACCCTCGGCATTGCGACGGGCGGTGTCCATGGCCTGCGAGTAGAGAGTCCATACTTTGTCGGCTACACTTCCCGGCTCGGGGTTGGTAGCGCCGAGCCCCTCGACGAGTGACTTGACACGCGACTCGCATGAGTCGTTGATGATGTCAAACTGGCCGTAGCGGGCATGCTCGGCTGTAAGAGGGTTAGCCTCCATCCATCCCTTGTTGATGCGGGTGTAGAAGTCCTGACCCGCAGGGATTGTGGTGTCGATGTAGGCTGCATTGAGGCTGGCGAGGTGCTCGCCGCCCCCGTGACTGCACGATGTCGTGGCAAATGCGAGTGTCATGGCAATTGCGGGGAAAATTGTAGCTTTCATTTGTAAGGGAATATTGATGATTGGTGTCGATTACTCCTGACGCAGTGATGCGAGCGTGTCGCGCAACCTTTCTTCGGTGGTGGTGATACGTCTGCGGCACTCACCGAGCAGTTCGGTGGCGCGGCGCGTATAGTCGGCCAGGCGGTCGATGTCGCAATGGTCGCTCTGCATCATCCTGACGATGCTCTCAAGCTCGGCCACGCACTGCGAGTAGGTCAGTTCGCCCAGAGGGGTGAAGTCGGTTGCTTCCATGGGGTATATATCAAGTATATATTATTTCGCGTCGATTTCGCTGACGATGCGGTCGAAGATTTCGTCAATGCTCCCGAGGCCGTGTATGGCACGGTAGTGGCCGTTGCGCACATAGAACTCGCGCAGCGGTGAGGTGGTATTGTGATACACCTGCAGACGCTGGCGTATTGTCTCGGCATTGTCGTCGGCACGTCCTGATGACTTGCCGCGCTCGATCAGTCGCTCGGTGAGCACGTCGTCGGGCACTTCGAGTCCTATTACGGCGTGGATCTTCTCGCCGCGTTTGTCAAGCATCTTGGCCAGTTCCTCGGCCTGAGGTATGGTGCGAGGGAATCCATCGAAGATGAAACCCTTGGATGAGGGAGTCAGTCGGTCAACCTCAGATGCGAGGATGCGTACCATGAGGTCGTCAGGTATGAGATTACCCTTTGAGATGTAGCTTTCAGCTATGCGGCCGAGCTCCGAGCCGGCTGCGATTTCACGGCGAAGCACGTCGCCGGTCGAGATGTGAGTCAGACCGTAACGGTCGATAAGTTTCTCACTCTGAGTGCCCTTGCCGCTGCCAGGGCCTCCGAAAATTACGAGATTAAACATTCTTTTGCTTTTACCTTTCAGAATTGATTGTAATGTGTATGAATTCCGGCCACGGTGTGTGCAAGTGGCCCCCTCACGGGGCTTCGTCGCTCGGGCCGGATGGTGTGTGCGGATGTGGTGAACACGTGTGTGTCCTTATGCTTCGGACTCCTCGTCGAGCACGTATATCTCATTGAGATTACGAGCCATGCCGTCGATGTCGAGTCCATAGCCGATGATGAATTTCTTGGGTATCTCGAAGCCGATGTAGTCGGGTTCGATCTTTACTTCGAGAGCCTCGGGCTTGAACAGCAGCGTGGCGACGCGCACCGAAGCGGGATTCATGGCGCTGACATCGGCCTGCAGACGCTTCATGGTGCGTCCGGTGTCGATGATGTCTTCGACGATGATCACGTGACGACCTGTCAGGTCCTCGTTGAGGCCCATTATCTGTTTTACCGTGCCTGTCGATCCCGTGCCCTCATAACTCTTGAGGCGTATGAATGTGATTTCGGCATCTATGTCGAGCGCGCGAAACAGGTCTATGGCAAACGGCGCTGCACCGTTGAGCACGCATACCAGCAGCGGATATTCGCCGGCATAGTCGGCCGATATGCGCTGACCCAGACGTGCAACCTGCTCGCTGATAGTTTCCTTGTCTATGAAAGGACGAAATGTGAGACCTTTATATGTCTTTCGTTTCATTTTGGCTAATTTGGGGCAAAGTTAGTAATTCTTTGTCACATTTTCAATGTTTGCGCCTGAAATTCTGCGCCCCCGTTTTTCAGCTAACAGCACGGCTGCAGGCACGATCAGCGGCTGACCGTGCTCGTCGGCTATAACCATGTCCTGACCGAGAGCTGCCTTGCGTCGCAACAGGTTCTCGTAGGACTGCTTCAGGCCTTCGTTGATTTTTTCAAACAGTTTCAGTTCTTCCTGTTCAGACATGATTCTTTGATAGTATTAAATGATGTATGGTCGACTGTCTGTCGGTTGTTGGCTATAAGTGTCGCGGCCTCTACATTGTTGAATAGCATCCAGCTGTCGACGATGCCGGTAAAGATGTTGAAGAAGTTCTTTAGCCCTGACCAGTAGCGGCGTATGATAGTGTCGACCGGAATGTTGTGTCCACCTTCGCTGACGCGTTTGGCTACTCGCTGTATGGCCATCTCAGGCGATGACAGCCAGAAAAACAACAGTATGACCTCATAGCCGAGTTTGTGCGCCTTGTTGATCAGCAGTGCGTAACTCTTGGTGGCAAGCGTGGTCTCAAGCGCGAACGTCTTGAGCTGCGACATCAGTACCTCTATGCGTTGCAACATGAGTTTCCCTGCTTCGATCGCCACTGATTCGGGATTGAATGGCGACAGGCCTTTGGCGATCTCGTCGGCATTGACAAATTCCCGGCATTCGAGCAGATCGGGCAGTACGGAATAGGAGGCTGTCGTCTTGCCGGCGCCGTTGCATCCTGCGATAATATATAATGTCGGTCTGATCATGGTGGATTGTTATGATGTAGCGGTATGTGAATTGCAAAGATAGATAAAATCTTTGTAACCCGATACCTTATTATTGTTTCAGGTTGAGATGAGCAATCCGAGCCGTGTCGTGAACGTCATGCTCACGGCGCGGCTCGGATGGTATGGGTGGAGGGGGATGATGTCAGTGTGATCAGATCTCCTTGCGGAGCACCTTGAGCGCTGCGTCATAGTCAGGCTCGTTGGTGATCTCGCTGACTACGTCGCGGAAGATGATGCGGCGGTTCTCGTCAAGGATGAGAACGGCGCGGGTAAGCAGGCCGGCGAGAGGACCGTCTACAAGCTGCAGGCCATATTTCTGACCGAAGAGCGGAGAGCGGAATGCCGAGCCGAACAGTACGTTCTTGATGCCCTCGATGGTGCAGAAACGACCCATGGCGAAGGGGAGGTCCATCGACACGCATATCACGGCTACGTCATCGAGCTTGGCTGCCTCTTCGTTGAAACGGCGCACCGATCGGGCGCACACTTCGGTGTCGAGACTGGGAAATACGTTAAGAACTACGCGTTTGCCTGCGAAGTCCGAGCAGAGCACCTGCGAGAGGTCCGGGCCTGAGAGATGAAAGCAGGGTGCAGTCTCGCCGATGCCGGGTACTGTGCCACAAGTGTGGCAGGGTTGTCCTTTGAAAAATACGGTTTCCATATATGTATCTTGTTTTTTAGTTTTTTTATTGTGCGTTTTTGCGGTGATCGCTTATGACGGGTGTCAGTTGCCCGAGAGAGCTATCGACTGTATAACAATCGTAGGCAGGTCAGAGTTGTATCCGAGTATCACATTTTTTACAGTTCCCGACTTGTCGGCGATGATTACTACGGGCAGTGAGGCAGCGCCGCAGTCACGGGCGAGTGACCGGGCATTGATGAGCAGGTGCTCGCCGGGACGCAGCGGGCCTGTGGTCTCCTCGGCTACATCGGTATTGGTCGTCGGAACGGCCCATATAATGTCGGTCTCGACGGGAGATGATTCGATGGCCGAACGCAGGTCGCGCACGATCTCGCTGCAGAAACCTGTAGCCGGATCGATGAGTGCCAAGACTGTGGGTGCGCGGAATGCATCGCCACGTCGGTAAGTGTAACGCTCGCCGGTGGCCGAGGGGAGGCTGAATGACGGGAGCGGTGTGTCACGCAGATTCTCGATGCGGAAATTGCTCTCGCGGTATTTCTCGAACTGCTCTGGATATAAGGCTATCAGAGCCTCTTCGCTCATCGGGACATTCGCTTCACCTTGGGCAGGTGTGTAGCGTATCAGTATAGTCTGTTCGGTTATGGATGCGGGATTGCTCTCGATGTCGATGCGCATCGGCATGAATGTGGCGGCATCAAACCAGTATGACAGTTCGCGCACGCGTTCACCCTGCACATCCATCGTGGCGTCGACGCGCAGTGCGTCACGTCCGTCGTATGTGGTCTTGTCTGGGGCGCTCACGGTGTAGAGTGAGTCGTTAAGCATGTTTTGCAGGTCGCGTGCTATATAGGCCGGTGTCAGCTCTACAAACTGTGTGCTCCCCTGTATGCCGGGGGCGTATGCTGTTGCGCGGAACGGCTCGATATCCCACGAGGTGTGGTATTCACGCAGCCGATGGTCGCGAAATCTGTAGAGATTGCCGTCAAAATATGCGGTCCATCCTTCGGCCGGGCCGTTGGGCGTGTCGAGTTCCCATCCGATGTGGTAGGCGCAGGGCGACAGTGTGTCGGCCGGAGTGGGGATTGATGACAGATGCACGCGATAGGTCACGTCATCGTCACGGCTCGGCAGTGACACTGAGTAAGTGGCATCGGCCATGTAGGCCGGAGCTTCGCGCAGTGCACGGATGATGTCGGCAAGCCCCTGTGCCTCAAGGCACAGGGGGCTCAATATTGCTAACACCATTAACAATCTTTCTTTCCCTTTCATAAACAATAGTCAATACGTTCTGTATATATCAACGCGGACAGCGGTGCAAATGTTCGCTCAATGATATAAAAAAAGAGACCTGGGTGTAACCGAGGTCTCTTTGTTAGCTGTAAGCTGAGGGCGTAACCGGACTATTAGTCCTTCTTTACTATGCGACGCTCTTTGATGCGGGCCTTCTTGCCGGTGAGCTTGCGGATGTAGTAAAGTTTTGCGCGACGTACCTTACCATACTTGTTGATGGTGATTGAGTCGATGAAGGGTGACTCAAGGGGGAAGATACGCTCAACACCGATGTTGTCGGAAATCTTGCGAACGGTGAAACGCTTCTTGTCGCCTTCGCCTGAGATGCGGATCACTACGCCACGATACTGCTGGATACGCTCCTTGTTGCCTTCCTTGATGCGGTAAGCTACTGTGATGGTGTCGCCCGGCTGGAAGTCGGGATGCTGCTTGCCGGTGGCAAATGCCTCGTTGACAACTTTAATTAAGTCCATTTTTTTATACGTATATTAAAAATGTTAACATTGCGCAATGTAGGGGGCTGCTTGTCCCCGCCAGAGATTGCGGTTTCAGGGCGCAAAGGTACGAATATTAATTGAAAATGAAAAGTCCGGCGCGCAATTTTTTGTGATTCTTACACGTTATATGTTAATTATTGATAAAAAGAGTGAAAAATTGCGAGCTGCCAGCGGTGTTGATAGGGCATATTACATATATTATTAGTAACTTTGCCATCGCTAAGTCACGGAGGGGGCCATTGAGCTTCCTCTTCGCTTTTATATACTTACTACTTATCTGCATTTATGATTGACAAGGAGAAAGTCGTAGAACTTGTGGAGCAGGCTATCGCCGGCACCGATGCATACGTGGTTGACGTCACTGTGTCGGGTGACAATGATATAGTCGTGGAGCTTGACGCGTCCACGGGCGTTGATCTGGATTTCTGTACCGAGGTCAGCCGTAAGCTCAACGAGGCGCTTGACCGTGATGTCGAGGATTACTCGCTCGAAGTCGGATCGGCCTCGCTGTCGGCCCCGTTCAAAGTGCGCCAGCAGTATGAGAAACATATCGGCGATGATGTGGACGTCCTCACTCGTGACGGCCGCAAGCTCAAGGGGACTCTTACCTCGGTGAGTGCCGACGGTGCAGAGTTTACCATCGAGATTACCCGCAAGGTCAAGGAGCCGGGTGCCAAGCGTCCCGTTATGGTCACCGAGCCGCTCACGCTCGCTGTGGCTGACTGCAAGCAGGTGACATATCACTTCGACTTCAAGTAGACGAGTCTGTAGATTCAACATTAAGATATAAACCAAATAAAAATAAATCACACCTATAATATATTATGGCCAAGAAAGAGGAAGCTCCCAACATGGTGGAGCGGTTTGCCGAGTTTAAGGAACTGAAAAACATCGACAAGACCACTATGATCAGCGTGCTTGAGGAGTCGTTCAGAAACGTACTCGCCAAGATGTTCGGCACTGACGAGAACCTTGACGTGATCATGAACCCCGACAAGGGTGACGTGCAGATATTCCAGAACCTTGAGGTCGTTCCCGACGGCGAGGTTACCAATCCCAATCTGCAAATATCGCTCACCGATGCCCGCGCTGACGAGGATCCCGATGTGGAGATAGGCGAGGAGCACACTAAGGAGATCTTCTTTGCCGACTTCGGACGTCGTGCCATCCTCAATCTGCGCCAGACGCTCCAGTCCAAGATTCTCGACCTTCAGAAGGAGGCTATATATGCCAAATTCAAGGAGATGGAGGGCGAGCTTGTGTCGGGCGAAGTGTATCAGACATGGTCGCGCGAGACTCTGCTCATGGATGATGAGAAGAACGAACTCCTCCTTCCCAAGAGCCAGGCTATCCCCGGCGACTTTTTCCGCAAGGGTGAGACCGTGCTCGCAGTCATCTCGAATGTAGATAATAAGAATAACAATCCCAAGATCACCGTATCGCGTACCAGCGAAGTGTTCCTGCGCCGTCTCTTCGAGCGCGAGGTGCCCGAGATTCTTGACGGACTCATCAGCATCAAGGCCGTGGCCCGTATCCCCGGCGAGCGTGCCAAGATCGCAGTCGAAAGTTTCGACGACCGTATCGATCCCGTAGGCGCATGCGTAGGTGTCAAGGGCTCACGTATCCACGGCATCGTCCGCGAACTTCATAACGAGAACATCGACGTGATCAACTACACGTCCAATCCCTCGCTCTTCATCCAGCGCGCCCTCAGCCCCGCCAAGATCTCATCGATACATCTCGATGACGAGACCAAGAAGGCCGAGGTGTTCCTGCGTCCCGAAGAGGTGTCGCTCGCTATCGGTAAGGGTGGTATGAACATCAAGCTCGCATCAATGCTCACAGGCTATACTATCGACGTGTACCGCGACACCCCCGAGCAGGTCGACGAGGACATCTATCTGGACGAGTTCAAGGACGAGATCGACGGCTGGGTTATCGATGCGCTCAAGAATATGGGCTGTGTCACCGCCAAGAACGTCCTCAACACACCGCGCCAGCAGCTCATCGACCAGGCCGACCTCGAAGAGGATACTGTCGACAATGTCATCGCAGTGCTCAAGGCCGAGTTTGAGGATGACGAGTCTGAAGCCCCCGCGTCCCCCGAAGCTCCCGAGTCAGCTGAGTAACAGCTCTCAGGCACCGGGCGTCCGAGCCTACGGTCAATCCCGTACGTAACAGGCGGGATATACAATCAAGATATAAATCAATCTCTCAATACATGAGCCTCGCGTGAGGTTTCGTTCAAAACAATATATGCCGAGAATAAGAATAAGTCAAGCCGCCAAGGAATTCAATGTCTCCATCCCCACTGTGGTGGAGCAATTGCAGAAGAAAGGTATCACTATTGATGCCAACCCCAACACACGCATCGACGAAGCCGCTTATGATATACTTGTGGAGGCCTTCCAGCCTGACCGCAAGATGCGCGAGGTCATCGAGAAAAAACGCCATGACAGGGTGGTCGAAAAGACCGAGAAGCCCGTTGCTCCCGAATCGCAGGAGGAGACAGTGCAGACATCTGTGCCCAGCATCGGCGTGAAAGTCCTTGGTACTATAGATCTTGACAACAAGAATAAAGTAAAGCCCTCCAAGCCGGAGACACAGGCGCCCGCACCCAAGGCCGAGGCTCCTGCCAAACCTGCCGCCGAGCCTGAGAAACCTGTCGCCGCCAAGGTAGAGGCCGAGAAGCCCGCACCTGTCAAGGCCGAGCCGGTCAAGACTGAGGCTCCCGCACCCAAGGCCGAGGCTCCTGCCAAACCCGCTCCCGAACCCGTTAAGCCCGCACCGGCAAAGGTAGAGGTCGAGAAGCCCGCACCCGTTAAACCTGCACCCGCACCCAAGGCTGAAGCACCCGCGCCCAAGGCCGAGGCTCCTGCCAAGCCCGCGGTTGAACCCGCCAAACCGGCTCCTGCCAAAACAGAGGCAGCCAAGCCGGCTCCTGCCGAGGCTCCTGCCAAGCCGGCTGAACCTGCTGCAAGCAGTGAGCCGGAGGTGTTCCGCTACAGTTCGGAGCCGCAGGTGACAGGCCCCAAGGTGATCGGTCATATTGACCTTAATTCACTCAACCAGTCGACCCGCCCCAAGAAGAAATCCAAAGAGGAGCGTCGCGGCGGCCGTAACGGTCAGCCCGGAGCCTCCGGAGCCGGACAGGGCGCCGGTGCCAACAACCGCAAGAAGCGTCAGCGTATAGGCGGTAAAGAGAAAATCGACATCGAGAAGGCCGGTAATCAGGCTGCCGAGTCAGGCAACCGTGGTGGCGGCAACAACAATAACAACAATAATAACCGTGGCGGCAACGGCGGTAATGACCGTGGCCGCGGCAAGGATCGTAACAAGCGTCCCGTACACACCGAGGTCAACGAGGAAGATGTACAGAAGCAGGTACGCGAGACCCTCGCACGACTCACTTCCAAGGACAAGGGTCAGAAGAAGGGTGCCAAGTGGCGTAAGGAGAAGCGTGAGGCGTTTGCCTCGCGTGTGAATGAGGCCGAGGCCGCAGCCGCAGCCGAGAGCCGCGTGCTCCAGATCACTGAGTTCGTGACCGCCAATGACCTTGCCGTGATGATGGATGTGCCCATCAATAACGTCATCGCCACATGTATGAATCTCGGTGTGATGGTGTCGATCAACCAGCGTCTCGATGCAGAGACAATCAACATCGTGGCTGAAGAGTTCGGGTTTACCACCGAATATGTATCAGCCGAGGTGTCTGACGCCATCCAGCAGGAGGAGGACAGCGAGGAGGATCTGACCACACGTCCGCCGATCGTGACCGTCATGGGCCACGTCGACCATGGTAAGACTTCACTGCTCGACTATATCCGTAACGCCAATGTGATCGCCGGTGAGGCTGGCGGTATCACACAGCATATCGGCGCATACAATGTCAAGCTTGCTGACGGACGCCGCATCACATTCCTCGACACCCCCGGTCATGAGGCGTTTACCGCCATGCGTGCCCGTGGTGCCAAGGTGACCGACCTCTGTATCATCATCGTGGCCGCCGATGACAACGTGATGCCCCAGACCATCGAGGCGATCAACCATGCATCGGCAGCAGGTGTGCCCATCGTGTTTGCGATCAATAAGATCGATAAGCCGGCCGCAAATCCTGACAAGATCAAGGAGGAGCTCGCTCAGATGAACTATCTCGTCGAGGAGTGGGGCGGTAAATATCAGAGCCAGGACATATCGGCCAAGAAAGGTATCGGTGTGGACGAACTCATGGAGAAGGTGCTGCTCGAAGCCGAGATGCTCGATCTCAAGGCCAATCCCGACCGTCGTGCTGTCGGCTCGATCATCGAGTCATCGCTTGACAAGGGCCGTGGCTACGTTGCCACCGTACTCGTGCAGAACGGAACGCTCCGTCAGGGGGATGTCATGCTGGCCGGTACACACTTCGGTAAGGTCAAGGCTATGTTCAACGAGCGTAACCAGCGCATCAAGGAGGCCGGACCTTCGACTCCTGTGCTGATACTCGGTCTTGACGGTGCTCCCACGGCAGGTGACACATTCAATGTCATGGAGACCGAACAGGAGGCCCGCGAGATCGCAGGAAAGCGTCTGCAACTGCAGCGTGAACTCGGTCTGCGCACAGCCAAGCGTACTACCCTTGAGGAGATCGGCCGTCGTCGTGCCATCGGCAACTTCCACGAGCTCAACATCATCGTCAAGGGTGACGTGGACGGATCGATCGAGGCTCTGTCCGACTCACTCATCAAGCTCTCGACCGAGGAGGTCAAGGTCAACGTACTCCACAAGGCTGTCGGCGCTATCTCGGAGAGCGATGTGACACTCGCTGCCGCATCCGACGCGATCATTATTGGTTTCCAGGTGCGTCCCTCACAGGCCGCCCGCCGTGTCGCCGAGCGTGACGGTGTCGAGATACGTCTCTACTCAGTCATCTATCAGGCCATCGAGGAGGTCAAGGACGCTATGGCGGGTATGCTTGCTCCCGAGATCAAGGAGGAGGTCACCGGTACAGCCGAAGTGCTCCAGACATTCCATATATCCAAGGTGGGCACTATCGCCGGTGCCATCGTGCGTGAAGGTAAGATCAAGCGTGGCAGCAAGGTGCGCCTGATCCGTGACGGCATCGTACGTTACACAGGTGATCTCGGCTCGCTCAAGCGTATGAAGGATGATGTCAAGGAGGTAACCTCGGGTTACGATTGCGGTCTCTCGATCGCCGGCTACAACGACATCGTTGAGGGTGACATCATCGAAGGATTCGAGGAAGTAGAGGTTAAGAAGACTCTCTGATAACGACTACGCGGGCCTGTAAGGTCTGCGATATAACTGACAGCACGGCCGCCCCGGAAATTCCCGGAGCGGCCGTGCCGTTTGTTATGCCGTCATGCGGCCGAATATTACAGAAGGGGTATGATGTCCGGCCTTTACACTTTATTGTCTTGCCGGCTATGAAGCGCGGCTATGAGGGCCGATGGGGTGAGTTTGAGGGTGGGATGCAGCCATTCGGGAGCGGTCTGAGACAGCGGTACAAGCACAAACTCGCGCAGATGCATCCGCGGGTGGGGGAGTGTAAGCTCGGGTGTGTCCATTACCATATCGTCAATCGCTATCAGGTCTATGTCGATCATGCGGTCGATATATGCGCCGGTATCGTCACGATGCGGCCTGCTGTCGATGCTGCGTTCGATGGATTGCAGGATGTGGAGAATATCGTGCGGATTGTGTGACACATCCTGTGTGATCGAGATGCCTGTATTCAGGTATGTCTTGTCCGACTCATATCCCCATGCCGGACTCTCGAACGGTTGCGAGACGAGTACGTCACCAGGCAGGGCGCGTATAATCAACTCGGTGGCGCGATGCAGTGTTGCCTCACGCTCACCGAGATTTGAACCTATGTTGATATGTACGGTCAAGGGGTGTCGAATCAGTGCTTGAGTTCTACCTTCTGAGTCGGGGGCAGGGTAGAGTTGCGCTCGGCCACGGCATCGATCACCTCGTGGGCCAGATGGGCGAATGCATGACCTGTAATGCTGTCCGTAAGGGCTACGGGTGCGCCGTTGTCGCCGCTGTCGGCGATGGTGCCTACGAGCGGTATCTGTGCCAGCAGACGCACTCCGAGTTTCTCGGCAAGACGTATGCCCCCTTCGCGTCCGAAGATGTAATAACGTTCTTCGGGATGAGGTGCGGGCGTGAAGTATGCCATGTTCTCGACCAGTCCGAGGATGGGCACGTTGACCTTGTCGTCCTGGAACATCGATATACCCTTGCGGGCGTCAGCCAACGCTACCTCCTGAGGAGTTGTGACGACTACCACACCGGTCATGGCGAGTGTCTGGACGAGGGTCAGGTGTATGTCGCTCGTGCCGGGAGGCATGTCGATGAGGAAGTAGTCGAGTTCGCCCCAGTCGGCCTCACCTATCAGCTGTTTGAGTGCGTTCGAGGCCATCGATCCGCGCCACAGCACGGCCTTGTCCTTGTCGACGAGAAATCCGATCGAGAGGATCTTCACGCCGTAACGTTCGATGGGGATTATCATCTGGCGTCCGTCGACGTCGTGGATGTACAGCTGTTCGTCCTCGATGCCGAACATCTTGGGCATCGAAGGGCCGAATATATCGGCATCGAGCAGTCCCACCTTGTAGCCTTCACGGGCAAGCGCTACAGCAAGGTTGGCAGCGACGGTAGACTTACCTACGCCACCTTTGCCCGATGACACTCCGATGATATTCTTTACGCCCGGCAGCAGCGGAGCAGCCTGAGCGGGAGCCGGCTGGCGTGATGCAGTGTTGACAGTGACCTTGATGTCGGGTGATATATATGTGTGGATCGCTGTCTCGGCGGCTTTCGACATTGATTTCATGAACGGATCCGTCGGCTTGTCGAATATCAGCGTGAAGCTTACAGAGTCGCCGTCGATGCGGATGTCGTCGGCTATCATGTCGTTTTCAACGAGATTTTTGCCATTGCCGGGATATCGGACTGTGGCAAGAGCATCGGTGATAAGGGTAGGGTATAGTCGCATTATTTAGATTTTATTTTTATGATACGTATGTGGTGTCGTGATGGTCAGTCGATGTCCATGCCCTGAAGCGTGCCGCGGCCAAATGAGCGGTATGTGTCCTCGGGTATGTCGACTTCAGGCTCTGTGAGGGTGACATCGGGTGGCAGTTGCCAGGCTATATATTTGCTCGGGATGCCGCGTGACAGCCACTGACTTTCGTAATAGGTGGTGATCGGGGGTACCTCTGACGCGAGATCCGAGGCGTACAGGTCATCGGTCGCGGCCAGCAGCGGCAGACCGTTGTGGCGTATCATCTCAAGAGTGTAGGCGTAGAGAAACGGTGAGTCGGTCTTGAGTCTTATGATGCCGTCGGGCGCGAGCACCTGACGGTATATCTCCATGAAATGTGTGCCTGTGAGACGTTTGTTGACCTTCTTCATCTGCGGGTCAGGAAATGTGATCCATATCTCCGACACTTCGGCCGGCGCGAAAAATTCGGGCAGCAGATGGATGGATGTGCGCAGAAATGCCACGTTGTCGAGACCAAGTTCGGTCACCTGGCGCGCACCGGTCCACATGCGTGCTCCCTTGATGTCGATGCCGATGAAGTTGCGGTCGGGATAGGTACGTCCCATACCTACGGCATATTCCCCTTTGCCGCAACCTAATTCGAGAGTGAGGGGTGAGGAGTTATGAAACACATCCGTGCCCCATTTCCCTTTGAGCGGACATCCGCCGGACTCTTTAAGGTGTGCGAAGGGATATTGATGGACACAGGCGAGTGTCTCCATTTCGGCAAACTTTTTGAGCTTATTCTTTCCCATGGTCAAGCGTTTATAGGGATTGTGTTTGAGTCGTAATAGCGTTATGTCAGTTTAGGCGCATCAGTTTGAGTGTCACGCACGGATTGTCATCGGCGGGTGTGGCCCTGACTATGAAGAACGGGCCGGTATAGGATGATGTGTCGATAGTCGTGACATTATCATCAGGCATATCAGTCAATGTCAGGAGCCGTCCGTCGACCGCATATAGTTCCACACGGGCCAGCGGCACGGTTGATGTCACTGTCAGAGTCGTGCCATTGAATCCGGCTGTGACGCTCTGTTGCAGCCCGCTGTCAGTCTGTGTGATGCCCGAGGTGTGTCCGATGGCGAAATCCTGCCATTGAGGGGTGGTGAGAAAGAGGTTCTCAAGCCTTCTGTCTACGGTCAGATTCACTTCCGACTGATTCACGCCGGCCCATACATCCTCGCCGAGTGCCGGCACGAGTGTCAGTCGGCTCCCGTCGATGGCGTTGAGTCCCGACCAGTTCTCGAATGCTCCGTCAGCTATGTCGGTGACGGTGGATGGCATAGTCAGAGAGTGCACTCCGGTCATTCCGGCAAATGCGAGCGTGTCGATAAGGACTGTCCCTGTCGGCAGTTCAATAGTTGTGATATTCTCCGCTCCTTTGAGAGTCAGGGACGGGATGCTGACGGTCGAGGCCGGCAGTCGTACGGACTGAAGCGAACGGCATTCAAAAAACACTCCCTGTCCCATATCCGTAGCGTCCTCGGGTAGTGACGCGGCTGATAAGGAGGGGCATGAAGCGAACGCGCGTGCTCCGATGGTGGTGAGTGAAGTGCATCGGCTCAGGTCGGCTGAGGTGAGGCCGCTGAGAGCGAAAGCCTCTTCTCCGATTTCGTATAACGGCGCCGGCCATCCGATATGTTCCAGTCCACGGCATCCGAAGAATGTGCGGGAGCCGATCGTTACCACTCCTGGCGGTATATTTACCGTTGTCAATGCCTCGCATCCTTCGGCCATACGGTCGGGCAGGGTGGTGAGAGAGGCCGGGAGGGTGATGCTGCGCAGCGATGTACAGTTTGCAAAGGTGCTGCGTCCTATCGAACTGACATTCTCAGGTATGACGATGTCAGTGATACGCGAGTCCATCAGTGCGCCGTCACATATTGCGGTAAGTGACTCGGGCAGTATGAGATGGCTCACACGCAATCCGGCCAGTATGCCAGCAGGGAGGGTTGATTCGGGAGCAGAGGTCATGTTGGACCCGAAGCGTGGTCCGCTGTAGGCCACGATTTCTGTTCCCGAGAGGTCAAGAGTGGTGATGTCGGTGATGAATCCGGCCATGCGGTCAAGGTCGGATGCATCGATACAGCCCGTCAGAGTAAGGTTGACATCGCACGCAGGTATCTCCAGCCCCGCCGCAATCTCGCCCGGGCCGACATGTAAAGTACGGCCCGGAGCAGTCGCGACAGCGAATACATATAGGAGTATGAGGAGCGGAGAGCGTAGCATGGTGTCGGGAGCGTAGGGTGAGGATCAGCGGCGGCGGTTGCGGCGCTGCTGTTCGCGCATCATGGCCTCCTGCTGTTTCTGGGCTTCTTCGAGTTTGGCAGCCATCCATCCCTTCTTTTTAGGTTTGCGGGCGTTTTCGGCCATCTTGGCTCGCATCTTGTCCTCTGACACGAGTTTGCGGAAAGAGAATGTCATGAGGATGGTGATGAGGAGCGACAGGAAGTAGTAGTAGCTCAGGCCGGCGGCGTAGTTGTTGAAGATGAACAGGAACATCAGCGGCATCAGATACATCATCCATTTCATGCCCGGCATGCCTGACGAGGCCTGACTCTGCATGTTAAGGTAGGTGTACAGGATGTTGGTCACTGTCATAAGCAGACAGAAGAGGCTGATATGGTTGCCGAACGTCGATGAGATGAAGGGGATGTTTGCTGACCAGGAGATGATAGCGTCAGGCGCGGCGAGGTCTTTGGCCCAGAGGAATGATTCGCCTCGCAGCTCGATGGCCGAGGGGAAGAACCAGAACATAGCCACGAGCACGGGCATCTGCAGAAGCATCGGCAGACAGCCTGACATGGGGTTGGCTCCGGCTCGCGAGTAGAGCGCCATCGATTCCTGCTGGCGTTTCATGGCGTTCTCGTTGCCGGGATACTTGTCATTTATGGCCTTGATCTCAGGTGCGAGCAGGCGCATCTTGGCCTGAGAGATAAGGCTCTTGTAAGTGAACGGATAGAGGATGATCTTGATGAAGATGGTCAGGAGCAGGATGATAATGCCGTAGTTGCTGATGAATGATCCGAGGAACGAGAATACAGGAATGATGATGAGGGTGTTGATCCAGCGGAATATCGGCCAGCCGAGAGGGATGAGCTTGGTGAGGTGCATATCCTCTTCGGGGAATATGTTGTCCTCGATATCCTTCATTATCGGATAAGAGTTCGGGCCGAGATACATCACGAACGATGCGGGATTGGCAAGCGATGCCGAGTAGTCAAGCGTCAGCGCTATATCCATCTGCTTGATGAAGTCGGGATTGTCCTTGAGGATAGTGCTCTTGAGGTCGGCGGCGGCAAAATTGCTGCGGGCCATGAGTACGGCCGAGAAGAACTGGTTCTTGCAGCTGACCCACTTTACGCGCTGGTTGAGCTCCTCATTGTCATCGCTGTTCTCGCTGAGATTGTCGACGTCACCGTCAGGATACATATAATAGAGTGCCGAGTTGCGCTCCTCGAACACGCGGCCGGCTTCGAGGCGGCGCATCTTCTGATGCCAAGTCATGTCCATTGTGGCTACGGATGTGGGGATGATCGACTGCATGCCCTGCTGCACGACGTCGATGTTGACCAGATAGCCGTCGGAGGGGAGGGTGTAGCGTATGCCCCATGACGCACCGTCACCGAGATCGAGCATCATGCATACGGTCGAGTCGTTCTCGACCACAGGCTCGAAGTAGAACTCCTTGGTCTCGAATCGCTGGTTGGCCGAGGTGAGCGTGAACGAGTATATGTCGGTTGCGGGGTCGAGAAGTGTCACCTGAGTCGAATCATAGCTCTTGTAGTCGTTGAGTGACGCGCGTGAGATTACACCGCCCTTGTTGGAGAGTTCGAGTGTCACGAGCTTGTTGGCAAGAGTGACGGTGGTGCTGTCGCCCGACAGGTGACGGGCAAATCCGCGGTAGCGTGCCGCGGTGGCGAGGCTCTTGCGCAGTGCGTTGACGGCAGCGGCAGCGACGCGTGTGTTCATCGACGATGTCTCGTTGGCGAGCAGCGGTGCTACGGGTACGGCCTGATTGTCGGCCTCGACGGTGCCGGTGACATTGCCCTGAGCATCGACGGTGAGGTTGATGGCCTCGACATTGAGATGGCTTGTGTGGGTGGCGGTGTCGGTCTGACCGAGTTCGCGCACAGTGGCGGCGATGGTGGCCACTTCGGCGGGACTGATGGAGTCAAATACCAGCCGTGCGGTGTCTTCAGCTTTCTGTGCGGCCTCGGCCTCCATGCGGGCTTTTTCCTGACGCTGGCGTTCGAGTTCCTCGGCCGAGGGTTTGTTGAGCCACATGAAGCCGAATATCACGAGGCCCATAAGCAGAAGGCCCGTAAGAGTGTTCTTGTCCATAAAAATTTTTTCTCGTCTTAATAGCGGGATTAATGGTATATGTTATTTCTTTTCTTCTTTATATGCGATAGCCGCCTTCATAAAGTCGAGGAACAGCGGCGAGGGTGACAGCACGGTCGATGAGTATTCGGGGTGATACTGTGTGCCTATGAACCAGCGGTGGTCGGGTATCTCGACGATCTCGACCAGGTGGGTCGATGGGTTCTCGCCTACACACTTCATGCCGGCTTCCTCAAATCGGGTGCGGTAGTCGTTGTTGAACTCGAAGCGATGACGGTGGCGTTCGCTGACGGTGTCGCGGCCGTAGGCGGCTGCAGCCCTTGAGCCTTCACGCAGCTTACAGTCGTATGCGCCGAGACGCATCGTGCCACCCATATTGTGTATGCTCTTCTGCTCCTCCATCAGGTCGATGACGTTGTCGGGCGTCTTGGTGTCCATCTCGGTCGAGTTGGCCTCCTTGAGTCCGAGCACGTTGCGGGCAAACTCGATGACCATGCACTGCATGCCGAGACAGATGCCGAATGTGGGGATGTCATGTGTGCGGCACCATTCGAGAGCTACGAATTTGCCTTCGATGCCGCGCTGGCCGAATCCCGGTGCGATGATGACACCGTCCAGATCCTTCAACTGGCTTTCGACATTGTCAGGGTTGACCTTCTCGGAGTGGATATAGTGTATCTTGACCTTGTGGTCACAGTAAGTGGCAGCCTGAAACAGTGACTCGTCGATAGACTTATAGGCATCCTGCAGCTCGACATATTTGCCTACGAGACCGATGTTGATGACATCGCTGGCTGAATCCATGCGGGTGAGAAATTCGTTCCACGCCGCCATGTCGGGTTCGCCGACGGGATTGAGCCCGCATTTGCGCATCACGATCTCATCGAGATGCTGGGCGTGCATGAATACGGGCACCTTATATATTGACGGAGCGTCGGCACTCTGCACCACGGCATCGGGTGCGACGTTGCAGAACTGTGCGATTTTCTTACGCATCGCTGCGGGAATCTCATGCTCGGTACGCAGCACGAGCACGTCGGGCTGGATGCCGAGCTGCTGCAACTGCTTTACGGAGTGCTGAGTGGGCTTGGTCTTGAGCTCCTTGGCCGCCTTGATGTAAGGTACGTAGGTCAGATGGACGCACACGCAGTCATCTTCAAGCTCCCAGCGCAACTGACGCACGGCTTCAAGGAACGGGAGGCTCTCGATGTCACCGACCACGCCGCCGATCTCGGTAATGACAAAGTCGAAATCACCCGTCTTGCCGAGCGCCATTACGTTGCGTTTGATCTCGTCGGTGATATGGGGTATAATCTGTACGGTCTTGCCAAGATAGTCGCCGCGGCGCTCCTTGTCGATCACGCTCTGATAGATGCGGCCGGTGGTGACATTGTTGGCGCGTGTGGTGCGGATGTTGGTGAATCGTTCGTAATGGCCGAGGTCGAGGTCGGCCTCGTGGCCGTCGACGGTGACGTAGCATTCGCCGTGCTCGTAGGGGTTGAGTGTGCCCGGATCGATGTTGATGTACGGGTCAAATTTCTGGATCGTGACTCTGAAGCCTCGCGCTTTAAGTAGGCATGCGAGTGAAGATGAGATGATGCCTTTGCCGAGTGATGACACTACGCCGCCGGTGACGAAGATGTATTTAGTTTCCACGTTGATGTGAATTGTGAATGATTACAACAGCAATTGTTCAAGTTGCAAAATTACAAAAAAATGCTCAAGTCCGGACAAGTAAGTGGAGGGAATTTAGTATCTTTGCGAAAAATACGATAACAAAGATGGCAATGATAAAGAATCTGCTTTTCGACCTCGGCGGAGTGATAATGGACATAGACCGCAATCGTGCGGTGCACGCTCTGGAGGCCATAGGCCTGACAGAGGCTGACAGTCTGCTCGGTGAGTACGGACAGAAGGGTGCGTTTCTTGCTCTTGAGAAGGGTGAGATTGACGCTGCCGAATTTCGTCGTCAGTTGCGTCCGCTCTTCAACCGTCCCGTGAGTGACAGTGAGATAGACGAGGCGTTCACACGGTTTCTTATCGGCATACCGCAGCACCGGCTCAAGGCTCTGCGCGAGCTCCGCAAGCGATACAAGGTGTACATGCTGTCCAATACCAATCCTATAATGTTTGAGGGATTCATCACCGATCAGTTCCGTCAGGAGGGTCTGGAAATGTCCGACTATTTCGACGGAGTTGTCACCAGCTATGAGGCCAAGTGCTATAAGCCTGACAAGGAGATATTTGACTACGCATGTGCCCACTGCGGCATAAAGCCTGAGGAGACGCTGTTTTTCGACGACTCACAGAGCAACGTCAATGCCGCCCGTGCACTCGGATTCAATGCGGCGCTCGTAGCTCCGGGCACTGAATTTACAGATATTATCGGAAATATTCTCGACTGAACTGTTATAAAACTATCACTTGTCTCAGCGACTATGAATATTATAACCAAACAGAATACATCGGCACGCAGGATTGCCGCCGTGGGTATGTATGACGGTGTGCATGCAGGCCATCGTTTTCTTATCGATTATCTTGGAGTCGAGGCCCGTAGCCGCGGTCTTGTACCGGCGGTGGTGACATTCTCACGTCATCCGCTCACAGTGGTGCGTCCGCTTGAGGCTCCGGCGCTGCTCAATACCCTCGAACAGCGTGTCAGCCTGCTCGCCGAGGCCGGTGCGCAGGATATTATTTTGCTGAGTTTTAATGAGTCATTGCGTCGCATGAGCGCAAAGGAATTTCTCGGTGCGCTCAAACGCAAGTTTGCCATCGATGCCTTAGTGCTCGGATTCAATAATCATTTCGGACATGATCATCCCGACGGTATGGATCATTACAGGACAATAGGCGAACAGGTAGGGGTTGAGGTGATAGCCGCGCCCGAATACCGTGGGCCGGTAGCGCCTGTCAGTTCGTCAGCCATACGCCGTCATCTTATGGAGGGGCGGCCGGAGGAAGCGGCCCGTATGCTCGGATCGAATTACACGTTGCGTGGTAAGGTTATCAATGGTAAGCATGTAGGCCGCACTCTCGGATTTCCGACAGCCAATCTTGAGTTGCCTGCGGCATCGTTGCTTATACCGTTGGCCGGAGTGTATGCCGCATACGTCACCACGCCTGACGGTGTGCGTCGCAAGGCGGTGGTCAATGTGGGTTATCGTCCTACGGTGGACGGAGCCGATGAGAACCGACAGCAGCAACTGTCGATCGAGGCCCACATAATGGATTTTGTCGGATATATATATGATGAGGAAATCGCCGTGGAGTTTGTGAAATATCTCCGCCCTGAGAAGGCATTCGGCTCTACCTCAAAACTTGCCTCGCAGATTACCGAAGACATCGCCTCTGCCCGTAAGGTCCTGAAATAGTAGCGAAGCCCCGGCCGTGTTACGGACCGGGTAGCGATTTACGTGCAATATTTTGTGAAAAAGATGCGTTGAATGTCACGGATTTTATGTATTTTTGTGTCCCGTTATGAAATACGGATTTGACAACGAGAAATATGTAAAAATCCAGTCCAGCCACATTAAGGACAGGATTGCGAAGTTTGGTAACAAACTGTATCTTGAGCTTGGAGGCAAGCTCTTCGATGATCATCATGCGAGTCGCGTGCTCCCGGGTTTTCAGCCTGACAGCAAGTTGCGAATGCTCAGTCAGCTCGCCGATCACGCCGAGATCGTGATAGTGATCAGCGCGGTGGATATAGAGAAAAACAAGGTGCGTCAGGACCTCGGCATCACTTACGACATGGATGCCCTGCGTCTGCGCAATGAGTTCCAGAACCGCGGATTTAAAGTCAACTCCATCGTCATCACCCATTACAACGGTCAGGCCAGTGCGGACGCTTTCCGCGAACGCCTCGAACGTATGGGCATCAAAAGCTACGTACATTATATTATAGACGGCTATCCTGCCAATGTGGGGCTTATCGCCTCGGACGAGGGATTCGGCCGTAATGATTATGTCGAGACCACACGCCCGCTGGTCATCGTCACCGCCCCCGGTCCCGGTAGCGGCAAGATGGCTGTGTGTCTCAGTCAGCTATTCAATGAACATAAGCGCGGCATCGAGGCCGGATATGCCAAATTTGAGACCTTCCCCGTGTGGAATCTGTCGCTCCGTCATCCGGTCAACATCGCATACGAGGCTGCTACGGCCGACCTTAACGATGTGAACATGATCGATCCCTTCCATCTTGACGCCTACGGTGAGAAGGCTATCAACTATAACCGCGACATCGAGATATTTCCCGTGCTCAACGCGCTGTTCGAGGGTATTTACGGGTCAAATCCCTATAAGTCACCCACTGATATGGGCGTGAATATGGTGGGATTCTGTATCGACGACGATGACGTGTGCTGCGAGGCCTCGCGCAATGAGATAATACGCCGCTATTTTACCGCACTCAACAGCATGGCCCTCGGCGAGAGCAATGACTCGGAAGTCAATAAGATCGCGATGCTCTTCAATCAGGCCGGCATCAATCTTGATTACCGCAAGACTATCGCTGCCGCCCGCGAGCGTGCAAAGGCGGAGGGTGTGCCCTGCTCGGCTATAGAGCTGCCGGACGGTACCATCATCACAGCCAAGACATCACCTCTGCTCGGTCCCAGCGCGGCGTTGATACTCAATGCTATCAAACATCTTGCCGGCATCGCCCATGATGTGAAGCTGCTCCCGCAGAATCTCATCGAGCCGATTCAGCACACCAAGATAAGCTATCTGCGCAGCAACAACCCGCGTCTGCACACTGACGAAGTGCTTGTGGCCCTGTCGGTGCTCAGTCAGGATGACGAGAACTGTCGTCGCGCGCTCGAACAGTTGCCCGAACTGAATGGCTGTCAGGTACACTCGACCGTAATGCTCGGCGAGGTCGACCGTAAGATATTCAAGAAGCTCGGCGTAGGCCTGACCTGCGATCCGGCCAAAAAGAAATAACTCTCCCTTCCAATATAAATTCATGTCGGATATAACTAAGATTCCGCTTATAGGAATGACCCTTGCGGGGCTTGAAGAGGTAGCCCGTGAGGTGAACCTCCGTCCGTTTGCCGCCCGCCAGATGGCCCGCCGTCTTTACGTGGGGCGAGTGACGTCTATCGCCGAAATGACCGAGTTGCCCAAGTCCGCACGTGCCGCTCTGGAGGAGAAGTATACCGTCGGGCGTACTGCGCCGCGCCTTGAGTCGCGTTCTACCGACGGGACGGTCAAGTATCTCTTTGCTACGCGTACACCTCAGGTCGACTATCTGACCCACGGAGCCGGCGGTCGTGATGTAGAGGCTGTATACATTCCCGATAAGGATCGTGCCACGCTGTGTGTGTCATCCCAGGCCGGATGCCGCATGGGGTGTCGTTTCTGCATGACCGGAAAGCAGGGCTATCACGGCGATCTGTCTGCTGCCGGCATTGTCAATCAGATACTTTCCATACCCGAGTCAGAGACACTTACCAATATTGTGTTTATGGGTATGGGAGAACCGATGGATAATGCGGCTCAGGTGCTTCAGGCCATCGAGGTGCTGACCGCACCATGGGGATTGGCATGGAGCCCCAAGCGCATCACTGTGTCGAGCATTGGCAAGATGGACGGCCTGCGCCGTCTGCTTGACGAGACCAAGGTGCATGTGGCCATAAGCGTGCATACGCCGTTCCCGTCCGAGCGTGAGGATCTTATGCCTGTCGAACGCGCATATCCGCTGCAGAAGGTTGTCGAATTGTTGCGCGACTATGATTTCGCCCATCAGCGTCGTCTGTCGGCCGAATATATAATGTGGCGCGGAGTCAATGACGACCGACGTCATGCCGATGCGCTGGCGCGTGCGCTCAAGGGGGTGGACTGTCGTGTCAATCTGATACGGTTTCATGCCATTCCGGGGTTTGAGGGTCAGCCCTCTGACCGCGAGACGATGGAGCGTTTCCGCGACCGGCTCAACGAACTTGGCGTCACCGCTACCATCCGGGCGTCGCGAGGCGAGGATATAGAGGCTGCGTGCGGTATGCTCGCAGGTGAAAATTCTGACAAGTAATGAAGCAACAAGGTTTCTGGGTCCCGCTCGGTATACTCACCATCGCGGGATTCACATTCAACACCTCCGAGCTGATACCGATAGGTCTGCTGAGTGACATCGCCACGTCGTTTGGCGTGAGCGAGGCTCGGGCCGGACTCCTTATCACTGTCTACGCTTGGGTCGTGGCACTCATGTCACTGCCGCTTATGCTGCTGTTTGCCAAGGTCGAATACCGACGACTGATGCTCGGCGTGGTAAGTGTATTCTTTATCAGTCATGTAGCGACGGTGCTCTCAACGGGCTATTATTCACTGATGGGTGCCCGTATCGGAGTGGCGTTAGCTCATTCGCTCTTCTGGTCCATCGCGCCGGCTATGGCGGTGGCTGTGACACCTCCGGCCAAGCGGGCTACGGCGTTGAGTACGCTTGTGGCAGGTGGAGGCATCGCCCTGATCGCAGGACTGCCGCTCGGCCGCACGCTCGGCATCATAGCCGGATGGAGGATGGCATTTGCGGCCCTCGGTGTACTGGCTGCGTTGGTTCTGGTCGGGTTATGGCTGAGATTTCCGGTGTTGCCCCAGAAGAATTCCGGCGAGTCGCGAACCGAAATGCTTAAAGGACTGATACACTGTCGGCCGTTGTTGGCTATCTATCTCATTACGGCTGTGATCGTCACCGGCCATTATACGGGTTACAGTTATGTCGAGCCATTTATGATTCAGATCATAGGCATGGCCGAGGGGAGTGTGACGCTGACATTGTCGCTGTTCGGAGTGGCCGGGCTGTTGGGCAGTTATATAATGTCGCGATACTTTTACCGTTATTCGCGACGGCTGATACTGATGTCGTGCCTCGGTTTCCCGATAGTGATGGCGCTGTTGTTTCCGGTCGGAAATGTATCGGTATACCTGCTGGCTGTGTTATGTGTATTGTGGGGACTGTGCATGACGGTGTACAATATAGCTTTCCAGAACGAGATCGTTACGCTCTTTCCCGCTGACTCGGCCGTGCCGATGAGCTTCTATTCCGGTATCTTCAACCTCGGTATCGGAGCGGGAGCGTTCGTCGGAGGTATAGTATGTGATCATGGCCTGATGGCAGACATCGGATATATAGGCGGAGCCATAACACTGGCCGCCGCCATCTACTGCGTCACGCGCTACATGCCCATGCGTCCCCGCCGTCAGGTGTGACAGATGACAAGAAATTTCACTTCCGGGTGAATCGTGACGAGAAAATTTGCACTTTATGCCTGAGAAGCCATTTGTGTGATTGGTGGAATTTTCCTATTTTTGCATATTGAACGCTCATTTTTAATCCGTAATGAAACTGTCACGTCTGATACGTCCGTTTATGATGCTCCTGTTGCTCCTGTCGACAGGTGGCTGTACCATCAGCTATAAACTCAACGGAGCGGCGATCGACTATCAGGTGTACAAGACCATTTACGTGTCGCAGTTTCCCATCCGTGCAGCGTTGGTGTATCCGCCGTTACAGCAGACGTTCGAGAACGAACTGCTCGACTATATATCGCGCAACACACGTCTCAGCACGGTCGAGTCGGGCGGAGATCTGCAGCTCGAAGGTGAGATCACCGGCTATTCGCTCTCGCCCCAGGCTGTGACTGAAAATGCATACGCTTCCAAGACCCGTCTGACCATACAGGTCCGCGTCAAGTATATCGACAACCGTCAGGAGGGCAAGGATGTCGACCAGACATTCAGCGCCTATCGTGACTTTGATTCGAGCGAGATGCTCACCGATGTGCAGGATCAGCTCTGTAACGAGATTTCCAAGGAGCTTGTCGATCTGATATTCAACGCTACGCTCGGCAACTGGTAGACCAAACCATTATCCCAAACACTCACGCCGTTATGAATGAATCATTAAGCCGGATATTGCAGTCGCTTGACAACCCCTCGGCAGGGGTTGAGCTGAGTGATGTGCTGGCTCTGGAGCGTGAGTATCCCTTCTTCGTCCTTCCTGCCGTCGAGGCGCTCAAGCATAATGCCGCAGGGATGTCGCCCGAAGTGAGGGAGCGCCTGATGAGATGTGTGGCGCTCAACTCGCCCGATCCGCAGTCGATGTTCTTGCTTGCCGATGTCGGTTATGAGGACTGGGCGGAGTTCTATCCGCGTCAGCGTAACGAGGTGAGCACGGGGGATGCCATCACGAAATTTCTTGAGACCTACGGGCATTCCGATCCTCAGGAGGAGGCCCTGCTCGAACGTCTTATCTTTAACCCCACGCCCGACTATTCATCATTGCTCGCCCGCGAGGAGGAGCAGAGCATGCCGTCACTGCCCGCCGACCCGTCTGACAAGTCACAGGATGCGCTGATAAATGCATTCATCCTCAAGCATAAGGATGACGAGTCGTCGCTGCTGCCCCGCGAGGAGCCTGTCAAGGCTATGGATGATGCTCCGCAGGCTGAAACATACCCCGAGCCGGAGTCAGACGCCCCACGCCACACTCCGTCACAGGCACCCGATACGGCCTACGACTCATCACTCAGCGAGAGTCTTGCCAAGATATACATACGTCAGAAGCGTTATGACAAGGCATTTGAAATTATTCACACTCTAAGTTTGAATAATCCAAAAAAAAGTGCTTACTTTGCAGACCAATTGCGGTTTCTGAGAAAGCTTATGCTTAACCGCGAGAGTGCAAATAAAAATAAATAACTAATATACACCGTAACAACTATGTACATCGTACTGATTATCCTCACCCTCATCTGTGCTGTGTTGCTCATCTGCGTAGTGCTCGTGCAGAAGTCCAAGGGAGGAGGTCTTTCGTCGTCATTTGCCGGATCCAACCAGATTATGGGCGTACGCCGCACCAACAGCTTTATCGAGAAACTCACTTGGGGTCTCGCAGGTGCCATCTGCGTACTCGCCATCCTCTCGACATTCTGTATGCCCAAAGCTATCGTAGGTAGCTCGCGCGTGTCAGCACCCGCTGCCACCGAGCAGACAGTTCCCGGCGACTTCAACACTCCCGCACCTGTTGCCGCACCCGCCGCTGCACCCGCTCAGGAGACCGCTCCCGCTGAGGAAGTTCCCGCTACCGAAGCTCCTGCCGAGGCTGAGTAATAACCCTCCCCGGGCAGCTCCACGAAACAAACACACGATATAAGCCTGCTCTGATGCGCTGTGTCAATGTCACGCGCCTCGGCGTAGGCTTGAAGTGTTATATGTGATCTACCGCATTACCGCACCATCACGAATTTTGCTATGAAAGAACTCTGGGCCATCTTCAGGCGTTTCGTACCGCCGTATAAGAAGTATCTGATCCTGAATATTATCTTTAACATTCTCGCAGCCTTCCTGACGCTGTTCTCGTTTGCCGTGATCATTCCTATTCTTGAGATTCTGTTCAAGATCAAGGAGGCGAGTTACGAATTTATGCCATGGGGCAGTGCATCACTCAAGGACGTTGTCATCAATAACTTCTATTATTATACGCAGCAGTGTATATATGACTGGGGGCCCATCGGCACACTTGCGGCCATGGCCGGTCTGCTGGTCGTGATGACGATGCTCAAGACCGGAGCCTCCTACTTGAGCAGCTATTTCGTCATACCGATGCGCGCAGGCATCGTGAGGGATATACGCAATTATGTGTATGACAAGATCGTCTATCTCCCCATCGGATATTTCACCAACGAGCGTAAGGGCGACGTGATGTCGCGCATGACCGGTGATGTGGCCGAGATCGAGAACTCCATCATGTCGACACTCGACATGATATTCAAGGACCCCATCATGATTATCGTCTGTCTCATCATGATGCTCGTCCTGTCATGGCAGCTCACCATCTTCGTGCTCGTGCTTCTCCCCATCGCCGGTACGGTAATGGGACGGGTGGGTAAGCGTCTGAAGCGCGCATCGCTTGCCGGACAGAACCAGTGGGGACTGCTGATGAGTAATATCGAAGAGACTCTCGGCGGACTCCGCATCATCAAGGCCTTCAATGCTGAAAATAAGGTGATTGCCCGCTTCCATGAAGGCAATCAGGAGTATTACCGTATATCGCGCGCTGTGGCCCGCCGTCAGTCGCTCGCTCACCCCATGAGCGAATTTCTCGGCACCATTACCATCGCCATCGTGCTCGTGTTTGGCGGCACACTCATCATCAACGGCACTTCGGGCATGAATGCGGCGTCGTTCATATACTATATGGTCATCTTCTACTCCATCATCAATCCCGCCAAAGACCTGTCGAAGGCCATGTACAGCATACAGCGCGGATTGGCGTCGATGGAGCGTGTGGACGTTATCCTCAATGCGGCCAATCCTATTCAGGATCCGGCCAACCCCGAGGTAATCGACGATCTCAAGGGCGAGATCAAGTATGACAACGTCACATTCGGATATAACAAGGATGTGCCCGTGATCAAGAACGTCAGCCTCACCATCGAGCCTGGCCAGACGGTTGCGCTGGTAGGGCAGAGCGGTAGCGGCAAGTCAACGATGGCTGACCTGCTCCCGCGATTCTATGACATCGACGGCGGCAAGATTACGATAGACGGTCATAACGTGTGCGACATGCGAGTGCGTGAATTGCGCTCGCTGATGGGCAATGTCAATCAGGAGGCCATCCTGTTTAACGACACTATATTCAACAACATCGCGTTCGGCGTCATGCACGCCACAAAGGATGAGGTTATCGCTGCGGCTAAGATCGCTAACGCACATGACTTCATCATGTCCACCGAGGACGGTTATGACACCGTGATAGGTGACCGCGGATGCCGTCTGTCAGGCGGTCAGCGTCAGCGTCTTTCGATAGCCCGTGCCATACTCAAGAATCCCCCCATACTCATTCTCGACGAGGCCACATCCGCACTCGACAGCGAGAGCGAGAAACTGGTGCAGGAGGCGCTCGAACGCCTGATGCAGGACCGTACGACCCTTGTCATCGCCCACCGTCTGTCAACCATCAAGAACGCATCGCTGATATGCGTGATGCATGAGGGCGAGATTGTCGAGAGCGGTACGCATGACGAACTGCTCGCGCTCAACGGTTATTATACCCGTCTTGTCGAGATGCAGTCTATGAAATGACCGTTAGGTTTCAATAGAGAAAAAGAATTGGAGGTTGCATTTTCTCAGCAACCTCCAATTCTTTTTTATACCTATAAATGTGTTATTTCGATGCCCGCAGACCCTTGATTACGGCAGCGGAAAATCCAGCCTCCTCCATGGCGTTGAGTCCGCGTATGGTGATACCTCCCGGAGTCGTCACCTTGTCGATCTCGCTCTCGGGATGAGCGTCAGGCTCCCTGAGCAATTCGGAGGCCCCGATCAGAGTGCTGACGATAATCTCCTGAGCCTCGGCGGCCCGCAGTCCCAGTTCGACACCTCCTTCGGTGGCCGCGCGTACATAACGCATGGCGTATGCTATGCCGCATGATGCCAATGCCATCGCGGCGGGTAGTTGTCGCTCGGTTATAACCTTGATGTCACCGAGGCGGCCGAAGATCGCGCGTGCCGATTCGCATTCTCCATTGCCGTTGACCTGAAACGTCATTGACTTCAATACTGCCATGGCAGTGTTGGGCATGGTGATACAGAATTGCGGCAGTGAGCCGTCATCCTTGGCAAGCCATCCCGACAGTGTGTCGAGCGAAATGCCCGCCACGACCAGTGACACCTCTGTGCGAGAATAATCAAGGTGGGGCTTCAGTTCGTTTATAACCCCTTCGACAAACCATGGCTTGACGCAGATTATCACCGTGTCAGCCCCCTTGACGGCGTCCACATTGCTGTGGGTCACGGAGATGCCGCGCTCGGCGAGCGCACGCAGTTTCCCCTCCGAAGGGTTAGATACACAAATGTTGGCATTGCAACCTGTCAGGTCGTGTCCTGCCTCGGCAAGACCGCGTGCCACAGCGCCACCCATGGCGCCCGCTCCGATTATAGCTATTTTCATCTGCCGGTATTTTGGAGAGGTCGTATTGACGTCTCGTATCACACGACAAATATAGTGTAATTTACCCGTAAAGACAAAAACGTCGCCGGAGAATGCCCACGACGACGTTTTTTATAATGTATTTAATGCATTAAAGTTTGGCTTCCATGCCCGGCTCGTCAAGACAGAAACATTTGGTCTTGCTTCCGGCCGGAACGTATGACGCGAAGTCGCACGCCTTCTGCGGCTCGCCCCAGAAATGCATCGGGAAGAAGTTGTCAACCTTGACCTTTTCGAGAAATTCCGTCGCACCTTTGGCGAATCCGGTGCCCATGCGGGCATCCACGGGAAACATCGCTATGTACATCTCGGGATACTCTTCTGCCACACGGTTGATGATCTTGTCAAACGCAGCATGTGCCGCGCGTATCTCGGCCTCGGGCGACTCCTCGCTCCAGTGCCAGTCGTTGAGATCTCCGGCATGGAATATCACCTTGCCGTCGGGCAGAGTGATGGCGTATGCCACGCCCGCATCGGTCGACTTGAATGCCTTGACCGACTGTGTGCCGGGCAGACTGTCAATGATGTCGCCCGGACTCATCCATGCTACGGACAGACCTGTCTTAGGCACGAGTTTCGAGAATATATCGTTGGCGAGGATATAGGTCCTCTTGCGGTTCTGAGCCAGCTCGAATATCGAAGTGTTGAAATGATCGGGATGGTGATGACTTACGAAAAACAATACATCGGCTTCAGGAGCCTCCCTGAGCACTTTTTCGAGCTTTTTGTCAGGGTCCTTGTAGTAATCGAATACCATTACGGCCTCAGGCGTGGTGATCGCAAAACCGCTATGGTCGAGATATGTAACTTTAATCATAATATTGATATATTTTTAGTCCTATATGGTTACAACGCCCGTGCCCCCTGTGGCGTTTGCCCGCGAGCATTAAAAAATGTTGTCGGACACCCCTGACAGGAGCGCCCGACATGTATACTGCTATGTGTGACAGTTTGTTACTGCTTAACGAATTTTTTACCGTTCCAACGGTAGGTGAGGGTCGGATGTATAGCCTCGGCGATGTCGGCGTAAACATCCTCGTCAAGAAATGAGGCAAGATTATTCGACACCGTCATCACCCCATCGGCGGGATTGATGTAGATGGACGCGAGCATGAACGGAGTGTAGGCCATCACCTCGCTGCTGTCGTGACCCTGAGTTATCCAGTCGTTCCATGTAGGAGCGGTGAAATACTTGTCGGCGGCCAGAGGCTTCCAAGTGCTGTCATAAAATTTGAGCGTCGAGTCAAGTCCCGGAGTGGCTACGGTCGACACCACCGCTATCACCGTATCGTTACCTGCCGGCAGTATAGCCACCTGCGCCGACGACGAGTCTGAAATCTTGACCGTGAGTGACGAGGGGGTCAGCTCGGTGATTACCGACTGGCCGTTCAGACGGTTGTTCGACGCCGTTTTCAGTCCGCTGTTGTAATAGTCGACCATGTCGAGGCGGGTGTTTGTGTCGAGCAGAGGGAACACCTCGGCCGGAGCCGTGGTGAAGGCTCCCGGAGCCGTCAGCTGCGCATTGGCCGCGATGGCTCCTGCGAGCGAGAATAACAGTAATAGACGCTTCATGTTTGCTGTAACTTATGATAGGACTTATAGTTTGCTTTTCTTTTTCTTCTTCTTGTCGGCCAGTCGTGAATAGTCGCGCTCGGTGTCGGCAATCTCGCTGTGCAGATGCTTACCGTAAAACTCCGCTCCTGTGAGCGCGCCCACCACGCGGCGGGCATCCTTCTTGTTGACGTCAAACAGCGTGTAGGATGGCAACAGGTCTATCCGTCCCACATCCACGCGCTTGCCCTGCACCTCGCGGTTGAGTAGTTCGATAAGGTTGCCGGCAAAGAATCCGTCACGCTTACCCACGTTGACATAAATGCGTTCCATGCCTCGGCCGGCCGTGCGGCGATCCTTCTCCTTGTCATCTGCCGGACGGGCATTGCGCTCGCTGTCCTTACCCTTGCGCTTGCGTTCGCGTTCAGGCTTGACATCGATAGTGTCGATCACCGGGGCATCCTTATAGTAGTCGAGCAGACGGTTGAACTCCAGCGATATTACACGCTTGAGCAGATCTTCCTCCGACAGCCACTCCAGTTTTCTTGATATTCCCGGCAGATAGCGGGCTATCTCATCCTCGTTCACCTTCACACGTTCCAGACGGTCGGCGAGATTATATAGCTGTTTCTCGATGATATGCTCGGGTGTAGGCACATCGCGGCGTTCGAACGTCTTGCCGATAATGCGCTCGATCTCACGCATGCGACCCTTCTCGCGCGAGTGTATGATGGCTATCGACACACCCTTCTTACCGGCGCGGCCCGTACGGCCCGAGCGGTGAGTGTAGACGGCCGTGTCCTCAGGCAGACCATAGTTGATGACATGTGTCAGGTCGCTCACATCAAGTCCGCGGGCAGCCACGTCGGTGGCTACGAGCAGAGTCACCACGCGGTCACGGAATTTCTTCATCACGATGTCCCTCTGCTGCTGTGACAGGTCACCGTGCAGAGCCTCGGCGTTATATCCGTCGCGTATCAGATTGTCGGCCACCTCCTGAGTGTCGCGGCGCGTGCGGCAGAACACGATCGCATAGATGCCGGGCGAATTGTCCACGATACGTTTCAGTGCCGGATACTTGTCGCGGGCGTTCACCATATAATATATGTGGCGTACGTTCTCGGCCCCCTCGTTGCGCGAGCCTACCACGATCTCCTCGTAATCCTTCATGTATCTCTTGGCTATCTTGAGGATGTCAGCCGGCATAGTCGCCGAGAACAGCAGTGTCTTGTGCTGTTCGGGTACATGCGAGAGTATCTCCTCGATCGAGTCGAGAAATCCCATGTTGAGCATCTCGTCAGCCTCGTCGAGTACCACGGTGTTGATGTCGTCCATCTTGACCACACCGCGCTTGATCAGGTCAATGAGGCGTCCGGGCGTGGCGACGATAACGTTGACACCTGCGCGCAGAGAGCGTATCTGGCTCTCGATGCTCGAACCGCCGTAGACGGGGAGCACCTTCACGCCGGGAATGTATTTGGAAAAGTCCACAAGGTCGCTGCATATCTGTAGGCACAGCTCACGCGTCGGGGCGAGCACCAGAGCCTGCGGCTTGTGTTCGGCCGGATCGATGCGCTGCAGCAGCGGCAGTCCGAATGCGGCAGTCTTGCCCGTGCCGGTCTGAGCGAGGGCTATTATATCGTCGGCATCCCCGAGCAGACGGGGTATGACACGTTCCTGAATCGGCATCGGAGATTCAAAACCCATCTCTTCGATGGCGCGGCGCAGGGGCTCGCAGACCCCGATTTCTTCAAATGATTTCATAATTTAAATAAGTGTGATTGGGTGTAGGGTTATGAGGATGCGTCTCCGCATCATTATTATAACCCGCCCGGAGTGAGGTGTGTTCGCGTCAGTGCGAAACATCCATCCCGCAAATGTAACTCTTTTTTATGAAATTCTCCCACGATGATGATTCATACGCCTGCAAACAGCATGATAAATGGGTTAAATTTTATTAATAAATCATAATACGTTTATGCCGATTTATTGCCTGTTGGTCGTGAGTTATGGCCGTTTTGTTAGATAAATGGCTTGTTTAGTTATAAAATTTTTGTATGCGAGAGCGATTTTTTGTAAAATTAAATTAAAAATGGTAATTTTGCCGTAAACCAATTCAAGAGTTACATTTTACCTTAAAAAATTGCAAATGGGTAGATTCTTATTATTCCTTGCCTTATTGTTGTCAATGACGTGCAAGATGAGTGGGCAGATAGCTCGTGTGACCGGTGAAGTATTCGATTCTTCAGACGGCCAGTCTATTGTCGGAGCTACCGTAAAGGTGGACGGAAGCAACAAGGTCGCTGTCACCGATCTGGACGGACGCTTCTCGTTTTCCAACCTTACCGCTTCCGAGACAAAAATCACAGTCACGTACGTCGGATACGAGACCGTCACGGCCGACATCAAGCCGGACATGAAGATCTATCTCGACCCCAAGACCGAGATGATGGACGAAGTCATCGTCGTGGCCTTCGGCAAGCAGAAGCGCGAAGCCTTCACCGGCTCGGCTTCGGTCGTGTCAGGCGACGAGATCTCAATGTCACAGGTCAGCAGCCCCATCGACGCCCTTAGCGGCCGCGTATCGGGTATGATGATGACCGACAACAACAACCCTGCATCGTCATCATCCGCATCTCAGATCGTGATACGTGGCATCGGATCGATCAACGCCGGCACTTCACCTCTCATCGTGCTTGACGGTCTGCCCTATTCAGGTCGAATGAACGACATCAACCCATCTGACATCGAGAACATCACCGTGCTCAAGGATGCCGCATCCAATGCCCTCTACGGTGCGCGCGGTGCCAACGGTGTCATCATGATCACCACCAAGAGCGCTTCACGCGGCACCACCAAAGTCACCGTCGGTGCAAAGTGGGGTGTCAACTCCGATGCTCGCGTACACTATGACTACATCGACAATCCCGGTGAGTATTACGAGGCATTCTACATGGGCCTTATGAACGATTACCGCTACAAGCAGGGCATGTCGTTCCAGGAGGCTCACATCCTCGCCAACAACACCCTCGGACTGCCTGACAGTCAGAACGGCCTCGGATATATGGTCTACTCCGTTCCCGAAAATCAGTTCCTCATCGGCGAGAACGGCAAGCTCAACCCCAATGCGACGCTCGGCAACCGCGTGGCCTATAACAATCAGATCTACACCCTCTATCCCGACGACTGGACCAAGGAGGGAACACGTGACGGTTTCCGTCAGGAATACAACCTCAGCCTCTCGGGCGGCAGTGACAAGTACACCTTCATGGGCACGCTCGGTTATCTCAACAACGAGGGTATCTCGTTAGGATCATCGATGGAGCGAATCTCCGCCCGCATCAAGACTACCTACAATCCCTATTCATTCCTGCGTGTGGGAGCCAACGCCAGCTATACCCACACTCTATCGGACAACCAGTATTCAGTCTTTGACGCGCTCTACACTGTCGCTCCCATCTATCCACTCTATATCAGGGACGGAGCCGGCAACATCATGTATGATGCGCGCGGCAAACGTTACGACTACGGTTATAAAGACGTCGGCCTCGAACGTCCCGCCGACAAGAACGGCAACATGATTCAGGACGATCAGCTTGACATCTATCAGAACTCGGTAAACGCCTTCAGCGTGCAGGGATTCGCCACATTTGATTTCCTCAAATATTTCCATCTCACCGTCAACGGCAGTGTCTACATCACCGACCGCCGTCTCACCGAAGCCACCAACCCCTATTACGGCTGGAACGTATCGACCGGCGGTACGAGCGAGATCAACCACTATCGCGGCACCGACACCAACTATCAGCAGTTGCTCAACTACAACCGCTCGTTCGGATCGCACAATCTCGACCTCCTTCTCGGTCACGAATACTCACGCGAGGAGGATACACGTGTGGGCGCACGTAAGTCAAAACTCGCCGACTATTCACAGAATACCGAGCTGGCGAGCGCCATCATTCTCGAAATGGGCACATCGACACGTTCGCTCTACAACGTCGAGGGCTACTTCTTCCGCGGACAGTATGACTACGACAACAAGTATTTTGCCAACTTCTCGTTCCGTCGTGACGGATCATCCCGCTTCGCACCCGAACACCGCTGGGGTAATTTCTGGTCGGCAGGCGGTGCATGGATTCTCACAAAGGAGGACTGGTTCCCAAAATCACCCCTCGTGAACATGCTCAAGTTCAAGGCTTCGTACGGTGAGCAGGGCAACGATGCCATCGGCTCATACCGTTACGTCGACACATACACCATCAAGAACTCCAACGACGAGATCTCATTCTCGTTTGACGATAAGGGTAATCCTGACATAACATGGGAGAAAGTAGGCAACTTCAATACAGGTTTTGAGTTCGAGTTCTTCAACAGCCGTCTCACCGGTGGCATCGATTACTATTACCGCAAGACCTCCGACATGCTCATGTATTTCTCTGCCCCCTATGAGATCGGTTATGCAGGTTATTATACCAACGTCGGCGACATTGCCAATCAGGGTATCGAGGTTGACCTCAGCGGCGACATCATCGCTACACGCAACTTCCGCTGGAACGTTGGCCTCAACATGACATGGGAGAAAAACCGTGTGACTTACATCCCCGAAGAGTCGGCCGGCAGCAATATCGACGGACACCGTGGTTTTGTCGACGGAACCAACTATGTCGGCGAAGGTCTCCCGATGTACACATGGTATCTCAAGCGTTTTGCCGGTGTAGGCGAGAACGGCGAGGCCCTCTATTATAAGAAGGAAAGCAATGGTGACATCACCACCACCGAATACTTCGACGAGGCAAGCTACTTCCTCGGTGAGAGCGCTCTCCCGAAATTGTTCGGCGGATTCACCACCTCGTTCAATATATTTGACTTCGACATCAACGCACAGTTCAACTACAGCATCGGCGGCAAGAAGATGGACTACGGTTACATGTACCTTATGACCGCACCTATAACAGGAAACACAGGTGCCGGCATCCACCGCGATGTGTTCAAGGGCTGGAGCCCCGACAACCCCGACAGTTCGTTACCCATGTGGTACTTTAACGACACCTATGCAGGCTCGGTTACCGATCAGTGGCTCATTGACGGCAGCTACCTTACATTCAAGAATCTCTCGGTCGGTTACAACCTTCCCAAGAAGATCGCCAAGAATCTCCACCTCGCCAAGCTCAGAGTGTATGGCGCATGCGAGAACGTGGCCTACTGGACCAAACGCAAGGGCTTCGACCCCCGCGGATCATTCTCAAGAGGCAGCTATGGCGAATATTCGCCGATGCGCACCATCTCGGGCGGTATTCAGGTTGAGTTCTAATCTAATCTAATCAATCACAGCAATGAAAAAATCATTCAAACATATCATACGCGCATCGCTCCTTACGGCATTCGCCGCCGGCATGACGGGTTGTCTTGAGGAGACATTCCCCGGCAGCGCCACCATTACCGCCGACCAGATCGCAAATGCCGATAAGACGTATCTCGCCAATGCTATCCCGGCTTACTTCACCACATATTCATCCAGCTATAACTGGGACACCGGTTTTACATCTTTCGGCCATTGGCGCGATGTCATGACCGCCGATATGCCCATCTATGATTCAGGCTACGATTACTTTTATTATTTCAATACCCAGAACTATCTCGGCGACTATGAGTTGCAGACTGTGTTCTGGCGCAGATACTATTACCTGTTGCAGAAGTGTAACTCGGTGATCGCCGTCTGTGATAAGACACCCGGAGGTCCCGATGCCGTCAACCTCGGCATGGCCCTGACCTATCGTGCATGGGTGTATATGGAACTGATGCGTACCTATGAGTACAAGGCTACCGGAGTGCCTCGTCTCGACCAGTTTGCCGAGACCAACGGCATCTATGGACTCACCGTGCCTCTGGTTACTGAGAAAACCACCGAGGCCGATACACGCCACCTGCCACGCGCACCGTTCACACAGATGTATCGTTTCATTATGGACGACCTCAATGACGCTGAGATACTTCTGGCCGATGTTCAGACGGCAAGCGCCAAAAATATGGTGAGCCGTGGCGTAGTCTACGGTATGAAAGCCCGCCTGTGGCTTGAGATGGGTTCACGCTTCGAGAAGCACGCCGAGGATCTGCAGCTCCAGCTTGAAATGGAGAACAATGAGGACTACGTCAGCCTCGACAAACTCGGCATAAACACGGCCAACGACTGTTTTGCCAACGCCGCCACTTACGCACGCAAGGCTATCGGCGACGGCTACACCCCGCTCTCACAGTCGGAGTGGTATGATCCCGTCAACGGTTTCAATACCCCCGTCAGCTCATGGATGCTGTGTGTCATCATCAACTCCAACAACGGTCTCGCCAAGGAATGTACCTGGCAGTCGATGGTGTCGTTCCAGTCGCCCGAGGCCACTTACGGCATCTCAACGACCGAATACAATGCTTACCGCATGATCGACGCACGGCTTTACAGCGAGATGAACGCGAATGACTGGCGCCGCGACACATGGATCGACCCCGAAGATGTCGGCAGCGCGAGCGCTTTCGCAGCCAAGTATGCCAAGACAACATCGATGAGCAGTGAAGAGTGGCAGAAATATGCCGCTTACGCCGGATTTAAGTTCCACCCCGCGCAGGGAGCACGCGACGTCGCATCGACCGGCAACGCCATCAGCTTCCCGCTCATGCGCATCGAGGAGATGTATCTCATCGAGGCTGAGGCCGCCGCTCACTCCGAAGGCCCCGGTGCCGGAAAGGCTCTGCTTGAGGCATTCATGAACTCCTACCGTATGGTGCCCGGCAAGACCTTCACATGCCGCGGATCATCGCTCGACGGTGTAGTTGACGAGATCTTCCGTCAGAAACGTATCGAGCTGTGGGGCGAAGGTCTCATACTCTGGGATTACCGCCGTCTGGAGAAAGCTATCGAGCGCGGATATCCCGGCACCAACCATCCTGCGCTCTACCGCTACAATTCTTATGCCAACAACGTGGCACCGTGGACCAACTTCTATATCCCCGACCGCGTTAATCAGCTCAACCCGCTCTGTAAGCTCAATCCTGATCCTTCCAACGCCATCCCAACCCTGTGGAAGGAATAATTTGTTAACCGATTAATTAGACAAAGATGAAACTGTTATATAAATCTTTACTGTCACTGTCCGCACTCCTGCTAATGGGTGCCTGCTCCGATAAGGATAAATGGGAGCCGGGCCGGTCAGAGGGTGACACGATGGGCGTATTCTTCAAGGATCTTGAGTCTTATGACAAGGTTATAGAGATCGACGACCCGCATACATTCACTGTCAAGGTGGACCGTCTTGATGCCACCGAGGCTGCTTCGGTGCCCCTCACGGTCGTATCATGCCCGCAAGGTGTGGTCGTGCCAGCGACGGTTGACTTTGCAGCCGGCGAGACCACGGCTACTTTCGAGGTCGATGCCACCGACATGCCTCAGAAGACCTCGGGCACTCTGTCGCTCAAGATCGATCCGGCATACGCTACGCTCTATGGCGCGGGAACGTCGGAAATGTCAATGAAGATCACGATCACAGGCGGATGGGTGCTGTTTGCCGATGATCTGAACATGACCGCTTACTACGGCCGCGTGCCTGATCAGATGATCGGCGACATGTACCTGCTTGAGGGTACTACCCGCTTTAAGATTCCCAACTTCCTCAACTCAGGCGTGGACATGGTCTTCACCCTCAGTGACCCGGCCAATGATGACGGCGAACGTTATATCATTCCCACCACCAACTATGAATGGTCGGATGACGAATATGACATCGAGGATAAGGCATGGTATCTCTATGACACAGCTGCTGCCCAATATCCGTCCATCTGGACCCCGGTAGGTGCAACATCCGATAAATCGTTGGAGTATCTGTTGGTCTATACCTTCGATGAAGGCGAATATGGATCGTATATGATTATGGATTCGGAATACATGGAACTGTGCACGATTGTGAATTATGCCAGTGGTTCCGTCTACTGGGAATATCTTATGTTCACATACACTCCCATGTTTGATCCGTTTAATCAGGAATAAAATCAATGACAATTATGAAACTCAATAAGATAATCTCGTTCTTTGCTGCCGTGGCCCTCGCGTCATGCATGGCTTCGTGCAGTGACGACGATACTGCAATGCCGATCCATTCTGACGGTGAGGCCGAGAATACAGCCATTTCATACGATTCGCTCAGTTTTGAGTGGGATAAGATAGCCGGAGCCGTGCAGTACGGCTACGAACTGTCCGACAACGGGGGCAATGTCGTCTGCCGTGACGTGACCGAACTGACCAATGCCACGATCGGTTCGCTCAAACCCGCTACGGAATATACCCTCAAGGTGTGGGGCTATCCCGCTATCGGCAGTGGCTACGTGCAGTCCGAACCGATTGTGCTCAAAGCTACGACCGATCCGCTCACCACACTCGACGCACCCGTTCTGTCTGGCTCGCAGGCCGAGGTGACTTATACCGTGACATGGTCATCGGTCAAGGGAGCCACCGGTTATGAATACACGCTGACCAATGCCGCGGGCGAGGGTATCTCGACCGGCACCACCACTTCGCGCGAAGTCGCTTTCCCTCATCTTGACAACGGTAATTACACGATTGAGGTCAAGGCCACATCGACCACTGCCGGCTATGAGGCTACGGGCGAGGCCGCGACACTTGATTTCAATGTCAATATCTCAGCGCTCTGGAGCATAGAGGGCACATACACCAGTGCCATGCTCGGCAAGTCGTGGAGTGCGACTATCCTCAGCTATGGCGGCGGTCATTACACCATCAAGGACTGGTATGGTATCAGCGGGTACAACTTCGACTTCTATATCGACAGTACCGATCCTGACAACATGTTCCATATCTACGACTACTATGACTATAACGAGGCTGACTACTGCTACGAGATCCCCACAGGCCGTGCCGATCTCGGTTCGCTCAAGGTCTATACTTGGGACAACGAGAGCGAGTTCGAAGGCTCGGGTTCGCAGGGCGATGTCAAGATATGCGTGTACCACACCGACTGCGATTACCATGACATCGATTATGTCTACGATACATTTACATGGAAATATGACGGCATATCGGCCGACGCATTTGTAGGTACATGGAACGTAGCGATGACAGGCTCGACCTACGTAGGCCCCGATGGAGAGGAGTATGACGATGAGGAGATGATAAATGTCAACAACACCATCACCGTTACCAAAATCGATGATAACACCGTGTCGATGCCCGCCCTTTACTACCCGTCGGCCACATTGAGGGTCAAGGTCGATATGGTCGAGCGCACCATCACCGCCTCACCGGTCATGCTGTTCGGATGGCTGAGACTGGCAGGTACACAGAGCCAGTCGGCCAACATTATCGGCCGAATCAACGACGACGGCTCGTTCGAGTTCAATGACTGGACCGCATGGTACAGCCGTGACCCTTACATGTATGACTGCAAAGCCAAATACACCCGATAGGTATAAATCCTGTTGATAATAAACACAAAACCGCCCTGTGATGCCGAGACATCACAGGGCGGTTTTGCATTTAGAGCCGGTTTGACAATGAATGTTAAGTGCAGGGGAGAACCGGCTCTTACGGGTGAACGGGGTCTTATCTCTTGATCAGGCGGTAGTTCTCGATGCCTTCCGAGGTTGTTGCCACGACGATGTAATGTCCGGGCTGCAGGCCTGCGACATCAAGCTCTACGCTCGGAGTACCGCTATTGCCAATGCTCATTACCCTGACTCCTGTCAGTGAGTAAATGTCGACAGACGAAACCGGTGCTTTGGCCGTGAGAGTGGTCACGCTGACGGCCGGGTTGGGGTAGAGGCCGGTGTTATCTGCGGTAATCTCGCTGATGCCTGTCTGTATGCGTCTGACGTAGATGGGTGAGCCAAGCCAGGTCCTGGTCGATGTGCTGTAGGGACGGATATATGCGTCCTTCTGATTCTCGAAATAGCCAAGACCGAGCGTATACGTCTGGGTCTGTGATGAGGCCGGGCCGACAAAGTAGCTTCTGACTGTGCTTGTCTCACCCGAGAAACCTACGTTGGTGCCGCTCGGTGTGTAGTAGGCGTACATAGCCACATTCTGTGCGAACAGACCTGATGTCACATTCACAGTCAGGTCGATTTTCAGCTGATCCTCGGTAATGTAAGGATTGCTCTTGCTGCCGTCACCTGAAAGGTATCCGCTGACCACCCAGCTGAGGTTGAACACGGGATCTCCCTCCGGGGCCTCGGAGATGCTGACGCTGAGCGGGTCGCTTATGGGGCGGTTTGATTCATTATATACGCTGATAGTATAGTCACCGGCCTCAAGCGCGGCCCCGTTAGAGAATCTGACGAGCGAGCCTGAGAACGCCGCTGTCACGGTCGAACCGTCGGGGATGCTGACAGGTACATCGTCAAGCCAGCACAACACGGTGCCGAACGAGTTGGCGATGCCGACCCTGAGCATGCCGAGATACTCGGTACCCGTATTGTGAATGTCGGCCGAGATCGAGCAGGGCATACCTGTGTAAAGAGGCGTCAGCACACGAATGTCTTCTGTGGTAAGGGAGCGTGTGACGGGTACCTCCGCGATGGATACCCCGACACTGCTGATCGATAATAACAGCGAATTGACCTCACCGACCTTGACGGCCACCTCCTTGACCTGACCGTCGTACCTGAATGCCGGAGTGGCTATGTATTGGCCCGAGGAGGGGAGTGACGATACGCTCATGAAGAAATTCTTGTAGGCCGAAGGGACGCCTTTACCGTAAGATTGTGCGAACGTGACTTCGGATGTGCCGGGATAGAAGACTGTCTCTCCACCATCTACCGGAGTAAGGTTGATGCCCATCATAACCTTTGCCGTCTCGATTGTCGGGCATTCGTAGTAGCCGGACCCGTCGGTGTTGGCTATGAATTTTATATTGCCGGTCTTATTATAATTGGTGGCACCGGTGGTAAACGAGCCGTTCCAGTACACTTCGAGTCGGGCTTGTGAACCCTCCTTGGCCGGCATAATGCCGACCAGCGCGTTCTGATAGTAGTTGTAGCCCGATGATGAGCCGCCGATGCCCTGATCGGCAGGGTCGAGGCCTGTGAGGAGGAAATAACCGTTGCTCATGCCGCTCCATCCCCAGTTGAGGTGATAGTAACCGTCCTTGTCGTAACCGTCGACCACAAAGGTGTGTCCCGCTGTTAAGTCTGACGTATAACCGCTGTAGATGACCGGCCGGCCGGCTGCAAGCTCACCATAGATGATGTTGTCCCACTCGGCTGACAGAAAATAGTCACGCATCAGCTGGGTGGCCGATTTGTCATAACCGAGGAATTTAACCATGCCGTAAAGAGCATCGTAAGTGTATGCACCCGAAGCCGATGCACCGTAATCCATCAGAGCGGCGTTGCCGCATGCTTCAAGCAGAGTAGCCACGGCGGCCCCCTGAACATGTGAGTATCCGGGTGAGTAGAGGGGTAACATATTGTCCCAGTCGAAAGTCGTGGCGCCGAAATCGAATGTCAGCTGCTCGTTGACTCCTGCTGAGGTGTAAGTGTTGACCCCGGTGCCTTTCTCAGGCCATTTGTGGGCATACATCACCTCGGCCATCGCCGTGGCTGTACAGCCTGACGGACAGTGCTTGCCGTTGATGGTGGGGCAATTGTCACTGAAGGGGGCTGACTGATTCCACAGAGCCTTACAGAGCGGTGCGATGGACTGATGATCGACAGCGCGCAAGACTCCTGCGGACTGCCGGCCGTTGTCGACGGCATAGGTGAGCTGTCGTCCGTACTCCTGCATCCATGCCTGCATGGCGGGAGGGATGGATGATGCGTCGAAACTGCCCGAGTCCGAATATCCGAGCACGGCCGGAAATATATCATCGGCCGCAAGCACTACGTAGCCATCCCCGTCACTGCCGGCCAGAATGTAGGCGACATTCAGATCGCCGGCCGACTCGGTGTAGAGCAGGTCGGGCATTGAGCGCGACGCACTTTTCACGTAGCTGCCCGGGGCGTTCTGTATAGCCTCACCGAGCGACAGCTGTCGGGCATATCCCGGGGCGGCCGCAAGCAGTGTGCCGAGCAGGCTGATACTGAGTTTGGTCTTGAGATTCATGTTCGTGTCTGTGTATTTTAGTTATTTAATATTTGTCAGGTATTGATTAAGGATTGTAATGTGACTAAGATGCAAAATTAATAAATTTATCGATATGCGTGTGTTAATTATCTCATCCTTAAATTCTCAGAATGATAAAGTTTTATAATGTATGATGGCATTACATCCGTTGTGTCGGATATATTGACCAAAAAGAGGGAAATTTTGCGCGAAAATATCACCGTTTATTTTAAACTTTTTATACTCAAAAAAGGTTAATTTTACAGAGTCTTATCACGTAAAGCAACTATTTAAAAAACCTCACGATATGAAATTGCGCATCACGGTAATTTCCGCTCTTCTCTCAGTCACGGCCATGGCACACAGTCAGGAGCCGGGACCGGTCATATCCGAGAGTTCGACCCTCACCATCGAGCAGTGTCGCGACCTCGCGCTCAATAACAACAAAAACCTGCGTCGCGGAGCCATGGAGGTGCGCGCGGCCGGCTATCAGAAGGACGAGGCATTTGCGGCCTATCTCCCTTCGATCGATTTTGCCGGCGGGTATATGTACAATCAGAAACAGCTGTCGATGTTCGACTCCGACCAATTGCTTCCCATCAAGACATTCAATCTTGAGAAGCAGGGTTATGAGTTCAACCTCGTCAAGAATCCCATGACGGGAGAACCTGTCACCGTCAACGGTCAGCCCGTGCCCGAGCAGGTGGCCTATCTGCCCAAGGAGGCACTTACGTACGATATACATAATGTGTTCTTCGGAGCGGTCACACTCACGCAGCCTATATTCATGGGTGGCAAGATCGTGGCTATGAACAAGATCACCGGATATGCCGAGGAGCTGGCCAAGAGCAAGCTCAACAACTCGGCTCGCGATGTGGTCTATGCCGTCGACGCAGCCTACTGGCAGGTGGTGTCGCTCAAGGCCAAGCAGACGCTCGCTCAGAGCTATGTCAACCTGCTCGACACACTCAGCCATCACGTGGCACTGATGATCAGAGAGGGTGTGGCCACTAAGAGTGATCAGCTTACAGTCGATGTCAAGCTCAACTCGGCCCGTATAGACCTCACGAAGGTCGACAACGGACTGGTGCTCTCGCGCATGGCGCTCGCCCAGCTCTGCGGTCTGCCCATCGACACTCAGTTCACGCTCGCTGACGAGGGAGCTGAGAACATCACCGCTCCCGTCGTGAACGGTGACGATCCCATCGACATGCAGGCGGTCTATGACCGTCGCTATGATCTGCGACAACTCGAACTCGGTGTCAAGATATATGAGCAGAAGGCCAATGTGGCACGCTCGGAAATGATGCCTAATCTCGCGCTTGTCGGAGCATATTCATTCTCCAATCCCAACCTTTATGACGGATTCAAGAAGCGGTTCAACGGCCAGTTCTCGGTCGGCGCCATGCTCACTATCCCCATCTGGCACTGGGGAGGCAACTACAACAAGTATCGCGCTGCCAAGGCCCAGACCGAAGCCATGCGCATGGAGCTTGAGAACGCACGCGAACTCATAGACCTGCAGGTGCGTCAGGCATCCTACAAGTCCGACGAGGCTCTGCGCACACGCCGCATGACCGAAATCAATCTCGCCAAGGCGGATGAGAACCTTCACAGCGCCGATGTCGGATTCAGCAACGGTGTCATGACGCTCGACAACGTCATGGAGGCCCAGACGGCCTGGCTCAAGGCTCACAGCGAGGACATCGATGCACGTATCGACGTATATCTCTGCGATGTATACCTATCCAAAGTCCTCGGCACACTTGATTACTCAGTCCCCTCGACAAGCCGCTGAGACGGATCGAACACAACAACAATACTTCAGATAACCGATAAAAAAGAATAAGGATATGTCCACCAACTATTCATCAACACCCGAGCAGAAAGAAAACAAGGCGCTGCTCTTCGCACTCGGCATCGTCGTGATAGCCTGTGTCGTCTTCGCCATCATAGGATTCGTATTTCTCGACAAGCCTGCCGACATCATCGAGGGTCAGGCCGATGCAACATCCATACGTATTTCAGGCAAGCTCCCAGGACGTGTCACCGAGATATTCGTACACGAGGGGGATATGGTACATGCCGGTGACACCCTCGTGCACATCCACTCGTCACTGGCCGAGGCACAGCTGATGCGTGCCGAGGGCATGGAGACCGTGGCCCGCACTCAGGACCGTAAGGTCGACGCCGGTACACGCGTACAGATCATCAATGCCGCCTCTGACCTCGTCAATCAGGCCGAGGCAGCCGTTACAATCTCCAAGAAGACATACGACCGTCTCGAAAACCTCTACAAGGAGGGGGTCGTGTCGGAACAGAAGCGTGATGAGGCCAAGGCCGCTTACGATGCTGCCGTAGCCGGACGTGACGCCGCCCGCAGCCAGCTCGAACTCGCCAAGGCCGGTGCGCAGAAGGAGGACAAGGAGAGTGCCGCAGCTATGGTCGAGGTGGCCAAGGGCGGAGTGGCCGAGGTGGAGAGTCTGCTCGAAGACCAGTATCTCATCGCTCCGTGCGACGGTCAGGTCGATCAGATCTATCCCGAAGTCAGCGAGCTCGTGATGCTCGGCGCTCCGATAATGAGTCTGCTCAAGACCGATGACAAGTGGGTGACATTCAACGTCCGTGAGGATCTGCTCAAGGATATGCCCCTCGGCGGTGAGCTTGAGGTGATGATTCCCGCCCTCGATAAGAAGAAGGTGAAAGTCAAGATCTTCTACTCGCGCGACCTCGGCAGCTATGCCACATGGCAGGCCACCAAGGCCACGGGTCAGTGGGATAGTAAGACATTCGAGATCAAGGCTCGTCCCCTCGAAGACCTCCCCGAACTGCGACCCGGCATGACGGTGGTGTACTTCAAATAATAACCTGAATATTCCTCTAACAATAATCAAGATGTATTCTTCACTCAGACGCGGCATACAGACTCTTTGTTCGCGCAGGATTTACCTCTTCATGATGGTGGTCGTGCCATTAGGTTGTGCGTTCTTCTTCCTCAACCTCATGCACGAAGGCCTGCCGCTCAAGGTGCCCGTAGGGATGGTCGACATGGACCACTCCGCACTCTCGCGCCGCATAGGGCGTTCGCTCAATGCCGGCGAGCTTATCGACATCAGGACCGATATAGAGAGTTACAACGCGGCTATGGCCAAGGTAAGAAGTGGAGAGATATTCGGATTCTTCTACATCCCCTCCGACTTTCAGGAGAAGGCTCTGAGCGGACGGACCCCCACGCTCTCGTTCTACTCCAACATGACCATCTTCGTGCCCGGCACACTCTCATACAAAGGGTTCAAGACTATCGCCGTGACCACTTCGGGGGGCATCGTCGAGACGACTCTCACCAGTGCCGGACTGCCTGAGAATATGGCCGGTGACCTTATCATGCCGATGCGCACCGACATCCATCCCATCGGCAACCCCTGGACCAACTATTCGATCTATCTCTCGCAGTCATTCCTGGCCGGAGTGATGGCGCTGCTGGTGCTTCTCGTCACCTCGTTCAGCATCGGTCAGGAGATCAAGCAGGGCACATCTGTACAGTGGCTCGCCAACTCGCGCGGCAGCATGGCACTGGCTCTGTTCGGCAAACTCGCTCCGCAGAGTGTGATCTTCATATCGGTCGGAGTGGCCATACAGGCGGCTATGTTCCGTTATCTGAACTTCCCGCTCAACTGCTCGCCGTGGCATATCATTCTGGCGATGGTGCTGCTCGTGCTGTCGTGTCAGGCATTCGCGCTGGTCATCACCGAGATTCTCCCCAACCTGCGCCTGTCGATGAGTATATGCAGTCTCATAGGCATCCTCTGCTTCTCGATAGCGGGATTCTCGTTCCCGGTCGACAAGATGTACGGTGCCGTGGGCATCTTCGCCTACCTGATGCCGATACGTTATTATTTCCTCATCTACATTGATCAGGCACTCAACGGTCTGCCACTGTATTATTCGCGTGTCTACTACATAGTCATGCTCGGTATGCTGCTGTTGCCCGTCCTGGGGTTGCGCCGTCTGCGCAAGCGTTGTCTCAACCCCGTGTACGTCCCCTAAATACGCAAGAAAATGAATTGGTTTAAAAGTCTGTTTCGTGTGTGGCGCAGAGAGACCCGCCTGGTGTTCACCGACGTCGGTGTGCTCCTGTTCTTCTTTGGCCTGCCGATAGCTTATCCTATCGTCTACACGCTCATATATAATCCCGAGGTTGTCACCGAGATACCTATGGTGGTGGTCGACAACTCACGTACGGCCGAGAGCCGTGATCTGGTACGCACTCTCGACGCTACACCCGCCATCGACATCAAAGGCTATGCCGCCAATATGCAGGAGGCGCGCAGGGCGTGGGCCGAGAAGGAGTGTTACGGCATCTTCGAGATACCTGCCGATTACGCCGCCAGGGTGGGGCGTGGCGAGTCGGCGACCATATCTTTCTACAATGACATGTCGCTGCTGATACGCTACCGCCAGTCGCTGTTCGCACTGACCAACGTGCAGATGCATGAGGTGTCGGACATCACGGCCAAGCGTGTGTCAACGCTCGGAGGCGGACTGGTCACTCAGGTGTCAGGACTCCCTGTCAATACCAATTCAGTCGCTATAGGTGATCCGACCCAGGGTTTCGCATCGTTCGTCATGCCCGGTATTGTGGTGCTGATACTTCAGCAGAGCATGTTGTTGGGCATCACTATGATAGCCGGTACAGCCGCTGACCGTCGCCGCCGCAACCGCGGACGTGATCCCTACGAGTATGAGGCCGGCCCGCTCGCCGTAGTGCTCGGCAAGAGTCTGTGCTATATGATGGTCTATCTCCCTGTCAGCTATTATATCCTACACATTGTGCCCGAGATGTTCTCGTTGCCTCATGTGGGCGATGTGCTCGACTATATGCCGTTTGTGTTCGTGATGCTGCTGGCCACGACATTCATGGGCCAGGCGCTGCAGGTGTTCGTGCGCGAGAGGGAGTCGTCACTGCTCTTCATCGTCTACACCTCGGTCGTGTTCCTGTTCCTGTCCGGTCTCACCTGGCCGCGCTATGCGTTCAATAAGTTCTGGACCATGGTCTCCGATCTGGTGCCAGCCACATGGGGTGTGGAGGGATTCATACGTATCAATTCCAACGGTGCGACCATTGCTGACGTCAGCTCGTACTACTGGAGCCTGTGGGCACTGACCGGCCTGTACTTCGTGGCTGCGCTCGCACTCCGCGCCTACGTGGCGCACAGCCCGAAAAAATCGGTGCCGTCCACCGCAGATAACATCTCGACACTATAGGTATGCCGGAAATTTTCACTACCTTTGTGAGTGGAAATGGATACAGATTTCGACATACATAACAAGTCGAACCCTGACAAGGAGTTCGAACGGGCTTTGAGACCATCGTATTTCGACTCGTTCAACGGGCAGGAAAAGATCGTGGAGAATCTCAAGGTGTTCGTCCAGGCCGCGCGTATGCGTGGCGAGGCGCTGGATCATCTGCTGCTGTTCGGCCCTCCCGGACTTGGCAAGACCACACTCGCCGGCATTATCGCCAACGAGCTGGGGGTGAATTTCAAGGTTACATCCGGCCCTGTGCTCGACAAGCCGGGCGATCTGGCCGGCATACTCACGTCGCTCGAAGAGAACGATGTGCTGTTTATCGACGAGATCCATCGTCTGAGCCGCGTGGTGGAGGAGTATCTCTACTCGGCCATGGAGGATTACCGCATCGACATAATGATCGACAAGGGGCCGGGCGCACGCTCGGTGCAGCTGTCGCTGTCACCCTTCACACTGGTGGGTGCCACGACACGATCGGGCATGCTCACATCGCCCATGCGCGCGCGTTTCGGCATCAACTGTCATCTCGAATATTACAGCCATGAGGTGCTCGAACGCATCATCGCGCGCTCGGCCGCACTGCTGGGTGTACGCATCACGGCCGAGGCCGCACATGAGATAGCGATGCGTTCGCGCGGCACCCCTCGTATAGCCAACTCACTGTTGCGCCGCGTGCGTGACTTCGCACAGGTCAAAGGATCGGGCGACATCGATCCCGAGATAGCACGCTATGCGCTCGAAGCACTTAACATCGACCGTTACGGACTCGACGAGATGGACCACAAGTTGCTGCTGACGATGATCAATAAGTTTGACGGCGGCCCGGTGGGACTATCGACAATAGCTACGGCCATAGGCGAGGAGCAGGATACCATCGAGGAGGTCTACGAGCCGTTCCTCATCATGGAGGGCTTCCTGCGCCGCACTCCGCGCGGTCGTGAAGTCACCTCGCTCGCCTACACACATCTGCACATCAATCCACCCACTCAGTTACGCAGTCTATGGCAGGAATAAAGTCGCTCGCAAAGGACACTGCGATCTACGGTCTGAGCAGTATCATAGGCCGATTTCTCAACTGGTGCCTGGTGCCGCTGTACACACAGATGTTTCCCGCCTCGGAGTATGGCGTGGTTACGTATGTCTACTCGGCCGTCGCACTGGCGCTCATTATCCTCACCTACGGCATGGAGACGGGCTTCTTCCGTTTTGCCAACCATGAGCGTTACCACGACCCGATGGAGGTCTATTCCACCGGTCTGATCTCGCTCGGAGTCAGTTCGACTGCGTTTGTGGCGCTTATGATGGCCTTTATCGGGCCGGTATCATCCGCACTGCATGCGCCCGACCATCATATCTATATAATAATGATGGTCATTACCGTGGCTCTTGATGCATTCACAGCCCTGCCGTTCAGCTATCTGCGTTATGCCAAGCGTCCGATACGCTTTGCCACGCTGCGTCTGATAAATATCGCCGTCAATATCGGCCTGAACCTGTTTTTCATACTCATCTGCCCCTGGCTGTGGGAGAATGCACCGGGATGGATAGCATGGTTCTACGACCCGGACTTCGGCATCGGTTATATATTCCTTGCCAATCTTGTGTCGTCAGCGCTCAACATGTTGCTGCTCATACCGGAACTGACAGGATTCAGGTGGCGTTTCAATCCTGCGCTGTGGCGCGAGATGCTGGCCTATTCTGCCCCCCTGCTGGTGCTCGGCGTGGCGGGTATAATGAATCAGACGCTCGGCACGCTGCTGATGCCGCTGCTGTATGCCGACAAGGCCGAGGGTATAACCGCTGTCGGAATCTATGGCGCGAACTACAAGATAGCCATCGTCATGGTGATGTTCATTCAGGCATTCCGTTTCGCTTACGAGCCGTTTATCTTCGCCCGGGCCAAGGATCAGGGCGAGGACAGGTTGCAGAGCTATCGTGACGCGATGAGGTGGTTTCTCATCTTTGCCATGGTAATATTTATCGGCGTGATGTATTATATGGACATCCTGCGTCACTTCATCGCCGCATCCTATTTCAGCGGACTCAAGGTGGTGCCGATACTGATGATCGCCGAGCTGTTTTTCGGCATCTTCTTCAATCTGTCGCTGTGGTATAAGCTTACCGACCGCACTATGTGGGGTATGTGGCTGTCGCTGCTCGGCCTTGCGGTGACGGTGGGGCTGAACGTATGGCTCGTGCCTCTGTACGGCTACATCGGATGTGCGTGGGCGGCCTTAGGCTGTTATGGCGTGATGATGGTGGCAAGTTATGTGGCCGGCCGCATATATTATCCGATCGGTTACAATGTGCCGCGGCTGTCGTTCTATTTCTTCAGCGGCATCCTGGCATGGATTATCGGCGAGGTTATCGGCATGGAGGCGCATCCGTGGCTCACGATGCTGATACGTACGCCGCTGCTTGTGCTCTATGTCGTGATGGTGCTTCGCATAGAGCATGTCACGCTGCGCTCGCTGCTACCGGGCAGACGGTAAGGGGACAAAGAAAAAATATCGCGTGTAAAATCACACAAGCAGCATAAGTGACTACGATCTGTGACGTAGGCCTTATGCCGCTTGCCGTTATGGTGTATGAACGTGTGCCTCATCGCTGAATGTCAGCGGGAGGGTGGGGGTCAGTTTTCGTCGTAGGTGACGGGGAGCACGCGCGAGATGGAGTGGTCGAGCGAGATGAGTGTCTCGGTGCCTACCACGCCGGGTATCACCTGAAGCTTGTGGTTGAGCAGCTCCATGAGGTGCTCGTTGTCACGGGCGAACAGTTTTACAAGCATAGTGTAGGGGCCGGTGGTGAAGTGGCACTCCACGACTTCGGGAATTTTTTCGAGCTCGGGCACAACCTCGCGATACATCGCTCCGCGTTCGAGATTGACACCGATATATGTACATGTGCGGTAACCGAGTATCTTGGGGTCTACATTGTAGCCTGAGCCGGTGATTACGTTGAGGTCTATCATGCGCTGGATGCGCTGATGGATGGCGGCACGTGACACACCGCATTCCTGAGCCACATCCTTGGATGCGATACGCGCGTTGCGCATTATGATCTCAAGGATACGACGGTCGAGATTGTCAATTTTTTCCATATAGATGCTACCTGGGTAGTGTGATTTACGTATTGCTTTAGAGAAAAAGTCTGGCAAATATATAGAAAATATTGCGAATATAAAACTTTTTGCCAATATTTCACTGAAATATATAAGTATTTCCTATTCTTTTCGCGCGGATAGATATAGCAGATACGAAATTCACTGCTGTGGAAACAGTGTAGCCGAGTCAGATATTCCGGGCGTGAACTGTTACAGTACGTTAACGTGTGTGTGCAATTTATAAGGAAATGTTAACGATTATCAATATTTCCGACCGATAATAGGAGTCGGCCCGAAAAATGGTGTTAACTTTGCGGGAAATAATCGTATATGATTGACAATATCTTAACCCTTCTGCCTGCCCGCCATGCTGCCGAGCATCCTGATAAGGCCGCTCTCGCAGCTCAGGATGAGCAGGACAGATGGTATGACATATCCTGGCGGGAATTTGAGGCGGATACCCTCACCGCCGCCACGGCACTTGCCGTGCTCGGTGTCACTCCGGGGGCCTGTGTGGCCACATTCTCGGCCAATCGTCCTGAAAATCTGTTTACAGACTATGCCTGTTACCGCAATCGCGCCGTGTCGGTGTCGATCTACGCCACATCGTCGGCCGACCAGGTGGCATACATCGTCAATGACTCGCAGAGTGTAATCCTCTTTGCCGGTAACGCTACACAATATAATTACGCACGTCAGGCACAGAAATCGTGCCCCTGTCTGAAACATATAGTCGTGATCAAGCCTATCGAGCTTGATGCCGATGACACGACATCGATGCTGTGGAGCGACTTTATGAAGATAGGCCGTGAGGCTGACGGGTCTGTCAGAACTCTTGTCGAGACGCGCGCACGCGAGGCCACGCCCAACGACATCGCCACTCTGGTCTACACCTCGGGTACGACGGGCGAACCCAAAGGCGCGATGCTCACTCACTCCAATTATGACTATGCTCTTGAGGCCCATCGCGTGCGCCTCGATATGCTTACGCCTGACGATGTGTCGATGGCCTTCCTGCCTCTGTGTCACATCTTCGAGAAGGGATTCACCTACGTGTGCCTTATGCTCGGTATCAAGGTGGCCGTCAACCGTGACCCGAGGGCGATACAGGACACTATCAAGGAGGTGCGTCCCACGTGTATGTGTGCCGTGCCCCGATTCTGGGAAAAGGTCTATACGGCCGTGAATGAGAAGATAGCCTCGATGAGTCCCGTGGCCCGCAATATGGTACATCTGGCCCTCAAGGTGGGTCACAAACGTAACATCGAGTATAAACGTCGCGGCCTGAAGGCTCCATGGTGGCTTGAGAAGAGTTATCGCTTCTTTGACCGCCGTGTGTTCTCAATGCTGCGCGGAGCTATAGGCATAGACCGTCCGAATATCTTCCCGACGGCCGGTGCGCCGGTGTCGGCCGAGATCGTCGAGTTCTTCCACTCGACCGGACTGTTCCTTATGACCGGTTACGGCCTGTCGGAAACGACAGCCACGGTGACATGCTTCCCGATGAAGGATTATGAGCTGGCCTCGGTAGGCACCACTATCCCGTGGGTGCAGGTCAAGATCGGTGACAATTCGGAGGTGCTCGTCAAGGGGCCCACTATAATGAAGGGCTACTTTAACAAGCCTGAGGCTACGGCCGAGGCGTTTACGGACGACGGATGGTTTCGCACGGGTGATGCCGGATATATCGACGGACAGGGCGCACTGTTCCTCACCGACCGCATCAAGGACCTCTTCAAGACCTCCAACGGCAAATATATCGCACCGCAGGCCATCGAGACTCGCCTGGGTCTGGATAAGTTTATAGAACAGGTGGCCGTGATCGGTGATAGCCGCAAGTTTGTCAGCGCCCTGATCGTTCCCTCGTATGCCGCGCTCAGGGAGTGGGCCGATGCCGAGAAGATACCTTATACTTCCGATGCCGACCTCGCTGCCGATCCGCAGGTGCACGCGATGATGGAGCAACGCATCGAGTCATTGCTTAAGGAACTGGCGTCATACGAGAAGATCAAGCGTTTCACCCTGCTGCCCCATGAGTTCTCGATGGATAACGGTGAGCTGACCAATACGCTCAAGATCAAGCGACGCGTCATCAGCGAGCATTATGCCCGCGAGATCGAGGCGATGTACAGATAACAGAAAACAATAGGTAATAATTATAGAATTAAACAGGTATAATAGGAATTATGAAAGTAGCGATCGTAGGCGTCAGCGGCGCCGTAGGACAGGAGTTTCTCCGTGTGCTCGACGAGCAGAATTTTCCCATCGACGAGCTTCTGCTCTTCGGATCAGAGCGTTCGGCAGGACGTACATATAATTATCGTGGCAAGGACTATACCGTACGGCTGTTGCGTGACGAGCCCGAGGATTTCCGTGGCGTAGACTTCGCGTTTGTGTCGGCCGGAGCCTCTGTGTCAAAGAAGTATGCCGATGTCATCACCAAGTACGGTGCAGTGATGATCGACAATTCGTCAGCCTTCCGTATGGATGCTGATGTGCCTCTGGTGGTGCCCGAAGTCAACGGTGAGGATGCGTTTGACGCTCCGCGCGGCATTATCGCCAACCCCAACTGTACCACAGCCATTATGGTAGTGGCCCTCAAGCCGATCAATGACATCTCGCCCATCAAGCGTGTGCACGTAGCTACCTATCAGGCTGCCAGCGGTGCCGGAGCTACAGGTATGGACGAACTCGTGAACCAATATAAGGAGATCGTGGACGGCAAGGAGCCGACTGTGTCGAAGTTTGCCTATCAGCTCGCCTACAATCTTATCCCCCACATCGATGTGTTCCTTGACAATGATTACACCAAGGAGGAGATGAAGATGTTTAACGAGACCCGTAAGATCATGCATGCTCCCGACCTGTCGGTGAGCGCAACATGTGTGCGTGTGCCCGTGGTACGTGCCCACAGTGAGGCCGTATGGGTTGAGACCGAAGCCCCCGTCAGCCTCGAACAGGCACGTGAGGCCTTCGCCAAGGCCGAGGGCCTTGTGGTGATCGACGAGCCCGCCGAGAAGAAATATCCCATGCCTCTTGATGCAGCCGGTACCGATCCCGTATTCCTTGGCCGTCTCCGTCAGGATCTGGCTAACCCCAACGGTCTTACATTCTGGCTGGTGGGTGACCAGATCAAGAAGGGTGCCGCACTCAATGCCGTGCAGATAGCCCAGTACATGATCGCACATCCCCGCAAATAATCACTGTCTGCCGATATAGCCATGCTGGATATGATAACCCTGCTGACACTGTTTGACCCGGCCGGCATAATGGCCCGATTTCTTGAGGCTAATGCCGCGACCGTCTACATGCTCGTGTTTGTATTCATGGTGGTAGAGAGTTCGTTCGTGCCATTCCCGTCCGAGGTGATAGTGCCGCCGGCCGCTTATCTGGCATGTACGAGCCATGAGGTCAACATTGTGGCCGTGACACTGCTCGCCACGGCCGGCGCCATAGTCGGTGCGTTGATCAATTATTATCTGGCGCTGTGGATAGGACGGCCGATCGTCTATAAGTTTGCCGCGAGCCGGGTCGGGCACGCTTTCCTTATCGACGAGGCCAAGGTGCGTCATGCCGAGGAGTATTTCGATGCGCACGGAGCCGTGTCGACCTTCTTCGGGCGTCTCATTCCCGCCGTGCGCCAGCTCATATCCATCCCTGCCGGACTGGCGCGGATGAATGTCGGCAAATTTGTAATCTTTACCGGCCTGGGCGCCCTGACGTGGAATGCCGTGCTGGCCGGGCTCGGCTATTGGCTCGGTACCGTCGTGCCGCGCGAACAGCTGTTTGCCAAGGTCGAGGAATATAACGACTATCTCACCTACGCAGGTCTCGCCATCGGCGTGGTCTGTGTAGGGGTGATACTCTATAACGCTTTCAGACCGCGCGCATCGGTCGGTAATCAATAATCCTTATCAAATATCTAACAAGTTACATCCTGTAATGAGTATTCAGGTTGCTCCCTCGATCCTCGCCGCTGACTTCACCCGTCTGGGGGAAGCTGTGGATATGGTCAATCGCAGTCGTGCGTCCATGCTGCATATCGATGTGATGGACGGTATGTTCGTGCCAAATATATCGATAGGCTTTCCTGTGATTTCGTCCGTCAGCCGCATCTCGCGCAAACCGCTCGACGTGCACATGATGGTCATGGATCCGGGACGCTATGTCGATGTCGTGCGTGATGCCGGCGGAGCATTGATGAATGTGCACTACGAGGCCTGTACACATCTTGATCGTGTAGTGGCCTCGATACACGATGCGGGTATGAAGGCGGGTGTGACACTCAATCCCGCCACTCCCGTAGGGATGCTTGAGGATATTATAGGTGAAGTGGAGATGGTGTTGCTGATGAGTGTCAATCCGGGATTCGGAGGACAGAAATTCATCGCCAATACCGTACGTAAGGTGGCTCGGCTGCGTGAGCTGATCGACAGCACAGGCTCGAAGGCTGTGATACAGGTTGACGGTGGTGTGGCTCTTGACACCGCTCCGGCGCTGATCAAGGCCGGTGCGGATGTGCTGGTGGCCGGTAGCTTTGTATTCAGGTCGATGGATCCGGTCGGCGCTATCGAGAGTCTGATAAAATTAGGAGAATGACCATGGGCAGGATAGGAGATATACGCATCGAGGATTACGATTATCCTCTGCCTGACCTGCGCATAGCACGTCATCCGCTGGCCGAACGTGACAAGTGTCTGCTGCTCGTCAGAGATGGCGGCGGCGGAGTGTCCACACATACATTTGACGCTCTGCCCGGACTGTTACCCGACGACTCGATGCTGGTCTATAACAATACGCGTGTCATAAATGCACGTCTGAGGTTTCGCAAAGGGGCAGACGGGACGGGTGCTCTTATCGAGATATTCTGTCTCGAACCGCACGAACCGGCTGACTATGCCGTCAGTTTTGCAAGCACCGCCGGGTGCTCATGGTGCTGTCTGGTCGGTAACTCCAAGCGCTGGAAGGATGGCCCGCTGACACGGCGAGTCACCGTCGACGGCCACGAGGTCACGCTCACGGCTCTGCGTGAGAGCAAGGATGGGGCCTCGTCAGTGGTACGTTTCAGCTGGGACAACCCCGAGGTGACGTTCAGCTCCATCATCGGTGCGCTCGGCGAGATACCGATACCACCGTATCTAAACCGTTCGACCGAGGAGTGCGACTCGCATGACTACCAGACGGTCTATTCACGTATCGAAGGGTCTGTGGCCGCCCCGACGGCAGGTCTGCATTTTACGCCCGCCGTGCTTGCGGCGATTGATGAGCGGGGCATACCGCGTCGCGAACTGACGCTGCACGTCGGAGCCGGAACGTTCCAGCCCGTGAAGAGTGACACTATCGGTGAGCATGAGATGCACAACGAGTTTATTGCCGTGCCGCGTGCCCTGATACAGGAACTTGCTGCCTCTCAGAGACGTGTCATCGCTGTCGGTACGACATCGGTGCGTACGCTTGAGAGCCTTTACCATCTCGGCTGCATGTTGCATGCCGGGCTTGATGCCTCTACTCTTCCGCAATGGTATCCCTACAGTGATGAGCACCCACGGCTGTCGGTAGGGGAGTCGATGGAGGCGATATTACGGCATCTCGATGAGACCGGTGCGGATACGTTCATCGCATCCACACGCCTGATGATAGCGCCGGGATATGATTATCGCGTAGTGCGTGGCATGGTCACAAACTTTCACCAGCCTCGCTCCACGCTGTTGCTACTTGTGTCGGCATTTCTTGATGGAGCCGTGTCGCAGGATCAATCGTCATCGACACAGGTCCCCGAGTGGCGCCGCATCTACGACTACGCCCTTGCCGGTGACTATCGCTTCCTCTCGTACGGTGACGCCTGCCTTTTTCTCAGACCATAAGACCCCGTTAACAAATATTGGGGAACGTGGTCTAAGAAAAGTTACTCTGTCATAATTTTTGTGAATGACACCCTGATAGAGAGCACGTGAGGTGCAAGTTTTTTTGAAATTAGGATGATTTTCATTACCTTTGTGATAATATAACCTTGATAGCATAATACAGCGTAATATCTTAATGAAAATCAAACTGTTTATAATGTCGGTGCTGATGCTTGTCTGCTTAGGGCGGACGGCTAAGGCCGAATCATATTTCCCTTATCCCATTGTCCCGGACTCGGTGGCGACCTTTCAGGGCCGATGCAACTATCTTGCCGATCATTTCTGGGATTTCTGCGAGATGTCAAAGGCTTTTTCGGCCAAGCAGAAGATGGCCGATGAGCTGAAAGTCTTTCTGTCAGTCATGGCCAATGCCGAGACCTCCAAAGGTGTGGAGGGTGTGCGTAAACTCATGAAGAAGCTTGAGAAGCAACCCAAAGATCAGCTCTTCATGGCTACAGTGGCCGAGGGACACCTGTTTGGCGACACGGCCGACGTGTGGATCGATGAACTGTATCTGCCGTTTGCCGAAGCGATCGCCGAGAACAAACGCATCAGCAAGGCCGAAAAGGCCCGTTTCGTGAATCAAGCCGAAGTGCTGAAGCGCTCGCTCGTAGGCAAGCCGGTATCATCGGTTCCCTACACGCTTAGAGACGGATCGCACGGCGATCTGCAGAACGATTCGGCCGAAGTGCTTATAGTGTTCTTCAATGATCCCGACTGCTCGGACTGCAATATGGCCCGTCTGCGCCTCGATGCGGATATATCCATGAACGAACTTATCAACGAAGGCGTGGCCAAAGTAGTGGCTATCTCACTCTGTGATGCTGACGACGAGTGGCGCAAAGCGGTGGAACGTTTCCCCGGGACATGGCGTGTGGGAGCCTCGCCCGATGCCGATCTCGCCATCGATCTGCGTGCCGGTACCCCTGACTTCTACATCATCGGGCGCAACGGCATAATCCGCTACAAGCATCTGGAGATCGATCAGGTGCTCGATGTGGCCCGTCAGCTGAAGAAAAGATAATCCCACTCCGTCACAAAACAATCAATCATTCCAATCCTTACGATGATGTCCTGGCTATATTCACCGGTCACAAATATGTTTCTCCGTCTCACGGGGTATACCTATACCAATCTGGCGCGTCTGTTCATGCGCCTGTTTGTCGGCATAATGCTGTTGCAGTTCGGCATACGCCATCTGGTCAATTACAATGGGTTGTGTTCGACATTTCCCACAGTGCTCGACATGTCGTCGTCGACATCGCTGGTGCTGATGATTATCATCGAGCTGGTGTGCTCGCTGTTCATAATGATGGGGCTGTTCACCCGACTCTGCACGCTCCCGCCCATCGCAGCCATGTGTGCGGCCGAGTATTACATACTGCACGACATGGTGCCTAATCTGCCGGTCTACGGACTCGACTCGACTGACCCCGGCTATCTGCCCATAATGTTTATCGGCATATATATCTACATGCTCATCGCGGGGCCGGGCAAGATCTCGCTCGATTATTTCATATCGCTTTACATCATCAACCTCCGCGGCAAGGACGAGGAGGAGGAACTCGAAGAAGTGTGATATGCGTGTAGCGGTGTTGATATCAGGCGGCGTCGACAGCGCCGTGGCTGTGAAGAGACTTCTTGACGAAGGGCATGACCTGCATCTCTTCTACATCCGTATCGGACTCGATACGGGCGAAGGGGACTGCTCGGCCGACGAGGACATCGAGATGTGCCGTTACATCGCGCATAAATACTCGTTGCCGTTTGATGTGGTCTCGCTCCATGAGGAGTATTGGGAGAACGTTATGGAATATGCCCTGCGCACCGTGCGCGAGGGACTGACCCCCAATCCCGACGTGATGTGCAACAAGATGATCAAGTTCGGATTTTTCGAGGAGCGTTGGGGGCACGAATTTGACCGTACCGCCACCGGTCACTATGCCACCACGCATGTGATCGACGGTCTGACATGGCTCGGTACCGGCGTGGACAAGGTCAAGGATCAGACCGACTTCCTTTGCCGCATCTCATACAGCCAGCTCAGTCATCTGATGTTTCCCATCGGAGATCTGCCTAAGGCCGAGGTGCGTCGCATAGCCATCGAGACGGGTATGCCCAATGCATTCCGCCGTGACAGTCAGGGTATATGCTTTCTCGGCAAAATCAACTATAACGACTTCATACGCCGTCATCTCGGCGAGCGCCCCGGCCCGATAGTCGAGCTGGAGACAGGACGCAAGCTCGGCGAGCACCGCGGATTCTGGTTTCACACCATCGGCCAGCGCAAGGGTCTCGGCCTAAGTGGAGGCCCTTGGTATGTGGTCAAGAAGAATGTGCATGACAATGTGGTCTACGTCTCGCAGGGTTACGGCACCGAGAAACAGTATGGCCGAGTGCTGCATCTCGACGAGATGCACTGGCTCACACGCGATCCGTGGCCTGCCGACTGCGACGGCGTGGAGATAACGTTCAAGAACCGTCACACCCCCGACTTCCTGTCGGCCCACCTCACACGTGTGGCCGAGGGTGAATACGTCATCGACTCGGATGCACCCGTCCAGGGCATAGCGCCGGGCCAGTTTGCCGTAATATACACCCCCGACAGCCGTCTGTGTCTCGGCAGCGGAGTGATAACGGGGCGAAACATAATGTTGTAGAGAACAGAGTCATAACTGACAACGACAATGGATAACGACAATAACGACAGCAACGACATATTCGGTGGTCTCACCCCCGGTGGCGGCGACCGCTCCGCCCGAGTGCGCCTCAGAGTGCTTGGCATCTCGTACAGCCAGATTCAGAACGGAGCGTATGCCCTGATTCTCGCTCAGGTCGGTGGGCCGTTCCGCATCCCCGTGGTCATCGGCGCCGCCGAGGCTCAGGCCATCGCGCTCAAGATGGAGGGCATCGTGCCCCCACGCCCTATGACACACGATCTGTTCACGGGACTCGGACATGCCTTCGGCATAGAGCTGACCGAGGTGTTCATCTATCAGTTTGAGGACGGTGTGTTCTACTCCGAACTGACATTTACCGACGGTGAGCGCACCGTCACGCTCGACTCGCGCACATCCGATGCCGTGGCTATAGCCATGCGTACGGGGGCACCGATCTATACCACGCCCGAGATTCTTGCAGAGACAGGTTTTGAACTCGAAGAGCTCGACCCCGAGACCTACGCCGACAGCGAGACAGCCCTCAACAGCGATACATCAGGATCGGATGCCGAGCCTGAGACCGTCCGCACACCCAAACTTGAAAATTATACCGTCGAGGAGCTGAAGAAGACCCTCGCCAAACTCATAGATAACGAGGAGTATGAAGAGGCCGCACGAGTGGCCGAGATCATACGCCGCAAGGAGGGTGGGGCCGAGAGCTGACCGAAGATACCTTAACGTTTCATCAGAATATAATCAGATTCATCACTTATGACCGGAACCCGATCACTACAGGCGCGACTGGCGGCACTCTCCTTTCTTGAGTTTGCCGTGTGGGGAGCCTACCTCATCTCACTCGGTAATTATCTCGGCTCGGTAGGTCTGGCCACACACATAGGATGGTTCTATGCCATTCAGGGAGTCGTGTCGCTGTTCATGCCCGCCATCGTCGGCATTATCGCCGACCGCTGGATACAGGCCCAGCGCATGCTCAGCCTGAGTCATCTCCTCGCCGGCCTCTTCATGGGTGCGGCTGGAGTGTATGCGCTCACTGCGTCACAGGTCGAGTTCGGACCGCTCTTTACGCTCTACACACTGTCGGTAGCATTCTTCATGCCTACGATCGGACTCAATAATGCCGTGGCATTCAACGCTCTGAGCGGGGCGGGACTTGACACGATAACCAATTTCCCGCCGATAAGGGTGTTCGGCACCGTGGGCTTTATCTGCTCGATGCTGTTCGTCAACTTCACACAGTTTCAGACCAATCCCTATCAGCTCATCACCTCGGCCGTGCTCAGTTTCTGCCTCGCGGCATACGCGCTGACCATGCCTAAGTGTCCGACCAACCGCACGTCGTCCGGCTCGCTTGCCGACTCGCTCGGCCTCAAGGCTTTCAGTCTGTTCAAGGTCAGGAGGATGGCGATCTTCTTCCTGTTCAGCATGTGTCTCGGCGTCTCGTTGCAGATCACTAACAGTTACGGCAACATCTTCATCACCTCGTTTGCCGATATAGCCACATGCGCCGACACATGGGGCGCGCGCAACGCCAATGCCCTCATCTCGCTGTCGCAGATGAGCGAGACCCTGTGTATACTCCTCATTCCGTTCTGCCTCAAGCGTTTCGGCATCAAGGGAGTAATGCTTATGTCAATGCTGGCATGGGTGCTCAGATTCGGATTCTTCGGATTGGGCGACACCGGCGGCGGACTGTGGTTGCTCGTACTCTCATGCATCGTTTACGGAGTGGCGTTTGACTTCTTCAACGTGTCGGGCGGACTGTACGTCGACCAGCAGACCTCCAAAGAGATGCGGTCGAGCGCGCAGGGACTCTTTATGATAATGACCAACGGCATCGGAGCCACGGTCGGTACACTCGCCGCTCAGGCCATCGTCAATCATTTTGTATTCTCGCAGACCACACCCGAGGCACAGCATGCCGGATGGACTACGTCCTGGTACATATTCGCAGGTTATTCGCTCGTCATAGCGATACTGTTCGTATTCCTGTTCAAGGACACGCATACGCCTACCAACGAGGAGGAGCGCCGTCTCATCGAGGAGGCCGAGAGTCTGCCCGAAGAGTCGATCTAACCAAGCACGCCGGACATGATACAGTTTTATGCCCCTGACATAGCCGAGACCCTCACGCTCCCCGAGAGTGATTCGCGTCATGCCGTCAAGGTGCTCCGCATGGCCGAGGGTGATACCATTCAGGTCATTGACGGACGCGGACATGTCTACACATGCCGTTTGGCCGATGCGCACCACAAGCATGCCGGAGTGGAGATAATCACCGGTCAGGATCACCCCCTGCCGTGGAGTCAGCAGCTGACGGTGGCTGTGGCTCCGACCAAACACATGGACCGCATGGAGTGGCTGGTCGAGAAGATGACCGAGATCGGTGTCAACCGCATCGTGCCGATACTGTGTGACCGTAGCGAACGTCGCGAACTTAAAACGGAGCGTCTTGAGAAGATTGCCGTATCGGCCATGAAACAGTCGCTGAAGGCGTGGCTCCCCGTCATAGACCCGCTCACACCTCTGCGTCAGGCTGTAGGCATAATGCCCGGGGCACAACGCTATGTGGGATATTGCGACGATGCGGTCGAGCGCCGTGATCTGGCCCGTAGCTACCAACCTCAGCGCGACACGATGATATTCATCGGCCCTGAGGGGGATTTCTCGCCCGCCGAGGTGGAGATGCTGCTCGGCAACGGAGTGGTGCCCGTGACGTTCGGCGAAAACCGCCTGCGCACCGAGACCGCCGCACTCTACGCCCTGACGGCGTGTCATGTCCTTGACAGCGCAATGAAATAGAATTACTAATTACTACAAATAGAGACCAACTGTGTTTTCATTCAAAGAATACTCATCACAGCCTCAGTTTTTCCTCCTGGCAGGCCCTTGTGTTATCGAGGGTGAGGAGATGGCTATGGATATCGCCGAGCAGTGTGTCAAGATCACTTCCGAGCTGGGCATACCTTATATATTCAAAGGTTCGTACCGTAAGGCCAACCGTTCGCGCATCGATTCGTTCACAGGTATAGGTGACGAAAAGGCCCTGCGCATTCTCGCAAAGGTGCGTGAGACGTTCGGAGTGCCTGTGGTGACCGACATCCATACGGCCGAAGAGGCTGCTATGGCTGCCGAGTATGTCGACGTGTTGCAGATACCCGCATTCCTGTGTCGTCAGACCGATCTACTCGTGGCCGCTGCCGTGACCGGTAAGGCCGTGAATATCAAGAAGGGGCAGTTTCTGTCGCCCGAGGCGATGCGTTTCGCATTGCAGAAAGTGCGTGACGCGGGCAATGACAACGTGGCTCTGACCGAGCGTGGAGTGTCATTCGGCTATCAGGACCTGATGGTGGATTACCGCGGTATACCCGAGATGCAGAAATTCGGCGCACCCGTCATCCTCGATGTGACACACTCGCTCCAGCAGCCCAACCAGTCGGCCGGAGTGACCGGCGGCCGTCCCGATCTGATCGACACCATAGCACGTGCCGGCATCGCTGTGGGAGTCGACGGCATATTCCTTGAGACACACCGTGATCCCTCGGTGGCCAAGAGCGACGGAGCCAACATGCTGCCGCTCGCAGAGCTTCCCGCACTCCTGCGCCGCCTCTCCGCCATACGTGAGGTCATCGACCGCTTCTGAACAACGCGTTACCCCATCATCACAAGTATCAATTTTAAGACATGAATATAAAATCCATCACATTAAGCCTGGCGCTCGCCGTGAGCGCGGCATTCGGCGCCTCGGCCCAGACCAGTTATGACGACCCGATGTCTCAGGCTCTTATGAAAGCTTTTGACGAACTTCTTGAGGAGGATCCGCGTGATCCCGATACACTCGTGCGCCGTGCGGAACTATATTATGCCCATCAGGATTATATCAAAGCCCTCGATGACGTGAACACGGCCATGAAATATTACGAACCCGGTGATGAGGAGGCCCGCTACCCGGCATATCAGGTCCGCGCTAAGATATACCAGCGTCAGAAGAAATATTCCGATGCGCTTGCCGACCTCAATCAGGTGCTGACCATGTCACCGCAGGATTACGGCACCATCTATCAGCGTGCTCAGGTGCTGTATGAACTCGGCCGCTATCAGGAGGCCAATGCCGACTATAATCTGATGCTTCGTCTCAATCCCCGCAGCCAGGATGCTCTGCTCGGACTCGCACGTGTGGCCGTCAAGCAGAACAATCTCGGTACGGCCAATGACATCGCCGACCGTGCCGTGTCCATCACGCCCAACCGCAGCGAGATCTACATAGGCCGTGCATCAGTGCGTCATCTGATGGGTAACGAGGCCGGAGCGGTTGAGGATTACATCACCGCTATCTCTACCGACAACTACAGCACAGGTACGGCGCTGCGTCATCTTGTCGACCTGTCGCGTTCGGATTATCCCACCGTCATGGCCGGTCTGTCAGCGGCGATAAGCAAGGCTCCGCGTAACGGTATGTTCTACTTCATCCGGGCGATGATCGCTCAGGGTCACTGCAATTATCTGGCCGCTATCGCCGATTATGACAAGATCATCAACGAGAACCTTGATTCTTACCCGGGACTTAACGGCGCGCTGGCCGAGTGTTATTATTATCTCGGCCGTTATGACCGTGCTCTGCTCAATGCCGACTATGCCATCAGCGCAACTGACGACAATGAGTTTTACTATGTAATCAAGTCGCGTATACTCCGTGCTACGGGTGACAGTGAGGGTGCGCTGTCAGCGGCCGACAAGGCGCTTGACAAGTCACCAGAGGATATCGAGGCGCTCGTTGCCAAGGCTCTCGCTCAGGTTGACCTCGGTCAGCTGGCCGATGCATCGGTCGCACTCAGCGAGGCCGCTATGGTCAATCCCGAGAATCCTGAGTTGCAGATACTCCGCGGATGGGTGCTCGGCGATTACCGTAAGCAGCAGGCCAACGCCGAACGTGCCTACGAGATGGTGCTCGATATGGATTTCGATTTTGACAACGTACGTTCGTTCAGAGGTTTTGCTCTGCTTGCCCTCGATCGTAAGGAACAGGCCGACAACTGGATGCAGCGTGTGCTCGATACTGCGGACGATTATGACGGAGCGGTAAACTATTACGCCACATGTTATTATTCACAGGCCGGTATGCCTGAGCGCGCATTGAAATGTATGGAGGTGTCGCTCGAAAAGGGTTACGCCAATTACCACAACTGGACCAAAGCGGCCGAGGCCAATATCAATTGCGCCCCTCTGCGCGACGACGCACGCTTCAAGGCTCTGCTTGAGAAGTACGCTCACCTGTTCAAGTAAAGTATAGAATCAACATAACGACACTCCGGATCGCTCTCCCTGATGGGGGCGATGATCCGGAGTGTCGTCTGTTATTTATATCCTATTGTGTCAGGGGAGAGTGACAGTGGTCTCGTGCTGGTTGCGGAATAATGTGAGGCGCAACGGGCGTGATGATGATCGTACTGCCTGAAAGAAATCGTCAAGATTATCGACATTCATGTCGCCCGCACCAATAATCACATCGTTGGCCCGCAGTGGGACATTGATTGCATTTGTGCCGTCGGTCATGCCCACTACGTATACGCCGCGTATCGAACTCATGCCCGTGGCCGACTGTTCGCCGGGTGTCGACAGATTCTTGAGTCTCCAGTCACTCCATTCGACTACGGGTGACTCCTCAATGATCCTGACCGATTGCACCTCGGGCATGACAGGTACTGCCGCCATGCGTCTGAGCCGGTCGGAGACGACTCCGAAGCTGTTCATGTCGAAATTCTGAAATCCCTGCCGGAACACGTCGATGGCGCTGTTGCAGATCCTGAAGTCGCCCGATGCCGGATCGACAAAACATACTTTTGTTACGATCGAATGGCTGTCGGTGCCGTTGTCGCGGGCGAAGTGATAGGCTATGCTGTCGGTGAAGATGTTATAATCCACCTCATTGCCCCAGCGGTTGATCATAGTCGGCGCGTAGTGCCGCATCACGATGTTGCGGGTAAATGAGTCGCCGCTGTCATCAAACCACACATGGGGGTGAAAGGTGTTGTTGATCATTATGTTATTCTCGACACGACGATAGAAACCCTCGCGTAGCTTGATGCCTCCGTTGAGACATAGGTTATTATAGATGTGATAGTTGGATGATCCGTCATCAAGGTCTATATCCCATCCGCGGTCGCACCTGAAACGGTTGTCATGAATCACCACCGGTTCGATCACGTCGGCCAGGATGAGTCCGGGAGCGGTGCGTGCGATCGAATCCATCACCTGACGGTCGGGATGCCAGAACCTGTCACGTCCCCAAGAGTTGAACGATCCATGGTCGCCGGTCTCTTTAACGGTGTCAAACACGTCATTGTATTCGATTATGTGTCCGCCCCATGTGCCTTCGCTTACGTTGATGCCGGCACGCGGTGTGTCATAGATGCTGTTGTGGCTGACCGTTATGTTTCGGCACATCGACAGTTCGACACCCGTGACCTGCTTTTCGTACATGCCGATGTCGTGAATGAGGTTGTCATAGACCAGACAGCCGGCAGGGTAGTCGTCGGTCTTAGGTCCATGCAAAGTGTCAATGCTGCCAAAGGGGACATACTCGTGGTATTCAAACGATGGAGAGCGTACGGCATCGGTATTGCCAACGAAACATATTGCGCTGGCTCCGATACGGGTGATATGTGACGATCTTACCTCGGAATTTCTGTTGAAGCCCGAGACAAAGATGGCGTTGCCTCCGAGGTTGTGCATATAACAGTTGTCTATCACGCAATTCTCGGTGTCTTCAAGCAGGATGGAGCCGCCGCGATAGACCGTCCAGTCCGAGCGCAGAAGTGGCTCGTATTCCTCCATGAAAGTCCGCGCCGTCTGTGTGAGTTCCAATCCTTTCACCCTCACATTGTCACATCCGTTCATCTCGATGAGGTGTTTGAGCTGCGGAGCCTCGATGGTTGCCGATGCAAGGTCTTCGCCAGGCATAGGATAGTAATAGAGTATAGACTTCGTACTGTCATAATACCATTCTCCGGGCGCGTCCAGCTCCTCGAATATGTTCTCGACCATACGGTTGTCGTCACTCAGTCCGTCACGACGGTTGTTCTGCCAACCGCCTTCGAGAATTAGATTGCCGCTTTTGTCTTTACCTTTTATCCGGTAATGGAAGTCGCCCCAGTCGCTCACGTGCATGGCATGTAGAAAGCCTCCTTCGGGATTTTTCCACTTCTTGACCCGCTGACGAGATGTGGCGTCGGCCGAAGTGCCGTTAAAGCGTACGGCCGTGGGGTCATAATCGGGATACCTGGCCATGTGACGTATTTTGCCGTTTACCAGCAGCATATCTATGTCAGGTCCTGCTTTGATCTCGGACTGCATTATATTGTCGCGGTAAGGTTTCCAGTCGCAATGCAGTAACACGCTGCCCTTCAGGACAGGCGACTCTCCGGGATAACCGGCGATGGTCAGAGATTTATCTTTGTTGCTGTCCGCTCCTGTGATCCGTAGTGGTGAATCAAGGCGATATTCACCGTCGCGAAGATATATCACAACATCGCCTGTAACCCGGCTCCGGGCCTTGTGCATAGCGGAGTCAATTGACCTGAGGGGATGACTCTCATCCCCGCTGTTCAGATCATCCCCGGCCGGATCGACGAATATCATGGTCTGAGCTCCTAAGCTCGATGCACATGCCATAATATATCCCAATAACCCAATAAGTTTCATAAAAATATAATTATTTTGTCCAATATCTATAAAAAATATCTATAAAATAGGTAATTTAGTCGTGCCTAATTACCCAAGTATCATCCTCATGAGCAGTGTTACAAAGTTAGTAAATGAATATTGTATAATCAAGACATCGATAAAAAATCCCGTTAATATATTCCGGAATATCACCCGCCACGTGGCAGTGACCGTAGCCCTGATGTGCTGTGTCGGTGTGGCGCAGGGACGGACGATGTGGGAACGGTTTGTCGAGCCTGAGGACTCCACACGTACCAAGGTGTGGTGGTTCCATGGCGAGACTGAGACTACCAGCGAGGGTATCGACGCCGATCTTGCAGCCTTTAAGGATAAAGGTGTCGGGGGTGTCGTGTTCTACGATCAGGTGCACGGCAAATGTGAGGGGGCGTTCGACTCGATGAGCCCCGAATGGTGGGATATGCTCAGGCATGCGGCTGTGCGGGCCAGGGATCTCGGACTGTCGTTCGAGGTGGCCGCGAGCAACGGCTATGTGGCCGGTGGTCCGTGGATAACTAAGGAGATGGGTATGAAGAAGACTGCTTATGTCGATACCATAGCCGATGTCGGTGCTGACGGCGTGCTCAGGGTCGACCTGAGCGGTGTGCCTGAAGGATTTCGTGATGTCGCGACCGTAATGTGGCGCGATGATGACGCTTCGGCTCCTCTTACAGTGTTGTCGGGTACTGTGAATGTGGGCCGTGACAGGAATGATACGATAAGTTTTGAGTTTCCTGAGGGCTTCGTGGCAAGAGGTATGACTTATTTCACAGGACCACGTGGCAAGGGGTCGACAAGCTCGATGAATATACCCGGGCAGCCGCGTGAACGATACTTCGCAGCTTTGTATCAGGAATATCCTCCCGTCGGACGTCTGGAGGTGAGTGACGACGGCATCAATTGGACTCAGGCCACGGTAATGCCGCCGATAGAGAGTGTGATCGGCCATAAGATCCGTACGCGAACCGTGAGTTTTCCGGCCGCATCAGGCCGATATGGCCGCGTGGTGCTCGCTGACGGTTCTCCCGGCAATGCCGGTCAACTCCGGGTGGGAGATATACGTCTTTACCCATACGATGTCATTGACAATGTCGAGGTAATGACAGGCCTGCGCACGGAGGTGACCTATCCGTCGGTCACAGGTGCCGATCATGGTGCGGTAAGACATGAGGATGTCACTGATGTCAGTGCATCCCTTTCGCCGGAGGGTGAGCTGTCGGTAAGTGTCATGCCGGGACGGTGGCGTGTGATGAGGTTCGGCTATGTACCGACCGGGGCGCGCACCAAGCATGGGCGTAAGAATGCCTTAGGATATGAGGCGGACGTGATGAGTGCCGAGGCTGCAAAGATGCAGTTTGACAATTATTTCAAGGCAATAGCTGACTCCCTGAGTGCCGTCGGCGCATCCCCCTCGGGAATGTGCATGGATAGCCATGAGGCGGGCGTGCAGAACTGGACGGCCGGTTTTGAAGACGTATTTCGCTCGCGCCGTGGCTACGGGCTGACACAGTGGCTCCCTGTATTCGCGGGTTATATAGTCGACGGGCGTGACAGGAGTATGAGTGTCCTTGCCGATTTCCGCCGCACGGTGGCTGAGACTATCGCCGATAATTTTTACGGCACGCTGACACGCCTGTGTCACGACTATGGAGTGACCTTCACTTCACAGGCTATGCTGAATATAGACAACGATAATATCCGTTCGCGCGGACAGGTTGATAAACCGCAAGGTGAGTTCTGGGCTTATCAGAAAGATGGAAATTATGATGTGCTTGACGCCGCGTCCTCAGCCCATCTGTACGGACACCCTATTGCGTCAGGCGAGGCGTTCACTGACACACCTTACTCTGCGACATGGGAAGAATTATTGCGCATAGCCAATCTGGCATATTGTCGCGGGATAAATGAGATGGCGGTGTGTGCGTCCTCCTATCAGCCGTGGGCCGACAGGAAGTATGATGACGCGGCAAGCGCACATCCATACGTCTTTCACCGTTTCCATCCACGCTGGGATTCCTCACGTACGTTCTGGGACTATCAGGCACGCTGTGCGGGAATGATGCGTGAGGGACGGCCATCGGTCGATCTGTGCGTGTATCTCGGTGATGAACTCCCCGGCAAGACTATGGCTTACCGTCTGCCTGACATACCGGGTGATTATACGTTTGATGTCGCTACATCCGATGCTCTGCTCAACCGTTTCTCGCCCTCGTCAGACGGACGTATAGATGTCAAGGGTGGCATGAGTTATAAGGCACTGCTGGTTGAGGACCGCGCTGTGGTAAGCCGAGAGGCTGAGGAGGCGTTACGCAGGCTTGAGGAGTCAGGTGTGCCTGTGATACGCTGTCGTCTCGGTGACGATACGGGTGCTATGCTGGCCGAACGTGGAGTCAGGCCGTCACTCGCCGGTGTGGCCCCGCTGCAATATGCACGTCGCACTCTCCCGGAGGAGGGGACGGATGTATACATTCTCTACAATCACAGCAATGAGAGTGTCAATGTGACTCCGATAGCTGAATATAGTGTCCGGTCAGCGGAATTATGGCATCCAGTCGCACTCACACGTACACCACTGTCACTCCCGATGTCGATAACTCTGGCTCCTTACGAGGCTCAGTTTCTGATAACGCATCGCGACGCACGGCAGCACTGACGGTATTATGCCCTCCGGATCAGTCATTTTTCAGCGACTGTTCGGAGGGCATTTTTTTTGTGCGGTTTTGTGTCAGTTCATGGGGCCGTCAAGGAGGAGGTCATGAGGGCGTTTCGTATGGTCGTTCCTGATGACGGGAACTGTGCTGTCAAGTCCGATTATCGAGAGGAGTCGTTGCCAGAAACGCAGGTTTGTTTCGTATGGCAGTGACGGGTCGGCGGTAGTCAGGGCGAGTTTATGCTTGCCCGAAACGGGGAGTGTGATTAACGTAGCTCCGTCGGGCTTGTCGAGCGCTTCGTACAGACACACCTGAGCGCATTTCCAGTGTTCGGCTACGTTGTTGAACAGCGACCAGTCTGTGTCGGCGCAGCGTAGCGCTATGTCGGCGTTCTCAAGCACGGGGCCGGCAATGATGCGTTTGACAATGTGACGGTCGGCGCCGTCAGGTGCGCTCTCGGCAAAATATAAGTCGGGGAGTTCGAAATATCGGCTCCACTGTGATGCGGGCTCGGCCTTCATGGCGGTCGCCTCGAACGGTATCACTTCTATTTCTGTTTGGAGCATCCCGGCGAGATGAGGACTCAGGCTGTCGCCGGTGACGAAAGCAAGTATTCCGGCACCTTTGGCCGAAAGTGCTTTCCTGACGTCGGAGGCAGATGCCGATGAGGCGTCGAGGACGATCAGCGATGTGCGCGAGGGTTTGCGGACGGTCGGTATGCCCAGCCGTGAGAATAGCGAATCCAGCGCGGACGAGCGCGACTCGCCTAACCATACATTGTTATATCGGGGTGTAGGCGCAGGGACAGTGTCGGGGTGATGATGGTTGCCGGGGGCCTCCCAGCTTTCGCCGTGGAGGGCAGCTTTCAATGCGTCGAACATGGCCATCGGACGGTATAACGGTAGATCGGGGTCGAGACCGGGATTGAATGTCGTGACGTAGGGCGGTATGCGTTCGTACTGATAGCCCGGTTTGCCCTCCTCGTAAGGCCGGCCGGCGAAGATGCCATCGCTGCTATCGGGGAGACGGCTGAAATCGGAATAGCCGAGCGGCAGATGCTCAATGCCGAACCAGCAGACTTCGGAGGGAGAGTAATAGTCAAGCATGGGGAGGGCCATCTGCATGACGTTTTGATAGACGTCGACGCCAAGCGCGCGATTGCGTCCGTGATAGTCGCGGTAGGCGTCCTGGCCGACAAACTGATACAGCTGTTCGGGACGTCCGTAATATGTGGCTCCGGACTCTCCTACGATGAGGGGACGGGGATTGTCGGTCGGAATCTGGTGGAGCTCCAGTCCGTGCGCGAGGTGACGGCTCCATACCGGCATCCGGCCGTCAAGGTCTCGGTCGCCGTCAAGGGTGATGAACGCGCGGGTCGAATCCCATCGGGGGACGTTGGATGCGAGTGCGGCGAGGCTGTCGTTCCATGCGGCGGCCATTGCCTCGGTGGGTTTGTTGAGGAGTGCGATGGCAAACGTCTCGTTTCCGACGCTCCATCCGATTACCGACGGGTGGTTGCGGTCACGCATTATAAGGTCGTGCAGATGCTCGCGCGAGCGGCTCCAGAATTCCGGCGACTCGAAATTCAGACGTATCGAGCTGCCGAACAGACCTGTCTCGTCGAGTACCATGAGGCCCATTTCATCGGCCATATCATAATAGGCCCGCGGCCAGGGCTGGGCATGAGGACGCACGCAGTTGCCACCGAAATCCTTTATCATCTTATACCATGCGTATGCGAACCGGCGCGAGGTGATGTAGGCGCTGAATGGGTGCTGTATGTCACCGAAGCATTGTATCTTCTTGCCGTTGAGCTTGAAATCGCTGCCGTCGATCGTGAACTGGCGCCAGCCGAAACGGGCAGCCTTCAGATCAATCTCCCTGCCGTTGTCGTTAAGGCTTATCAGAGCGGTGTATAGATTGGGGGTGTCGGGAGTCCAGTGAGCGAGGGCGTCCTTCGGTACGACGCCGAGAGTTACTTCCTGCTTTGTGCCCGGAGCGACGGTGAATGCTTCCGACGGGGCGATGATCAGAGCTGTCTCGCCGAGCTCCCATGACGGTACGGGTGCTGAGAGTACGTCGTCGTAATCGGCGTGATTCATCCATTTACGTATATCTCCCGACAATGTAAGGCGTCTGGGCGTGTCGGAGAGATTGGTTACGGTAGTGACTATGAGCAGGCTGTCACGGTCGACAAGCGGTTTTATATAGAGGTCATCAATCGCTACCGACGGCACTGTGTGGAGATAGACGTCCTGCCAGATGCCGAGGAGATAGTCAGTGTTGGAGCCTGTCGGGTAAGTAGCGGCCATCATAGGATAGTCAGGATGGCGGTTGTCGAAAAGCTGTGTATCGCGCACTCCGACCATTAGTTCGTTTGGCTGTCCGTCAGTGTGCAGATAGTCGGTCACTTCCGCCTCGAACGGCAGATGCAGACCGAAGTTTGTCATGACCTCCTTGCCGTTCACAATTATTATGGCATCTCCGGCTACGGCCTCGAAGTGGAGGATGACGCGGTCATCGCCGAGAGCGTCAGGCGTCGGAAATTCGCGTCTCAACCATGCCATACGGGCTCCGGCCCAATGGTCGGGATAGGAGGGATAGTAGACTGATGACGGGACGTAGGGATGACCGGTGCCTGCGCCTGTGTGCAGTCCGCGGCCCCAGTCATTGACGTTGATGGGTGAAGGTATCTTAATTTTAGTCGTTTCCCATGCGCCATCGACCGGTGGTGTGAGTTCGGGTGCATTGCCGGTCCCTCCTTTCCATCCTTCCGGAAGCGGTATGATCTGCAATTCCCACAGGCCGTTAAGACATTTTTCCGAGCGGTGTACGTTTTCAGCCGGAGTAAGCAACCCATCCTGTGGCGAGAAATCGTATGGGAAAGTAGTACGCGCAGATAATGTAGACGATACAATAAGTAGTATCGCGAATAGAAATTTTCCCCAATGCATAATGTTTATAGATACGTGATTATAATGGTGCTGTGTAAAGATACGTTAATAATTACGAACAATAAGGTGGGTATTGCATTTTTAATGAATATTAACGTGTCATGCGCAAGAATACGGAAAAGCCGCAGATGCGGCGGTGAGCGTCGCGTCTGCGGCCTGATGTTTTAGAACGGACAGGAGGATGTTATCCTATCTTGATGCCCGAGAATCCCATGAATGCCATGGCGAGGAGTCCTGCACAGATGAGTGCGATGGGCACGCCGCGCATTGCCTTGGGGGTGTCGGCGAGCTGGAGCTGTTCGCGTATGCCTGCAAAGATCGAGATGGCCATTGTGAAGCCGATGGCGGTGGCAAATGCGTAGACAAGTGACTGTCCGAGGTTGAAATTCTTCTGTATCACGAGGATGGCCACACCGAGCACGGCACAGTTGGTGGTGATGAGGGGGAGGAATACACCGAGTGCGCTGTAGAGTGCGGGGGCTATCTTCTTGAGGATGATTTCGAGCATCTGCACGAGGGCGGCGATGACGAGGATGAAGACGATGGTCTGCATGAATCCGAGTCCGAAGGGATTGAGCACGAGGTCCTGCAGGAGCCATGTCACGGCGGTAGCGAGCACCATTACGAATGTTACGGCTGCTCCCATACCTACGGCTGACGAGAGTTTGCGCGACACGCCTAAGAACGGGCAGATGCCGAGGAACTGGGCAAAGACAATGTTGTTGACAAAGATTGCCGTTATGATGATTGAGATGTATTCGAGCATGGTGGTTTAGGCTTCTTTAGTGCGTAATTTGGTGAAGAGTGCGATGAGCAGTCCGAGTGCGATGAACGCTCCGGGTGCGAGCACGAAAATGAGCGAACCGTATGACTCGGGATAGATCTGGCAACCGAAGATGGTGCCTGATCCGAGAAATTCGCGCACTGCACCGAGCAGTGTGAGCGAGAGTGTGAATCCGAGTCCGATGCCGATGCCGTCGAGGCATGAGTCGATGACTCCGTTGCGCGAGGCGAAGGCTTCGGCACGGCCGAGCAGGATACAGTTGACCACGATAAGCGGGATGAAGATACCCAGCATGGCGTTGAGCGCGGGCAGGTAGGCCTGCATGACGAGCTGGAGCACTGACACGAAGGTGGCGATCACCACGATGTAGGCGGGGATGCGCACCTTGGCGGGCACGAGATTCTTGATGAGCGAGATCACTACGTTTGAGCAGATGAGCACTGCCATTGTGGCGAGGCCCATGCTCATGCCGGTGGTGGCGCTGCCGGTGGTGCCGAGGGTGGGGCACATACCCAACAGGAGGACGAATGTGGGGTTCTCGGCTATGATGCCGTTGAAGAGTATTCTGAGTCTGGAATTCATCGTCGTCAGGTATTAGTTAGCTGTGGTTTGACGGAAGGCGGCATCTGCACGGCGCAGTGCGTCGAGAAATGCGCGTGATGTAATGGTTGCGGCCGTGATGGCGTCGACGTCACCGCCGTCCTTGCTGACGGTGAGGTTGTTGGCTGATGAGTTGAGCCCGATGATGCTGCGACGGCCCTCGGTCATACGGAACCAGTCGTTCATCTTGGCTCCGAGGCCCGGGGTCTCGGCCTGCTGGATGACTTCAAATCCGGTGACTGTGCCTTCGGCATCGAATCCGTAGATTATGTTGATCTCACCTGAGAATCCGTCGAGCGAGTAGCTCTCGACAGCGGCTCCGGCCGGCTGACCGTCCTTAGTGGCGGTGTAGATGGTGACGGGGCGTGACTCACCGCCTACGATCACTTCCTGACCTTCGGCTATCTCAACCCCTTCGGGGAGAACGGCGGCGATGGCTTCGGTAGTCTTCTGGCGGTTGGCTTCTTCAATAGGTTCCTTGGTGACCGAGTAGACTCCGGCAAGGAGAGCGGCGGCCACGATGGTGATGGTGCCGAGCGATAGCACCATGTTGGTCAATGTCGATTTCATGCTACTGCCCTCCCTTCGCCAAATTTACGTGGTTTCATATAACGGTTGATAAGTGGTGTCACGCCGTTCATAATGAGAATGGCGAATGACATGCCTTCAGGATAAGCACCCCACTGGCGGATGATGAGAGTGATGATGCCGATCATCACTCCGTAGAGCAGCATGCCTGAGCGGCTCATGGGTGAGGTGACATAGTCCGTGGCCATGAAGATGGCGCCGAGGAGCAGACCGCCCGAGAGGAGCTCGACGCATACGGGGGCTCCGATGCAGAGCGAGAAGATGGCTACGGTACCTATGATGGCTACCGGGATGTGCCATGTGATGACACGGAAGCAGAGCAGATAGATGAATCCGAGGAGGAGTGCGATGGCTCCGACCTCGCCGAGCGAACCGCCGATGTTGCCCATGGCGGCGTCGAGCAGATTGACGTCAGCTGCGTCCACGAGACCCATCTTGAGTTTGCCGAGAATAGTAGCGCCGGTCGTAGCGTCGGTGTAAGCCATACGGTTGACCAGAGGCTCGGGCCATGTGGTCATGGCAACGGGGAATGACAGGAGCAGGAACACGCGGCCTACGAGTGCGGGGTTGAAGATGTTGCATCCGAGTCCGCCGAATGTGAGCTTGCCGATGCCGATGGCTACGACACATCCGATCAGTATCATCCATACGGGGATGTTGGAGGGGAGGTTGAGCGCCAGGAGCAGACCGGTCAGTACAGCTGACAGATTGCCGATAGATGGCTTGCGGCCCATCATGTAGCGTGTGATTAGATACTCGGCGGCGACGCATCCCACTATGGAAGTGATGATGACAATGGCCGCACCGATACCGAAGTAGTAGAGCGCCACGAGGACGGCCGGAACCAGTGCGATGATGACATGAAGCATCAGTCGCGTCACAGTGGTAGGGGTCTGTGCGTGGGGCGACGGTGAAATGGTGATTAGATTGTCCATTATTAAATAATAATACCGTGAAGAATGTAGGGGGCGGTGCTTGCGAGGCATGCCGACCTCCTGATGGTTTAGACTAAAGGATGCGCAAAATTACACAATTTTTATCGTTTTTCAGTAACCTTTAGCGATAAAAATTGTGTGATAATGTCGAGGTAGTTTCTTTTATTCTCTTCCTGATGTCTGTGTCATGCCGGGAGATTGAGATAGAGCCATGTGATATATGCGATGTAGAGGATGATGAAGAGGGCGCCTTCGGGACGCGTGATGGTGCGCCGGCCGTAGAACCATCCGAATATCCAGAACAGTACGCTCACTGCGGCGAGGACTATGAGATCAAACAGGCTGATTGTGCCGAACGACAGCGGGGTGACTGTGGCTGTGCAGCCGAGGACGAAGAAGATGTTGAAGATGTTTGACCCGATGACGTTGCCGAGGCAGATGCCGGGAAATCCTTTGGTGGCGGCCACAATTGATGTCGCGAGCTCGGGGAGCGAGGTGCCTGCGGCGAGGATGGTGAGACCGATGAGCCCTTCTGACCATCCGATGGCACGGGCTATGCCTGAGGCTCCGTTGACAAACCACTGTCCGCCGAGGATGAGTGCCGCGAGTCCGCCGACCGTCAGCAGCAGCGCACGCCATAGGGGTATAGGTGCTTTGGCCGGTTCGGCGGATGCTGTCTCAGGCTGAGGTGCTGACTTGGCCGATGCGAAGGTATAACGCATGAAGATGACGAAGAACACCAGCAGTAGGAGTCCGTCGACACGTGTCACGCTCATCGGCCCGCCGTCGAGCACGGGTGCCAGCCCCATGATAAGCAGTACGACCGATGAGAGTATGACGAGAGGAATCTCGTTGACGAGCACGCCTGAGGTTACCGCTATAGGCTTGATTAACGCGGTGATACCGATGATGACGCAGATGTTGAAGATGTTTGACCCGACGATGTTACCTATTGCCATCTCGGGTGATGCGTTGATGGCACTGGTGACTGAGACGACGAGCTCGGGAGCGCTGGTCATCATGGCGACTATGGTGAGGCCGATGAGGAAGTCGGACATGCCGAAGCGTTTGGCTATACCGACCGATCCGTCGGTCATGTAGTTGGCGCCGGCAAGTATGAGCACCAGTCCGATAACGAGGAGGGCTATGTTGAGTAGCATTGTATATTAAGGTTATATAGGTGAAACGTGCGGATGATGAGGGTGTCAGTCGTCCGAGTCGGGTATGATGCCGGCCGAGCGGAAGAGGCGGGCGTAGTAGGCGGCTTTCTGTTCGAGCGGCAGCGGATAGGCGCGTGAAGTGGAGGGCATGCGCCAGATGTCGAGCCCGTGGACGGGGTCGTGGACGCATTCGCCCATGCGGGGCGGCTCGGTGCCGGTGAGGGTGGCGATGACTCCGGCTGCTTTCTCACCTGTGGTGGCGACGGTGTGGCATGAGGGGATCTGTCCGAGCAGGTCGAAGAGCCGGACGGGTGTGACAATCTCAAGATATTTGTCCGATGCATTGTCCTTGAGCCTGCGCACGGTGTGGCCGGTGTCGTGGAGCGCTATGCCACAACGGTCAAGGGTGTCGCGTATGAGCGGGAGGCGGAATGTTCGGGTGGACGTGTCATAGAGCGCGTCCTTGTCACCGTAGATGAGTAGTCCGATTATGCGCCAGAAATCGTTGGTGCGGTTGGGATAGTAGAACTCCATAGCCCAGCGGTGGGGCTGGGGCGGGAATGTGCCCATGATAAGCACGCGGGCTGAGGGGGGCAGGTAAGGAGGGAAGGGGTGTGTCTCCAGCATGTGTGGGGTGGTGGGCTGTGCTGTTAATAGAAATACGGGCACAGGATTGTGACCTGTGCCCGCATCGATTATTTTGTCCTGACGAGTGGGTCGGGAATGATTATTCCTTTACGCGCTCTTTGTAAGAACCGTCACGGGTGTCGATGACAACCTTGTCACCGATGTTGCAGAAGAGGGGTACGCGTACTTCAGCACCGGTCTCAAGAGTGGCGGGCTTGAGAGTATTGGTGGCGGTGTCACCCTTGATGCCGGGCTCGGTGTAGGTGATCTCAAGCACTACTGAGGTGGGCATCTCGCATGTGAGGATGGTGTCGCTCTCAGCGTGTACCATTGCCTCGCAGATGTCGCCGTCCTTGAGGAACTGTACGCCTTCGATGCTCTCGCCGGGGATGATCACCTCTTCCCATGTCTCGGTGTGGAGGAAGTGATAGCCCATGTCGTCCTTGTAGCTGTACTGGTAGGGGCGACGCTCGATGCGCACTTCGTTGACCTTGACGCCTGAGTTCCAAGTCTTGTCAAGGACACGGCCGGTCTGTACGTTCTTGAGTTTGGTGCGGACGAAAGCGGGGCCTTTGCCGGGCTTAACGTGGAGAAATTCTACGATGAAGAAATACTGGCCGTCGATGTCGAGGCACATTCCGTTTTTAAAGTCTGCAGTTGTTGCCATATATGGTTTCTATAATATTAATAAGGTGTGAAAGGGTTGAGTGTCGGGATTGGTCGTTGTTGCCGGGGGGTCAGTTGCATCCTCCGCAGCAACCGCCGCCCTCGCCGCATGAGCTGTCGGAGCCGCAGCCGCCTCCGCATCCTCCGCAACCGCCTCCGCAGTGTGAGGGGTGGAGTTCTTCGGGAGTGGCGTCGCGCACGGTGATGATTTTACCGTTGGCGAAGTGCAGTGCCTGACCTACGAGCGGGTGATTGAAGTCCATACGCACGTTGGTGGGTGTGACTTCGAGCACTGTGCCGGTGATCTGATAGCCGTCGGCTGTGAACATGGGGACTTTGGCTCCGACCTTTACGCGCTCGTCGAGCTTGCCGCTCTCGTCGGTGAAGAGGTCGCGGTCAAGAGTGGCCACGTCATCGGGATTGAAGGGGATGGCATCAGCGGCCTCGATAGTCACGTCGAATGACGCACCCTGCTCAAGTCCGTCGATCGCGGCTGCGAGGGCGGGGATGAGTCCGGGAGTGACGCCGAATATGAATCGCTCGGGATCGGTGGCCTCGACGGTGTGTACCTGGCTCTCGGGCTGACCGGGAAGCGATGCATAGAGGTCGTATGCGATCTCTACGTATTTGCCGGGTTGAATCTTTTCCATATAATCTTATGGTGAGGGGAGTGGTGTGATGATTAATCGTTAGCGGGCTGTTCGGTCCCGACGCCTGCGAGTTCGGGGTCGATCATGATGCGGCCGCAGTATTCGCACACGATAATCTTTTTGTGCATCTTGATCTCCATCTGCTTCTGGGGCGGGATGCGGTTGAAGCAGCCGCCACATGCGTTACGCTGGATGTATACGACTCCGAGGCCGTTGCGTGCGTTCTTGCGGATGCGCTTGAATGCGGTGAGTGTGCGGGGATCGTCGATGCGTGCTTCGAGGTCTTTGGCCTTGGTGCGGAGCACTTCCTCGTCCTTCTTGGTCTCGGAGATGATCTCTTCGAGCTGCTGACGCTTTTCGGCAAGGATGTGGTTGCGGTCGGTAAGGTTGTCCTGAGCCGATGCTATCTCGGCGGTCTTGGTCTCGATCTCGCGGGCATACTGGCCGATGCGTTTCTCGGAGAGCTGGATTTCGAGGGTCTGATACTCGATTTCCTTTGACAGGAGGTCAAACTCGCGGTTGTTGCGCACGTTGTCGAGCTGGGTCTTGTAGGTCGCGATCTGTTCCTGTGCGACATGGATCTTGTTCTGCTCCTGCGCGGTCATGGAACGGAGTTCCTCGATCTCGTGGTTGTACTTGTCGATGCGGGTGTGGAGACCGGCGATGATGTCCTCAAGGTCGCGGACTTCCTCGGGCAGCTCGCCGCGGATGGTGCGGATGCGGTCAATCTCCGAGAGGATGGTCTGAAGCTCGTAGAGCGAGCGGAGGCGGTGTTCTACCGAGTTAGCCTGGTCGATTTTTGTTTGCTCTTTGGCCATATTAAGTGGTTATGTTTGATTCCTTGTTGATATTGAGTCAGTAATATGTGGCTGATGCGTAATGCACGAAATCCGGCTCCATCCCCTGATGACGGGGGCTGAGGCCAGCTGAGGTTATATGTATTCCACGGGATTGCGCTCGCACGTGGCCATATTTACCGCAAAGTTAGGAAATTTTTGTGAAATAATGCGCGAAAAAATTGATTTAGTGCATATTTCACTCTCAAAATGCCCTGTGTCGATAATCAGTATCTCGCGTCCGTGGTCGAGGAAGTCATGGTAGCGTACGTCTGAGGTGATGTATGCGTCGGCTCCTCGTGCTATGGCTGTGGTGATGAACTCGCCGCCCGAGCCGCTTGAGAGGGCGATGGTGCGAATGGCACCGTTGCAGTCTTGACGGCCGGCGGTGACACGTACACGGGGAGCGGAGTAGACGCGTTTGACGCTGTCAATGAGCGCCTCGCGTGTGATGCATCCGCCCGGTGCGGTGCCGATGATGCCGAGCCCGGCTCCGTCAATGCCTGTGGGGGACGGTGACAGGGGACTCATGTCGGTGAGTCCGAGCAGGGTGCCGAGTTCACGGCTCACTCCGCCCGGGGCACTGTCGAGTGCGGTGTGGCTCGAATAGATGGCTATGCCCGCACGGATGGCGTCGATGACGGCGCGCTCGGCGGGGGTAGACCCGGTGATGGAGCGGAGTCCGCGGAAGATGAGCGGATGATGCGAGATGATGAGATTGCAGCCGAGGGCACGAGCCTCGTCGACCACGCATGGGGTGACGTCAAGGCACAACATCACGCCCGAACATTGGTCCGAGGTGTCTGTCGGGGCCAACTGCCACCCTGAGTTATCCCACGATTCCTGAAGCGTGGGCGGGGCGTAGGCCTCGATGGTCTGAACGATGTCAGCTATGGTCATATATTCAAGTGTGCGGCCGGGTGTTACGCCGGCCGCGGGACTCTGCTATGATTTCAGGTCAAGTTTAATCTGGAGCTCTTCAAACTGCGAGTCGTCGATGGCCGAGGGCGCGTCGATCATCATGTCGCGGCCTGAATTGTTCTTGGGGAAGGCGATGACGTCGCGGATAGAGTCGAGCCCGGCGAGGATCGAGACAAATCGGTCGAAGCCGAATGCGAGTCCGCCGTGAGGGGGCGCGCCATACTTGAAGGCGTTCATCAGGAAGCCGAATTTGTACTGTGCATCCTCCTCTGTGAGGCCAAGGAGACGGAACATCTTGTCCTGAAGTTCAGCCTCGTGGATACGTATCGAGCCGCCTCCGAGTTCGTTGCCGTTGACCACCATGTCGTATGCTGTGGCGCGCACGGCACCGGTGTCTGAGTCGAGCAGATGGATGTCGTCGGGGTTGGGGGCGGTGAAGGGGTGGTGCATGGCGTAGTACCGCTGGGTCTCTTCGTCCCACTCGAAGAGGGGGAAGTCAACGACCCAGAGGCATGAGAAGTGCTGCGGATCGCGCAGTCCGAGACGTGAACCCATTTCGAGTCGCAGCTCGCAGAGCTGTTTGCGAGTCTTCATCGTGGGGCCGGCGAGTATGAGCATGAGGTCGCCGGGTTTGGCTCCGGCGCGGTCGGTCCATGCACGGAGATCATCCTCGGTATAGAATTTTGATACTGACGATTTGATCGAGCCGTCCTCCTCGACCTTGACCCACATCATGCCCTTGGCGCCGACCTGCGGACGCTTGACGAAGTCGGTGAGCTGGTCGAGCTGTTTGCGGGTGTATCCGGCGCAGCCGGGGGCGACGATGGCGCCGACATACTCGGCATCATCCAGCACGGCGAAATTCTTGCCGCCTGTGAGGTCCTTGAGCTCTACAAACTGCATGCCGAAACGGGTGTCGGGTTTGTCCGATCCGTACAGGCGCATCGCATCGGCCCATGTCATGCGGGGGAAGGGCTCGGTGAAGTCGATGTCCTTGACATATTTAAAGATGTGCTTCACGAGGCCTTCGAACATCTGGAGAACGTCCTCCTGTGTCACGAACGACATTTCGCAGTCGATCTGTGTGAATTCGGGCTGGCGGTCGGCACGCAGGTCTTCGTCACGGAAGCACTTTACGATCTGAAAGTAGCGGTCAAATCCGCTGACCATGAGCAGCTGCTTGAAGGTCTGGGGCGACTGGGGCAGTGCATAGAACTGGCCGGGATTCATGCGCGAGGGCACGACAAAGTCGCGTGCGCCCTCGGGGGTAGACTTGATGAGCACAGGGGTCTCGACCTCAAGAAATCCCTTTGAGTCGAGATAGCGGCGTATCTCGAAGGCCATGCGGTGACGCAGCTCAAGGTTGGAGCGTACGCACGAACGGCGCAGGTCGAGATAGCGGTATTTCATGCGCAGGTCATCGCCGCCGTCGGTGTCATCCTCGATGGTGAAGGGGGGCACCTCGCTACGGTTGAGCACCTTGAGATCCTTGGCGATAATCTCTATGTCGCCCGTGGGAAGGTTAGGGTTCTTGCTGGTGCGCTCGGCCACGGTGCCGGTCACCTGGATTACCCACTCGCGGCCCAGATGGTTGGCCGCCTCGCAGAGTGAGGCGTCGGAGTCGCTCTCAAACACTACCTGTGTGATGCCGTAACGGTCGCGGACGTCGACAAATGTCATACCGCCCATCTTGCGAGCTCTCTGCACCCAGCCGGCGAGTGTTACTTCCTTGCCGGCGTCGCTAATGCGGAGTTCTCCGCATGTATTTGTCCTGTACATAGATTATTTTCAAAATATTCAATGTGCAAAATTAAAAAGAATTGGCGAAACCTTACGAAGATTTCGCCAAAAAAATCCATGTGTGTGCTGTGGAATGAGCGTCAGGAGCTATTTCGCTTGCCTTTTAGCGTTTTGGGTCCACGTCAGGACGTAGTCTGCCGCTCTCTGTTGGCCGATGTTGTTTGAGTCGGCGATTTTTTGGTCAGGATAGATGCCCTCGTATACCAACTGCATGAAAAAGTCGCCCTGAGCCATTTTTTCGATGACGAGGGGGATGATCGGTTCGCCCATCGCGATAAGTTCGGTGAATTGCTCCGGCTTGGTATAATCCTGCATATTGCTGCTGAGGCTTATGTCAGAGTTATTGCAGGCGTCTTTCCATTCGGTACATTTGCGTTCAAAATTTTCTCGTAATTCGGGTGAGACTCTTGATACGGCGGTCGCAATCAGTGCCAAGTCCTCGGCTGAAGGAGTCGGGGTGTTGTCTGGAATCATCGCAGCCGGACTGTTGTCAAGTATGGCGGCAGCATTAATTTCCTGATTGGATTTGCTGCATGATGCCATCAGGCAACAAAGGAAAATAAATGGGAGGATTGATCTCATAGATGGAAGTTTTATTTATTACGCAAATATAATTAAATGCTATATTCAAACTATATATCGGGAATATTGGAAGAATGATTCTAAACGTGATTAAGTAGTGTTGATTAGCTCAGTATAGATTCTTATAACTATTCCCTAAATAGTTGTACTGTAGTTAATTAAAACTGTAACTAAATGTGCTAATTGTGTATATGATTTTCAGCCCATAATCTGATGTAATAGTTGGCGCGTTCGCGTCCGAGAGTGTCGGTATTATATATTTTTTCAGCGGGGCATATACCCTCGTATACCAGTCTTGGGAGGTAAAAATCATTACCCGCCATCTTTTCGACGACAAGTGGCAGGATAGATTTTCCCATGGCGACGAGTTGGTCGTATTGCGGTAGCTGATTGGGGTAGATATATCTGCTGCTTAACCTTATTTCGGAGTCGGTCTTATAAGCAGTGTGCCATTCGTCAAATAGTCGGTCGAAATCTTCTTTAACCTCGGGCGAAACTTTCGAAACAGTCTCTGCTATCGTTACAGAAATCTTATCGACGGCAGTTTTAGTTGCGTTGTTCTCATTGTTTTTGCTGCACGATGTCATCATGCAGCAAAAGAGTAGGGCGAAAATAGCTGAAAGTTTCATAACGATACTTATTTTGTGCGAATGAGGAGGTTCTTTAATCATGCTGCGTAAAAATAGCGATAAATATTAAGCCTTGCAAGGGTTTTCTAAAAAAATATTGAGAGGTTTAGAAATAAAAAACTCAGATCGGTACTCTGCGTGCCGACCTGAGAGGATTTTGATTTTTTTATAAGAGGAGTCTGTTACTCCGGACGATCGAATAGGGGTGTGGAGAGATAACGGTCGCCGGTGTCGGGGAGGATGGCGACGATGAGCTTGCCCTCGTTTTCGGGAAGTCGTGCCAGGCGGAGTGCGGCACCGAGAGCTGCGCCTGACGAGATGCCGACGAGGAGTCCTTCGTGAGTGGCGAGGAGCCGTGCGGATGCGGCGGCCTCGTCTGCGTCGACCTGTATAACGCCATCGACGACGGATGAGTCATAGTTGGAAGGGATGAATCCTGCTCCGATGCCTTGTATCTTGTGGGGTCCGGGCTTGCCTCCCGAGAGGACGGGTGACTCTGCCGGCTCGATGGCGTAGGCCTTGATGTCGGGGTTGCGATGCTTGAGCCCGCGGGCTGTGCCTGAGATGGTGCCACCGGTGCCTACGCCGGCCACGATTATGTCGATGCGTCCGTCGGTGTCGTCCCAGATCTCGCGTGCAGTCGTGGCCTCGTGAATGGCGGGATTGGCACGGTTGTCGAACTGTGACGGGATGAATGAGCCGGGAGTCTCGCTGTGTATCTGCTCGGCACGGGCTATGGCTCCCTTCATGCCTTCTGCGGCGGGTGTGAGGATGAGTGTTGCGCCGAGGGCTGCAAGAAGTTTGCGGCGCTCGATGCTCATGCTTTCGGGCATGGTGAGTATGAGCCGATAGCCTTTGACTGATGCGATCCATGCCAGGCCGATGCCTGTGTTGCCGCTTGTCGGTTCGATGAGTGTTGCGCCCGGTGAGATGAGTCCGGCCCGTTCGGCTGTCTCGATCATCGAGAGTGCTGCGCGATCCTTGATGCTGCCGCCGGGGTTGAATGATTCGATTTTGACGAGGATGCGTCCTTTGAGAGCCTCGGCGCGTTCGATATTGCGGACTTCGAGCAGCGGGGTGTGGCCGATGAGTTCGGTGAGTGAATAGGCGATGTTCATGTGTGATGTTGTGCTTTTAGAGTTTTGTGCGGATAGTTTCGCGGATGGTGCGGCGTTTGCGCTATCAGATTAACGCTCTAATCGGGTGTAAAGTTAATGATTAAGAAGATAATTCTGTAAATAGTTATGATATTATAGAATTTAATACTATATTTGCGAATCGTATTTCGGGTGATATTCCGAAATGTGTAGGTTTATTCATCTTAATTTAGAAAAAAATATGGCTTCATCTTCAGATCGCCTTGACGGAACCGATATCAAGATTCTGCGGTTGCTTCAGCAGAATGCCCGGCTTACGCTTAAAGAGATAGGCGCGCGTGTAAACCTGTCGTCAACTCCTGTTTACGAGCGGTTCCGGCGTCTGGAACGAGAGGGGTATATACAGCGTTATGTGGCGGTGCTTGATGTAGATAAACTGAATATGGGCTTTACGGTCTATTGCAGTGTCAAGCTCAAGCAGCAGAATCTGGAGATGACCGAGGGATTTGCGTCTGCCATACGTGAGCTGCGTGAGGTGACTGAGTGTTATAATGTTTCGGGTCGATATGATTATCTGCTGAAAATTCAGGCTTCGAGTATGAAGGCTTATAGGGATTTCGTTCTGAACGTGCTCGGCTCAATGGATGCGGTGGCTTCGTTTGAGTCAACGTTCGTGATGGATGAGTTAAAGCATGATTACGGAATTTCTATCTGAGACGGCGAGTGAAGACTGTGTCTATATAATATAATAAGGTGGTAAACGCTTGTCGGAAAAGAAGAATGAAAATAGTGCGAAAAATAGTGCGATTTTTTCGCGAAAATATTTGCACGGATAAAAAAAACGTTGTACTTTTGCATCGCAATTGAGAGAGATACTTACTCTTGACTGCAAGAGAACATCAATTTGTTGCCTCTTTAGCTCAGTTGGCCAGAGCACGTGATTTGTAATCTCGGGGTCGTTGGTTCGAATCCGACAAGAGGCTCAACTAAACTTTAGAAAAAGGAATTAGGGCGAATACCAGAGTGGCCAAATGGGGCAGACTGTAAATCTGCTGGTTTTTACCTTCGGTGGTTCGAATCCATCTTCGCCCACAAACTTCTTTTTGCGGAAGTAGCTCAGTTGATAGAGCATCAGCCTTCCAAGCTGAGGGTCGCGAGTTTGAGCCTCGTCTTCCGCTCCACTTTTTGAAAACATTACGCCAATGTAGCTCAGGGGTAGAGCACTTCCTTGGTAAGGAAGAGGTCGCGGGTTCAAATCCCGNNNTNGAGCNCTTNCTTGGTACAGNAANANNTNNCGGNNTCANATNNNGCCNTTNNCNCTATANNTCANNCNTCTCCTCGNCNNNAAGNAATNANNANTAANANNATAANAATAGCNAANTTATGGCNAAAGAAAAATTCGAAAGAACNAAGCCGCATGTNAACATCGGTACTATCGGTCACGTTGACCANGGNAAGACTACNCTTACNGCNGCTATCACCACAGTGCTCGCTAAGAAGGGTCTCTCAGAGGTTAAGTCATTCGATCAGATTGACAACGCTCCNGAGGANAAAGAGCGNGGTATNACAATTAATACNGCNCACGTNGAGTATNAGACNNNNAACCGTCACTATGCTCACGTTGACTGCCCGGGNCACGCNGACTANGTNAAGAACATGGTTACCGGTGCTGCTCAGATGGACGGNGCTATCATCGTNGTTGCNGCTACTGACGGTCCNATGCCNCAGACTCGCGAGCACATCCTTCTCGCTCGTCAGGTGAACGTTCCCCGTCTCGTTGTGTTCCTCAACAAGTGTGACATGGTGGACGACGAAGANATGTTCGACCTCGTTGAGATGGAAATGCGCGATCTTCTTTCGACTTACGAATACGATGGCGACGAGACTCCTATCATCCGTGGTTCTGCCCTCGGTGCTCTCAATGGNGAGCCCCAGTGGGANGAGAAGGTTATGGAGCTCATGGAGGCTGTTGACAACTGGATTCCCCTGCCTCCCCGCGACATCGACAAACCCTTCCTTATGCCTGTTGAGGACGTGTTCTCAATCACCGGTCGTGGTACCGTTGCTACCGGCCGTATTGANACAGGTATCGTGAAGGTNGGTGANGAGGTTCAGATCATGGGCCTTGGCGCAGACATGAAGTCNGTTGTTACCGGTGTTGAGATGTTCCGTAAGCTCCTCGATCAGGGTGAGGCTGGTGACAACGTAGGTCTCCTCCTCCGNGGTATCGACAAGAAGGACATCAAGCGCGGTATGGTAATCTGCCACCCGGGTGTTGTTAAGCCCCACAGCAAATTCAAGGCTTCTGTTTATATCCTCAAGAAAGAGGAAGGCGGTCGTCACACTCCGTTCCACAACAAGTATCGTCCCCAGTTCTACATCCGTACACTTGACGTAACCGGTGAGATCACTCTCCCCGAAGGTGTAGAGATGGTAATGCCCGGTGACCACGTTGAGATCAACGTTGAGCTCATCAACCCGGTTGCTTGNGACGCAGGTCTGCGTTTCGCTATCCGNGAGGGTGGCCGCACCGTAGGTTCGGGTCAGATCACCGAGATCCTCGAATAATACCACTCAATTAGGATTGTAAACCAATCCGAAACCCTATAAGAAACCGGCCTCGACGCGAGGCGTGCCATAATTGACTCCGTTCAAGGCCGGTTTCTTTCATACGGGACTAGCTCAGTTGGTAGAGCACCGGTCTCCAAAACCGGGTGTCGGGAGTTCGAGTCTCTCGTCCCGTGCTAAAAACANANNCAAATGAGTAAACTTAAACTGCTTACGGATTTAGAGGAGTCGTATACCGAGCTTCGGTATAAGACTTCTTGGCCTACNAAGACCCAGCTGGTCAAAAGCGCGGTAATCGTGCTTGTCGCTTCCATTATCATAGCTGCGATTATCTTCGTGATGGATCAGGTGGTCGACACCATTATGCACTTTATCTACTCTCTCGGACGTTAATCCTTATCTGGTAAATTACGGCAATGGCTGAAGAATTGAAGAAAGCTTGGTATGTGCTCCGCGCCATTTCAGGCAAGGAAGCTAAGGTNAAAGAGGTGCTTGACGGAGCAATCCGCAACACCGGCCTCGGCGATTATGTCTTTCAGGTGCTGATACCTACCGAGAAGGTTATGTCCGTTAAGAACGGCAAGAAGGTCGTTAAGGAGAAGAATCTCTACTCCGGTTACGTCTTCGTAGAGTGTATTCTTACCGGTGAGGTTCTCTATGAGCTCCGCAATACTACTAATGTAATNGACTTCCTTCGTGGACGTGGCAAGGATGCTGCGCCCGAATCNTTGCGTGAGTCAGAAGTGCGCCGCATGCTCGGTGCAGCTGACGAACTGCTCGACTCGACCGACGAGGGTAATGATTATATCGTAGGCGAGGCTGTAAAGGTGACCTCGGGTCCGTTCTCAGGATTTGACGGAATCATTGAGGAAGTTAATCGTGAGAAGAAGAAGCTCAAGGTGATGGTCAAGATCTTCGGACGTAAAACTCCGCTTGAACTCGAAAATTCACAGGTAGTGCGTGAATAATAATCGCGCGGTGTCCGGGTTTATATCTCGGATCATACTCGATACGCCCCCTTCCGGGTCGTTGTAAAAGACGGCAAGGGAGAGGCTGAGTGTGTGAAAGGAGTCCGGGCCCACGGGAGATGTCACAGGCAGAATGACAATGACGTCGGCTGTCATTGGTTACGAAGTGACGCGACACGGTCATACTCAGGATGACATCGTTTTAACCGAATCATTAACAAAAAATTTAGATTTATCATGGCTAAAGAAATTGCTGGACAGATCAAATTGCAAATTAAGGGAGGCGCTGCAAACCCCTCTCCTCCAGTTGGTCCTGCCCTCGGTTCGAAGGGTATCAACATCATGGAGTTTTGCAAGCAGTTCAATGCCCGCACTCAGGACAAGGCCGGCAAGGTGCTCCCTGTTGTAATTACTTATTACACTGACAAGAGCTTTGACTTCGTAGTCAAGACTCCGCCGGTTGCAATCCAGCTCCTTGAGGCTACCAAGCTCAAAAGCGGTTCAGCTCAGCCTAACCGTAAGAAAGTTGCTGAAATAACCTGGGATCAGGTTAAGGCAATTGCTGAGGACAAAATGCCCGATTTGAACTGTTTCAGCGTTGAGTCGGCAATGCGTATGGTTGCCGGTACAGCCCGAAGCATGGGTATCACAGTGAAAGGTTCTTTTCCCGAAAACATTTAATCTTCAATTGACATGACTAAACTGACCAAAAATCAAAAGATTGCCCAGGAGAAGGTTGAAGCAGGAAAAGCCTACACGCTCGCTGAAGCTGTGGATCTCGTAAAGGAGATTACCTTCACCAAGTTTGATGCCTCACTTGATGTNGATGTCCGCCTCGGNGTGGATCCCCGNAAAGCTAACCAGATGGTTCGNGGCGTGGTGACTCTCCCCAACGGTACAGGTAAGCAGGTACGTGTNCTCGTACTCTGTAACTCNGATGCCGAAGCTGCTGCTAAGGCTGCCGGTGCTGACTACGTTGGTCTNGACGAATATATCGANAAGATCAAGGGCGGATGGACTGACATTGATGTCATCATCACCCAGCCCGCTATCATGGGTAAGATCGGTGCCCTCGGCCGTGTACTCGGTCCCCGTGGCCTCATGCCTAACCCCAAGAGCGGTACAGTAACTGTAGACGTTGCCAAGGCTGTCGAGGAGGTTAAGAAGGGTAAGATCGACTTCAAGGTTGACAAGAACGGTATCGTTCACTCTTCAGTAGGTAAGGTNTCATTCGATGCCAAGGCTGCCAAGGAGAACGTACGTGAGTTCATCAACACCCTTATCAAGCTCAAGCCCGCTACCGCCAAGGGTACATACATCAAGAGCATTTATCTTTCGAGCACCATGAGTCCGGGCATCAAGATCGACCCCAAGTCGATTGATGAGTAATCCATCTAAAGCTGACTGAACAAAATGAAAAAGGAAGATAAAATCATCGCTATTCAGAACATAGCCAAGACTATCCAGGAGTATGGCTGTTTCTATCTCGTTGAGACCGCCGGTCTCGANGCNGAGAAGACCACAGCTCTCCGTCGTGCCTGCAACAAGGCTGACATCAAGCTCATGGTGGTTAAGAATACCCTTCTCCACAAGGCCCTCGAAAGCCTCGAAGGTGACTACACAGAGCTCTATGGTGTGCTCCACGGCTCTACTTCACTCATGTTGAGCAACACGGGCAATGCTCCCGCCAAGCTCATCAAGGATATTCTCAAAGCTGACAAGGAAGCCAAGCTCCCCGCGTTCAAGGCTGCTTATGTCGAGGAGACTATCTATGTAGGTGCCGACCAGCTCGACACTCTCGTGGCTATCAAGAGCAAGAACGAGCTTATCGCCGACGTTGTCGCTCTTCTCCAGTCACCCGCCAAGAACGTTATCTCCGGTCTCCAGTCCGGTGCTAACAAGCTTCATGGCATCCTTGAGACCCTCTCGAAGAAAGAGGCTTAATCTCAAAACACTTTCATACAATCTTTCAATTCCAATTAAAAAACAACAAACATCTATACAATCATGGCAGATCTTAAAGCTTTTGCAGAACAACTCGTTAATCTCACCGTTAAGGAAGTCAACGAACTCGCTCAGATCCTCAAGGAGGAGTATGGTATCGAACCCGCAGCTGCAGCTGTAGCAGTAGCAGCAGGTCCCGCAGCCGGTGGTGCTGCCGCTGAGGAGGAGAAGTCTTCATTCGACGTAGTCCTCAAGTCAGCAGGTGCAAGCAAGCTCGCTGTTGTTAAGCTCGTTAAGGAACTCACCGGTCTCGGTCTTAAGGAGGCTAAGGAGATGGTTGACGGCGCACCCTCTGTTGTTAAGGAAGGCATGGCTAAGGCTGACGCCGAGGGTCTCAAGAAGCAGCTCGAAGAGGCTGGTGCTGAGGTTGAGCTGAAATAAGCTATCCCCTATCGACTAAATTCTGCCGCGCTCCGGTGACAGCAGGCTTCAAGTCCAGCTCCGGTCGCGACATAGCAAACTATTAGGTTAAGATTCTCCTTCGGGAGTCTCTTAACCTGTTTGCGTTAAAACAGCTCCGCTTTTGATAAAAAATCATAAATTATTATATATATTAATAAAAGTTAAGCCTAATATTCAACATTTCGGGAGCGTTTTTGCCCGTTTTATCTGAATTATTGCATTTTAGGCTGTTTGTGGAGCGTTAAAAATAGTTAATCCAATTCAAAAACATTAGATGTCAGACACCAAAGCCATCAAGCCGCGCGTAAACTTTGCGACGGTTAAGAATCCCCTCCCTTACCCTGACTTTCTTGAGGTGCAGCTGAAATCTTTCCAGGATTTCCTTCAGCTCGACACTCCCCCCGAGAAACGTAACAACGAGGGCCTCTACAAGGTTTTTGCCGAGAACTTCCCCATTGCTGATACTCGCAACAACTTTGTACTTGAGTTTCTCGACTATTATATCGACCCGCCCCGCTACACTATTGACGAGTGTCTGGAGCGCGGTCTGACTTACAGTGTACCCCTCAAGGCCAAGCTCAAGCTCTATTGCACCGACCCCGACCATGAGGATTTTGCAACTGTAATCCAGGACGTATATCTGGGTGCCATCCCTTACATGACTGACAAGGGTACATTCGTCATCAATGGTGCCGAGCGCGTAGTCGTATCGCAGCTCCACCGTTCGCCCGGTGTATTCTTCGGTCAGAGCACCCATGCCAACGGTACAAAGCTCTACAGCGCGCGTATCATCCCCTTCCGCGGCAGCTGGATCGAATTTGCTACTGACATCAACAATGTGATGTATGCCTACATCGACCGTAAGAAGAAACTCCCTGTAACTACTCTCCTCCGTGCCATCGGTCTTGAGAGCGACAAGGATATCATCGAAATCTTCGGTCTTGCCGAGGAGGTGAAGGTCAACAAAACCAACCTCAAGAAGGCTCTCGGCCGCAAACTCGCTGCCCGCGTGCTCAAGACCTGGGCCGAGGACTTCGTTGACGAGGATACCGGTGAGGTAGCTTCGATCGAGCGTAACGAAGTGATCCTCGATCGTGAGAGCATCATCGGCGAGGAGGACATCGAAAATATTCTCAACTCGGGTGTACAGACTATCCTGCTCCACAAGGAGGATGTCAACACTACCGACTACAAAATCATATTCAACACACTCCAGAAGGATGCCACCAACTCAGAGAAGGAGGCTATCCAGTACATCTACCGACAGCTGCGCAACGCAGAGCCGCCGGACGATGCGAGTGCACGCGAGGTCATCACCAACCTTTTCTTCTCCGAGAAGCGTTACGACCTCGGCGAGGTGGGCCGCTACCGTATCAACAAGAAGCTCGGCCTCACCACATCGATGGATGTCAAGGTGCTCACCAAGGAGGACATCATCGCCATCATCAAGTATCTCATCGAGCTTATCAACTCTAAGACTGATGTCGACGATATCGACCACCTGAGCAACCGCCGCGTACGCACTGTGGGCGAGCAGCTCTACAACCAGTTCGGTGTAGGTCTTGCCCGTATGTCGCGCACCATCCGTGAGCGTATGAACGTACGCGATAACGAGGTGTTCACACCCATCGACCTCATCAATGCCAAGACCATATCGAGTGTCATCAACTCGTTCTTCGGCACCAATGCACTGTCACAGTTCATGGACCAGACCAACCCGCTGGCCGAAATCACACACAAGCGTCGTATGTCGGCCCTCGGCCCCGGCGGTCTGTCGCGTGAGCGTGCCGGCTTCGAGGTCCGTGACGTACACTATACACACTATGGCCGTCTCTGTCCTATCGAGACTCCTGAAGGTCCTAACATCGGTCTTATATCGTCGCTCTGCGTCTATGCCAAGATCAATGACCTCGGATTTATCGAGACCCCCTATCGCGAGGTCAAGGACGGTAAGGTCAACCTTGATAACAACGAGGTGGTATATCTCACCGCCGAGATCGAGGAGGGCAAGATCATCGCTCAGGGCAATGCTCCGCTCAAGGATGACGGCGAGTTTATCAACGACCGCGTCAAGGCCCGTATGGACGCCGACTTCCCTATCGTCGCTCCCGATCAGGTTGAGCTCATGGACGTATCGCCCACACAGATCGCATCGATCGCCGCATCTCTCATCCCGTTCCTTGAGCATGACGACGCTAACCGTGCGCTCATGGGATCGAACATGATGCGTCAGGCAGTGCCCCTGCTGCGCAGCGAGAGTCCTATTGTCGGCACAGGTATCGAAGGCCAGCTCATCCACGACTCGCGCACCCAGATTATGGCTGAAGGCGACGGTGTCATCGAGTTTGTCGACGCTACAGTGATACGTATTCGCTATGACCGCACCGAGGAGGAAGAATTCGTAGCCTTCGAGGACAGCGTCAAGGAGTATCACCTGCCCAAGTTCCGTAAAACCAACCAGAGCACTACCATCGACCTCCGTCCCATCTGCAACAAGGGCCAGCGCGTGACCCGCGGCGACATCCTCACCGAAGGATACTCGACCGAGAAGGGCGAGCTCGCACTCGGTCGCAACCTCAAGGTAGCGTTTATGCCCTGGAAGGGTTATAACTATGAGGACGCTATCGTGCTCAACGAGCGCGTGGTGCGTGAGGACATCCTGACCTCGGTTCACGTCGACGACTTCACCCTCGAAGTACGTGAGACCAAGCGCGGTATGGAGGAACTCACCTCGGACATCCCCAACGTCAGCGAGGATGCCACCAAGGATCTCGACGAGCGCGGCATCGTACGCGTCGGCGCCCACATCATCCCCGGCGATATTATGATCGGTAAGATCACTCCTAAGGGTGAGAGCGATCCCACTCCTGAGGAGAAACTGCTCCGCGCCATCTTCGGTGACAAGGCCGGTGATGTCAAGGACGCATCGCTCAAGGCATCTCCCTCGCTCAAGGGTGTCGTGATCGGTACGCATCTCTATCAGAAGGCCGAGAAGAAAAAGACCAAGAAAGCATCAAGCGCCGTTCTGCCTAAGCTCGACGAAGAGTACGAGGAACGTCAGGATGAACTCAAGGATGTTCTGGTCAAGAAACTTATGACCCTCACCGACGGCAAGACCTCGCAGGGTGTCAAGGACTTCCTCGGCAGCGACGTTATCCCCAAGGGCTCGAAATTCGTGGCATCCACACTCAAGGAGATTGACTATGACACAATCAACCTGTCAAAGTGGACAGCCGACGCTCATAAGAACGACCTCATCCGTGCCACCATCGTCAACTATCTGCGCAAGAGCAAGGAGATCGAGGCCGCACACCGTCGTAAGAAGTATGACATCTCGATCGGCGATGACCTGCCCTCAGGCATCATGAAGCTTGCCAAGGTCTACGTGGCCAAGAAGCGTAAGATCAGCGTGGGTGACAAGATGGCCGGCCGTCACGGTAACAAGGGTATCGTGTCGCGTATCGTGCGTCAGGAGGATATGCCCTTCCTCGCCGACGGTACACCGGTCGACATCGTGCTCAACCCTCTGGGTGTGCCTTCGCGAATGAACCTCGGTCAGATCTTCGAGACAGTGCTCGGCTGGGCAGGTCGTGAGCTTGACGTCAAGTTCGCTACCCCCATCTTTGACGGTGCTACTCTCGAGAACCTCAACGAGTGGACCGACAAGGCCGGTCTGCCCCGCTACGGTAAGACCTACCTCTATGACGGCGGCACAGGCGAACAGTTTGACCAGCCTGCCACCGTGGGTGTCATCTACATGCTTAAGCTCGGTCACATGGTCGAGGACAAGATGCACGCACGTTCCATCGGTCCGTACTCGCTCATCACCCAGCAGCCCCTCGGCGGTAAAGCACAGTTCGGTGGTCAGCGTTTCGGTGAGATGGAGGTTTGGGCGCTCGAAGCATTCGGCGCATCACACATCCTCCAGGAGATCATCACCGTCAAGAGTGATGACGTCACCGGCCGCTCCAAGACCTACGAGGCCATCGTCAAGGGCGAGGCCATGCCCCCCGCCGGCATCCCCGAATCGCTCAACGTGCTCCTGCACGAGCTCCGCGGTCTGGGCCTCAGCATCAACCTTGAGCCGTAACGGTTCCTGTCCGGTAAAAGGCTCTCCTCATAACTCTCCTCAACCACCCTTTTTTATAATTGCATATCCATAATATATATATGGCTTTTAGAAAAGACAACAAACAGAAAACCGGATTCTCCAAGATTTCTATCGGTCTTGCATCGCCCGAGGAAATCCTTGAGAAGTCGAGCGGCGAAGTGTTGAAACCCGAGACCATCAACTATCGCACCTACAAGCCTGAGCGTGACGGCCTCTTCTGCGAGAGCATCTTCGGTCCTGTCAAGGACTACGAGTGCCATTGCGGTAAGTACAAGCGTATCCGTTACAAAGGCATCACGTGCGACCGTTGTAAGGTCGAGGTGACCGAGAAGAAAGTGCGTCGCGAGCGCATGGGTCACATCAAGCTCGTNGTGCCCGTGGCTCACATCTGGTACTTCCGTTCTCTCCCCAACAAGATCGGCTATCTGCTCGGTCTTCCCTCCAAGAAACTCGACGCCGTAGTCTACTACGAACGCTACGTCGTCATCAANCCCGGTGCGGCAGCATCACTCAATCCCGAGAAGCCCGTTGCCAAGCTCGANCTTCTCACCGAAGAGGAATACTTCGACATCATCGATAGCCTTCCCCGCGAGAATCAGATGCTTGAGGACGGACATCCCGACAAATTCGTCGCCAAGATGGGTGCCGAGGCTCTCTATGATCTGCTCAAGGACCTCGACCTCGACGACCTCTCATACGCACTCCGTGACCAGGCCAATGCCGAAGGCTCGCAGCAGCGCAAGACCGAGGCCCTCAAGCGCCTCCAGGTCGTAGAGTCGTTCCGTGCCTCACGCGACCGCAACCGCCCCGAATGGATGATACTCCAGGCTGTGCCCGTCATCCCCCCCGAACTGCGTCCCCTCGTGCCCCTGGACGGTGGCCGTTTCGCCACTTCCGACCTCAACGACCTCTATCGTCGTGTCATCATACGTAACAACCGTCTGAAACGACTCATCGAGATCAAGGCTCCCGAGGTGATTCTCCGCAACGAGAAACGTATGCTTCAGGAGGCAGTCGACTCACTGCTTGACAACTCACGCAAATCGTCNGCCGTCAAGACCGAAGCCAACCGTCCCCTCAAGTCNCTCTCTGACTCACTCAAGGGTAAGCAGGGCCGCTTCCGTCAGAACCTTCTCGGTAAGCGTGTCGACTATTCGGCTCGTTCGGTAATCGTCGTAGGTCCCGAGCTCAAGATGCACGAGTGCGGTATACCTAAGAATATGGCNGCCGAGCTCTATAAGCCCTTCGTCATCCGCAAGCTCATCGAGCGCGGCATCGTCAAGACCGTNAAGAGCGCCAAGAAGATTGTCGACCGCAAGGAACCCGTCGTATGGGACATCCTCGAATACGTTATGAAGGGTCATCCCGTGCTCCTCAACCGAGCCCCGACACTTCACCGTCTCGGTATTCAGGCATTCCAGCCCAAGATGATCGAGGGTAAGGCCATCCAGCTCCACCCGCTCGCATGTACGGCATTCAACGCCGACTTCGACGGTGACCAGATGGCTGTGCACCTCCCGCTCGGTAACGAGGCCGTGCTCGAAGCCCAGCTCCTCATGCTCGGTTCGCACAACATCCTCAACCCCGCCAACGGTGCGCCTATCACCGTGCCCTCTCAGGACATGGTGCTCGGTCTCTACTATATCACCAAGCTCCGTCCCGGCGACAAGGGCGAAGGCCTCAAGTTCTACGGCCCCGAAGAGGCTGAGATCGCTTACAACGAAGGCCGCGTCACCCTCCACGCACCCGTGTCGGTCGTAGTCGACGACATCGACGAGCAGGGCAATCCCTGCAAGCGTCTTGTCGAGAAGACNTCGGTAGGCCGTGTGCTCGTCAATCAGTACGTGCCCAAGGAGATCGGTTACGTCAACGAGATTCTCTCTAAGAAATCTCTGCGCACCATCATCTCCAAGGTTATNAAATATTGCGGTATTCCCCGTTCGGCCCAGTTCCTCGATGACATCAAGAACCTCGGTTACTACATGGCATTCAAGGGCGGTCTGTCGTTCAACCTCGGCGACGTGCTCATNCCTGCTGAGAAAGAGCAGTACGTACGCGAAGGCTACGAGCAGGTTAACGAAGTGCTCAACAACTACTCGATGGGCTTCATAACCAACAACGAACGTTACAACCAGATTATCGACATCTGGACACACGTCAACTCGCGTCTGGCCGACACACTGATGAAGCAGATCTCCGANGACAAGCAGGGNTTCAACCCCGTATACATGATGCTTGACTCCGGTGCCCGTGGTTCGAAGGACCAGATCCGTCAGCTCTCAGGTATGCGTGGTCTTATGGCCAAGCCTCAGAAGAGTGGTGCNGAGGGCGGACAGATCATCGAGAACCCGATTCTTGCAAACTTCAAGGAAGGCCTCTCGGTGCTCGAATACTTCATCTCGACCCACGGTGCCCGTAAGGGTCTTGCGGATACCGCTCTTAAGACCGCTGACGCAGGTTACCTCACCCGTCGTCTCGTCGATGTGGCCCACGACGTTATCATCAACGAAGTGGACTGNGGCACACTCCGCGGTCTTGTATGTACCGAGATCAAGAACAACGACGAGGTTGTCGCATCGCTCGGNGAACGCATCCTCGGCCGTGTATCGGTTCACGACGTAGTCGATCCCACCAACGGCGAGGTTATCGTTTACGCCGGTGAGGAGATCAACGACGCAGCTGCCGACCGCATCAACGCATCACCCATCGAGTCAGTCGAGATACGTTCCGTACTCACCTGCGAATCCAAGAAGGGTGTCTGCGCCAAGTGTTACGGCCGCAACCTCGCTACACACCGCATGGTGCAGATGGGCGAGGCTGTCGGTGTCATCGCTGCACAGTCAATTGGCGAGCCCGGTACACAGCTTACCCTCCGTACATTCCACGTCGGTGGTGTGGCTTCAAACATCGCGGCCGTCAACTCTATCACCTCACGCTACGACGGTGTTGTCGAGATCGACGAGCTCCGTACCGTACGCACCGANGAGGTTGATGCCAAGGGTCGCAACGTAGAGGTAGTCATCGGCCGTCTGGCTGAAATGCGCATTGTCGACGCCAAGACCAAGATGATGCTCACCAACGCCAACATCCCCTATGGTGCCAAGCTCTACTTTGACAACAACGCTACCGTAAGCAAGGGCGACGTCATCTGTGAATGGGACCCCTTCAACGCCGTCATCGTCAGCGAAGTCGGCGGTAAGGTCCGCTACTCTAACCTTGAGGAGAACGTCACCTACCGTGTCGAGGCCGACGAGCAGACCGGTATCCGCGAGAAGATTATCATCGAGTCCAAGGAGCGCGGCAAGGTGCCCGAGGCAAATATCGTGGATGCATCCGGCGAGATCGTCAAGACATACGCACTCCCTGTGGGCGCACACCTCATGGTNGAGGAGAATCAGGATGTCAAGCCCGGCGAGATCTTCGTCAAGATCCCCCGTGCTACCGGCGGTGCCGGTGACATCACCGGTGGTCTCCCCCGAGTTACCGAGCTCTTCGAGGCCCGCAACCCGTCCAACCCCGCTATCGTATCCGAAATCGACGGCGAGGTACGCTTCGGCAAGGTTAAGCGAGGCAACCGTGAGATCTCTGTTACCTCCAAGCTCGGCGAGACCAAGAAGTATCTCGTGCCCCTGTCCAAGCAGATCCTTGTGCAGGAGAACGACTACGTACGTGCCGGNACNCCCCTCTCGGACGGNGCCATCACNCCGGCCGACATCCTCAACATCATGGGTCCGACAGCNGTGCAGGAGTACATNGTCAACGAGGTGCAGGACGTATANCGTATGCAGGGTGTGAAGATCAACGACAAGCACTTCGAGGTAATCGTACGCCAGATGATGCGCAAGGTCAACATCCTCGATCCGGGCGACACCGGATTCCTCGAACAGCAGATCGTCGACAAGCGCGACTTCATGGACGAGAACGACCGTATCTGGGGCAAGAAAGTCGTTACCGATGCAGGTGACAGCGAGAATGTCAAGAAAGGTCAGATCATCACAGCGCGCAAACTGCGTGACGAGAACTCNTCGCTCAAGCGTCGTGACCTCCGTCCCATCGTCGTGCGTGACGCACAGCCCGCTACCTCCGAGCAGATCCTTCAGGGTATCACCCGTGCCGCACTTCAGACATCGTCGTTCATGTCGGCCGCATCGTTCCAGGAGACCACCAAGGTCCTCAACGAGGCAGCCATCAACGGCAAGACCGACTATCTGCAGGGCATGAAGGAGAACGTNATCTGCGGACACCTCATCCCCGCCGGTACAGGCCTCCGCTCATACGAGCGCATCGTCGTGTCAGGCAAGGACGAGTATAACAGCGACGCCTTCACAACTGCCGAGGAGATCGAGTCAACCATCGAGACCCGCGACGTCGAGGCCGTAATGCCTTAATGAACTAATCCCTCCCGCAAGGGACACAATCAGATACCAACACCCCCGGACAGCTCAAACAGCCGTCCGGGGGTGTTGTTTATGTATAAAAGTTATTTCAATAACACACTATCATAAATACCTATTTTATGNCAGTAGGTGTCTATGATGATATGTGTGTATCAATCCACGCGGATGAGGGTGAGGCCGTCGCGGAGGGGGATGATGACTGTCGAGAGGCGGGGGTGGGTGGCGACGTAGGTGTTGAAGGCGTCGAGTGCTACGGTCTGTGCGTCGTGATTGGTGACGGTNTCACAGACTTTTCCGTCCCACAGTGTATTGTCGGCTATGATGAAGCTTCCTGCACGCATGTCAGGCAGCAACAGGTCGAGATAGGCTATGTAATCACGTTTATTTGCGTCGATATACACCAGGTCCCACTCTTCATGTAGCGTAGGGATGACGCTCAGAGCATCACCTATATGCAGTGTGATACGGTCACCGCCCGGTGAGTTGGCGAACAGTTCCGTCAGTTCATCCTCCATCTCATCGTCCACCTCGACCGTGTGTACCTGTCCGCCTTCGGGCAATGTCTCGGCGAGGCATAGGGCTGAATAGCCTGTGAACGTCCCAAGTTCGAGCACACGTCCGGGCTTGATCATCGATACGAGCATAGCCAGCAGACGACCTTGCAGATGCCCCGAGCACATGCGTGGATACAGGTGCATCAGGTGTGTGTGGCGATACAGCCGGCTCAGGTGTTCCGGTTCGGGCGATATGTGGCTGAGTATATAGTCTTCCACCTGTTTAACCCATTATGATAGCCTGAGCGGCAAGGAAGTAAGAATTGAGGCCGAATCCTGCTATAGTGCCCTGACACACGGGCGCGATGAGCGACGTGTGGCGTATGGTCTCGCGTGAGGCTACGTTTGATATATGTACCTCTATCACGGGTATCTGTATGGCCTTGATGGCATCGGCTATGGCGAGCGATGTATGGGTGTATGCTCCGGCGTTAAGTATAATGCCGTCACAGTCGGCATTATGCAGGGCATCGATGATGTCACCCTCGTGATTGCTCTGATAGTATTCCACTTCATCACCTGCGAGCATTTCGCGGAGCTCGATCAGATAGGATTCGAATGTGCGCGAGCCGTAGATGTCCGGCTCACGGGTGCCGAGGAGGTTGAGATTCGGGCCGTTTATTATGAGTATTTTCATAAGTAACTTGTCAGTATTGATTTATTTCAGAAGATGTCAGGCCGTAACGAGAATCTGCACGGCTATTGACGACAGTATCATTATCGCGAGCAACATCCATGTCACGTACGGACGCTGCACGTAGGCACGCCATGCCAGATAGGCCGACAGCAGCATGTAAAACGGATAGATCCACACGAGCGTGCGTGTGGCCTGTGCATCCGGCTGACATTGTGCCAGAAGGGACGGCAGGGTGAATACCGGCAGCGTAAAGATAATTATGAGGAAAGTCACCCATTTTGGAGTTGTCATGGCGACGAATATTTTGATGTTTATAGCGTACGGTTAGGTGATATTATTTTCCGGCCTCAGCGTTGCGGTATGCCTCGACGGTGCGGCGTATGCCTTCGGCAAGATCTATCTGCGGAGCGAATCCGAAGTCATTCTGCGCCGGTGTCACATCGCATGCCCAGTTGCGCTGGGCCATGATATTGTACTTGTCGGAATTGAGAGTCACGGCCTTCATCTTGGCCGCACCCCACTTCTCACTCACCTTACAGGCGATTGACAGCGCCCACAGAGGGAGACGTACGGGGATGACGAGATGACGGCCGAGAGCCTTGGCCACGATCGAGCGAAACTCTTTCTGCGTGTAGGCGCGCGGCTCGGACACGATGTATTTATGGTGAAGAGGCGCGCGTTCAAGTGCATCGAACACGGCGCGGGCCAGATCCTCGACATATATGAATGTGAGCATCTGTTTACGCATACCGACTCCGAAGTCAAAGTGTGCATCGATGCTCTTGATCATCATCAGGTAGTCCTGCTCATGCGGACCGTATACGCCCGTGGGGCGGAGTATTATCCATGGAAACTCTTTGGGAAGCGACTGGAGAAATGTCTCGGCCTTGATCTTGGACACTCCGTAACGTGTGTTCGGATTGGGTATGGAGTTTCCGTCAAGCGGGGTATATCCTTTCTCATCGCCCGGGCCTATGGCCGAGAGCGAGGACATGAACAGCATCCTTTCGGGCACCGCATCCGCATCCTGAAGTGACTCGACAAAGTCACGGAGATAGATGTAATTGATGCGGTTGAAGTCCATGAAATTGACACACTTCGTCGCACCGAGATTGTACACGATATAGTCCCAGTGATGGCCTCTGAGCTGCTCGGTCAGTCTGTCGGGATTGTCATAGTCGAGCGTGATGAATTTCAGCGCCGGATCGGTAAGAAACCGCCTCGATGTGGATTCGCGTACACCGCACCATGTCTCATAGCCGCGTCTGAGTGACTCGGCCGCTATGAAACCACCTATGAAACCACCGGCTCCGACGATTAAAACTTTTTTTTGTGACATGAGTATCAGATGATTTGAGCGAAGAGTTCAATGTATTTTTCCGCAACGGCCTTGGGCGAGAAGCGTGATTCGACATATTCGTGCAGCTCGTCACGCGAGATGTCGGACTGTATGGCCCATACCAGACCGTTGGCGAGATCGACCGTGTCACGGGGGCGGGCGGAATAACCGTTCTCAAGGTGAGTGACGAGGTCCTCGCGGCCGAATCCGCCGAAGAATACCGGTATGGCACCTCCGGCCATGCCTTCGACCATCGTCACAGGCAGGTCGTCAAACAGTGACGATGACATAATGACCTTGGCCATGCTGAACAGATAGCGTAATATCTTGGGGTCATTGACGCGTCCGAGCCAGCGGTGCGACATCCTGAGCGAGTCGAGTATCGACGGATCGTTCAAATCGCCGAAGAAGTAGACGGCAGTGTCACTGGCTATCTCAGGATAATTGTCAAATATGTGGTTGAGGGCCTCGATTGAATATTCCAGCCCGCGTCCCTGTCCGTCAAGGAGNGTTGCCCCGATCATTATGAGGTTAGGTTTCGTGCCGGTCAAGAGTGTGCCGATCAGCTGATCGGATGTTGTATAGTACCAATCGACCGCAATGGGTGAATTGATGGTCATAACCGGCTTGTTGCGCAGCAGAGATGAATTTCTCGCCTTAAGTTCGAGCCATTTTGTCTGCGCCACGAACGTAATGGGTATGTCGGGATACAACCGCATCTTTTTCTCCCACACGCGGTGGGACAGATCGTCGGGATGGCCGCCGTCCTTGAGATACATGCAGTTGCCGCATTGATCTTTGTAATAGTCGCACACGAAGGATTCATGGCATATACCCGTGAATGCCCACATGTCGTGCATCGTCCANACGATTTTCTTGCCCATCTCGTGCAGCCTCTTTATGCCCTTGAGGTTCATAAGTCCCTGACTCACCCAGTTGATGCAGACGATGTCAGCCTCCTTGATCCATGGATGTTTGTGAACGTTGAGNGCGAACGAACCGGTGGAGATGGCAAATATATTCTTGTCGGAAAATCCGCTGTGCACGAGTATCTGCAGTCGCTCCATNGTGTATCTCAGGCCCCTCTGCAGACGTGACCCGACCTGCGAGATGTTGGGCTCGTTGGANGTGCGTGTGTACACCACCATTCTGGCGTCTATACCCTCGCGACGAAGGGCCTGCATGAGCCTGAACGTGGCTATCGAGGCCTCGCCGAGTGTGTCACAGTGATTGACGAGGACAATTTTCCTGCCTTGCAGAGATNCTTTAAGCGAGTTAATGTCGGGCTTATTTTCCATCCTTGGAANTAGTTGAGGGTTTGGAGTCCTTTTTTAAGATGTTACCAACATCGACCAGAGTTACTGTGCGGAGTTGCAGACGTGCGGCCAGATAGCGCTCAAGTTCACGCTGCTTGTCGGCCGGAAGAGGGGATGAGTATGAGACGAGAGCGACGTTGACGGTGTCNAGTGTCGCGGTCTNCATGTNGCCGAATATGGCACGTGACACGGCGAGATCCTTTATCTGAGGGAACAGGACGTTGATCTCGGGAGCGAGCCGTCCGGCTATGGTGTCGTTTTTCTGAGTAAGCGCTATTACCGCACGGAGCGAATCGATGGTGACCTGACGTGANGCGAGCGANGTCTGAGCCATCTCGTAGATGTCGCGTACGGATGATCCGTTGATACCAGACATGTCGGTAGATGAGTCACCCTGTATNATATTGATTTTCGTGCCTTGGAGCCCGAAAAATTGCAGGCGTGACGACAGGGCCAGACTGAGCGAATCGGTCGGCAGGATACGTCCTATCAGCGTAATGGTCAGGGTCTTCTCNCCGTTGTCGATAGATGCGTCGCTGCTGAGAACGCGTGTGGCCGGGAAGTGGCACTCTTCGGTCACGAAACGATCGGCATTGGCCTTGAAACGGCTGGTGCGCAACATGTTGTAGGTGAGATAGAGNGAGGGGAGGAGCGTAAGGAGAGCGATGGTGTAGACTATGCGTCGCACCTTTTGGGCACGTACGGGATTGTCGGTCTGCACAGGGGTATAGTGCATGAGCTTGACACCGATAAATGTNGACAGTGCGATGTAGATGGAATTGATGAGAAACAGGTAGAACGCACCGAANAAATAGGTNGGTTGCCACGTGGCGATGCCGTAACCGGCCGTACACAGCGGGGGCATGAGTGCGGTGGCTATGGCCACGCCGGGGATGACGTTGCCCTTTGACTTCGAGCCGATGGCGATGATGCCTGCCCCGCCGCCGAAGAATCCTATGAGNACNTCATAGATGGTGGGTGAGGTACGGGCCAGCAGTTCGCTGTGGCCCTCGCTTACGGGGGAGATAAGGAAGTAGAGGGTGGATGTGAGTACGCTGAATCCNGTTGCCATCAACAGGTTGCGCAGTGACCGCTTGATCAGTTCGAAGTCCTGTATGCCGACTCCGAGCCCGATGCCTATGATCGGACCCATAAGCGGCGATATGAGCATGGCACCGATGATTACCGCGGTCGAATTGGTGTTGAGGCCGAGCGATGCGATAAAGATAGCAAGAATCAGAATGAGGATGTTGGTGCCACGGAATGTCACACCGTCACGTATGGCCTGTTCGGCTTCAGCCTGACTGACCAGATAGTCCGTGAGACTGAAATANTGCTTGAAATACCTGCTTAACGGCATCTGTTAAAAATAATTCTGAGGGTAAGAGTGGTNTTTGGTAAGAGTTCAGTGGNGNCGGCCTTACTACTCCGAGGCGCGGATTATAGTTTTGACCTCGTCCACTACGTTGATGATGTAGTCACCCACTTTTTCGAGGGCGCCGATGATGTCCATGTAATAGATACCGGCCTGATACTCGTATTTCTGGGTGTTGATGTTGTCAACGTTGGATTTGCGTAGCTGGTTGCGCAGGTTGTTGATCTCGCGCTCGTAGTTGTAGGATGCNATGATGTCCTTCTCCTGTGCGTGCTCCAGGTCACGGAGCAGGAGTATCTGGTTGGTCATGGCTGCCTCGACGGCAATGAACATCGAGTCNATGTTGTGATAGATGTTCTCGTTGAAGTGAACATCAGCCTCGCGTTTGCGCAACAGGATTTTGCCGATGCCGTAACAGCAGTCGGCGATGCTCTCGATCTCGCTCACGATGCGGAACATGGCTGCGATGCGGTGCTTACTCTCNTTCGATAGTCGTCCCTCCGAACAGCGGTTGAGATAGTTGGCGATCTCGATCTCCATGCGGTCGGANATCTCCTCATACTTTTCGAGGCGTGAGAACTGCTTGGTGAACTCGTCGCTGTTGGTCTTGACATGCACGATGTTCTGAGCCATTCCTACCATACGCTGCACACGCTGCGAGTATACCACCATCTCCTTCTCGGCCTGCGAGATGTTGAGCTCGGTGGCGCTCATCATACCNCCCTGGATGAATTTAAGCTGGAACTCTTCCTCCTGATCGGGACGTGCGGGGACGAGGCGCTCGACAATCTTGACGTANAGTCCCGTGAACCATATCATCACCGAGAGGTTGATGAGGTTGAACACGGTGTGGAACACCGAGAGGCCTATCGACACGCTCTGCTGCAGCGATGCTACCTGTACGGATATCGGATGGCCGACCGGGAGGGAGTTGTCAAACAAGTGGTTGTATGTGTCGGGATCGGTAGCCTCAATGTGGTTGACGAATGTCGAGAGGGCTCCGGGATCACCCTGGCCGAGTTCCTCTGTGAGCCATTGTGCGAAGTGACAGAAGGGGAAGAAGATGGCGAGTGTCCATACTGTGCCGAGGAAGTTGAAGAGCAGGTGGCCCATAGCCGTGCGCTTGGCTGCGACATTACCGCCCATAGACGCCATGAGCGGGGTGATGGTGGTGCCTATATTGGAGCCGAGCACGAGTGCACATGACAGGTCAAAGTCAATCCAGCCCTTGCTGCACATGATGAGTGTGATGGCAAATGTGGCGGCACTCGACTGGATCACCATTGTCAGGAGCAGGCCGACCAAGGTGAATATGAGCACCGAGCCGAAACCCATCGAGGTGTAGCGCTGGAGGAATGCGAACATCTCGGGATTGCTCTGCAGATCCGGGACGTAGGTGCTGATAAGGTCGAGGCCCATGAAGAGAAATGAAAAACCGATGAAGAACTCTCCGATTGACTTGTGGCGACTGTTTTTACTGAACAGCAGCGGGATGGAGAGGCCTATCACCGGCAGAACGAATGCTGAGATGTTGACCTTGAAACCGAATAGTGCTATGACCCAGGCTGTGAATGTAGTGCCGACGTTGGCACCCATGATTACTGCCATCGACTGCCCGAGTGACATCAGGCCTGCGTTAACGAAACTCACCACCATCACGGTCGATGCAGACGAACTCTGGATGAGGGCGGTGATGAGGACTCCGGTTAGCATTCCGGTAAAGCGATTGCGGGTCATGACCGAGAGGATGTTGCGGAGACGGTCACCTGCGGCTTTCTGCAGGCCCTCGCTCATGACTTTCATCCCATAGAGAAACAATGCAACCGAACCCAGGAGGCAAAGCAGGTCTAAGAAACTGTAGCTCATAATATAGTTATGTGTTTTGCGTGAAGCGAAGGTGGTGCCTCTTAGGTCATCGCACACTTCACCGATGCAAAGTTATAACATTTTTTAGTTTTTCAAAATACATACGGTTGCCATGATCTATTTTTTCAACTGGGAACGTACTACTACCTTTAACATTTGTTATTAAATGAGGTCATGGAGAGGGTGAAAATTTTTGTACTTTTGTGTGTTTTATAAGAAAAACTTAAGATGAAACGAATACTATTTATGATACTGATGGCTGTGTTTGCCATCAGCATTCATGCCAAGGCGGACGTGCATTTCACATCCACGAATCATGATTTCGGCACCATCAAAGCCAAAGGTGGCGCCGTGACAGCCGAATATGAGTTTACCAACACGGGTGACGAGCCCGTGAGCATCGTCACCGTCACCAACGGCGGATGCGGATGCACCAAGCCTTCGTTTACGCTTGAGCCGATCGCACCCGGCAAGAAGGGTGTCATAAAGGTGACATTCAATCCGGCGACGTTCAAGGGCGAGTTCAAACGCAGCGTGAAGGTGCAGTTCAGCAACAGCCGCAAGCGCACGGTGCTCAAATTTAACGGTGTGGTAATACCGAAATAATAATGGATCTCGGAAGGATTATGGCGGCCGCACTTACGGCCGTGACAGTTGCCACAACGGCTATGGCCGGCAATGAATGGCTGAGTACGACCCATGATTTCGGCGCTTTTGACGAGAATCTGGGTAAGGTGTACTGTGACTTCAAGCTTGTGAACAGTGGCCCGGAACCGATCTCGATAACCGGGGTGAGGGCTAACTGCGGATGCACTCGGCCTGAATATTCACGCGATCCGGTGGCACCGGGCGACACGGCGGTGATACGCGTCGGATTTGACCCCAAGGGTCAGGCGGGACGCTTCACCAAACGTGTGTACGTGGATTGCAGCGGTGATCCGGCCCGTTCGACTCTGACCATTACCGGCACTGTGATAGGAGCATCCAATACGCTCCAGAGCCGTTATCCTATCGAGGTGGGGCCTGTGAGAATGCGCACCACGACCGTGGCTTACGGCAAGATACGCAAGGGTGAGACCATGGGCCAGTATATTGATGCCTATAATGCATCGACCGACACTCTGCGCCCGCGAGTGGAGGGGGCTCCCAAATATATTAATGTGATCGTGCAGCCGGCTGTTGTGCCTCCGGGCGAGCAGTTCATACTCTCGACTGTCCTGCACAGTAACCGGACCCCGGAGTGGGGCATAACGACCGACTCGCTGATGTTCTATCCCGACGCCGCGGTGGCCGAGGGGCGTAAGATCGAGACAGTGGTCATTCTTGAGGAGGATTTCTCCAAAATGACTCCCGAGCAGATAGCCAAAGCGCCGCTGATAGATGTCGAGCCGACAGCGATAGATCTGAGGCGGTTGTCACGGTCGGACAAGCCGATCAAGGAGAAATTCACCATCTCCAATCTTGGCAAGAGTCCTCTCGTGATCCGTGCCATATCGTGTGCTGACCCGGCTGTCGAGGTCACGCTTAAAGATCGTACCGTCAAACCGGNCAAGAGCGTGCGTGTAGACGTGACGGTGACTCCTGAACGTATCAAACGCAGTGAGCTGTTGAATGCCCGTATCAATATCATTGCCAATGATCCCGCACATCCGTCGACGATGGTGAGGGTCGTGGCTGAAGTGGATAAGTAACATAAAGCTGAGATGGAACATATCGAGAACGACGAGAAATATAACGGCCTGACTGTCAATCAGGGTGTGACGCAGCCCCCCGTGGTAAATCCCTATCTGACACGCCGTCGTCCGCGCAAGTTGCCCACGCCGGGCGAGATGGTGGAGGGTATCCTCAAGGGGGACATCACGATGCTGTCACGCGCCGTGACGCTGGTCGAGAGTCTGTCGACCGAACATGAGGCTCTGGCACAGGAGGTGATCGAAAAGTGTCTGCCTCACTCGGGCCGTTCGCGACGTATAGGTATAACCGGTGTGCCGGGTGCGGGCAAAAGTACATCGATCGATGTGTTCGGTCTGCATGTGCTGAAACGCGGCGGCAAGCTTGCCGTGCTCGCCATCGACCCTTCAAGCGAACGCACCAAGGGTAGTATCCTCGGCGATAAGACGAGAATGGAGAAACTGTCGGTCCATCCCGATGCCTTTATCCGTCCCAGCCCGTCGGCCGGCTCGCTCGGCGGTGTGGCACGTAAGACGCGCGAGACAATCGTGCTGTGCGAGGCTGCCGGATATGACAATATTTTTGTCGAGACNGTAGGTGTGGGCCAGAGCGAGACGGCTGTTCACTCGATGGTCGACTTCTTCCTGCTGATACAGTTGGCCGGTACGGGTGACGAACTGCAGGGCATCAAGCGCGGCATCATGGAGATGGCTGACGGTATCGTTATCAACAAGGCCGACGGTGACAATATACATCGTGCAGAGCTGGCGATGACACAGTTTCGCAGCGCATTGCATCTGTTCCCGCTCCCCGCATCGGGGTGGTCACCGGAGGTGCTGACCTATTCGGGATATTACGAGATAGGTGTCGATAAGGTGTGGGATATGATCGACCGCTACTTCGCGTTTGTCGAGGCTAACGGTTATTTTGAACGCAAACGCAGCGAGCAGGCCCGCTACTGGATGTATGAGACCATCGACTCGCAGTTGAGGTCGCATTTCTATAATAACCCCGAGATCGAGCGTATGCTCGCCGACAAGGAGGTGAAGGTGCTCAACAATCAGCTGTCATCATTCATCGCCGCCCGCGACATCCTTGATAAGTATTTCGGCGGGAAGCAGGACTGATATATAGCAAAAATATACAGCAAATTAAAACGATTCAGGAGAGCCTGTGGCTGATGTCAATGGCTCTCCTGAATCGTTTTATGGTGTGTCGTCCCGCGCCGTGATCAGATGCGGTCGAGGACTGTGGCGATGAGATCGTGAACGGCGTTCTTGTAGTTGGGATTGGCGTCGGTGTTCATGCGGTTGGCTATGATTGAACATACTGTCATTGCCTTGTGGCCCATGAGGCGTCCGAGGCCCTGAAGCGGGGCGGATTCCATTTCATAGTTGGTAATCTTGCGTCCGTTGAAGCGGAACTCCTCTATGCGTCGGTTGAGGTCGGGATTGGCAAGCGGCAGTCGCAGTTCACGTCCCTGCGGGCCATAGAATCCTACTGCCGAGATGGTGATGCCGCGCACCATGTCGTCGCCGCCGATGCGGCTGACGAGCTCGGGGTCGGCGTCGACTACGTAGGGCTTGGCCCATAGGGGATTCCAGCCTACGGCGTCGCAGAATGCGTGTTCAAGTTCGAGATCGGACACATCGTTGCGTCCGGCATAATAGTTGAGCACTCCGTCAAATCCGATGGATTTCTCGGCGATGACGGGTGTGCCGATTGTGAGTTCGGGCTGGAGGGCACCTGATGTGCCTATACGTACGAGTGTGAGCTGTCGGAGATGGTCACGCACCTCGCGTGTGGTGAAGTCGACGTTGGCCAGTGCATCGAGTTCGTTGATGACGATGTCGATGTTGTCAGGTCCGATGCCATGTGACAGACACATTATCGGCTTGCCGTGGTAAGTGCCCCCTATGGTGTGAAATTCACGCGACTGAACTTCAAAATCAATTGTGTCGAAGAATGACGCTACCATGCTGACGCGTCCGGGGTCGCCGACGAGGATGACGCGGTCGGTGAGCTGGGAGGGGAGCAGGTGGAGATGGAATACGGAACCGTCGGGATTGATGATGAATTCGGAGGGGGGGATTACTTTCATGACTTAGGCGTTTTTATATGTGAAAGAATAGGAGGTCAACGGGTGACTCTCTATGTATAACAACTGAAGGGCGGTTTTTCCTTTCCCGGATGTCAGTTTAATTTGCGGAGCCGGTAACGACCGCCGGGCACGGCTGAGATGAGCGAGCGGTATTCCAGATCGACGAGCATGCCCATGAGTCGGGCTATAGGGATATTGACCGTGGCGGTAAGTTCGCTCAGGGTCGCATCGCCGCGTGAGGCGATGGCATCGATAATGTTTTGTTCTTCGGGAGAGAGGGATGGTGTGTCGGCGAAGAGGGTCTGCTGTTCGCCCTCGGTGGGGCGGACAGGCCACCGCATTGCCGAGATGAGGTCGTCGGCCGATGTGATGACTCCGGCCACGCATGATGAGATGAGGCTGTTGCATCCGCGCGAGTAACGGTCGGTGATGCGTCCGGGGAGGGCGAAGACGTCACGCGAATATGCTGATGCGAGACGGGCGGTGACGAGTGCTCCTCCGCGTGAGTCGGATTCGACCACTATGAGACAGTCGCTGAGTCCGGCAACGATGCGATTGCGGGCCAGGAAGTTGCCTTTATGAGTGGCGTCGCATGAGCGATAGTCGGTAAGGAGCATGCCGCCGGAATGCACCATGCGGGCGGCCACGTCGCGGTGAGATGCGGGATAGATCGTATTAAGCCCGTGGGCGAGGACTCCGACAGTCGGGAGACCTGCGGCAAGTGCTGCGCGATGGGCTGCGACGTCGATGCCATAGGCGAGGCCGCTGACGATAACTATGGGGTCGGCACATGAGGTGGCGAGTCCTTTGACAAGGTCCTCGGTGAAGTCGGTGCCGTAGCCGGTGGCATGACGTGTGCCGACGATTGATACGAAGCGTGCATCATTGAGATCGCATGTGCCGAGGGTGTACAGCATCAGCGGTGCGTCATCGCATTCGCGCAGACGACGGGGGTAGGCTGGGTCGGTGAAATACAGGGGGCGGATGCCGGAGCGGTCTATGAATACCTCCTCGTTGCGTGCTTCGGCAAGGGCTTTGTCACGCACGCTGCGGTCGAAGAGGCGGTTGCGGAATCCGAGAGCGGCCGACAGCTGTTCGCCGCTCATGGCGAAGAACTGCTCTTCATCACCGGTGCGAGCAAGTATGGCTTCGGCCAGCGCCGGAGTGAGTCCGCGTAATGAGGAGAATGCTATGCGCCAGATGTTCATAGGTAGGCGGCAAATGCGTCGGCGAGTCGGTCGCCACGCGACAGTTGTCCGTTCTCAAGACATACTATGGTGACGGTGGCGCGCACGACGGGTGTGTGAGTCACGGCATGATAGATGTCCTGAGTGAAAATGAATCGCGCTCCTGCACGCCGCATGCGCAGACATGAGATCATGGTGTCGCCCATGGTGAGCGACGACAGGTATTCGATCTCGATCTTGCGTACGACCGGGTCGAGTCCATGCTCCTGCATGGCGCGGAATGAGGTGCCGGCCTGTTCGCAGAAGTCATGGCGTGTAATCTCAAGATAGTGGAGATAGTTAGCGTTATTGACGATGCCCTGCGAGTCGGTCTCGTAATCGCGAACACGTATGGGGAGCGAATACTGATAGTCGTCGGTGTTAAGCATTGTATAGGTAGCGCTTGATTGATCGTTTCGGTGTCTTTTCAAATTCGTTCGCGATGAGCTGGATCTTGTCGACCTGCTCGTAGGGGGCTACGGAGCTGTTGAGGTCCTTGAGCACCTGATCCATGACTTCGGGGAGTTTTTCGTGGCTGATGCCGTCACGGTCCATCGCTTCATAATCGGGATAGACGAGGGCCACGAGCCGGTTGCCACGGTCCACGATCAGGCTCTCGGCCACGTAGGGGAGGTTGTTGAGTTTGGCCTCGATCTCTTCAGGATATATGTTCTGTCCGTTGGCGCTAAGGATCATGGTCTTGTAGCGTCCGCGTATGAAGATAGTGCCGTCGTGTGAGATCGTGCCCATGTCACCGGTGTGCAGCCAACCCTCGGCGTCGATAACGGCCTCGGTGGCTTCGGGGTTCTTGTAGTAACCCTGCATGACGTTCTCGCCTCGGACGCAGATCTCGCCGGGGATCTTTGCGGGGTCGCTGCTGTCGGCAATGCGTGACTCCATGATGTGAGGCAGGGTGCGGCCGGATGAACCCGGGATGAACTGGCGCCACGGTGTGTAGCTGATGAGGGGGCCGCATTCGGTCATGCCGTAACCGACGGTGAAGGGGAAGCCGATGCGGTGGAGCAGTTGCTCGACTTCATGATTGAGCGGTGCGCCTCCGACAATTACCTCTTCAAATTCTCCTCCGAAGGCTTCGATGAGCTGTGAGCGTATCTTGCGGTAGATAATTTTGTTGACTCCGGGCAGACGCAGGAGATTACGGACAGAGCCTTTCTCAAGAATGGGGCGCAGCTTGTTGCGGTAGATCTTTTCAAGAATAAGGGGGACGCATATTATGAGGTTGGGCCTGACTTGGGCGAAGGCNTTGAGCAGGAGCTTGGGGGTGGGGAGCGTGCCGAGCAGTGTGATATGCGAACCTGTGGCGAGTGGTGTGAGCATGTCGAACGCGCATCCGTAGGCATGGGCGAGCGGGAGGAACGAGAGGTTGCGCGAGCCACGGTAGTGCAGACGGGACTTTACGCCGAAACGTACGTTGCCTCCGAGGTTGGCGAGCGTAAGCATGACGCCTTTGGAAAAGCCNGTGGTGCCGGATGTGTAGTTGATCTCGGCCAGGGCGCTCTCGTCAATGTCGGGATACTCGACGTCGGCGCTGGTAAATCCGTGNGGGAATAGTTTGCGCATCCGCTCGGGGAGTTTGCGTATGTATTTCTCGGCCTGATGCGCGGTGTCGGGGTGTTCGGCGAGCACTTTGCGCTCGTCAAGTGAGAAGACGGCTTTNAGNGCNGGCATCTTCTCCATCTCCATGTGTTCGAAAATCGCGTCGTTNGTGAACAGCATCACGCTCCCGGAGTGATTGATGATGTGCATGGCGTCCTGGACGTTGAAGTCCTGAAGCACCGGCACGATTACGGCTCCGTAAGTAAGTGTGGCCATGTATGTCTCGACCCAGGAGATGGAATTGCGTCCCATGAGCGCGATCTTGTCGCCGGGCTTGATGCCGCAGTGACGGAACAGCATGTGGGTCGATGCTATGCGGCGTGCAAGGTCGGCATAGGTCATGGTGGCACCGCTGTTGAAGTCAGTGAGTGCCGGCAGTTCCCAGTTCTGGCGGAAACTTGATGCGTATATCCTGAGCAGATTTTCGGNGTGCATATTCAGAGAGTTGTAAATGTCAGGGGCCGGGCTGCGGCCCGGCCCCTGGGGAAGTTCTTTTTTTCTTTATTGAGAGNAANGATGAAACTGATTACTTATCGAGTTTCTTGATGAGATCCTTGATGGCATCGTTCTCGGGGTCGAGTGCGAGCGCTTTGTTAAAATATGAGCGGGCCTGCTCCNTGTCATCGTTGTTCATGAAGAACGCTCCGAGGCGGAGGTAAGTGCTCTTGTAGACGTCGGCATATTTCTCAAGGTTGGCGGGATCCTCGTCATAGGCGGCGAGCATCGACTGATAGGTCTCGACGAGTTCGGGTGATGTGGCCTCGGCTCCGTCACGGATCATGAGGAGAGTGGCGCGGTTGCGGTAGAGAGGGCCTTTGTTTGCTGCCTTCTCAAGGGCGAGGTCAACGTACTTGATGCCGTTGGATGCAGCCTCGGCGCGCTCGGGTGAACCCTCGGGGAGTGTGAGGCCGAGGTTCTTGTAGCGGTTNGAGAGGATGTAGTAGTCATTGAGNGTGGCNTCNCCGGAGTCAACGTACTTCTGCATGTATTCTACTGACTTGGCGTCGTTCTCAAGTTTGTTGTACATCTCGGAGATGTCGGCGAGGATGGCGCGGTTTTTCTCGGGGTTGAGGTTGTAGCCGGCGAGATAGGCCTCGACAGCCTCTTCGGGACGGCCGAGGTGGCTGAGNACCGATCCGTGTGTGGTGTAGTCGTTGGATGTGAACTGGAAGCCGTTGTGAGCGAAGAGCTTCTGAGCTGCGGCCTCGGCATCCTCCCAATTNTCAAGTGCGGCCTTGTTGAGGAGCACCATACGCTGCATGTATGCGTTGTCGGGGTCGNTGGCGAGTACCTGCTCGGCTACCTGAAGTGATTCNGGATATTTCTTGCCGAAGAANAGAAGGCCTGAGTAGCGCTGCTCGTCGTTCTGGAAGTGGTTGGGGTTCTTCATGTACTTGCCGTACTGCTCGGCCGCACGTGTGAACTGGTCGTTGTCATAGTATTTCTCGGCGAGCTCGCTCTGTGCAAGGGCTGAGTTGGGGAGTTTCTCGTTGAGTTCGACCAGCTTGCCGATGGCAAATTCTGAGTTGACCTTGTTGTAGAGGTTTGAGTATTTTACGTAAGCCTGGGGGTTGACGTTNCCGTTCTCTTCCTCATAGATGATGGCCTGCTCGTAGTAGCCGGCAGCCTCACCCTTGTTNGTGTCCTTNGCGAGGTCGCCCTGCAGCATGTAGATCTGTGGCTCCTTNTTCTTGGACATCTTGAGACCCTGAGCGATGTATTTTGCTACCTCTTTGCTGTAAGCCACGGGGTCAACATTGGCGTATGCACGGGCGACTGCGGCAACGAGNGCTGCATCTTTCTTGTCAGTGGNAAGTGCTGCCTTGAACTGCTTCTCGGCTTCGGNTTTGTTACCGGCACGAAGGGCAATTTCTCCNAGACCTACGTAGTTGTATCCGTTGGCGGGATTGGCCTGCACGCCGTTGTTGAAGTTGCTCGCCGCTGCNCCGGTGTTGCCNTCACGCAGNTCGAGTGATCCAAGATAGAAATATGACACGGCCTTGTCGGTGGAAGCATCGTTGATGGTCTTCTCAAGAATAGTCTTAGCCTTGTCAAAACGGTCGGCGTTGTAGTAGTCGACGCCGTCCTGATAGCCTCCCTGGGCGAAAGCGGTGAATGCTGCGCCTCCCAGACAGAGGGTGAACAATGTGCGTAGTTTCATTACGGTTGGTTTACTATTATTATTTTTGTTATTACTTATTCAAGTCTTTTTGTCGTAATAAGGTTAACGTTGCCGATGNTGCAATATTGCATCGGGNCTGTTATAATATATATTAATAATGTGGTGATGACCGCTTATTCGACCTGAACCATGCGGGGACGCACGGTGGCNGGAAGGATGCCTGTCATCTGTATTATCTTCTGNCCCTGAAATCCGGTGACGAAGCTGTAGAACCGATGGCTTACTGTGCCGCCGGGGGCGGTGCTGACCATGTAGACGGAGCGATAGAGCGGATAGGAGCCGTCGAAGATGTAGGCCTGATAGGGTTTATAGGCTGTGACTTCATTGTTNCCNCGGATTTTGAGCACCTTGACGTCTGAAGAGAAGTCAAGNGTTGTGGTGTCGCTCTTCTCAACGGCCTGNGCGAGTTCNTCGACTGACTTCTCACGACCTGACAGGTCGCTTGCCACCCAGCTCACGCCGATGATGCCGATGGCATTGCGGTTGGAGGCAACGGCCTTGAATACGTCGGGGTTGGTCTTCACGGCCGAGATGTGTGATCCGAAGGGTCGTCCGTCCATGACTGAGTCACGCATGTATTTTACGGTCGATGAACTCTGATGGTCAAACACTACGTCGATCTCACCGAGTTTNCATGGCTCGACCTGATCCCATCGTGTCACGTCGCCGGTGAGGATCTCGGCGATGTCTTTTTTCGAGAGTATCTCTACGGGATTTTCGGGGTTGACTATGAGCGCGAGGGCGTCGACGGCTATCTTCTGCTGATGTACGAGTTTCTTGTGCGAGCGCAGATAGCTGACCTCCTTGTCGGTGAGCGGGCGTGTGATGACGGCCCCCTTGACCGACCCCATGGCCATGATCGAGTCGATGGCCTGACTCTCGGGTACATAGTAGGCGAGTACATCTTCCTTNGGATAGATATACTCGTATACGTTGATTTCCTGTTCCAGGATATTTTCNAAAGATTCGTCGCAGGCTATCTTGGCCATCGTGGGCTGTNTGGTCTGCTTGCTGTCAGTACATGCTGTCATGGCCATGGCNGCGCCGATGGCTGCGAGGACGATGCGTTGAAGATGAGATCCGGTCATTATCAGTCAATCGTTTGTTGTTATAGGACTGTGGGCGTGAGGTTATTCCTCAGGCTCGTTGCCGTAGCCGGGATCGATNCCGGCAAACTGCCTGTAGCCTCGCCATATACCGTAGGCGATGAACAGTGCGCCGCCTACCCAGCGTATCCANGTCCATGTCGGGAACAGGATATTGAAATATCCGCACAAAAACAGTATGCCTACGCCGAGATAGATGACAATCATTATNATGCCAAATATGTTGCGCATGGTCTTAGGGGTTCCGGTGTTACGTTGGTTGCTCATTGTAATAATAGTTTAAAACGTTAGTATCGCAGGCCCCGGCTGAGGCCCGGTATTAAACTAACAACGAGGGTAAGCGGAATGTTCTCGGCATTGTTGCGGCTTTTTGCCTCGATTGTTTCTTTGCGGTAAAATTAATGAAAAAATCTTAACGTGTGAAAGTTTTGGATTTTAATTAATTTCCTTTAACACTACGGTAATGNTTTTCGGANGGGGNGTATTTTCGCGTATGGATAATTTTGACTAAATTTGTAGTATGACTACAGCACCTTTGGCCGAGCGTATGCGTCCCCGCTCGCTCGGCGATTATATTGGTCAGACCCATCTGGTGGGTCCGGGCGGAGTGATGCGCGGCATGATCGAGTCGGGCAAGGTGGCATCGTTTATCCTGTGGGGTCCTCCCGGGGTGGGCAAGACTACGCTCGCGAGGATTATCGCCAACACGGTCAATGTGCCGTTCTATACGCTCTCGGCTGTCAATTCCGGCGTAAAGGATGTGCGTGAGGTCATTGATAAATGTGCCCGCGACAACGGCAGCATGTTTTCGCAGGGGCGGCCGATACTGTTCATTGATGAAATACACCGTTTCAGTAAGAGCCAGCAGGATTCCCTGCTCGGTGCGGTCGAGCAGGGCACGGTGACGCTGATCGGTGCGACGACCGAGAATCCGTCGTTTGAGGTGATACGCCCGTTGCTGTCACGTGCTCAGGTATATACGCTCAAACCTCTTGAGCAGGTAGAATTGCAACAGTTGCTTGACAGTGCTGTGGAGCGGGACGCCGTGCTGAAGAGTCATGGAGTGGAGGTGAAGGAGACTACGGCTCTGTTCCGGTTTGCCGGCGGTGATGCGCGCAAGCTCCTCAACATACTCGACCTGCTCGAACAGTCCACGCCTCCCGGTGAGAAGATGGTGATAGACGATGCTGTCGTCACCGGCCGCCTTCAGGAAAATCCCATTGCCTACGACAAGGGGGGCGAGATGCATTATGACATCATCTCGGCCTTTATCAAGAGCATCAGAGGTAGTGATCCGGACGCGGCCGTCTATTGGTTGGCGCGCATGATAGCCGGAGGCGAGGAGCCGGAGTTTATAGCCCGGCGTCTGATTATTCTTGCGGCCGAGGATATCGGTCTGGCTAATCCTAACGCTCTGCTGCTGGCTAACGCTACGTTTGATGCCGTGCATAAGATAGGGTGGCCCGAGGGACGCATACCGCTTGCCGAGTGTGCGGTGTTTCTTGCCACCTCGTCCAAGAGTAATTCGGCATACAAAGCAATCGACAGAGCACTCAAACTTGTCAATGAGACGGGTAATCTGCCTGTGCCACTGCATCTGCGCAATGCGCCGACGTCGCTGATGAAGGATATGGGGTATGGCCGCGACTATAAATATGCTCACGACTATCCCGGCAATTTCGTAGTCCAGCAGTTTATGCCGGACGAACTGGGCCATAAGGAATTGTGGTCGCCGGCTGATAATCCGACCGAGCAGCGGGCCGTGGCTTTGCAGAATCAGAGGTGGGGAAAAAAGGAAGATTAAAGAAATTTTTCCGCATTTAGTGTGGTATTTGAATAAATTTGTCTAAATTTGCGCTGTCACCATTCCGATAAAGAGTGTGACAAAATGCGGATTGTAAATTTTAAACTACATTTTCCAAATTATCACCACATGAAGAAACATAACTTCTATGCCGGCCCGTCTATCCTGAGTGAGTACACCATCAAGAATACGGCGGATGCAGTCAACAATTTTGCAGAAACGGGGCTTTCGCTCCTCGAAGTCTCTCACCGCTCAAAAGAGTTCGTGGCCGTCATGGACGAGGCTCAGGCTCTTGTGAAAGAACTGCTCGATGTGCCCGAAGGCTATCATGTGCTTTATCTTGGCGGCGGTGCCAGTCTGCAGTTCTGCATGGCTCCTATGAATCTTCTCCGCAATAAGGCAGGCTATCTCGATACGGGTACCTGGGCGTCGAATGCCATCAAGGAGGCCCGCCTGTTCGGCGATGTAGAAGTGCTCGCATCATCCAAGGATGCTAACTATACTTTCTATCCGCGTGGCTACGAAGTGCCTTCTGACCTTGATTATCTCCACATCACCACCAATAATACTATATATGGTACTGAGCTGCGTGAGGATCCCGAGGTGTCGGTTCCCCTCGTTGCCGACATGTCGAGCGACATCTTCTCACGCCCTGTGGATGTATCTAAGTATGATCTCATCTATGCCGGTGCGCAGAAGAATCTCGGCCCGGCCGGCGCTACACTTGTTATCGTCAAGGAGAGCGCCCTCGGCAAGGTGGACCGCGCTATCCCCACCATGCTCGACTATCGCACACATATTAAGAAAGGCTCGATGTTCAACACTCCTCCCGTGCTCCCCGTCTACGCTTCACTCATGACGCTCCGTTATTATAAGGAGATGGGTGGTGTTAAGGCTATGGAGAAACTTGACCTTGACAANGCCGGTCTCCTCTATGACGCAATCGACGCAAGCAAGATGTTTGTCGGTACGGCAGCTGAGGATTCTCGCTCGATCATGAACGTTACGTTCGTNATGACTCCCGAGTATAAGGAGCTTGAGAAGGACTTCGTTGACTTCTGCTCTGCTCGTGGCATTGTTGGTATCAAGGGTCACCGTTCGGTNGGCGGATTCCGTGCATCGCTCTANAATGCTCTCCCCATCGAGAGCGTCAAGGTGCTCGTCGAGGCTATGAACGATTTCGAGAAACAGCATTAATCACTCTCTGATAATCATGAAAGTCCTCATAGCAACTGAAAAACCGTTTGCAGCAGTGGCTGTTGACGGTATGCGCAAAGTCATCGAGGAGGCTGGTGCCGAACTCGTCCTGCTTGAGAAATATACGTCCAAAGACGATCTCCTTAAGGCTGTCGCTGATGTTGACGCGCTTATAATCCGTTCGGATAAGGTGGATGCCGATGTGCTTGACGCAGCCCGTAATCTTAAGATTGTAGTGCGTGCCGGAGCCGGATATGATAATATCGACCTCGCCGCCGCTACCGCTCACGGTGTGAGCGCGCAGAATACCCCCGGTCAGAACTCCAATGCTGTCGCTGAGCTCGTATTCGGTCTCGCAGTAATGATGTGCCGCAACATGTATAACGGCACTTCCGGCACTGAGCTTAAAGATAAGACTCTTGGCATTCAGGCGTTCGGTCAGGTGGGTCGCAATGTGGCCCGTATAGGCCGCGGCTTCGAGATGAATATCTCTGCGCTCGATCCGTTCTGTCCCGATACAGTTATGGAGGAGGCAGGCGTGACCCCTGTACATTCGGTCGAGCAGCTATACAAAGAAAATAAGGTGGTGTCTATTCATATCCCCGCTACTCCTGAGACCCGCGGATCTATCGGTTATGATCTTATAGCATCTATGCCTAAGGGTGGTCTTCTCATTAATACGGCCCGTAAGGAGGTTATCGATGAGGAGGGCCTGATCCGTGCGCTTGAAGCACGTCCTGATCTGAAATATGCGGCAGACGTCGCACCTGAGCGTGCTGCAGAGATTAAGGAGAAGTTTGGAGACCGTGTATTCTTTACACCTAAGAAGATGGGCGCGCAGACTTCAGAGGCAAATATTAATGCCGGCATTGCTGCTGCCCGTCAGGTTATCGCATTCCTTACTACAGGTGAGGATCGATTCCGTGTGAATAAATAATTCCTGCTTTTTATCCGTATATAAGGCTCGTATCCCTATTTTAGTTGGGGTAAAAAAATAGTAAGACAGTCGTCATTGTGCATTCGGCAATGGTGACTGTCTTACTTATTTATCATTTTTTCCAGAAAAATTGATTGTGACAAGGCCGGGCCAGATGGTTCTTTATCCTGTCCGAAGGTCATGGTTGAAATTTTCTTGCATACAATTTTTGGAAACTTGTCGAGTTAAGGCAGGGGATGGTGAGGGACTTGTTGCGGGAGGGTATGTAGAAAGTGTTGAAAAGGTCCGTAAAATGGGATAAAAGTGATATTGTTGAATGTCAAATTGTTATCCAAATTTGTGCGAAAACATCGCGAAAATAAGTGTTAAATTATTGTTAAAATAGTGCGAAATATTTGGAGGGAATGTGGAAAGTGACTACCTTTGCACTCGCTTTTCGGAAATAACCACTGCCCAGCGGGGCAGAGCGGTGAGAGGCAACGCAGAAACGCACTGAAATGTTTAAGTTGAAATGTTAAACAAACGTTAAAAATCACAAAATGATTTGCNGGTTTGAAAAATTAGTTTTAACTTTGCAAAACATTTCGCGAGAGTTTTTCGAAGCCACTTCGATAGCGCGAAAGAGCACATTGAAAGAATTACAATAGACAAGAAAGAAAGTAGTACAAGGGTCATCACGATANAGAGTGATGATGTTTTCCTTAGTCAATTTCTGGACACTATCCAAATAGATTCAGCGTCCAACNGGGCACAGGAACGACCGCCGAGCGAAAGCAACAATTAATAANAATTATTTGTCGCGTTTTTGATTTTTTGAAAGAAAAGAAAAAATAGATAAATAACAGCGGAGAGTTTGATCCTGGCTCAGGATGAACGCTAGCGACAGGCTTAACACATGCAAGTCGAGGGGCAGCAGGGGAGGAGCAATCCTCCCGCTGGCGACCGGCGCACGGGTGAGTAACACGTATGGAACCTGCCCGCAGCAGGGGGATAAGCGGAAGAAATTCCGTCTAATACCGCGTAACAACCTGAGGAGGCATCTCCTTGGGTTTAAAGATTTAGCGGCTGCGGATGGCCATGCGGCGCATTAGCTAGTCGGCGGGGTAACGGCCCACCGAGGCGACGATGCGTAGGGGTTCTGAGAGGAAGGCCCCCCACACTGGTACTGAGACACGGACCAGACTCCTACGGGAGG
>JAAVDB010000003.1 GCA_014802015.1 Bacteroides sp.
CAAGGAATTTGGGCTTACACAGGTAGATCTATCTCAGAAATCCGGGGTAGGACTGCGCTTCGTGCGTGAAATGGAACAAGGAAAGGAAACCCTACGACTGGATAAAATCAACCAATTTCTTGTTCTATTTGGTGCTGAAATGGCTCCAATGAAAATTTCTGAAATTCAATAAAGGTAAGTTTTAATGATTATCTTAAAGAGATCAGATAAGAAAGGAGGCTGAAATGAGGACATGAGAAGAAATTATATCTAATTTAAGATCCTATTCAAGTTAAAGCCCATCGAGGTGGAGGGAGAAAGCTGAGTGGCGTAATGCAAATAAATCATGGCTTAGATACTCACAGCGAATCGCTATGATGATGCTTGACAAAATGGAGGAGCTTGGATTAACTCAGAAATCCTTGGCTGAACGTATGAGTTGTTCTCAGTAATATATTTCGAGAGTATTGAAAGGAACTGAGAATCTTTCCATTGAAACCATTTCAAAAATTGAGTTAGCTCTTGAACTTGAAATCCTTGAACTGGTATTTGTAGCTCGATGAATATGCAATACAGAAATTGAATCTTGGAATAGTTAACACTTGNCCNAGAAATAGTTAAAATGAACCCTCGGACTTGTNAGGCTCACGGAAATTNNGTAAATTTGCACTACGGAAGCAGAGGTTTCCGAGGCGGTTGAGAAACCGTCGGAGAAGAACGGCAAAATACCGTTACCAACTCGTTACACAAGAAAATAAGTACTCTGTATCTAATTGATNNTGCGATATTTGGANCGTAAGATTCAAATCNCTCCAGTTCNACTAAAAAACCGCAGACTATCAATTGGTTCTGCGGTTTTTTGTGTGTTAAAGTATCGATTTACTTTGACCTTACCATGTCAGCGAGCGGGGTGAGGCGGCTGGCTCTCCAGGCAAGGAGTAGAGCAATGACGGTGATGACGACGTATGCGATGGCTGTGGAGTGAAACATGTTGCCGAGGCCGACAAGAGGTGAGACCACGGCTGCGAATGCGTATTTGACGACACTCAGTATTGCCGATGCGGTGCCGGCCTCTGCACGGCCTACTTCCATCGACAGGGTGTTGGAACTTGAGAATATCATGCCTGAAAACAATAACATGGGGACGGCAAACACCTCATAGAGCATGAATGATGCTTCGTGCCACATCACAAATGCGTCGGCCACGGCAAATACGAACATTCCGATACATCCTGCCACCATGGCTTGCTTCATGACTTTAAATCTTAATGCGAGTGACGAGCCGATACCCATGGCCAGTGCATTGCCACCGAATATCAGTCCGAATGCCATGGCACTGAATCCGTAGTGGGTCTGTATGATAAAAGGAGCGGATGAGATGTAGGCGTATAACAGGCCTATGGCGACGGCCTTGATGGTCACGTAGGTCATAAACCTCCCGTTAGAAAATAATGACCTATAAGCCTTGACATAATCTCCAAAACTGCGCGCTTGCAGACGACGTTGAGGCGGGAGGGTCTCATGATAACGTGTGGTCCAGAATGTCATCACCAGACCGATGACGAGCAGTACAACGAATATGCCTCGCCAGCCTACCCAATCGGCCATGAATCCGCCCAACACAGGGCCGAATGCCGGTGCTACGCCGTTGATGGCTCCGATGATGGCCATAAGTTTGGCAAGTTGGCGTCCCATGTACACGTCGGCCGGTATGGATGTGGACAGTACCATCGCGCCTCCGGCTCCAAGGCCTTGAAACAGACGGCAGATAATAAAGAATACAATATTGGGTGAGAAAAGTGAGAGCGCCGTGGACAATACGAATACTATAAGTGATACAATAAGCACCGGTTTGCGTCCGTATCGGTCACTTGCCGACCCCCACAGGAGCGAGCCGAGGCCCATTCCGGCCATTGCCATTGATATACCCATCTGGGTCATGGATGGGGTGGTGTGAAATTCTTTCATCATCGATGGCATCGTCGGGAGGTACATATCGTTTACCAAAGATGAGAATGCACCGATAATGGCAATGAACGCCACGAAGAGTCCGTAGTTTTTAGGAGCCGGCGAGAGGGAGGTAGACTGTTGAGTTGGGGTTGTATCTGGAGACATTTGCTGTTGAATTTTATCTACAGAACAAATTCACGCAAATGAGGGTTCATAAACGGATATGACGAGACGCCCCGACGGGAGCTGTCACAAGCATACCGTCGGGGCGTTATGAGATGGAGCAGTGGGGGATTGGTTTACTTCTTCTCGTTAATGTTTTTATTGTTGCCGGTGTAGATGATCGGGGTCTCTGCCTCAAAATTACANCCGGNAAAGGTGGCGTTGCTTACGTTGTTGACTGTCATGGCCGGGCCNTCGTCAGGTCGTACGGTCACGTTGTCGAGAATGATATTCTCGGACTCGGAGAGCAGGCCGCCTTCGCGTGCGGTGAATACCGAGTTGCTGATCTGAATGTTGTCAATAGGCATTTCGGGGATGCCGTTGAACTTGAGCGCNTTGCCGGAATTGTAGGAGGTGACGTTCTTGATGAAGATGTCGCAGAATCGGGGTGTGGTCTCGTCGACAGGGGGGATCTCTTTGGGGGGATTCTTGACGAAGTAGTAGAGGTCGAAGAGCAGNCCTTCGCCTGATACGTTGAGCATNTTGACGTTGTCGATAAAGATNTTTTTAACGACACCTCCACGTCCGCGACAGCTCTTGAAGCGGAGACCTACNTCCGTGCCGAGAAACTGACAGTCGGCTACGCTGACATTGTTGACTCCGCCTGACATNTCGCTACCCACCACGAANCCTCCATGACCGTGGAATACGCGACAGTCCCTGACAATAACATTTTCNGTGGGGATGCCGCGCTTGCGACCGGCCTCGTCCTTGCCTGATTTCAGGCAGATGGCATCGTCACCCACATCGAGAGTCGAGCGATAGATGATGACGTTCTTGCATGACTCGACGTCNAGTCCGTCNCCGTTCTGTGCATAGTCAGGATTCTTGATGAACACACCGTCGACGATGAGGTTCTCGCACATGAGGGGATGGACATTCCATGCAGGTGAGTTCTGGAATGTGACTCCTTCGAGCAATACATTCTTACATCCTACAAGCTGGATCATCACGGGGCGCAGGAANCGCTTGATGGAGGATGCTTCATCCTGTGAAAGCATCGCGCGACGATCGCCTGCTGCGTATGCCTGACCGTCTATGTAGCTCTGGGAAGGATACCANGTGTTACCGTCGATGATGCCNCCTTTGGCTGTGAGATTGCGCCATTCGGCNGCGTTCATCTTGTCTTTTTTGACCGGACGCCACATGCCGCCGTTGCCGTCGATGACGCCNTGACCNGTTATGGCTACGTTCTCAAGATTGACACCNGAGATGGGTGACTGAGTGCGCCATGCCTGAAAGCCTTCGTAGACGACATATACGGTCTTGTATAATGACTCGTCGGCTGCAAATACTATCATGGCACCNCCGTCGAGATGGAGATTGATATTGGATTTCAGTTCGATAGGGCCTGTCAACCATACTCCTGNGGGGACGTTGAGTGTGCCGCCACCTTTTGACGACAGGTTNTCGATAGCGTCGGCAAAAGCCTTGGTGTTGAGTGTCGTGCCGTCGGATATGCCTCCGAAGTCAGTGAGGCTAACCGCGTTGGACGGNAATACCGGGCGNCTGACGACAGGCATGTCAAACGGGAGATTGTCATACAGATGTGCATATTCATTGCCGGCGGCCGATGTAAACATGGCNGCCGATAGCATGATGCACGATAAGATGGATTTAATTTTCATGATATTAACAGTATATTACCAATATTGAATTACCGTGGTGACTTTACCGANTCAACCCGGTTGATAAAAATTATTATGCAAAATTAGTGTTTTCAAACGATGTTTCCTAATTTTGCATACACGAAACCACCATATAACATATTATATCATGAACAACGATAAGAAATTTACTCCCGAAGAGGCTAAGGCCTGGGTAGAAAGCCGTGAATGGGCTAATGGCTGGAATGTCAATGCTGACGCTTCGGTCAACGCTGTGGAATTTGCCACTCAATACGCGGCCAATAAGGAGCTGTGGGACAANNTATTTGCTTTCCTTCGCGACACAGACCTCAATGCTCTCCCAGCGGGCAAACATAATATCGTGGATGGCNGTGTATGGGTGAATATGCTGGAATATACTCCCAAAGATGCCGCCAATACCAAGATCGAGGCTCATAAGGATTTTATNGATCTGCAGTACACATTCCAGGGCTCTGAACTGATGGGTGTNGCCGGACATGTTATTCCCACCGGTGAGTATGATCCTGTCAAGGATAAAATCAACTTTACGACTGACGAACCTATCGAATATTCACCCGCAGCACCCGACAGNTTCTTCCTCTACTTCCCCTGCGACATGCACCAGCCGTCGGTGTCGGCTTCGGATCCGGCCGTTCCCAGCCGCAAGGTCGTAGGCAAGATAGAGTATTACAAAGGTTGATAGTACANAGAATATTTCTCAGACTCCTCTCTCCATTTTTACTGATATATTTAAGCGCTCATACACGTTAACTAATGACCCCTGCTCAACGCATCAGCGAGTTGCGCGAACAACTCAACCGTCACAACAGGCTCTACTANGTAGAGAATAACCCCGTAATATCTGACCGAGACTATGATATGCTCATGAAGGAACTTGAGGNCCTTGANCATGAGCATCCCGAACTGGATGACCCTTATTCACCGAGTCATCGCGTGGGGTCGGATCTGTCCAAAGGATTTACGCAGGTAGTCCATGTGCGTCCGATGCTTTCGCTGGGTAACACCTATTCGCTTGAAGAGGTGAATGATTGGGTGGCACGTTGTAATGATTCGCTTGGCAATTCGGGCGGATTGCTGTCGGTGCCGCTTGTCGGCGAGATGAAGTATGACGGNACAAGCATATCTCTTACATACGAGCATGGCCGTCTGGTGAGGGCCGTGACNCGCGGTGACGGTGAGAAGGGTGACGACGTGACGACAAATATCAAGACTATACGTAGCATCCCGCTTATCCTTACCGATGGTGACTGGCCTGAGTCGTTCGAGATACGCGGTGAGATCGTGATGCCGTGGAAGGAGTTTGACCGTCTGAACGAAGAGCGGGCCTTCAACGAGGAGCCTCTCTTTGCCAATCCACGTAATGCCGCNGCNGGTACNCTCAAGATGCTTAATTCAGCCGAGGTNGCCAAGCGCGGACTGGATGCTTATTTCTACTATCTGCTCTCGGACACTCTGCCGTCTGACAATCATTATGAGAATATGCTCAAGGCGCGTGAATGGGGATTTAAGGTCAGCGATGTGATGACNTTGCTTCATAGTGCTGCCGAGGTCGATGATTTCATAANCCATTGGGATACAGANCGACGCAATCTGCCTGTGGCTACTGACGGCCTTGTGTTCAAGGTCAATAGTCTGCGCCAGCAACTTAATCTTGGTTTTACGGCCAAGTCTCCGCGATGGGCCATCGCATATAAGTTTGCAGCCGAGCGGGCCCTGACACGNCTGCGCGAGGTCAGTTTTGAGGTNGGACGTATGGGNGTNATAACACCGGTGGCTAACCTTGAACCGGTTCTCCTGTCGGGCACTATTGTCAAACGTGCGTCACTGCACAATGAAGATATAGTCCGTTCGCTCGACATACATGACGGCGATATGCTGTATGTCGAGAAAGGAGGAGAGATAATACCTAAGATAACCGGCGTTGATGTAGCGCAGCGGCGCCCGGACAGCAAGCCTGTAGAGTTTGTCACGGAATGTCCGGATTGTGGCACATCACTGGTCCGCATTCCGGGCGAAGCATCATGGATATGCCCCAATAAGTATGGCTGTCGTCCGCAGATTATCGGTAGGCTTGAGCACTTCGTAGGTCGTCACATGATGGACATCGAGGGTGTGGGTGATGAGAACTGTTCATTGCTCTACGATGCCGGTCTGGTCAGGGATATAGCTGATTTCTATACCCTCACCACGTCTTCGCTCCGCCAACTGGAGCGCGTAGGTCCCCGCACCGCCCAGCGCATCGTAGACGGTGTAGAAGCCTCGAAAAGTGTACCGTTCGAACGTGTACTGTATGCACTCTCCATTCCGTTCGTGGGCGAGACCGTATCACGTAAGATAGCGCGAGCTGTCAGAAGCATGGACGCACTGATGAATATGACGCGTGACCGGCTGGTGGCACTCGACGACATTGGTCCTAAGATCGCAGATGCGATAATAGACTTTCTGTCCTATCACCCTAATGTAGAGATAATCGAACGTCTCAGAGCCTCAGGTGTGCAGATGTCTATGCCCGAGGAGGATATGACTGATCATACGGACCTGCTCAAGGGTAAGAGCTTCGTGATTAGCGGTGTGTTCTCGCAGCATTCCCGTGAGGAATACAAGGAGCTTATTGAGAAAAACGGCGGCAAGAACGTAGGGTCAATATCAAAGAAAACTGACTACGTCCTCGCCGGAGAAAATATGGGGCCGTCAAAACTTGAAAAGGCCAATAAACTCGGTGTCCCTATCATCGATGAGGAGACATTCCTTGGAATGATAGGGGAGTAGTGATCACACCTTCTCGCGCACAAGACTCAGGAACCGGTCGCGATTCTCGGCCGGTCCGTGAGCCGTTTTGTCGCAATTATACCACTCGGCATTGTGCAGACCGACGGCATCAAGGATATTCTTCTTGAAATACCCCTCGAAGAACTGGCGGAATGTTTCGGTGTCGCTCTGGGAGGTTGTGAACAGGAGCGTCTTTTGCACATTGATTTTATCTGGAACCAATTGTCCCGCGTCGGTATATTTATAAGCCGTGCCTGTGAGCATCACTTTGTCAAAGAAACCCTTGATGATCGCAGGCATCATGGCCCACCAGATAGGGAAGACCATAATGACCCTGTCGGCATCCGTCAGAGCCTGAAGGTATTTGTCAACAAGCGGATCGGCCGACTCCCCGCGACTGTACAGACGCAGGCTCGACGCATCGAGAGCCGGATTAAAGCCATCGGCATACAGATCAAGGATAGAGTAGGGCTTAAACTCAGCGTCAAGTTGCCCGATTACTTCTTCAAGCACAGCATGATTAAAACTCTTGTCATAGGGATGAGCGTAGATAACGGTAGTCATAAGAGGTGTAAATTTTAATAGTAATTAATTGCAAGATAAACATATAACCAGGCATAAAGGTTTAAACATTATTTATGGACAGATTAAACAGCGAAAATTTGATTAAAAAAAGAATGGAAACATTTGCAAAACCCAAAAAATCGTATTAACTTTGCAGACGCAAAAGCCCAGGTGGCGGAATGGTAGACGCGCTCGTTTCAGGTGCGAGTGCTGCGAGGCGTGCAGGTTCGAGTCCTGTTCTGGGCACCCATAAATCCCGTAAGTGATTGATAATCAA
>JAAVDB010000004.1 GCA_014802015.1 Bacteroides sp.
GTAATATCCAATAACGTAAATGCCATCATGAAACGCCTGACAAGCATCTCCCTCATACTTATGATACCGACATTAATTGCCAGCTTCTATGGCATGAATGTGGATGTAGGTATCTCGATAGATAATCATTGGGCATTTGGCTGTATCGTCGGCGCCGGATTTATTTTGGCTGCGGTTACATGTCTGTGGTTGCGTAAAATCAAATGGCTATAATAAAAGCTGTCTATTACAGTATGAAGAAAGGATTATACCTGTCAGAAAAGATTTCTATATGCAACGAGTGGTCTTTTTTTGGTCTTATTTCGGTCCTGAAACGAAAGGATTAGACACAAAAAGCCTCGGAACTACTTGATAGTCCGAGGTTTGACTTCTTTTGTCCGAAGAAGTTCGGTAGTACATAGTGGAGCTGGAGGGGTTTGAACCCTCGTCCAGTCGTCCGGACAATGAGCTTTCTACATACTTATTCTCATGTTGGTTTTCGTGTTATGACAGGCAAGAGACGGCCAATCATAACCTTATCCTCTAAGTGTCTCGGCGACTATCGAGGCTGTCGTCGCCATATTTCCGATTTACCTGCACCACCATATCGATTAGTCTCGGAAAAAGGACAATCGGGTGATGTCTCGTCGCCGCAACTGTTGCGGCGATAAAGCTAATCTACTGTGCTTCGATTAAGCAGCGAGAGCGTAGTTATTTTCGCCATTTGAATTTTTGATGTCTCTGATTAAAGAGTGTGGGCATCATCACTCTGTATGCTTACTCACCACCTCATAACGCTGTCAAAGCCAGTCAGCCCCTAAGATGATTTGTTCTGCAAAATTACGTATTTATCCTGCTCCACACAAATTATTTCACCCATTTAACATTTTCATGGCATTATTAGCCACTATTCACACCTCTGCGGCGAACCACACCCCTCCGCCGGGCGTTCTGAGAATGATACAGTAAAAAACGTGGCACGCATCTGTGTGGCTTCGCTGTGATTGACATTTTGTCAGTCTCAACTGACATCGCACACAGTTGGCACGAATTTTGCTGTTTCCTTTACCGCAAACTAATAGAAATTACTAAACATATTAACCATAAAATACACTATGAACATCAAACCCTTAGCCGACCGCGTACTCATCCTCCCCACCCCCGCCGAGGAAGTTACAGCCGCCGGTATCATTATTCCTGATTCAGCCAAGGAGAAACCTCTGCGCGGCACCGTTATCGCCGCAGGTAACGGCACCAAAGACGAGGAAATGGTAGTTAAGAAAGACGATGAAGTGCTCTTCGGCAAATATGCCGGCACTGAGGTCGAGGTGGATGGCACCAAGTATCTTATCATGCGCCAGAGCGACGTTCTCGCCGTGATCGAGAAATAAAATCAGTCCTCAGCATCAGTTATTTATTACCGAACACATCAATTCCTAAAAAATCAGAGCTATTATGGCAAAAGAGATAAAATTTGATATCAAGGCTCGCGAAGAGCTTAAGAAAGGTGTCGACGCTCTCGCCGACGCTGTCAAAGTAACATTAGGCCCCAAAGGCCGCAACGTGATCATCGAGAAGAAATTCGGCGCACCCCACATCACCAAGGACGGTGTGAGCGTGGCTCGCGAAGTCGAGCTCGAAGATCCCTTCCAGAACATGGGCGCACAGCTCGTCAAGGAGGTTGCATCCAAGACCGGTGACGATGCAGGTGACGGCACCACTACCGCTACCGTCCTCGCCCAGGCCATCGTAAACGTTGGTCTCAAGAACGTAGCCGCCGGTGCCAACCCCATGGACATCAAGCGAGGCATTGACCGCGCTGTCAGCATCGTGGTCGAGGGCATCAAGGCCCAGAGCCAGGAAGTAGGCGACGACTTCAAGAAGATCGAGGACGTAGCCCGCATCTCGGCCAACAATGACGAGGCCATCGGCCGACTCATAGCCGAGGCCATGAAGAAAGTCAAGAAAGAGGGTGTAATCACCGTCGATGAGGCCAAGGGCACAGAGACCACTGTCGACATCGTCGAGGGTATGCAGTTTGACCGCGGTTACATCTCACCCTACTTCGTGACCGACACCGAGAAGATGGAGTGTGTTATGGAAAACCCCTTCATCCTTCTCTATGACAAGAAAATTTCCAACATCAAGGATATACTTCCAGTGCTCGAAGCCACTGCACAGAGCGGTCGCGGACTCGTGATCATCTCAGAGGATGTCGATCAGGAAGCACTCGCAACACTTGTTGTCAACCGTCTCCGCGGCTCACTCAAGGTCTGCGCTGTCAAGGCTCCCGGATTCGGCGACCGTCGCAAGGAGATGCTTGAGGACATCGCCATCCTCACCGGTGGCACAGTCATCTCGGAAGAGAAAGGCATGCAGCTCTCAAGCGCTACAGTCGAGATGCTCGGTCGCGCCGAGAAGGTGACTATCAACAAGGAGAACACCACCATCGTTAACGGTGCCGGCAACAAGCAGAACATCGCTGCCCGCGTGGCCCAGATCAAGACTCAGATCGAGCAGACCACAAGCGATTACGACCGCGAGAAACTCCAGGAGCGTCTTGCCAAACTCGCCGGCGGCGTAGCCGTGCTCCACATCGGCGCACCCTCCGAGGTAGAGATGAAGGAAAAGAAAGACCGCGTGGACGATGCACTGAGCGCCACACGTGCAGCCATCGCCGAGGGCATCGTACCCGGTGGCGGCGTGGCCTACATCCGTTGCGTCAAACTCCTTGAGGATGTCAAGGGCTCAAACGATGACGAGACCACAGGTATCCAGATCATCCGCCGCGCCATTGAGGAACCACTCCGCCAGATCGTTGCAAACGCAGGCGAAGAGGGTGCCGTAGTCGTACAGAAAGTCAAGGACGGCAACGCTGATTTCGGTTACAATGCACGCACCGACACATACGAAAACCTCATGGCCGCAGGTGTTATCGACCCTGCCAAGGTGACACGTGTCGCTCTTGAGAATGCAGCATCGATCGCAGGAATGTTCCTCACCACATCGTGCGTCATCGCCGAGAAGAAGGAGGAGAATCCCGCTCCCGCAATGCCCGCTCCCGGTATGGGTGGCATGGGCGGCATGATGTAATCCTACCGTCAATAAGACACTGACTCATAATAATACTTGAATCGCCCGGCTGTCAGATCCGACAGCCGGGCGATTTCCGTTTATTAATCTCTGATTATTTACCTACCTGAGCCACACCGAGGTTGGCCTTGAGACGACGCGAAGCCTCGCCGACCATCTTGAGATAGAAATCATTGTCAAGCGACTCATCTATCGGCACGAACTCTGTGCCGTTTTCAGACACGGGCACCTCTTTGGCACACTTGAATATTGCCGTACCCTCATCTATCTCGTCAAACATAGCCACATATATCATCTCGGCTCCCTGATTCAGCACCTCATCAATCTGCATCTTGAAAAAATTGCCATTATTGCGGGGGATGAACGACGAGTTAGGTCCGTTCATATTTCTCCAGGCAAACCCCGGAAACACAAGTGGAGCATAACACAGATTATTGTCACGGCACCATCTGATATCCTTTGAGATCAACGGTTTGTAACGTTCATACGACTTCTCGTTATATCTACCTACAAACCAAGGCATCACTACATCACACTCCTTGATTAGCGCGTGCAGCTCCGGATCATCGACAGTATCACCTGTTCGCTCGCGCCAGTTGGTCGGCACACCGATCATTATACTGTATCCGCGCTCCTTGAGTCCGGCGATGATCTTGCGGGCATCCTCCATACCGTAACGGCGACGGTCATTGAAACCTATACCCCACACAGCCACCATCGGGCGACCGTTGTGATAGAGATAGCAGGGATGCACACTGCGGTCAAAGAACTTGTGACGCGCAGCCAGCTCATCGATGTCTTTGAGCAGCACAGACGATTCACCGGCATTCATACCGCTCAGGTCATACATCACGGCGATAGCTCGCTGATACTTGTCAGACGCATCCATGGCATAATCAAGCACATTGTTGAAATGGCGCTTACCGCTTCCGCCCCTGACCTCACCGACAAATCGCTGCATGAACACCCCGTCCAGTCCATACTCCTTCATCCATCTGAAGTGTGTATCGACCGTACTGCGGTCCTCCGAGCTGAATACCCTTGCAGCCGATCCGTCAGGCATCGTGAATGCCGTCGGATAGGTTTTCTCATACTCCGACACATCGGGCCACATATCTATTGTGGCCGACCCGGGTTTGAAACCGTTACGACCCGTATAATGATAGAACCCGCGGTTGCAACCGTCACCTTCGGCATTGAACCAGCCTTGATAACCGGCCATCACCAGTCCCCGATACGAATCATACACGCCATCGCGCACCACGCTTACTTCCGCCTGCGACTGGCTCTTACATCCGCCTGCCGACAATGCGGCCGCAGCCGACATTGCCAAGCAGGACAGAAGTGAAAAGACTTTATTCATATTATCTGTTTCCGTTCATAATCAATCATTCTCCACCATCGTGCGCATCAGATATTCGATGCTGACGGAGGGAAGGCGCCGACACCTGTACCCCACTCCTTGTTGGCCTTATCACCCATCACAAGGACAAGTTTGCCGCCATTAATAAGGTCCTCGTGTGCAAACCACGGCTTGTTCCACTCCTGACCGTTCAGTGTAGCCTTCTGGATATACTTATTGTCATCCGAGCAATTCTCGGCAACGATCTCGAAAGTCTTGCCGTCAGGCAGGTTTATCACCGCATGCTCAAACTTCGGACTACCGATATTATATACCGGCATACCTGGAGTTACAGGATAGAATCCGAGCATCGAGAATGCCACGAACGCTGACATGCCGCCGCCGTCCTCATCACCCGGCACACCCATAAGGTCATTTCTGAACCACTGACGCAACAGTTGACGGATACGCTTCTGTGTCATCCAGGGCTGACCGGAATAATTATAGAGATAAGGTATGTGCAGCGAGGGTTCGTTGGCCATCGAGAACTGACCCACATTACCTGTATGGTCAGGCATCACGGCATAGAAATCAAACTTGCTGCGGCCCAACGGCTCGTTGAACATACGGTTCAACTCCTTGTTGAACTCATCCGCACCACCCATCATATCCACGAGGTCAGCGATATTGTGGGGAACATCCCAGCGGTAAACCCATCCGTTATTTTCACCGTATGAATCACGTGCGCCGGGACCGCCGGGCAAGTTGTAGTCAAACGGAGTGATAAACTTACCGTTCTTATCCTTGGGATGGAAGAACTTTGTCTCGGGATTAAATACGTTACGATAGTTGTAAGAAGCCTGAAGATACTTGTCAGCCGCCACGGAGTCACCCAGATACTCGGCTATGCGTGACAGACACCACTGATCATAGCTCGTACCCAGCGTCACGGCTATAGGCTGACGTTTTTCCCATGAGTTTACTTCAGGTACGGTCTCTTTCTCTCCTGGAGCGAGAGCGGGAATATATCCGTGCTCCTTGAAGAATGCATCCAGTTCACCGGCAGGCTTGCCTGACCATGGAGCCAGAGTCTTGTCTTCGATACCGCGGCGGCACGCCTCGTAAGCAAGAGCCACGTCAAAATCAGTCAGACCCTTTGCACAGGCATCAGCCACTGTAGCCACACCATGATTTGAGTTCATACGACGGGTGTCGCCGGTGATCTCGGGGAAGGTCGGCATCCACAGGCTGTCAGTCTGCGAGGCCATACGGAGATATGAATTGATGATATTTGTCTCCAGCTCAGGCTCGATGATGACACGCAGCGGATGAGTGGCACGATAGGTATCCCAGATCCAGTCATCGGTATAGAACGCCTTGCCGTTATCATCATGCACCTGACCGTCGGAAGCCGAGAAATAACGACCGTCCTCGCTCAGACACACAGGGCGCTCATAGGTACGGTAGAGTGATGTATAGAATACGGTTTTGTCATCGTCGTTCATACCTTCGACCTCGATTTTACCGAGCGCCTCGTTCCACACATTTCGGCCGGCAGCAGCCACGGAATCGACATCGTAATTACTGATCTCACGGCGCAGATTCTTCTCAGCCTGCTCCTCGCTGATGAACGATACGCCATATCTTACATTCAGTTCAGGCACATTCTCGCCGTAATTCAGACTCAGACATGCGTTGTGGCCTGACGCCGATGATGACGCCCATATCGAATCGGGCGTAACGGCCAATATCTCCTGTGGTGTCTGCTGAGTCTCAAGATACAGGTATACCTTAACATTATTGTCAAGTTCCTGATAGCCCTTGACACTGTTGCCCTCGGCACGGAGAGCACCGCGGCGCGAATTAATCACAAGCGATGCCGGGGCCGAATCATTCATGTCCAGCTCGTAGACCGCCGACTGATGCGACGGAGCAAACCTCACACCGATCTCCGGCTCATCCAGATACACGGAGTAATAATAGGGACGCAGCTCCTCGTTGTCATACGTATATGCCGTCACCGGCTTCATCGAACACTTGTCACCCTGATAGGGAGTAAGATTAAACGCCGACTTCTCGCGATGATTGGTAACGATCAGCGGCAGTCCGTTGATCTTGTCGCTCGTATAGTCGGCACGCTCGGGATAGACGCGCAGCATACTGTTTGGCAGATGCACTGTCGGGAACGTAGGCACAAGAAGATGGCTGATATTGCCGACGTAAGGCGAGACATAGTCTACCGGTGTCTTACCCGTATTATGACTCTGGCTACAGGCCGTCAGCAACCCGGCGCCAAGCAATATCACAGTTTTGTTAATGCGATTCATGATGTTGATTTTGGTGTACGAATTTCGGATGAATTTTTCTGCAAAACTAACCACTGACTATTAACAGCACGCTTACACTATGCTTAATTTACAATTAATATTAGTTAATTATGCTGATTTTATGCTGTTATATAGCATAAAATCAGCGACTGCTTCTCATCACGGGAAACAGTCGCCTTAAATTTTACCTAAAACAACTTGAGCCTATAACATTGTACCCTTACGCAGGAAACGCTACGAGCAAGCCGTATTACCTATCAAATAATTTACCTAAACAATACTATTTATTATCTTATGAAATTGTCATCATTCTGGTGCAAAGTTACTGTCGCATTATTAATAATAGCTGTAATGGACACTTAATCTGACAGAATAATTTCATAAAAAACATCCCATCGAATAAAAAAGACAAAAAAACGCACATTTCTGACCAAAAAATTACACTCGCGTCAACACACAACACCCAAACTGCTGCTCCAACCATTATCCACCCAGCCCCACTACAAATTATAGAAACAAAAAAAGAGAAAGAACACCTTAATAAGTATCCTTTCTCTTTTATAAAGTGATCCGGATGCGACTCGAACGCATGACCGTCTGCTTAGAAGGCAGATGCTCTATCCAGCTGAGCTACCGGACCATCCTTCCGTCCGCCGTCATTCACTCTGACATGTGCCTTTTGAGCGCATTGACCACAGTTATCGGCTTTGGATGCGCAAAGGTAGACATTTTTTACCGCACATACAAGTATGCGACACATGTTTTTCACAACAAATGTATATGTAATGTGCAAGAAATGTCGTAATTTTGCATCTCAACTATCGGTCGACATTATGAGTGACAACAATTATAAGAAACTCGGGGTGGCTCCCCGCTTTCACGAAATCCTGTCCACAGGACTCTACACAGGCCTGCTGCCGGGCGCACCGGGCACCTATGCGGCATTCGTGGCTTTGGTGATATGGTATCTGCTCTATCTCCTCCTGTCACCGCTTGCGCTCACCCTCGTGACTCTCGCGCTCATCATCGTCACAACCGTCGTAGGTGCATGGACTTCATCCGTAATGGAGCGCTACTGGGGCCCCGACCCGCGTGCCGTAGTGATTGACGAATATGTCGGTTGCTGGATACCGCTCCTGGTGGCACCGTGCGGAGAATACACCTGGATTTTCGCGCTGCTGGGATTCGCACTGTTCCGCATCATCGACATCACTAAGCCACTCGGCTGTCGTAAGATCGAAGAGATATGTCCCGGCGGATGGGGAGTGATGATGGACGACGTCCTCGCCGGCACCTATGCCCTTATTATAATATATGTGTTGAAACTCATTATATTCTGATAATTTCTGCTTAATTTTGCATAAGTAAAGATACTCATAACTCATTATGGATACCAACACAACTCCAGTCACTCCGGCCGAAAATGAGGCCCGTGGCATGAATTTTGTCGAGGAGACAGTATACAACGACCTTCAGGCCGGCCGTAACGGCGGACGACTCAACACACGTTTCCCACCCGAGCCCAACGGCTATCTGCACATCGGTCACGCTAAAGCTATCTGCATGGACTTCGGCATCGCCGAAAAGTTTGGAGGCACATGCAATCTCCGCTTCGACGACACCAACCCCGTCAAGGAGGATGTAGAGTATGTCGACGCTATCCGTGACGACATCCATTGGCTCGGTTTTGACTGGGGCGACCGTGAGTATTATGCATCCGACTACTTCCCTCAGCTCTACGATCTGGCCATACGCCTCATCAAGGAGGGCAAAGCATACGTCGACGACCAGAGTTCGGAAGAGATAGCAGCGCAGAAAGGCACCCCCACACAGCCCGGTGTCGAGAGCCCTTACCGTAACCGTTCGGTCGAGGAAAACCTTGACCTGTTCACCCGTATGAACGCCGGTGAATTTGAGGAAGGCTCACGCGTGTTACGTGCCAAAATCGACATGGCCAACCCCAACATGCACTTCCGTGACCCCATCATGTACCGCATCATCAAGACTCCCCACCACCGCACAGGCACACAGTGGAAAGTCTATCCGATGTACGACTTCGCACACGGCCAGAGCGACTATTTCGAGGGAGTGACCCACTCGATATGCACACTTGAGTTCACCGTTCACCGTCCGCTCTACGAATACTTCGTCAAGGAGCTGGCCGATGACAGCTACTGCCCCCGACAGATCGAGTTCAACCGCCTCAACCTCACTTACACGGTCATGTCCAAGCGCAAACTTCTCCAGCTTGTCAAGGAGGGTCTTGTAGCCGGATGGGATGACCCCCGTATGCCGACCATCTCAGGTCTGCGCCGCCGCGGCTTCACACCGCGCTCGATACGCAACTTTATCGACGCGATCGGTTATACCAAATACGAGGCCCTCAACTCTATCTCGCTGCTCGAACACGCAGTCCGCGACGATCTCAACAAGGTAGCGACACGTGGCATGGCAGTAATCAATCCCGTCAAGGTCATTATCACCAACTATCCCGAAGGTGAGACCGAGACGGTGGAGATGGAGAACAATCCTGAAGAACCGGGCAGCGGCACACACAAGATGCCCTTCTCACGCGAGATTTACATCGAGCGCGACGACTTCATGGAGAATCCTCCCAAGAAATTCTTCCGTCTCGCACCCGACGGTGAAGTACGTCTCAAAGGCGCATACATCATCAAGTGCACAGGGGTGAAGAAAGATGCCGACGGCAACATCGAGGAGATCTACTGTACCTATGACCCCGACACACGCAGCGGCCTTCCCGGCAGCGCACGTAAAGTCAAGGGCACACTCCACTGGGTGTCAGCCCCGACCGCAGTCAATGCGACAGCACGTATATATGACCGTCTGTTCTGTGTCGAGAATCCTGCCGCCGAGACCGAACGCGATTTCCGCGAGATGCTCAATCCCGACTCGCTCAAAGTCATCGAAGGCATCAAGGTAGAACCTTACCTTGCAGAGATAGCCAAGCCCGGAGTGCCCCTGCAGTTCCAGCGCATCGGCTACTTCACGCTCGACCCCGACTCGACACCCGAACACCTTATCTTCAACCGCACTATCGCTCTCAAGGATTCCTGGGAGAAAATCAATAAGTAAATGAATCATACGGGACAGCACCGCACCATGCGGAGCTGTCCCCTTTACACTTATAAGCACCGACACACCTCGAATGGACGAAAACAGCAACGGCGCAAACGACGACTCACGTCAGGGACTGTATAACGAATTTGAATCAGAGATAGTCAAGGCCGGCAATCCTGAAGCATATTTCGATGAGGCCGACCTCATCGAAATATTTGATTATGCGTCTGACATGGACAATTATATAGTCAAGATGGAAGTGCTGCTCTACGGAGCACGCCACTATCCGTCGAGCGAAGCACTCGCCACCCGCCGTGCATGGTTCTACTCATCGTTTGGTGAGATGGAGGCCGCCGCCGATGTGAACAACCGCGTCAGCAACGGCGGACTGCTCAACCGTCTGCTCACACTGCGTGCCGAGGGAGCCACCGACTCACCCGACACACGTGCCCGTCTTGATGCCATGATTGATGCAGCCGCCGACCTTGGCGACGAGGACGTCATACAGCTCGTCGATTATTGCGCCGAGTGTGGCATGCTCGACTGGATCGAGGACAACCGCAAACGCATCGAAGCAAAATGCTCATACACACCGACATTCATTTACGAATACGCTGACCGAGCCGAGGATCTCGGCGACCTGACCACCGCGCGGCGCTTGTTTGAAGAACTCACCATGATGGAGCCGTTCACCATCGACTTCTGGCTCAGGCTGTCAGCCGTTCAGATAACCGAAGGTGACTTTGACGAAGCCCTCGCGTCAGCCGACTACGCCATTGCGGTCGACAGCGGTTGCCTCGAAGCCTTGAGGCTCAAGGGGCGCGCCATGTACCGACTGGGATGCGACAAGAACGACGTGGCCCGTATATTCCGCACCGTACTTGACCATCCCGAATCAAACGACTCGGACGCATCGGCATACGCAGCTACTCTGATAGAACTCGGACGCACAGACGAAGCCGTACGTCTGCTCGAAGAGACCATACTGCGTCATCCGATGGCTCAGATGCCGATCGATCTGCTCATGAATGTGGATTTCAAGCGTGCCGAGCCATACATACTCAATGTAGCCGAGAAAGCTGCGTTCACACGTGACACCGTCATAGCATGGGCCAAGGAGCACATAGCCAACGGACGCACCGATGTAGCGGCGATGCTCGCACTCCTTTTCCGTAAACAGTTCATCAGCTCTCCCGACCTCGGATTTCTGACTGAACTGCTGTATATCAATAAGATGTACTCCGAGACCGTCAGTACGGTCGAAGAATCGTTCGGAAACATCTACGAAGAGATCCGTCCCGAGCCGGGTGTAGTATTCCCCTACATTATGAGTCTTGTACGCCTCGGCCGAAGTGACCGCGCACTCGAACTGTCACATCATTATCTCTCTGACATAGACACATTCATGCAGATGCCGCAGACCATGTCCGAATTGCGTGGCATAATGCTTGTCCCCTACTCCTCACCATCGGCCACAGCATGTATGCACATAGGATACGCCGCACTGCTGCGCAGCATCATCAATGCCCTCACTGCTCCCGTACCGATGCCCCCCGATGAATACGATCCGCTGGGCTAACGGCGTGTGATTGACCTCTAATACCTAATGACATCCATACATATATGAATTGCCGCATCCTCTTCCTTCTGATTCTGATGTCTCTGTCATCACTGATGTCACACAGCCATGCAGAAGCTAAGAATCCATCTCTCACCCACGCTTCGCGGATGATCATATATGAGATACAGCTACGGGACTTCACAGGCACTCCCGGCAAAGCACTCGGCGACGGTACTGCCGCTAAAATGATGCAGAGCGTGCCGGCCCTCAAGAACTACGGTGGCACCCCTCTCGACTATCTGCATCATCTCGGCATCGATGCGATACTGCTTACTCCCGACGAGGCATACGGCACATCCGACGACTATAGGACCCTCATTAAGGCGGCACATGAACGCGATATAGAGGTAATACTCGCGCTCAACGGTGATATCAGTTATGACGCTGTCGAACACCGGGTCACGGATTTCGATGCTGACGGGTTAAGCATCGACACGGATGACAGTACAGTCCGGAATCTCTACGACCGCCTGTCGGCCAACCATCCTGACATATATTTCATAAACCGCTCCAAAACTGCTACGGACAGCGAGGGTATTTTAATCACGACCAATCTGAATGAAGCAGCCGCACGATATGCAGGCGGACAGCTTGACAATGCATCACTTGACCCTCTATGCGATTCAAGTAGCTACAGCGCGGTAAGTTATGTAGAGAGTTACGACACCGAGCGTGTGGCTTATAGGGTGAAAACCGACGGAGTGCAGGGCGTAAAGGGCAACGACACATCTTCAGCTACCAACCGCATGCGCCGACTCGGATCACTTGCAGCACAGATGCTCATGAGTCCCGGCCCACATCTCATCCGGCAATTTGAGGAACTGGGTGCCGACCAGATAAGCCTCAATGCAGACGGGACACCCAATCAGGCACCCAAGACCGTTGTTTGGAATAACATCAACAATGCCCTCTATCGGACTCTTCACGACACGTACTCATCACTCTGCGGCATACGCCGGCAATATCCGGGACTATTCGACGGGACTGCATCATGCCGTGCATCGTTGTCCTCAGCTACGGAACGTTATATATCGCTATCTGACAACACCTTAGAATTACATCTCGTAGTAAATCCGGCCGTGAGCGGGACGGTAGTCATATCTCCGGCCGATGCTGTCACAGGCTCACCGGCCGACCTTTCCGCACCCGGATACCGACTGCTTGCCTCAAGTCCTGACGTCACGCCATCTGTCACCCCGGCCGGTGTATCACTACCCGGAGGAGCATTTGCCGTATATATGCGTGAACGTGAGAGTGCGATCTCAGGCATTACGCCGGATGCACCTGTGGGGCCGCACTTCGATCTCATCGACGGAGTCGTACATCCGCACGGGCACTACAGCTCAATGACTATCCACACCATTGCCGGAGCGGAAATTTCATCAGGATCGCGTCTCATCCCCGGCCTATATCTGGTCACCATCGACGGGATTACCGTCAAAATCGTCGTGCGGTGATCATACCCGGAACAGCAAAACAAAAAAGCGAGCCTGACGGGCCGCTCAACGGGCCGTCAGGCTCTACGTAAATACTTGTGTCTTTATATAAAAATATCGCTATTTAAAAGTTATAATAGAGACCGAACATCAGGTTGTTGCTGTTGAGGTCAAGTCCCCAGTTCTCAGCAGCGCCATTGTTCTTGGCAGGACGGTTACCGCTCTGATAACCGAGGAATCCCACGTGAGCGACGAGGCTGAGTTTCTTACTGATATTGTACGAGATACCGGGGCGGAGGCCGATGCCATACTCGACAGCTGTACTGCCCTCTGCACGACCGATACCGAAATCAACACCACCGTCAATGAAGAGGCTTACGCGGTCATTCTTGAAGTAAGAATAACGGGCATAAGGATTAACCTTAAACACAGTCTTTTCTTCGCCATTGGTCTTGCGGTATGAAACGCCGAGCACTGAACCTACGGCGAAATTATCGGTAAGATTATATCCTAATTCAGGAAGCACGGTCACCTGAGTAGTCTTGAGTCCGCTTGTCTCCTGAGTTGTACGTCCGAATGTTAACTGACCACCTGCATACCAGCTCTGAGCCGATGCACCTAATGTCATGACTGCCATGACTGCCATAAGTAAAAACTTCTTCATAACTAATGTGTGTTAGATGTTAGTACAGAATTTATTTACAATCAATTTTTAAAACTTTTACATAGACCTAAACAACCGAAAGTTTAAAAAAGTTGAATCAAGTGTAAAAAATCTATCGTCACATTGTCAAAATATAACTGTCACACGATAAATTAGACAGCGCGTAAGGCTATAATTTCATCGGATTTTTGTATTTTTGCACCTAAATTACAAAAAATCTATATCAACAAGACATAACACTCATGGAAGAAATAGCCCCCAAGTATGATCCTCGCGCTGTCGAGGACCGCTGGTATGCCTACTGGATGGACCATAAACTGTTTCACTCCGAGCCTGACGCCCGCGAGCCGTTCACTATCGTCATCCCGCCGCCCAACGTCACCGGCATACTCCACATGGGGCACATGCTCAACAATACTATTCAGGACATCCTCATGCGCCGCGCCCGTCTCATGGGCAAGAACGCCCTGTGGGTACCCGGCACCGACCACGCGGCCATCGCTACCGAGGCCAAGGTAGTAAACAAGCTTGCTGCCGAGGGCATCAAGAAGAGCGACCTCACACGCGAACAGTTTCTCGAACACGCGTGGGAGTGGAAAGAAAAGCACGGTGGCATCATCCTCGAACAGCTCAAGAAACTCGGTGCTTCATGCGACTGGGACCGCACAGCGTTCACCATGGACGAAATCCGCTCCAAGAGCGTCATCCACGTATTTGTCGACCTGTATCGCAAGGGCCTGATCTACCGTGGCAAGCGCATGGTCAACTGGGATCCCAAGGCCAAAACCGCCCTATCTGACATTGAAGTCGTATATAAGGAGGAGCACTCCAAACTCTATTACCTCCGTTACAAGATCGTCGGTGAGGACGGATATGCAATCGTGGCCACCACACGTCCCGAGACCATCATGGGCGACACTGCAATGTGCATCAACCCCGAGGATCCGAAAAATCAGCATCTTCGCGGCAAGAAAGTGATCGTACCCCTCGTAGGACGCGAGATTCCTGTCATAGAGGACACTTACGTCGACATCAACTTCGGTACAGGCTGCCTCAAAGTGACCCCGGCACATGACATGAACGACAACATGCTCGGCGAAAAGCATGGACTTGAGACCATTGATATCTTCAATGACGACGCCACCATCAGCGAGGCTGCCGGCATGTACGTAGGCATGGACCGATTCGCTTGCCGCGAGCAGATCGCCAAAGACCTCGTCGAAGCCGGACTCATCGAGAAAATCGAGGAGTATGAGAACAAGGTCGGATACTCCGAGCGCAACCAGGACACCGTCACCGAGCCGCGCCTGAGCGACCAGTGGTTCCTCAAGATGCAGCATCTCGCCGAGCCGGCACTGGCATCGGTAGAGGACGGCATCATCAAGTTCGTACCCGAAAAGTTCAAGACCACCTACCGCCGCTGGCTCACCGACATCCGTGACTGGTGTATCTCACGCCAGCTCTGGTGGGGACACCGCGTACCCGCCTATTACCTGCCCGACGGCTCGTTTGTCGTAGCCGAGACCACCGAGGAGGCTCTCGCTCTCGCTCAGGAAAAGGATCCCGCGCTCACTGCCGCCGATCTGCGTCAGGACGAAGATTGTCTCGACACATGGTTCTCGTCATGGCTCTGGCCTATCTCGCTGTTCAACGGCATCCTCGATCCCGATAACGAGGAGATCAAATATTATTATCCCACCTCCGACCTCGTGACCGGCCCGGACATCATCTTCTTCTGGGTGGCACGTATGATTATGGCCGGATACGAATATATGGGCAAACAGCCGTTCAACAACGTATACTTCACCGGTATCGTACGCGATGAGATCGGCCGTAAGATGTCAAAGCAGCTCGGCAACTCACCCGACCCGCTGGAACTCATCGCCGACTATGGCGCCGACGGCGTGCGCATGGGCATCATGCTCTCGGCTCCTGCCGGTAACGACATATTCTTTGACAAGAAGCTCTGTGAGAACGGCCGTAATTTCTGCAACAAGATCTGGAACGCATTCCGCCTCGTCAAGGGTTGGGAGGTCGATCCGACCCTCGACCAGCCGTCAAGCTCGGCTACAGCAGTCAAATGGTTTGAGAGCCTGTTGAGCCGCGCCATTACCGAGATCAACGACTCGTTCGAGAAATTCCGTATCTCGGAAGCTCTGATGAGCGTATACCGTCTGTTCCGTGATGAATTTTCGTCATGGTATCTCGAAATGGTCAAACCCGAATATCAGAAACCAATCGACCGTACCACATACGAGGCGACAATCGGATTCTTCGATGCACTGCTCCGTCTGCTCCACCCATTCATGCCCTTCATCACCGAAGAGCTGTGGCAGCATATCGGCGATCGCCGCGAGGGTGAATCCATCATGTATGCATCAATGCCTGCGGCCGGCGCCATCGATTCCGAACTGCTCGAGAAGGTCGAGAAGGCTAAGGAGATCGTCAACGGCGTGCGTGGTGTACGTGCACAGCGCAACATACCAAACCGCGAGAAACTCACTCTGCTCGCCATCAACGAGGAGGTAGAACTGGCTGATGTAATCACCCGTCTCGCACTGCTCGAAAAGGTCGCTACAGCCACTGAGAAGGATCCGGCCGCCGCATCGTTCCTCGTAGGCACCACCGAGTTCAACATCCCTCTGCTCAACAATATCGATGTCGAGGCTGAGAAGGCCAAGATAGCCAAGGAGATCGACTATTACGAAGGATTCAAAAAGTCAGTCGAAAAGAAGCTATCCAACGAGCGTTTCGTAGCCAATGCACCGGCAGCCGTTGTGGAGGGAGAGCGTAAGAAACTGGCCGATGCCGAAACTAAACTCGCCACACTGCGCGCCACTCTCGCCGCACTCTGATCACATACCGAACGAAGGCATAGCTCGACACTGACATGACCGTTATCGATATAATAATATTAGCCGTCTTTATCCTGTCTGCCGTCATGGGATTCCGCAAGGGACTCATTAAGCAGATAGGTTCGGTGGCGGCCATATTCTTCGCTCTGATAGCGTGCCGTGTGTTCGGCCCACAACTTGCAGGGGCAGTCATATCGTCAGCCGGTAAGGACACGAGCTTCATGTCGCACTACTGCGGCACCATACTGGCGTATGCCGGCATATATATAGCGGTATATTATGCCGTGATACTCGTGGCCCGTTTGCTCAAGACCATAACACACACACTGCTGCTCGGCCCCCTCGACCGGATAGCAGGCGCACTGGTCAATGTGATCAAGTGGTTTATGGCCCTGAGCGTCGCCCTCAATCTCTACATCACGCTATTCCCCTGCTCGTCACTGAGCAAGGAGTCACGTCTCGGTGCCGGCGGACCACTGCAGTGGACCATCGAGCTTGCCCCGGCTGCATGGGGTGCCTTCACCGACAAAATTCACGAAAACAATGGATGACAACAGAAATAATAACGATATACTCCATGACGCGACGTCGGGAGAATACAAATATGGTTTCACATCCGACATTGATACCCACATCATCCCCAAGGGGCTGAACGAGGATGTCGTAAGACTCATATCCGCCAAGAAAGGTGAACCGGAATGGTTGCTCGACTTTCGTCTCAAGGCTTTCCGTTACTGGCTCACGCTCAAAGTGCCCGACTGGGCATATCTTGACATACCCCCCATTGACTTTCAGGACATCAGCTATTACGCCGAACCTGTCAAGAAGGAGGGGCCCAAGAGTCTTGACGAAGTCGATCCCCAGCTGCTCGACACGTTCAATCGCCTCGGCATACCCCTGGAGGAACAGAAAGTGCTCTCGGGTATGGCCGTCGACGCGGTGATGGACTCGGTAAGTGTCAAGACCACTCACCGCGAGAAACTGGCCGAAAAGGGCATCATATTCTGCTCGATATCCGAAGCCGTCAAGGATTATCCCGATCTGGTCAAGAAATATCTCGGCTCGGTGGTGAGCTATCGCGACAACTTTTACGCCGCACTCAACTCGGCGGTCTTCTCGGACGGTTCGTTTGTCTATATCCCCAAGGGAGTGCGCTGCCCGATGGAGCTGTCCACATATTTCCGCATCAATGCCGCAGGCACCGGTCAGTTCGAGCGCACGCTCATCGTGGCCGATGACGATGCCTACGTGAGCTATCTGGAAGGATGCACGGCACCTATGCGTGACGAGAATCAGCTGCATGCCGCCATCGTCGAGATTATCGTCGAGGATCGTGCCGAGGTCAAATACTCGACCGTCCAGAACTGGTATGCCGGCGATGCCGAGGGGCGCGGAGGCGTATACAACTTCGTCACCAAGCGCGGCCTGTGTCGCGGTGACCACTCCAAGCTCTCGTGGACTCAGGTCGAGACCGGATCGGCTATAACGTGGAAATATCCGTCATGCATCCTCAAGGGCGATTATTCACGCGGTGAATTTTACTCCGTGGCCGTGACCCGCAACCATCAGCAAGCTGACACCGGCACTAAAATGATACACCTCGGCAAAAACTCATCGTCGACCATCGTGTCAAAGGGCATATCGGCCGGATATTCGCAGAACTCCTACCGCGGTCTGGTCAGAGTGGCCCCCGATGCCACGGGATGCCGCAACTATACGCAATGCGACTCACTGCTCATGGGCAGTCACTGCGGAGCACATACGTTCCCATACATCGACATCCTCAACGATACTGCCATCGTCGAGCATGAAGCCACGACATCAAAGATCTCGGAAGACCAGCTGTTCTACTGCAATCAGCGCGGCATACCCACCGAGGAGGCCGTTGCACTCATCGTAAACGGATATGCCCGTGAGGTGATGAACAAGCTGCCGATGGAGTTTGCCGTCGAGGCTCAGAAGCTGCTCCAGATCTCACTCGAAGGATCGGTAGGATAACCAACGGAAACTTTGCATGATGATATCCCCTGCCCTATATCTCATCCCCTCGACTATGAGCGATGCTCCGGCCACCAACGTGTTGCCGCAGTTTAACATCGAGCTGGTGAGCGAAATACGTCATTATGTGGTGGAGAACGTCAGGACCACGCGCAGATTTCTCAAACGCTGTAATCCGGCAATCGACATCGATGCCCTGACATTCACCGTTCTCGACGAACATACCGATCCCGCCGAGGTGCCGGCCATGCTCGCACCTATAGCCGGGGGGCATCCCGTCGGAGTCATCTCCGAGGCCGGATGCCCGGCTGTAGCCGATCCCGGTGCCGACCTTGTGGCTGCCGCTCAGGAGCGTGGCATAGAGGTGATACCGCTCGTCGGACCCTCAAGCATCATCATGGCCCTGATGGGTTCGGGATTCAATGGCCAGACCTTCGCATTCAACGGTTATCTGCCTCATGATGCCAAGGCAAGGGCCGAGAAACTGCGCGAGATGGAGCGCCTGATACGCTCACGCCGTCAGACTCAGATATTCATCGAGACACCCTACCGCAACAACCGTCTGATAGCCGAACTATGCTCGTCACTCCCGTCAGGGATGCGTCTGTGCGTGGCGTCCGACATCACCGGACCGACTCAGGAGATCATAACGCTGCCTCTTGCCGCCTGGGCCAAAAAGAAATACAATTACGACAAGAAGCCGACAATATTCCTACTATACAGCTGACACAGACTCCCCCGGCCAGCCCACGCTACAAACACCACTCATTATGCGCCGCAAACACTCCACATCCGTATATCAGCCCGGACTCTTCGACAGTCTGGATGACTTCTCTGAGCGTCTCGATCCCGATTTCGAGATCATCCCGGCTGACCGGATGCAACATATAGCGCGCACTTTCGAGAAGCCGGTCATTATTGATGAGATGGACCCTCTTGAGCCTAACGATCACGTATTCTTCATGAGTTTCGGCAGCGGCAGCAGTGGCAATTGCGCATACGTGGGTGACCATAATTCCGGATTTCTAATCGATGCAGGTGTAGATGCACGCAAAGTCACCGCCTCGCTCACGGCCAACGGCATCAGCATGGAGCGTGTCAAGGGTATCATACTCACGCACGACCACCACGACCACATATCGCAAGCCTACGCATTGCTCCGTGTCAACCGCCACATGCGTCTCTACTGCACTCCGCGCACATTCAACGGCATACTCCGCCGTCACAATATCTCGCGACGCATCAAGGACTATCACACACCCGTCTACAAGGAGTTTCCGTTCAGCCTCGGAGCATTCGAGATAACACCATTTGAAGTAATGCACGACGGCTCGGACAACGCCGGTTTTCACATCGCACATTCAGGCCACTCCATCACCGTAGCCACCGACCTCGGATGCATCTCGCCGCGTGTAGACCATTACATGCGTCTGGCCGATACGATCATCATCGAATCAAACTATGACCTGCACATGTTGCAGACAGGAACATATCCCGAGCATCTTAAAGCCCGCATTCTGGCTCAGAACGGGCACCTCGACAATGCCATGACCGCAGGATTTCTCGCCGAGATAGCCACGCCTCAGCTTCGCAACGTATATCTGTGTCATCTGTCACACGACAACAATATGCCCGCTATAGCACTCAAGGCTGTAAATGATGCGCTGTCACAGGCTCTGCCCGACTCAGCCGCATCGATAAGAGTAGTCGCCCTGCCGCGCTACGACTCCACCCCTCTGTACACACTGTGAGCAGACCGCTCCGCCACCGGGAACTGATATCGGCATCTGGTCGGCGAATGATGCGATCTCCGGCGCGAGCGTCCGGATGCAACACCAGTTTTCGCCCCCGTCTCATTCACTGAAACAGTCTTTGGTGATCCAACCTCAGATACTTGGATAACTGACGTATCATTTTCCGGCCCGGCGACATCAACTGTCGAGGCCGTTGTCATATTATCAATCTGTTCATCACACTCCACAATATCAGATGTAGCGGAAGAGTGTACTGATTTTCTCGTCTTGTCATTCCTCGTATCATCGTCCACTGCCTTATTCAACTTGCGGCGCGGACGTCGGGCACGAGCCGAACGGGCCATCGCCAGGTCAAGCTCGTCAATAATCATCAGAAAAGCAAATCTCTGAACGGGAGAAATATCATCCATACACGTATTACGTCCGGCGAGATAACTGTCGAGAAGATACATCATGGCACTGCAGTCAATAAAATATGCATCATGGGCAGCCTTGATACGTGCACAGAAACGCTCATAAGCCTTCTTGGAAATAGGCAGATTTTCATTCATAAGTCAGTCGTCAATAAAATTATCAATGGCACAAAGATAATGCCTGAAAGCAGGCCAAAAGGTGCGATAATGTCGCCGACTTAGAAAATTTTTTCCAGAACCCGATCCACCCCTTACCATTCACCCCATGTCCCTTCCCGCATCTCCACTCACATACCCATATCTGAAAAGATCTTCTTTGGAGTGCTTTTGCTTGTCATAATAATTATCTCCAGCCGAATAGTCTCCTTCATGCGTTATGCCAGATCCCACTCCTAACATTCTTCTCTCTCCATATATCCCTACTCTCTTCTCTGAGGCAGTTCAAGTTACCAACTGACAGAAACATTCAATGTTAATGCTACTCAAGCCAAGCTGATGATGTCAAAAACTGTGATACAATAAGTCAGAATCGTCGTGTTCCGATTCTGTTCCGGTAGATATTGAAAAGAGGGTTTAACTCATTGAGTTAAACCCTCTTCTTTCCTAATCAGTCGGGGTGACTAGACTCGAACTAGCGACCTCACGCCCCCCAGACGCGTACTCTAACCAACTGAGCTACACCCCGATTAGGCATTGTTTTTTTTGTTTTTGCGTTGCAAAGGTAGGTACTTTTCCTATACCATGCAAATATTTACCCTATATTTAACTCCAATTAACAATTTAACTATATTCACAGATTGAATTGTTAATTTATACTCAGCAAATTTAACGGTTCCTATTGTTTTCTATCTTCTCACCGGCACGTATGACGTACTGATCGTAGTAAGACATGAGGAGAGTTGTGAGCGGTATTGCGATAATCAGGCCTATCAGTCCGAGCAATGTGCCCCATATCGACAACGACAGGAAGATTATAGCAGGATTCATACTCATAGCCTTACCGATAATGCGCGGTGTGAGTATGAGATCCTGAATGGCCTGAACGATTATATACACTGCCATCGCCTCCCAGAATATGGGCCAGAAGCTTATATCTTCACTCACCGAACACACAAGACATATCAGTGTGGTGGGTACAAGCGACACAAGCTGTAGATAAGGCACCATATTAAGTAGTCCGATAAACATACCCAGCACTACTGCCATCGGGAGTCCGATGATAACAAAGCCGATGGAGAAAAGTACGCCGACGATGAAAGCGATCAGAGCCTGTCCGCGGAAGTAGCGGTTCATGGACCGTTTGACATCACGAGCCACCTTAAATACCACTCTGCGGTATTTAGGCATGACAAGATGTTTGAATCCGTTAAGTATACGTTCGTAGTCAATCATTATAAAGACCACGTAGAGCAGCACAATTGACCAGCTGAACATGCTCAACAGCAGTGATATGGAGCCTGTAATCACTGACCATGACGCCGAGACGGCCTCTTCGATCATCGATGTCCATTCATCCTGAGAGAGCTTCGAAGCTATGAGATTGAAGTCGAGATTGCGGCGCAGAAATGCATGAAGTGACTCGGGTATGAATGGAATGGAGGTGCTGTCTGCAGCGTAAGTCTTCAGCATCGATGCCATCTGAGTTGACTCATGCACGATCATAGGCACGATGAAATAACACAGGGCGGCAAAGAAGAATGTGACCTCAAACAGTGTGACAAACGTGGCGATAACGCGCCCGCGCAGCTTGAGCAGTTCGCGGTTGAATTGGACGAACGGCTCTAAGATATAAGCGATGAGACACCCTATGCAGAACGGCAGGAGCACACCTTTGAGTATATTGATGAGCCATATCGCGCCCACGAAGAGTACACAGTTTATGACCAACCGCACGGTGCGGTCAAGATTGTAAGGCTGAGGCATTTGAGCAATTGATGTAAAAGGGTGTTCGATAACAATGGCGCGAAATTAGGTAAATAATTCCGATTTTTTCATATTTTTGAGTAATTTTGTCACAAAATCAATTATAAACAAATCTATTATCACTTCATGGAAGCTACGCGCATGGCCGTACAGCGGCTAATTTCCGACAAATGGTGGGTCAGATGGATAGCCCTGATCCTCATTGCGTCGATGATGTTTTTCGGTTATATGTTTGTCGACGTAATGTCGCCGCTACAGTCACTTGTCAACACGCAGCTCGGATGGTCGGCCGAGGCATTCGGCTACTATGCCGGAGCCGAGTATATGCTCAATGTGTTCGGATTCCTGATACTCGCAGGTATCATCCTTGACAAGATGGGTGTACGCTTCACAGGCACACTCTCGGCCTCGGTGATGTTTATCGGCGCATGCATCAAGCTCTACGCCATCAGCTCTTATTTTCAGGGCACTGCTTTCGAGCAGTGGCTCAGTTCGTGGTGGGTGGAAATGCCCGGCAGCGCCAAGCTGGCCGCATTAGGCTTCACCATCTTCGGATGCGGATGCGAGATGGCAGGTATCACCGTTTCAAAGGCGATCGCAAAATGGTTCAAGGGCAAAGAGATGGCACTCGCCATGGGTGTCGAGATGGCTATCGCCCGTCTCGGAGTGTTTGCCGTGCTGTCGCTGTCACCCCGTCTGGCCGACTGGATGGGCAAGGACAATCCTTCAGTAGTGCCTCCTGTAGCCTTCTGTACGGCACTGCTGCTCATAGGTCTCATCGCATTCATCGTGTTCACGTTCATGGACACCCGACTCGATCATCAGCTCGGCGTATCGGCCGAGGGTGAGGGTGAAGAGGAATTCAAACTCAGCGACGTAGGCATGCTCTTCAAGAGCCGTCTCTTCTGGATCATCGCCCTACTCTGTGTGCTCTACTATTCAGCCATCTTCCCCTTCCAGCGTTTCGGCACCAACATGTTGCAGTGCAATCTGCACATCTCCGAGACTCAGGCCGCCGACCTGCTCAGATGGTTCCCGATCGGCGCACTCTGTCTCACACCTCCGCTGGGTTACTTCCTTGACCGCGTGGGACGTGGTGCCACAATGCTCATACTCGGCTCGCTACTGCTTATATGCTGCCACCTCATCTTCGCGCTCGTACTCCCCGCCACCGGCAGTCAGGCGCTCGCCCTGACCACTATCATCGTGCTCGGCGTATCATTCTCACTCGTACCGGCCGCCCTGTGGCCCTCAGTGCCCAAGGTGATGGACGCACGCTATCTCGGCAGTGCATACTCACTCATATTCTGGGTGCAGAACATCGGACTCTTCGGCATACCCATCCTCTTCGGTTCGATGCTTGAGGCATCCAATGAAGGGGTTACTGACCCGACACAGTATGATTACACCAATCCGATGCTGCTGTTTGCCGCTCTCGGTGTGCTCGCACTCATCTGTGCCATCTGGCTCAAAGTCCTTGACACACGCAACCACTACGGTCTGGACAAACCTAACATCGAGGCCCAGAACGAAGAGGTTCGTCTTGACGGCGAGGCTTAACAAGATATACATATATAATCAAGTCCCGCTCGGATTTCGTACCCGAGCGGGACTTGTTGTGTTAAGACCCCGTTCCCCAATATTTGTTAATGCCGAGGCGGTCAAGCGTTAACAAATATTGGGGAACGGGGTCTAAATCATACACGAACAATGGTTGCACTATCAACCATTTCGCACTAATCTTTGTTATATGGATACTATGACAAATGAAATCCATACATACGGAGGCTACAACGTCGGGTGCATGCTTGGCACGGCATATCAGACCCTCGTGGCAGAACTGTCCGAGAGTCTTTCCAAAGCGGGGCTTGACGTTACAGCGGCAGAATATCTTGTGCTGCGTGCCCTTTACGACAAGGACGGAATGCAACAGTGCGACATTGCTGCATTGCTCTGCAAGGACAAGGCTACAATCAGCCGTTGTGTAAGAAACATGGAGTCCAAAGGACTTGTCACCACCGAGCTTGTCAGCTACAAATGTCTCAAAGTGTATACTTCTGAAAAGGCCCGGCGCATCGAGCCGGCCATAATGGCCGTCGCCGCAGCGAGACACGTTGCCCTGACCGAGCTGCTCACCCGGCATGAGATGGAGACATTCGTCAATGTGCTGAAAAAAATCATAAGTAATCACTAACATAAAAAGACACGAAAGGAAAAACACTATGATGACACTCACAATCTGGAGCGATTTTGCCTGCCCCTACTGTTACATCGGCGAGACACGTCTTGAAAAAGCCATCGAAGAACTTGGCATCAAGGATGACGTACAGATTGATTACCGTGCTTTCGAACTTGATCCGACAGCGCCCAAAGAGGTAACGACCACTACACCCGAACGTTTCGCACGTAAATACGGACTGTCTGTCGACGGGGCCAAACAGCAGATCGAACACATCTCGGAACTCGGGCGTGAGCTCGGTATAGACTTCCGCTACATGACCACACGATACTCCAACACCCGCGACGCACATCGACTGATGAAACTCGCCGAGGAGAAGTATGACCGTGCGACTGTAGGACGACTTAACGAAGCCCTCTTCGCAGCCTATTTTACCGAAAACCTTGTGCTTTCCGATCACGATGTACTGACGGCCAAGGCTGTATCGGTAGGCATGGACGAGAAAGAGGTACGCGAGATGCTCGCATCCGACAAATATGACGACGAAGTACGTTTTGACGAGCGCGAGGCCGGTATGCGAGGCGTCCGTGGCGTACCCTACATCGTCTTCAACGGCGAGTTTGCAGTGCCGGGAGCAATGTCTATCGACAATTTCCGTCAGGCACTCAAGCGCGAGATGGACAAGACAGCTGACAAGCCGTCCGACTCAATCACAGGACGCGCCCACACATGTGGTCCCGACGGATGTCAGTTGATGTAATTTAGAAAGGAGGACACGTTATGGTAAGACAATTGACCGTCTATGGCGTCTATGCCGAAAACTGTTACTTCTATATAGACGACTCGACCAAATCAGGATTTCTCATCGATCCCGGCGCACAGGCCGGCATAATATATGACACCGTGATGCGCAACGGATGGAACATCGAAAAGATCCTCCTCACCCACGGACATTTTGACCATACCGGTGCAGCCGAAATACTGCGCACCAAGCTCACGGCACCTATCTATATATACCCTTCCGATGCTCCTTATCTCACCGATACATATCTGAATCTGAGCGCCAATACCGGACAACCGGTCACGGTGACGCATTACGAAGAGCTGTATGACGGCGAGATAATCAGGCTAAAAGCCAACTCAGGCTTCACGCTCAAAGTAATACACACGCCGGGACACACGCCCGGATCCGTAACGTATTATTCACGTAACGACGGAGTGGCGTTTGTCGGTGACACGCTGTACGAGCATGGTGCAGGATTGACAAATTTTCCGGGAGGAAACCCTGCGGAGATTGAGCAATCGATTGTCAACAAGATACTGACACTCCCCCCCGACACCATCCTGCTGTCAGGACACTCTTCGCCGATAACCGTCAGTGAAGAACGCAGAATGCTATTATAGTTTAAGACACGTATAGTTTAAGACCCGGTGACCGATAATCGGCATCTGGTCTTAAACTATACGGGTCTTAAACTTTTTTATACTTTCATACGTCAATATTATATACACTCATATCTCACCTTTTGACTATACGCTTATGACACTCACGACATCACCCGAAAAAGGTATCCGCGGCGAGATACTGACATTCAAGGCCGACCCGTTCCTGCTGCCGTGCGAGGAATGCTATGACCACTACACTGACGGACTCGTGGTGATACGTGACGGACTCATCACGGATGTCGGGGAGTATGCCGACGTCAAGGAGCGTCATCCCGGACTTAACGACATCGACACCTATACGGACTCGGTCATTATGGCCGGATTCGTGGACTGTCATGTACACTACGTACAGTCTCCTATGATCGGATCGTACGGTGACACACTGCTCGACTGGCTCAGACAGTACGCCTTCCCTACCGAGGCACGCTATCGCGACAAGGAGTTTGCCGACTCGGTCGCCCGTATATTCTTCAGGCAACTGCTTATGAACGGCACCACCACGGCCAATGTCTTCTCCACAACCTTTCAGGAATCGGTCGATGCCCTGTTTGAGGAATCCGAACGCTATAACACTCGCATGATCTCAGGCAAGGTGCTACAGGACCGTAATCTGCCCGACTATCTCAGCGATCGCTCAGCCGGGGAATCGGTCGAGATCTCGGAACACCTTCTGCACAAATGGCACGGCCGCGGACGTCAGCTCTATGCCGTAATACCACGCTTTGCCCCGACAAGCACTCCCGAGCAACTGAGACTGGCCGGCGAGCTCTATCAACGCTATATAGATAAAGGTGTGTATATGCACACCCATCTCGACGAGTCGGAGGACGAGATAAAGTGGGTGGCCTCACTTTTTCCCGATGCACGCAATTATACGGACGTCTACAGTCGTTACGGTCTTGTGGACCGCCGGTCGGTCTTCGCACACTGCTGTATTGTGAGCGCAGATGAGTGGCAGACCCTCCACGACCGCGACTGTGCCGTGGCCCACTGTCCCTCATCCAATCTGTTTTTAGGTGATGGTGAATTTCGTTACCGTGAGGCCAAGGACATCACCCGACCCTGCCGTCTCGGCGTGGCGACTGATGTGGGCGGAGGCACTAACTTCTCCATCATCCGGCAGCTTGGCGAGGCCTACAAAGTAGCGATGCTCCACGGCCACACCATCGACGCCATGCGCAGTTATTACCTCGCCACCCTCGGAGGAGCCCAGGCCCTGCATCTCGATGACCGCATCGGCTCACTGCGTGCGGGCAATGAAGCTGACATCACTGTCCTCGACCTCAAATGCAACGAATTTGTGGACTGGCGCATGCAGTATGCCCGCGACTTGTCTGAAAAACTGTTTGTGCTCCAGACACTCGGACCCGACCGCGTGGTCAGAGCGACATACGTGGCAGGCCGGAAAATATACGACCGTGACCGCGAAGAGCCTTTCAGCTACGCGGCCACGGACAAATAAGGTGGTATAGCCTTCTGAATCTCAGGGATCAGAAGAAATAAGTGACCTTCACGTCCCATGTGCGATTGCGGGCACTGAGGTCAAACAGTTGTGCCGTCTTGAGGGCATAAGTCATACCCCAGATGTACGATCCGGCTATCTGCCAGCGTTTGAGAACCTCAAAGCCGACGCCGGCACACAGCTCGACATCTCCGCCCGAATACTTCAGGGCATCACACTTGCTGTGACCTGCCTGCAACTGGAGGATAGGACCGCCGAACACGAACGGAGCCACATAATCCTCAAGACCCTGCATACGTGTCCACTTGAATTTGAGGTTGAAGGGGATAGAAATATTATGTACATATATGCGTTCGTCGCCATAACCCTGCGAACTCCAGATGATATTCGGTTTGTCCGCGAGGTGCAGTGTAGCGCCCTGCTGCTGGTAGAACAGGCCGAGTTCGATGCCGAAACCTATGCCGGGAAACATCATCTCGCCACGTATACCGGCCGACTCACCGACAGCGCTGCTGACGCTGAACAGCTCCTGCTTGAACTTCATATTATTGATATTCACTCCTGCCGATGCACCCCAGCGCATCTGAGCGCTGACTGACGAGGCCGCAATTACAGCGATTACGGCTAACAGGAGGACTGTAAGTTTTCGTTTCATTTCTATTTGATAAGATGTTGACAATAATCAGAGGGCAAAGGTAAGGAATTTTTCAGAAATTTTTCCGAGTTTAGGGATTTTTAGTGTATCTTTGCACTGTAAGGTATTAAAATAAACAATCATCACACCAATCTGTATGAAAAAGTATATTTCCGCCATGCTTATGGCCTCCCTGTCATTCGGCGTGTATGCCGATGAGACTGCCGAGAAGAACGATACCGTAGCCGGCTTCAAATTCACCGACGTCAAGCTTGTCAAGACCACACCCGTCAAGGATCAGAACAAGTCAGGTACATGCTGGAGTTTCTCAGGCGTAGGATTCTTTGAGGACGAACTGCTCCGCAAGACCGGCAAGGAGTATGACCTGAGCGAGATGTGGGTGGTGCGCAACTGCTACATCGGCAAGGCTGACAAATATCTCCGCACCTACGGCACCGTCAATTTCTCACAGGGCGGCAGCCTTCTTGACATCCCCTACGTGTTCGCCAACTTCGGCATCATGCCCGAAGAGGCTTACCGCGGACTTGAATACGGCGAAGCCAAACATGACCACTACGAGCTGGAGCCGGTGCTTAAAGGCATTGTCAACGCCGTAAATGGAAAGAAAGGCAAGAAAACTACCGCATGGAAGAAAGCCTTTGATTCTACGCTTGACGCATATCTCGGAGAAGTACCCGAAACATTCGAGTACGAAGGCAAGACCTACACACCTCAATCATTCGCCAAGATGCTCGGCCTTGACATGAACGACTATGCCGGCATCACCTCCTACACACATCATCCATTCTACGAGCCGTTCGCTGTCGAAGTCGCCGACAACTGGCTGTGGGGCTTATATTATAATGTACCGATGGACGAGATGAAAGCCATCGTCGACAACGCTCTCGACAACGGATATTCCGTAGGATGGGCCGCCGATGTGAGCGAACCCGGATTCAAGTGGAAAGACGGATATGCCATAATCCCCAAGAAAAAGACCGAGGCCGACCTGTCAGGCACCGAGCTGGCACGTTGGGTCAAACTCAGCGACAAAGAGCGCGAGGAAGAGTCCAACAAGATCACCGGCCCGCGTGAGGAGATCACCGTGACTCAGGAGCTGCGTCAGGAGATGTTTGACAATCAGGAGACCACCGACGACCACGGCATGGTGATCATGGGTAAAGCTGTCGATCAGGAGGGCAACCGCTACTACAAGGTTAAGAACTCATGGGATACCAATCAGGTATATGACGGATTCTTCTACGTATCCGAGCCCTACTTCCTCGCCAAGACCATTGACATATATGTCAACCGCGAGGCTATCCCCGCTGACATCGCCAAGAAACTTGGATTCATAAAGAGTGTCAAGAAATAAGATACACCTCTTCAATCCCGAGAACGACCTTGCACTCGGACTCGGATGCCGACATTACACACCCCCGCCCCATGCTGCAGCGCTACACAGGGCGGGGGCGTTGCTACCTGCATGGTGGGCTGAGAGTGATGACATCATCCTCGCCCCCACGCATCAATACGTCGATGATGCCGTGTGGCTCAAGGATCGCTACGGACTGAACGTACGTGTGAGCGACACCGTATCAGACGGCATGTTACCCTCCCCGTGGGGATGGAGCGAGGATGCGCGCCGACAGTTTTCGGCCGCCGGAGCCTCACCGTCCGTCCTGCCCGATGACACGACACTGGCACGGCTGCGCCAACTCAGCCACCGCCGTACATCGATAGAAATCCTCGCACGGCTCGGACGCGATGATCTCACGGTCATGGAACTCACCGATCCGGCCGAAGCCGTAAGGTTCGAATCACAGTCACCGGGAGGATATTACAAATCACCGTGGTCTTGCAGCGGACGGGGCGTATTCTGCGCCGCAGGCCTGTCGCCGGAAGTCCTCTATGACAAATGTGCCGGCATCATACACCGCCAGGGGAGCGTAATGGCCGAGAGAGGATATGATAAGGTCACGGAGTTAGGCGCGCTCTTTGACTGTCGTGACGGACACGTGCGGTTCATCGGCCTGTCGATGTTCGTCACCGAGCCACGCGGAGCCTATACAGGCAACCTTGTCGCACGTCAGTCACACTTTTACGACTGCATCGATGCACTCGGACTCGCCCGAGAGCTCGATGACACGGTCAGCCGGCTCGGCGAGATACTCACCGGACTCATCGGCGACACCTATACCGGGCCGCTCGGCATCGACATGATGGCTTACCGCGCCAATGACGGCAGTATCAGGCTACACCCCTGTATCGAACTCAACCTGCGTATGACGATGGGCATAGCGGCCATGCACGTAGCCCGGCATCTCGACCCGTCACAACCGATGCTCATGGGCTGGCGACGCATGACTCCGGCCGACAACGACACACTGCTTCTGCCACCGCGCGAAGGATTCGCATTGGTAATACACGAATGTAATCACAATATCCAAACACATTAATTAAATAATGTACGAATACATCAAGGGCATAATCACCGAAAACACCCCCACCTACGTAGCCGTCGAGGCCGCCGGCATGGGATATATGATAAACATCTCGCTCAACACGTTCACCGCACTACAGAATTGCAGCGGTGAAGTAAAACTGTTGCTCCATGAGGTGATACGTGAAGACGCATGGACACTCTACGGATTCCACACCGCCCGCGAACGCGAACTCTTCCGGTTGCTTATCGGAGTGTCGGGCGTCGGAGCCGCCACAGCGGTACTTATACTTTCGTCACTCGCACCCGCCGAACTTGAGGCCACCATCACGGCAGGTGACCACAACAGGCTCAAGGGAGTTAAAGGCATCGGAGCCAAGACGGCACAGAGGATAATTGTTGACCTCAAGGATAAAATAAAACCCTCTGATGATTCGTTATCAATTCAGTTGCCTATGCCGGGAGCAGGCAATGAGGTTTACGACGAGGCACTCGCCGCCCTCACCGCCCTCGGATTCCCGCGTCCGCAATCGCAAAAGGTGCTCCGCCGCATATTTGACGCTGCTCCCGACATCAAGGTCGAGGCGGCCATCAAACAGGCCCTCGGCATGATGTAAGAACAACCTTTAGAGCGCAATTATAACGTCCTGAAACGCAGACACTACATATCTATCCTCTCATTGTTGATGGGCATCGTCGCGATGTTCACGATGATAGCTGTACGTCTGTCAGCGCAGTCGGCCGACCCCGAATTTACCCCTCCCGCTACCCCCGTCGTGTCAGGAGTGTCACCGCTTGTAGGTGAAGCCGACTCGATAATGATGCCGTTTCCGGTACAGCAGACAGTCCCCGTGAGATACGAGGACATAATGGAGCGCGAGTTTGCGGCCGACCTCACCAATCCGTCCAACGTCACCACCGTGACCGAGTATGATCCCGTCCTGGGATGTTATGTCATACGCACGCGCCTGGGCGAGCAGGATATTGTCACACCGTTCTATCTGACACCTTCGCAGTATAATGACTGGCAGAACCGTCAGTCTATGCGCAATTATTTCCGCTCCCGCAATTCCGAAGCGCTCACCAATCCTGACAAGGAGCCGTTCAACATCCTTGACATGAACTTTGCCCTCGGTCCGCTTGAGAAGATTTTCGGTCCCGGCGGAGTGAATCTTACCACACGCGGCACGGTGACGCTGTCGATGGGTGTCAAGTCAAACAAGACTGACAACCCCGCCCTGTCGCTCGACTCGCGCCGCAAGACGTATTTCGACTTCGACCAGAAGATTCAGGCCACCGTCCAGGCCACCGTGGGCGACCGTATGAAGTTCAACATGACCTACAATACGGATGCGACATTTGACTTCGACTCCAAGAACATCAAACTCGCATACGAAGGTAAGGAAGATGACATCGTCAAGTCCATCGAGGCCGGTAACGTATCGATGACTACCGGCTCGTCGCTCATACGAGGCAGCACCGCTCTGTTCGGTATAAAGACAAAACTGCAGTTCGGCAAGCTCACGGCCACCGCTCTTGTGTCACAGCAGAACTCCGAGTCGACTACAGTCAACTCAAAGGGCGGCTCACAGACCACCGACTATACGGTCAGGGTCGATGAGTACGACCAGAACCGACACTTCTTCCTCGCACAGTATTTCCACGACAACTATGACCGCTTCGCCTCACGTCTGCCGCTCGTGACCTCCGGCATCAACATCACACGCATCGAGGTGTGGGTCACGAACAAGAACAGCCGGTTTGACCAGAGCCGTAACTTCGTGGCATTCATGGACCTTGGCGAAAATCAGGTACTTGCCAGCGATCACTGGCGTCCCGACATGTCTGTGCCCGTCCCATCCAACAACTCCAACGACCTGCTTGCCACCATCAAGAACGAATATCCCGAGGCACGTAACATCAACACCGTCACACAGGCCCTCGCCCCACTGTCGGCCTACGGCATCGAGGGAGGACAGGATTACGAGAAGGTCGAGTCAGCCCGACTGCTGTCGTCATCGGAATACACCATCAACTCCACACTCGGCTACATATCGCTCAAAAATGCCCTCAGCGCCGACGAAGTGCTCGGCGTGGCATACGAATACACTTATAACGGACGCACATATCAGGTAGGAGAATTTTCGGCCGACATCACCACGACCAATCAGTCGCTCTATCTCAAGATGCTCAAGTCGACGACGCTCAATCCCCGTCTGCCGATGTGGCATCTGATGATGAAAAACGTCTACTCGCTCGGAGCCTATCAGGTACAGCGACAGAACTTCCGCCTCAACATCAAATATCTGAGTGACACGACAGGTACCGAGATCAACTATCTGCCCGTCCCCTCCATATCCAACGTCCCGCTGCTCCAGCTGATGGGACTCGACCGCATCGACTCCAGCCAGGCCTCCAATCCTGACGGACTCTTTGACTTTATCGAGGGTTACACTATCCTTTCATCGCAGGGCAAGATAATATTCCCCGTAGTCGAACCCTTCGGCCGTAACCTCGCCGAAAAGATCGGTGATCCGGTCACAGCCGCAAAATACGTGTATCAGGAACTTTACGACTCCACGCTCATCGTGGCGCGACAGTTTGCCGACAAGAACAAATTTGTCATCACGGGACGTTATCAGGCATCATCGGGCTCACAGATCAGACTCAACGCCATGAACGTGCCACGCGGATCGGTAGTGGTCACCGCCGGCGGAGTGGTGCTGAACGAGAACAGCGACTATACCGTCGACTATGCGATGGGCATCGTCACCATCACCAATCAAAGCATCATCGATTCGGGCCAGAGCATAAGCGTGACACTTGAGAACCAGTCACTCTTCTCGACCCAGCGCAAGACCCTCCTCGGCCTCGATCTGAACTACCGTTTCAACAAGGACTTCAACCTCGGGGCCACCCTCATGCACTTCTCCGAGAAATCATTGACCGAGAAAGTCAATATCGGCGACGAGGTGGTAAACAACTCTATGTGGGGCCTCAACGGTCAGTACAACACACGCTTCATGTGGCTGACCAACCTGCTCAACAAGATACCCACCGTCAACGCCACTCAGCCGTCGACACTTGCCGTCCAGGCCGAATTTGCCCAACTCATACCGCATGCTCAGAAGAGCGGATCGAACAAGGGTTCGAGCTACATCGACGACTTCGAGTCGACACAGACCGGTATAGACCTACGGTCGCCCTACTCATGGTTTCTTGCCTCCACCCCCTACGATCCATCTAACACGGCACTCTTCCCCGAGGCCGCATTAAGCAACAATGTGGATTACGGCAAGAATCGTGCCTTGCTCAACTGGTATTACATCGACCGCATGTTCACCGAACGCAACTCTTCGCTCTGCCCCGGCTACATCAAGAGCGACCCCAAGCAGATGAACAACCCCTACATACGTGAGGTGACATCGCGCGAGATCTTCCCCGGCCGACAGCTCACTTACGGAGAGTCTAACATCATCCAGACCCTCAACCTCTCGTTCTATCCCACCGAGCGCGGCCCGTACAATCTCGATGCCACCGACATTGACGCGCAGGGAGCGTTGTTGAGACCCGAACGTCGCTGGGGCGGTATAATGCGCAAGATGGACAACACTAATTTCGATGCCTCCAACATCGAATACGTACAGTTCTGGATGCTATCCCCATTCCTTGATCCTGACAATGACAACCTCGAAGGCGGTGACCTGTATCTCAACTTCGGAGAAATCTCGGAAGACATCCTTAAGGACGGACTCAAGAGCTATGAAAACGGTCTGCCGGTCGACGGCGACCAGAAATTCATGGAGGAGACCGTGTGGGGACGTGTATCGTCACAGAACTCCCTGACATACGCATTCGACAACAATAACAGCGCCCGCTCCATCCAGGACGTAGGTCTCGATGGACTGAAGAATGATGTCGAGTTCACATTCCCCTCTTACGAAACCTATCTCAACGAATTGCTCTCGCGCCTCGACCCTGCTGCCATCGAGCGTATGCAGGCTGACCAATTCTCGCCGTTCAACGACCCCGCGGGTGACAACTATCACTTCTTCCGCGGATACGACTATGACGAGCAGCGCCTTGGCGTACTCGAACGTTACAAACGCTACAACGGCGTGGAGGGCAACTCACTCTCGCCCGACGAAGCCCCCGATCCCCTCTATCAGTCCTCACGCTCGCTGCCTGACGTTGAGGACATCAATCAGGACAACACGCTCAACGAGTACGAGCGTTACTTCCAGTACCGCATCTCCATCCGACCCGAGGATCTGGAAGTGGGACGAAATTATATCACCGACAAGCAGACCTCGATCGTCGTCAATCAGGACAACTCCACACAGGAAGTCGTGTGGTATCAGTTCAAGATACCTTTGAGCGATTATGAAAAGAAAATCGGTAACATTACGGACTTCTCCACCATACGTTTCGCCCGTATGTTCATGACCGGATTCAAGGCCACGACCCACCTGCGATTTGCCACGCTCGAACTGGTCAAGGGCGAGTGGCGTCCCTACGACTTCAACCTCAACACCCGCGGTGACGCACCCGCTGAGGGCCAGCTCGACATCTCGGTAGTCAACGTCGAGGAGAATGCCGATCGCGAGCCGGTCAACTACGTGTTGCCTCCCGGCGTGACACGTATCACCGATCCCGGACAGAGCCAGATCGTTCAGCTCAACGAGCAGTCGATGTCACTCAAGGTCGAGGGCCTTCAGGCCGGAGACGCACGCGGTGTGTACAAGAACACCATGCTCGACCTGCGTAACTACAAGCGTATGCAGATGTGGGTGCACGCCGAACGTCTCATCGATGACCTCACCAATCTCAAGAGCGGTGAACTATCGGTATTCATCCGCCTCGGCTCGGACGTCAGGGCCAACTATTATGAATACGAGATACCCCTCGAACTGACCCCTCCCGGCAAATACTCCGACTACTCCTACGAGGTGTGGCCGAGATCCAACTATATGAATTTCGACCTCCAGACACTCGTCAATCTCAAGAAGGAACGCAATCGTGCCAAGAACGAGAACGAGCCGGGTGTAGGATTCGGTGTCGTATACTCATCACGTGACCCGGACAACGAACGCAACCGTATCTCGGTGATGGGTAACCCGTCACTTAGCGACATCCGCGTGATGCTTGTCGGCGTGCGCAATAACTCTCCTACCGTCAAGGACGGCACCGTATGGCTCAACGAGCTCAAGGTGACCGACTTCAACAACTCGGGCGGATGGGCCGCCAAGGGCAACGTCAATCTCGGAGTGTCGGACATCGCGACGCTCAACATGGGCGCGCACGTCGAGACAGCCGGGTTCGGCTCGGTTGACCAGCCTCTCAACGCCCGCCGCATGGATGACTACGAGCAGTATAACTTCGCCATGCAGGTTGACGTAGGCCGTTTCCTGCCTGAGAAAGCCAAACTGCGCGCACCGGTATACTACTCCGTGTCAAAAGAGAAAACGACGCCAAAGTATAACCCTCTCGATCAGGACGTGGAGCTGAAGGATGCGCTTGACGCATGTACCACCAAGGCCCAGAAGGACTCGATCAAGGCATACGCCGTCGAGCACTCTACGGTCAAGAGTTTCTCGATCTCGGGACTCAAATTTGACGTCAAGAGCAAGAACCCCATGCCGTGGGATCCCGCCAACTTTACATTCAACTTCTCGTTCAACAAGCAGTCCAAATCCGACCCGACCACCGAGTACGAGAACACCAACGATTATCGCGGCTCGCTCCAGTACACCTACTCACCCTACAACAAGGGTGTCAAACCGTTCGCATTCATCAACAGCAAGAACAAGAATGCGAAGTTCTTCAAGGACTGGGAGTTCAGCTACCTGCCTACGACCATATCGTTCCTCACCAACATATCGCGCTACTACTACGAGATGCAGAGCCGGTCGGAGACCGACGTGTATTTCACTCTGCCCGTATCGGTGAGCAAGAATTTCATCTGGGACCGTCAGTTCGCACTGACATGGAACTTTACCAAGTCACTCAGTGTGAACTTCAATTCCAACACCTCGGCACGCATCGAGGAGACGATGGGAGCCGTCAACCGCCACCTCTTCCCCGACAGATACAAGGAGTGGAAGGACACGGTGCTGCAGAGCCTCATGCATCTCGGCACCCCCTGGAGCTATAATCAGTCATTTGTAGTAAACTATCGCGCACCGTTCAACAAGATTCCGGTTCTCGACTGGCTGACCGGCAATGTGTCATATAACGCCACCTATCGCTGGGACCGCGGATCGGAGATAGACGGCGTGTCGACAGGTCACTCCATTGCCAATCAGGCAGCTTGGAACGCTGACGGACGTATCAACTTCGAGAACATATACCGCAAATGGTCATGGACAAAGAATGTCGACCAGCGTTTCCAGACCAAGAAGTCACGTGTCGTGGCCAAGAAACCCAAGAAGTTCGAGCGCTCATTCTCGCTCAAGCCCGACACTACGCTGACCATCAAGCACAACCTGCGGAATTCAAAGGTCAAGGTTACAGCCATGACGACTGATGACAAGCCGTTCAAGGTCACCCACCGCGTCATCGACGCCAACAATGTCGAGATATTGACCAAGGGGGATACAAACCTCAAGTTCACCATTACCGAGGTACTGAAGGAAGAGAAGGGATTCCTGCGCGAATTTGCCGAGTACGGTACACGTCTGCTCATGTCGCCCCGCAGCGTATCGCTGCGCTGGCGTAATACGCGCACCCTCTCGCTGCCGCTGTTCCGCCCCGAGATCGGCAACGTATTCGGACAGACCCGCAGTTACGGCCCCATGGCACCCGGTCTTGACTTCGCATTCGGATTTGCAGGCGACAGTTTCATCAACAAGGCCCTCGACCGCGGATGGCTCATCACCGATGACGGCCAGACCTCACCGGCCAATCTTGCCAACACACGCGAACTTAACATCGAACTGACACTCGAACCGGCCAAGGGTCTCAAGATACTTCTCACCACCAACCGCACCGACAACCGTACGCGCTCGATGCAGTTCATGTACGAAGGAATGCCCACATCCCTGTCAGGCTCATATACCAAAACCCATGTGGCCATGCGCACGGCACTGCGACACTTCAAGGCCGACAACGGGTATGCCTCGGAAGCCTTCGACGCGTTCCTCGCCAACATACCCGTCATGGCGGCGCGCTATGAGGACCAATACGCATCACTGCGCTATCCCGTGGGTGGATTTATGGAGAATAATATCAATGCAGGCAACCCGTTCAATCCCGAGGTGGGAACAGTCAGCCCCACTTCGAGCGACGTACTTATCCCCGCCTTCATCGCTGCATACACCGGCACTGATCCGGGCAAACAGTATCTGACCCCGTTCCCGTCATTCGCCCAGGCACTCCCCAACTGGCGCGTGACGTATGACGGACTGATATATCTCGGAGGCATGAACAAGATATTCAAGTCATTCACGCTCAGTCATGCCTATCAGTGTACCTACAGCGTAGGGTCATACTCGTCATTCCTCAACTGGGCCACTGCGGGAGGTGCATCATCGTCAAGCGATCTCGGATTTACCATCGACGAGTTAAGCGGCGCGCCGATACCCTCCTCACCCTACAACATATCATCGGTAGCCATCACCGAGAAATTCGCTCCCCTCATCGGTGCATCCGCCACTCTCAAAAACGAGATGACACTATCAGCCGAATACCGCGACTCGCGCACGCTCACCCTCAACACCTCGGCCGGACAGGTGGTCGAGGCCAATCAGCGCGGCATCACCGTGGGTGTAGGCTACAAGATCATCGGATTCAACACCGTGCTCAAGATGAAGGGATCGGGTCAAGGCATCTCGAACGACCTCACCATCAACGGCGACTTCTCGTTTGCAGAGACACAAGCCCTCATACGCCGCATCGAGACCGCCTACACACAGGCCACATCGGGCACGCGAACGATCAATATCAACATCGCCGCCAACTATATAATGTCACGTCGTCTGACGGTCGGAGCATTCTTTGATCACCAGATCAACACACCGATAGTCTCATCCACGAGCTATCCCACCACCAACACCTCGTTCGGCATCAACCTCAATCTCTCATTGGCCCGATAGATAAATGATAACATTAATAATGTGCGGGTCGTGAAAAATATGTAACTTTGCACGAAGGTTCCTTAAAAGAACCACTCCTCATTAACGTTTTAACCAATGGGTACATCTATCACTACTCAGACAAATAATTCTGCGACCGATGCCCTCGGACAAAGTTCCATCGGCAAGTTGCTGGCTCAGTATTCTATACCGGCCATCATCGCGAGCATAGCCACGTCGCTGTACAATATCATCGACAGTATCTTTATCGGACGCGGAGTCGGCGCGATGGCCATCGCAGGTCTTGCCATTACGTTCCCGCTTATGAACCTTGTCGCGGCCTTCTGTATGATGATTGCCGCGGGCGGTGCCACGATCTCATCCATATTTCTCGGTCAGCGCAACCTCAGCAGGGCCACGGATGTGATCAACAACGTGCTTGTACTGTGCCTGATACACGCCATCGTATTCGGCGGAGGTGCGTTGCTGTTTCTCGACGACATATTATACTTCTTCGGAGCGACTGAAGAAACTATCCCATACGCCCGCGAGTTTATGGAGGTAATCCTGTGGGCCACCCCTATCGCCTTTGTATTCATCGGCCTCAACAACCTCATGCGTGCCACAGGCTATCCCAAGAAGGCCATGGTGTCAGCACTGCTGTCGGTCGTCGTCAATCTGATACTTGCCCCTATATTTATATTCAAACTCGGCCTCGGCATACGAGGTGCCGCTCTCGCTACTGTCTGCGGTCAGTTTACGGCATTCGTATGGGTGGTCATCCACTTCCTGTCACGTAAATCGACCGTGCATTTCCAGTTGGGCAACCGCTGGCTCACCGGCAGCATTGTCAAACGCATCTATGCGATCGGCATGTCACCGTTCCTTATGAACGTGTGCGCCTGTGTGGTGGTGGTGTTTATCAACCGTGCGCTGCTTGACTACGGCGGCGACCAGGGCAACCTTAACGTCGGTGCGTACGGCATCATCAACCGCACGACGATGTTTTTCGTGATGGTGGTGTTCGGTGTCACTCAGGGCATGCAGCCGATACTCGGCTATAACATGGGTGCAGGACATTATGACCGTGTAAAGCGCACGCTGCGTACCGGCATCTGGCTCGGCGTGGCGATCACGTCGATAGGATGGATCATCAGCGAGGGTCTGCCCGACACCGTGTCACGACTCTTTACGGATGATGAGACTCTTATCACCATCTCGCGCGAAGGTTTCAGAATATACTTCATAGCCTATCCCGTAGTAGGATGTCAGATAGTGATACAGAACTTCTTCCAGAGCGTAGGTAAACCCAAACTGTCAATCTTCCTTTCACTCACACGACAACTCATATTCCTGCTGCCGTTCCTGATATTCATGCCACGACTGTGGGGTGTGGACGGCGTGTGGATCTCGATGGCTACTTCCGACTTCATCGCATTTGTCTTTGCCGTGGTTACCCTGAGCTGGTGGATGCGTAAACGATTCAGAACAAACAATGATACAGACCATAGAATTGCGGGTTGACCCGCGCACAGCCGCTGAGGACATGTTGCTCCGCGCCGCGGCATCGACTCAAGCCGGCATCGACGCCAACCGTATCCGTAATCTGCGTATCACCCGTCGCTCCATCGACGCCCGCCAGCGCCGTGTCATGGTCAATCTTTCAGTCAAATTATGGATTGATGAAGAGCCCGAGAATCTGTCGCTGATTACTCCCGTGACCTACACTCCGGTGGCGGCCGACGCTCCGGTGGCAATCGTAGTAGGAGCCGGACCCGCAGGACTGTTTGCCGCACTCCGGCTCATCGAGGAGGGCATACGCCCCATCGTCCTTGAGCGTGGCAAGGATGTGGACAGCCGTCGCAGGGACATGGCCCGTATCTCGCGAGAAAATATCATTGACCCCGACTCCAATTACTGTTTCGGCGAAGGGGGGGCGGGAGCCTACTCCGACGGCAAACTGTATACCCGCAGCAAGAAACGCGGTCCGGTCGACAAGATACTCAACATACTCGCACAGCACGGCGCATCCGAGGATATACTCGTTGACGCGCATCCGCACATCGGCACCGACCGTCTTCCGGCCGTCATAAAGGCCATACGCGAGACCATCATAGCCTGTGGCGGTGAAGTGCATTTCTCGACACGCGTCACCGGGCTGACCATGTCGGAGTCCGGCACCGTGACAGGTGTCGTCACCGCTGACGGCACTCATTATGACGGCCCCGTCATCCTCGCCACCGGCCACTCGGCCCGCGATGTCTACTCAATGCTCATCGGACAGGGTGTGAAGATGGAGCCGAAAGGTCTGGCTATAGGTGTGCGCCTCGAACATCCGCAGCAACTCATCGACTGCCTCCGCTATCACTCGCCCAAAGGACGCGGTAAATATCTTCCCGCAGCCGAATACACCATGCTCACACGTGTGGACGGACGCGGTGTCTACTCATTCTGCATGTGTCCGGGCGGATTCATCATCCCGGCCGCGAGCGCCGACGGACAGCTTGTGGTCAACGGCATGTCGCCTTCAAGCCGCGGCACACGATGGGCCAATTCGGGAATGGTGGTAGAGATACTGCCCGAGGATGTGCCCGACGGAGAGACGCCCGAGGAAACGACCCTCAAGATGATGCGTATGCAGGAACGCATCGAACGCGCGTTCTGGGAAGAGGCCGGACGCACACAGAATGCTCCGGCACAGCGCATGGATGACTTCGTGGCCTCACGTCCGTCAGCCGATCTGCCATCGACCTCATACCCTCCGGGCATACACCCCGCCCGTATCGACCGTCTGCTACCCAAAGGGATAGCCCGACGCCTGCAGGAGGGATTCAAGGAGTTTGACCGTAAAAACAAAGGATTTCTATCGCACGAGGCCGCACTCATCGGAGCCGAGACACGCACCTCATCACCCGTGCGCATACCGCGCGATGCCGAGACGCTTGAACACATCACCGTACCCGGATTGTATCCGTGCGGTGAGGGTGCCGGTTATGCCGGCGGCATCGTATCGGCGGCCATTGACGGTGACCGCGTGGCCGAAAATGTCAGCAGGATTCTTTCACACGCCTGATACGCTCCAGATCTTCGGGCGTATCGACAGGCCATGTACGTACATCAGTCAGAGCCGTGCGTATGGTATAACCGTTGTATAGCCATCTGAGCTGTTCAAGGTTCTCAGCCCTGTCGAGCGGAGACGGCTCAAGAGCGACCAGTCGCTCCAGTTCGCTTCCGCGGAATCCATACAGACCTACGTGTATGTAAAACGTTGCCTTATCTATCCACTCCTGCCAGGGCACATCACGCACATACGGCACGATCGAACGGCTGAAATACAGTGCCCTACCCTCGCTGTCACGCACCATCTTGACACGATTGGGGTCAAAGAGCGCATCAAATCCCTCCGACGGGTCAAACCGCAATGCCAATGTGGATATGCCGACATCGGGATGCTCAGTAAGTATCCGCGCTACATCGGCAATCTGCTCAGGCAACACGTATGGCTCGTCACCCTGCACATCGACCACTATTTCAGCCGGCTCGCCCAATAAGCGGTAAGCCTCGGCCACTCGTGCCGTACCGTTAGGACAGTCGGGGGATGTCATCACCACCTCTCCGCCAAACGCTAAGACCGCCGAGCGTATACGCTCGTCATCCGTTGCTACCACAGCACGTCCCACGGCCTCGACCGCCGTGCGATAGACTCGTTCGATCATGGTCATGCCGTCAATCATCGCGAGCGGCTTGCCCGGAAAACGGGTCGAGGCATAACGGGCAGGTATTATGGCTATGACATCAGTCCTTTTGTATGACATATATCTGTGCGTTTTCATATTTGGTAACCTTGACACGCGTTCCGGCATGGATGAATCCCATCACCGCCACCGCATCAAGTGTCTCGTCATTAATCCGTACCTTTCCGGCCGGGCGCATATCCGTGACGGCCACACCGTCATGTCCGACAAAACGAGACGGGCCCATATCCACACCTATGAATCCATCGTCGCTGCGCAGTTCGGTTGTCAGATCAGTGTGACGGCGCACCCAGGCAGGTCCGTGCGAGGATGTCAGATACCATATAGCAGCCACAGCGAGCAGGAGTCCGGCAAAGAATATGCCGAGCGACATACACAAGGTTGACGCCGACGCGTGTGCCAGACTCAGACTGTAGTGTTCGATCAGAGCGAACAATAACGCGAGACATATACACGTGATGCCCGAAATTCCTGTCACTCCGAAGCCCGGCACGACAAACAGCTCCAGCACTATAAGTATGAATCCTGCTACGAAGAGCACTATGATCCAGCTCCCCGCGATGCCCGTAATATATATAGGTAAGAAATAGAGCGAGGCCGCGATGATCGAGGCCGCAGCCGCAAATCCCACTCCGGGCGTGTGCATCTCCATGTATATACCTCCAATGATTATCATTATGAGCACAGCCTGAACCGCAGGATTGGTAAAGAATCCGATAAGACGGTCATACCACGCAGGGTGATACTCCTCGATGACGTACTCATTGACACCGACCGCATCAAGCACATCACCGACCGAGTCGGCCTTACCCTCGGCATATCCCCATTTCATAGCCTCCTCAGGCGTAAATGTCAGGACTCTGGTCGAGTCGATAAGCCCGGGTACGATGACACGCGGGTCTACCATCGCTTCGGCTATCAGCGGATCACGTCGCCATGACGACAACGAGTCACCCGGCACCGTATGACCGTGACTCTCGGCCGTGGCGCGCATCATGGCACGCATATATGACTGATACTTGTCAGGCATGGCCGCCCCGTCCGAACCGTTTACCACCGTCGCCGCTCCCATCGATGCACCTGTACGCATGTACACGCTGTCGCACGCGAGCGCTATCAGTGCACCTGCCGACGCGGCATTGTTATCAACAAACGCCACTACCGGCATAGGACACCGCATGAGTGCCGTACGGATCGAATCGGCATGCGCCACCGAGCCACCGTAGGTGTTAAGATGGACCAGCAGCACCGATGCGTCCGAAGTGACAGCCTCATTGATGGCCTCGCGCGTGTAGTGCCATGTCGAAGAGCCGATCTCATCATCGAGACGCAGCATGTAGACTTTAGTGGCATTACCGGCTCCGGCCGACAATGCACATATCAGACCTATTATCAGAGAGACAAGACGCATATATAATTCAGTGTTAAAATTCAGTGCTTTATTTTTTCAGTTTCATCACCCAGCCCGGCACTATGCACGCACCAATGGCGAGATACACGTAATAACTTATTATACGCCAGAACAGCGCTATGACAAGTGCCATGCCGGCACTCCCGATCAGATCACCGTAATAAGTAGTGAACAGCCATTCGCTTATGCCGGCGCCACCGGGAGTGGGACTGACCGTCAGCACCACCCACACTACAAACTGGCGGGCAAGGACCACGAGCTGGTCAGCCATCGGTACGAATCCGAGAAACAGAGCGTTGACCACAAGGAACCGCGATGTCCATGACAGTACCGTGGCACCGAATGTCTCTGTCCACCATCGTGTGGAGCGACGGCGCAATTCGTCACCCGTGATCTCCATGTTATGACCCAACTCATCAGCCTTCGAGGCCCATCGTCTCAACCACTTGAGACGAAACAGCCTGTTCAGACCCGAATGTATGGCCCGCGGACGGACTATGATGCCGAGAAACAGCAGAAGTGTCCATAGACATATCCCCACGTACACTATCCAGAAGGCAGTCTCAAGCCCAAGCGTGAATGTGTTGTCAAATCCGAACAGTTGCCTGTAAGGCACGACTGACATTACCAATGGGAGGGAGATCACAAAGAAAAGTTCGTCAAGAAACAGTGTCGTCATCATCAATGACGTGGCACGTCCCAGTTCGATACCCTCGCGGTTCATAAACACCATGCTGAGTGCGCTACCTCCCGCCGACGTGGGTGTGATACATGATGTGAACTCACACAGCATGGTCACCTTTACCGACTGCCACCATGACAGCTCGCGGTCGGTAATGCAACGGAAACGCCAGCTGAGTCCTAACTCGCGGCCTATCATAAACAGCCATGCGAGCGCTATGCACCACAGCACACGTCCGTCAAAGTGTATGGAGTCCCATACGGAGGGATTAAATTCGCGGTGAAACAGCCATAGCACAACGCCCAGGCCAATGACCACGGGGACTAAGATCTTCCAGACTATACCGCCTCGGTTCATTATAATCCGGCCAGACTGTTGAGATAGCGTATCTCTTCGGGCCACAGAGCCATATCGGTGGTCTCAAGAATGAGGGGGATGCCATCCATGCGCGGATCCTGCATCAGCATTCGCCAGAACTCCTCGCCGAGCACACCCTGACCTATCGGTGCGTGACGGTCAACCTTCGATCCGAGCGCCTTGGCCGTATCATTGATGTGCATGCCGCTGAGATAACCGAATCCGATCTCACGGTCAAACTCCTGCCATGTACGTTCGTAAGCCTCGGGAGTAGTCATATCATATCCCGACGCATGCGCATGACATGTGTCGACACACACTCCTACGCGGGTCTTGTCATCGATACCGCTGATTATGCGTCCTATCTGAGCGAACGTGTATCCGAGGTTGCTGCCCTGTCCGGCGGTATTCTCTATCACAGCCTTTACACCCGAGGTCTCCGCAAGAATGAGATTGAGTGACTCGGCGATGAGATCGAGACATTCGTTCTCGCTGATCTCACGCATGTGGCTGCCGGGATGGAAGTTGAGCATCGTCAGTCCGAGCTGTTCGCACCGGCGCATTTCGTCAAGAAATGCCGCGCGCGACTTTTCAAGCTTCTCAGGGTCGGGACTGCCGAGATTTATCAGATAGCTGTCGTGGGGCAGAATCATATCGGGCGTATATCCGCATTCGCGGCAATTGCGTTTGAACGCCTCAGCCTCGGCGTCAGATATAGCCTTTGACACCCACCGCGACGGATTGCGTGTGAAGAGTGCGAACGACCTTGCTCCGATGGCGCGTGCGTTGAGCGGTGCATTGCTCACACCACCCTCTACCGATACGTGTGCTCCTACGAGTTTCATTTTAGCATTAGTTTTAAAACATCTAATGCAAAATTAGCGAAATTTCGTTAACTTTGCAAGAAATTTACATATACGTCAAGAACTATGGCACAGAAACCGTCTATCCCCAAGGGCACACGCGACTTCACTCCCGCCGAGATGGCCCGCCGAAATTATATATTCGATACAATCCGCGAGGTATTCCGCCTGTACGGATTCCAGCAGATCGAGACTCCGGCTATGGAGAACCTTTCAACCCTCATGGGCAAATATGGTGAGGAGGGTGACAAACTCCTGTTCAAGATTCTCAACTCAGGAGACTTTCTGCGCGGTGTCGATCCGAAACTTATCGAGGATGGCGACTGCCTGCGCCTCGCCGCCCAGCTGTGCGAGAAGGGTCTGCGTTATGACCTCACCGTGCCATTCGCACGATTTGTGGTGATGCACCGCAATGATCTTCAGTTCCCGTTCAAGAGATTCCAGATTCAGCCCGTGTGGCGTGCCGACCGTCCGCAGAAGGGTCGTTACCGCGAGTTCTACCAGTGTGACGCCGACGTTGTCGGTTCGGACTCGCTGCTCAACGAGATCGAGCTGTTGCAGATGGTCGACGAGGTGTTCAGCCGTCTGGGCGTACGCATCACCATCAAACTCAACAACCGCAAGGTCCTCGCGGGTATCGCCGAACTCATCGGTGCGCCCGACAAGATCGTCGACATCACCGTAGCCATCGACAAGATCGACAAGATCGGACTCGAAAAGGTGCAGGAGGAGCTGGCCGAACGTGGCATCTCGCCCGAAGCCATCGAGAAAATCACCCCTATCATCACACTCTCAGGCTCGAATGACGAGCGTCTGACCCGTCTGGCCGAACTGCTCGCCGACAGCGAGACCGGCGTGAAGGGCATCGAGGAACTGCGCACTGTGATGGACGGCACCGAGGCACTCGGACTGCGCGCTGACCTCGAACTCGACGTCTCGCTCGCCCGCGGACTCAATTACTACACGGGCACCATCATCGAGGTCAAGGCCCGCGATGTAGAGATAGGCAGCATCACCGGCGGCGGACGCTATGACAACCTCACAGGCGTCTTCGGACTGCCCGGTGTGTCAGGAGTAGGCATCTCGTTCGGAGCTGACCGTATATATGATGTGCTCAATACACTTGACCTCTACCCTGCCGAGATACAGGGTGCGGCCAAGATAATGTTTACAAACTTCGGTCCGGCCGAGGCCACTGCATCGCTACGCATCATCAAGCAGCTGCGTGAGGCTGGCATCGCTGCAGAGATATTCCCCGACTCAGCCAAAATGAAGAAGCAGATGGGACGCGCCGACGCTCTCGGCATCCCATACGTAGGCATCATCGGCGAGACCGAACTGGCCGACGGCACCGTCACGCTCAAGGACATGACTACCGGCGAGCAGACCTCACTGACCCCCGAGGCTCTCATCGCACGTCTCTCATAAGCCCGGCGACGACGCTTCCCATAAAAGATTTTTCAGACACCGTAGACTGTTATTAATGATTATCACCGACTCACTCGCCACGTTCGGGCGTTACTGCTCGTTTATGTGCAGGGTGTTCAGCATCCCTGACCGCTGGAAGATATTCTTTACACGTACCGTCGCCGAGATAACCAAGCTCGGCATCGACTCGATACCGCTCGTATTGGTCATCTCGGTATTCATCGGCGCCGTCTGCACCATACAGATGCAGCTCAACATCATGTCTCCGCTAATACCGGCCTATTCCACCGGTCTGGCCACACGCGAGATCATCCTGCTGGAGTTTTCCAACTCGATCCTGTGTCTGATACTGGCCGGCAAGGTCGGCTCGAACATAGCCTCGGAGATCGGCACGATGCGTGTCACGGAGCAGATTGACGCTCTTGACATCATGGGTGTCAACTCGGCCAACTTTCTCGTGCTTCCCAAGGTGGTGGGCTTTCTGCTCTTCATGCCGGTGCTCGTGGTGTTCTGTATCTTCACATCGCTGATGGGCGGTGTCCTTATCTCGACATTCACCGATCTGATTCCGCTCAACAGATTTATTTACGGTATACAGACCATGTTTCAGGAATGGTACGTGTGGTACGGGCTCATCAAGTCGCTCTTCTTCTCCTACATCATCACATCCGTGGCAGCCTTTTACGGTTACTATGTCAAAGGTGGAGCGCTTGAGGTCGGCAAGGCTTCGACCAATGCCGTCGTGGCATCAAGCATCCTGATACTTCTACTCGATGTCGTTCTAACCAAACTCCTGCTGCAATGATCGAAGTGCGTAACCTTACAAAGTCGTTTGACGGAAAAACCATACTGCATGACGTCAGTGCGACGTTCGAGACCGGTAAGACCAACCTCATCATCGGACAGAGCGGTTCGGGCAAGACCGTACTCGTCAAGTCGATCATCGGACTCATACATCCCGAGGAGGGGCAGATACTCTATGACGGGCGTGACATCATGAAGATGGATGCGTCGCAGATCAAGGAGTTGCGCAAGGAGATAGGCATGCTCTTTCAGGGTTCGGCACTGTTCGACTCCGAGACCGTACTCGGCAACGTGGCGTTCCCGCTCACGATGTTCACATCCATGACTCCGGCCGAGATCCGTGACCGCGCGCAGTTCTGTATCGAGCGCGTCAACCTCAAAGGCGCTGACAATAAATATCCCTCCGAGATCTCGGGCGGTATGCAGAAACGCGTGGCTATCGCACGCGCCATAGCGCTCAATCCCAAGTACCTGTTCTGTGACGAGCCTAACTCGGGCCTCGACCCGCGCACCTCGATAGTCATCGACGAACTGCTGAGTGACATCACCCACGAATACAACATCACCACTATAATAAATACGCACGACATGAACTCGGTGCTCGGCATCGGCGAGAACATCGTGTTTATCAACAAAGGTTACCGTGAATGGGTGGGTGACATGAACGAGATATATCATACGTCCAACGAGGCCTTGAATGACTTCGTGTTTGCCAACGATCTGTTTCAGAAAGTAAAACGTTACGTCGTGTCGCATGAACATCATTAATGTCGACTCACTGTCTCATCCGGGCCTTGAGGTGTATGCCTCGCTCACCGAGGCACAGCTGCGCAACCGTCTTGATCCGTCGCGCGGCATATTCATCGCCGAGAGTCCCAAGGTCATAAACGTAGCCATTCAGGCAGGTTACCGACCGTTGTCAATGCTGTGCGAACAGCGGCATATCAGCGGGGATGCGTCCGGGATTATCGCACGGTTTCCCGACATACCCGTATACACAGGCAGCAGAGAATTGTTGGCCTCGCTGACCGGCTATACGCTCACACGCGGAGTGCTGTGTGCCATGCGTCGCCCCACGCCGGCCGATGTTGCCGAGGTGTGTCACGATGCGCGCCGAGTCATAGTAATCGACGGAGTGGTCGACACGACCAATATCGGAGCTATATTCCGCTCGGCCGCGGCACTCGGCATTGATGCCGTGCTACTCACACCCGCGTCATGTGACCCGCTCAACCGGCGCGCCATACGTGTATCGATGGGTACAGTCTTTCTCGTCCCCTGGACATGGATCGATGACCCGCATTCGCTGCGTGATTACGGATTCAAGACCGTAGCGATGGCGCTCACCGACCGCTCGGTATCTATAGACGATCCGATACTCTGCGCCGAGCCACGCCTTGCCATAATCATGGGCACCGAAGGGGACGGACTGCCGCAGTCAACCATCGACCGTGCCGATTATACCGCCCGTATCCCCATGGCTCACGGTGTGGACTCACTCAACGTCGCAGCCGCGGCAGCCGTAGCCTGCTGGCAACTCCGCGCCCGCTAAATCCGGCAAATATCACAGACAATTGAAAGGCTCTAATATAGCGGCTCCGCATTATCTCGCATCAGAGATTGCGGAGCCGCCGTTTTATTGCGTCTGACTGAGCGCCATCCCGTATTATTCCGTCAGGTATTTCTGTCTGTATTCCGAGGGTGTCATACCCGTTTCCTTCTTGAAGCATTTCGTGAAGTATTTCGGGTCGGAAAATCCCACCTTGAATGCTATCTCCGAGAAATTCAGGCGACTCCTGACTATAAGTTCCTCGGCCCTCTGCATGCGCATACGGCGCAGGAAGTCGGACGGTGTCATACCTACGAGTGCCTTGATCTTGCCATAGAATACAGTACGTCCGAGGTTGACTGCTTCGGCCAGTTCGTCGATCTTCAGTCCCTCATCCTCGATATGCTCGTTTATGAATGCCACGAGCGTAGTCATCATCTCCTTATCGGCATCGACCAGCTGAGGTGTGTCAAGATGATATTCGGATTCGGCAGCTGTCCCTGCCTCATCCGCCGCCGACGATGGCTGACTTTCCTGCGCAGTTACGGCAGGAGCGGAGGCGTCATAGACCTTGCCGGTATTGCCGAGCGATTCGAGATAAGACTGCTGCAGTATGCGCCGCTGCGCTATGATACTGGCGATGCGCTGGCGCAGATAGGTGGCGCTGAACGGCTTGGTGACGTAATCATCCACCCCTTCACGCAGACCGAGCACTCGGTCCTGCTCCGAAGCCTTGGCCGAAAGCACTATTATGGGAATGTGGCTCAATGCCTTGTTGCTCTTGATGTTGCGCACCATGGTGAGTCCGTCCATCTCGGGCATGGTCACATCGGTAAGTATGAAGTCAGGCTGCTGCTCCTCGGCCATTCTGAGACCTTCCAGTCCGTTCGAAGCAGATATGACGTTGTACTGTGACGACAGAATGTCGGTGAGGAACGCACGCAGTTCGTCATGGTCCTCGACCACGAGGAGGGTATCTTTGGACGGGTCACGTTCGGGCCGGTCATGGATGCTGTCAGCTGACTCATCGGCCAAAGTCTCACCGGCCACATTGGCATCACTGATATACACACCCTTGTCATAACTCTTGCGCAACATCTCGTCGACAAGCTGAAGCATACGTCCGGAATTGCGCTCGACCATACGCAGATGACTCCTGCCGGTCTCTGACAGCGATTCGGACGCAAGCACCTCCTTGACAGGTGCACCGATGAGAGTGAGAGGCGTGCGGAGCTTATGACTCACGTCGGTGTAAAACTCTGATTCCTTCCTGTGCATGTCGCTCAACATCGCATTCTTCTTACGCAGGAAATAGAAGTGTATGGCCGCCCATACGAGCAGACCGGCGATAATGGTGTAGAGCAGTATGGCCCAGGGGGTCTCGTTGAATGTCGGATGTACGATGATGTCAAGTGCCGTCTCGTTGTCGAGCCATACACCGTCGCTGTTGGTACTCCTCACCAGAAGCCGATGATGGCCCGGACGCAGGTGCGACAGCTGTATGATATGTGACCCCTGAAGATAGTTCCACCCCTCGTCACCCTCAAACTTGTAGGCATACTGGAGCAGATAATTGTCAGAGAAATCGATCGCTGCAAAATTTATGGCAAGCGTGCGACGGCTCGCATCGGTGATGTCAAGGGTCGTGGCGTTGAGCATGTGGTGCATGTCAGACTCGCCTTGAAACTGCACGCCTGTAAATACAATATTAGGCTCGTAATCACTCTTGTCGATGTCATTGGGGTGGAACGATACGAGTCCGCCCATGGTCGGAAGCCATATATATCCCGTGCCGGGCATCAGAGCGGGACGCCCTTCGGTAAACTCGATGGTCTCGCCGAGATCGTTCGGGCCGAAGACGGTGATGCGGTTACGCTTTATATCATACAGCACGATGCTGGTCTCGCGCACGGCACATATATTACCGTCACTGTCCTCAAGCATCGACATAATGCCGCCCCCCTCAGGTGCGCTGTATGACAGTCCGTCCTCACCGCCGCTGCTGACCATAGGGGCGAACTTCAGGCCATCGGCAAGAAGATTATCACTTACTATCCTCTGCATCTCACCACCGGTCGTAGCTACATACACCTTGCCGTCACGAGCCACGAGCACCTGCATCACGTCATTGGTGCGCAGCGACGTCCCGTCACCATCCACATGACGGCTGCAATAGAATCGCACGGCTGACGGTGAGGTGTAATCACCGTCGCATGTGACAAGTCCACCTGTAGTGGACACCAGTATCTCGCCCTTGGCACTGCCGGTGATACGACGCGTGTTGGAACAGTCCTTCATCGGGAAGCCTGACAATTCATTCGACGGATTGATGAACCTGAGCGAACCCACATCACTGATATCGGTGACTATATTCGGGCCTCCGCCGTATGTCGCTATCCACATCCTGCCGTGCCGGTCCTCCATAAAATCATAGACATTCTCGCTGTTGAGTCCATATCGGTCACCTTTACGGGGCATGTAGTGATGTACAGTCCCGCCCGGCTCGATGACATACATGCCGAATCCCTTGGTACCGATCCACACATTGCCGTGCGAATCCTGATATAACGAGTATATGCGGTCGGAAAACCTTACCGGCACGGCTGACAACCCTGCGCGTGCACCCGGAGTCAGATAGCCCTTCAGATGTCCGTTGCCGTCATAATAGCCTATGATGCCCGAGATCGAGCTGGCCAGGACATTGCCGTCGGCGAGTGTCACGAGCGCTCGTGTCTCGACATTGCGCACCAATGGCAGACGCTTGGTGTTATAATGTCCGAAATTGATGCGTATGAGGTCATGCGTGGATGTCACCCACAGATTGTTCTGCGAATCGACAAAGAATTTCTCTATCTCCTGTATGTTGGTACGTCCGAAACGCGGCGACTGTATGGCGTACGGCACAATGCGCCGTTCGTCAGGATCAAAATATCCGAATACTCCGTCCTTGGGCACGAGCCATATCGTGCCGTATTTGTCCTCGACCCACAGAGGCTTGACACTGCGCGTACATGCATCGCCATCAGGTGATGATGTGAGCACCTCCACATCCGAGCCCTGCATATCGGTGAGTATGACACCCGGACGGTCACCGAATGCCCATACCCGAAGCTGCCAGTCGACATATATGCCGGTAATACGGCCGTCGGCCACCTTGATGCATGAATGATTGGGTATATTATACACGGCAATGCCGTCGTCAGTACCGAGCAGCAAGTAACGGTCATCGACTTTTCTGGTCGTGTTGACACGTGTTATCCATTCCGGCAACGGCAACTGTCTGAATCCTCCCGGGTCGGGTGTGTAGACATACATCCGGCCGTCAGCCGTCACGAGATAACTCACCCGGCCTATAGTAATAACGTCGATAAAGCGTCCCTGACATTTCATATCGGTGCCGTACAGATGCACCCCCTTGTCACAGATCATCCACTCGTTACCCTCGGAGTCATGCTGAATCTTGTGGACCTGAGTGCTGCCAAAGCATACTGACGCATCATATATTGTTATACTGTCAGGATCAGTCGGGGTCACCGTGCTCATGCGGACCGCCAGCGGGGAGTTCTGACTGTTGGTCCACACGTGATCATCGGCCACATAGAGATTATGACCTGAGAACTCCAGTCCGGCTTTATTGTCGATGAGTTTGCTGATATTATGGTAGTGTCCCGTATGTGTATCGAGCACATAGAGAACGCGGTCGTATGAGTAGAGCCACACGTGTCCTGCGTTATCAGGTAAGATCGTCCGCAGACGGTTGGACGACAGCGTGCCGTGCTCACCGCCTCCACGGAATGTCGTAAACTGATAACCATCATAGTAGCACAGGCCGTTCCATGTCGACACCCACAGCAGATTTTCCGAGCTCTGCACAAGTCCGACAATACTGTTGGACGGCAGTCCGTCATGGATGTCAAACGTGTGTACACGGCAATAAGGCTGCTCTGACGCTGAGATCCGCATCATGGCCGTGAACAGGAGTATTATTGCAGTGATCCACCGACGGTGATTAATGGACATATTTAAGGTGATGTTCATATTGCAAAGATAAGTATTGTAGCAGTATCACACCAACTAAAAGTGTTAAAAACGCCATTTTAAGCATATTGTGATAAATGTTACCCCTATCTGCGAGAAATTTTACCCCCTTGACATCCGAACAATCAGCTAACTTTGCATCAGAAAATAAGAGATAATACAAGCAGGTGAATAAAATATATTGTACCATGAAAAGCCAAATGACAAGATTATGATTTAGGTAAAAATCCGCATAGGTAAGAAACAAAAGCTCTGTCGTGACGACAGGGCTTTTTTTGTGTCTATACCAGGGACACAATACACAACCTATCCGCAAAAAAATCGTCCTGCGGAAAAATATCCGCAGGACGAAAATTATAACTCGTACCGTCGTCTACCGGTTATGCGTAGTCCCGATAGACTGTCGGTGTTCCGGTTCAATAAGCAAACATGGGATAGTCGGCCATAGTGGCGTTGACCTTGGCACGTACGGCAGCGATAGTGTCGGCATCGGCCGGAGCACGGAGCACGGTGTCGATCATCTCGGCGATCTCACCCATGAGCAGTTCCTTGGCTCCGCGGGTGGTGATGGCCGGAGTGCCGAGACGCACGCCTGATGTCTGGAAGGGTGAACGGCTGTCAAACGGCACCATATTCTTATTGGCGGTGATGTCAGCTTCGACAAGAGCCTTCTCTGCCACCTTACCTGTCAGGTCGGGGAACTTGGAACGGAGGTCAACGAGTATACAGTGATTGTCTGTACCACCTGACACAATGTTATATCCCTTGGCCATGAGAGCATCGGCCAGAGCGGCGGCGTTCTTCTTGACCTGAATCTGATAATCCTTATACTCGGGCTGGAGTGCTTCGCCGAATGCTACAGCCTTGGCTGCGATGACATGTTCGAGCGGACCACCCTGCACGCCGGGGAACACGGCTGAGTCGAGCAGTGACGACATCATGCGCACCACACCCTTGGGTGTAGTCTTACCCCAGGGATTCTCAAAGTCCTTACCCATCATTATCACACCTCCGCGCGGACCGCGAAGAGTCTTGTGTGTGGTCGAGGTCACGATGTGTGCATACTTGACGGGGTTGTCAAGCAGACCTGCTGCGATAAGACCAGCGGGGTGAGCCATATCCACCATGAAGATGGCACCGATCTCGTCGGCAAGACGACGCATACGGGCATAATCCCACTCGCGGCTGTAGGCGCTGGCACCGCCGATGATGAGACGGGGACGCTCGCGGCGTGCCACTTCCTCCATCTGCTCGTAATCTACGAGACCGGTCTCGGCATTTACGTTATACTCAAGTGCCTGGAACATGAGACCCGAGAAGTTGACGGGGCTGCCGTGGCTGAGGTGACCGCCATGACTGAGATTGAGACCCAGGAACTTGTCGCCGGGCTTCAGACAGGCCATGAATACGGCCATATTGGCCTGCGCTCCCGAGTGGGGCTGTACGTTGGCCCACTCTGCGCCAAACAGCTGCTTGAGACGCTCGATAGCGATAGTCTCGGCCTCATCCACTACCTCACAGCCGCCATAGTAACGGTGGCCGGGATAGCCCTCGGCATACTTGTTGGTCAGGCATGAGCCCATGGCCTGCATCACCTGATCACTCACAAAGTTCTCGGAGGCGATAAGTTCGATTCCCTTCTTCTGGCGCATGTGCTCGCGCTCGATGATGTCGAAGATTGCGTTGTCTCTCTTCATATTTGATTGATTTATGCACCGCTTTCGCAGCATTTTAATATTAAATTATTTCTTCTTGACCGACCAGCCGAATCGTCCTATCGGCTCACCCTGTTCAAAATATCTGCCGTGCGAATAGTTAAGCAGTCCGGCCGATGCGAGATCGAACGCACCTGTCACCGGATCTATCAGACTCTCGTCGGCCAGGACATTGACCACATCCGCCACAAACATATCGTGACTGCCGAGGTGGACGATCTCCCTGACACGACACTCGATCGACAGCGGTGACTCGGCTATGGCCGGGCATCCCACCTTGACCCCGGGTTCGGGTGTCAGTCCTGTCTCGGCCCATTTGTCATAATCAGCCCCGGATCTCACACCGGCCCAGTCAGTAGCCTTAGCCATTGCGGCTGTGGTGAGATTGATGGTAAACTCCATGCGCTCCTTGATCATCGGATAGGAGTAACGCTCGGGACGGACGGAGATGTAGCACATCGGCGGATTGGTACATATCGTACCTGTCCACGCGATGGTCAGCATATTGGATCGCTCCATCGTGCCACACGTCACAAGCACCGCAGGGAGCGGATAGATCATCGTGCCGGGTTTCCAGGAGACTTTTGACATATATTAATTAGGTGTGGGGGTCAGATAATCTGTGCATCCGAGCTCTTTACCACCTGCGAGCAGTAGTGGCAGGCGATCTTAACATTCTCGCGGTCAACGACACTGAACCGCGTGCGCATAGGCTCGTTATTGGTTATGCACTTGGGATTGCCGCACTTCACGAGACCGATTATAGTGTCAGGCAGAGTGACGGGAAACTTCTCGACCACCTCGTAATCCCGTATGATGTTGACCACGGCCGAGGGGGCGATCAGGGCGATACGGTTGAGTGTAGCCTCGGGAAAGAACACATCGGCCACCTTAATAATACCTTTGTGTCCGAGTTTCTTGCTGTCAAGATTATTGCCGATGGTCACGGCCGACTTGATCTTCTCGATGCCAAGGATTTTAACAGCCTTGAACAGCACCTCTGACGGTATGTGATCTATCACTGTGCCGTTGCGCAGAGCGGCCACGGCGAGTTCAGCTTTTGATATATTGGTCATAATCAGTTTCTTTAATCATTGACTTCAATACCGAGCGAGCGGCATATCAGGGCCTGACGGGCATAGAGACCGTTGCGGGCCTGTTCGAAATAATAAGCCTTGGGGTTGTCATCCACATCCTGAGCGATCTCGTTGACACGTGGCAGGGGGTGAAGGATGCGCAGATTGTCACGCGCGCCGCTCAACATGGCGTTATTGAGATTATAGAGATCCTTGACACGCTCATACTCCATGATGTCGGCAAAGCGTTCGCGCTGCACACGTGTCATATATATAATGTCGCTGGAGTTTATTACCTCGGGCGAGAAGTCGGTGTGCTCGGTAAAGCGTATACCGTTCTCGCGGCAGAACTCCTTGTATTCCTCGGGCATCTGTAGCTCCTTGCATGCCACGAACCGGAAGACGGGGTTGAAATAACGCATGGCCATGATCAGCGAGTGGACCGTACGGCCATACTTGAGGTCACCGACGAGTGTGATAGTGAGATTTTCAAGCGTGCCCTGAGTCTTGTATATCGAATACAGGTCAAGCATGGTCTGCGACGGGTGCTGATGTGCGCCGTCACCAGCGTTGATGATGGGTATGTCCGTCACTTCGGTGGCATACAGGGCGGCACCTTCGAGGAAGTGACGCATCACTATGAGGTCGGCATAGTTGCTCACCATCTTGATGGTATCCTTGAGGGTTTCGCCCTTGGATGTGGAGGTGTTGGACGCGTCCGAGAATCCGATAACACGTCCGCCAAGACGGTTGACAGCGGTCTCAAAACTTAAACGTGTGCGTGTGGACGGCTCGAAGAATAGCGTCGCTACTACTTTTCCCTCAAGGAGGCGACGGTTGGGCCGTTCCTCAAACTTGCGTGCGGTGTCAAGGAGTGTAAGTATCTCCTCGCGACTTAAATCGCTGATTGACACAAGGCTTTTTGTATTCATTGCAGTGAAATGTGAAATACGTCGTGAGTTCACTGCAAATATACAGAGAATTTTTGAGATATAATACAGGATTTTTCAGTAAATTCGCGTACAATAATTCTATACTCACGCCGCCGACAAATATGGATATATTACAGGTCAGCCACGTAAGCAAGGCCTATTCAGGCCATAAGGCTCTCGATGATGTGAGCCTCGATATACCCGAGGGCACCGTATACGGCCTGCTCGGTCCCAACGGGGCTGGCAAGACCACTCTCATACGCATCATCAATCATATCACCGCCCCTGACAGCGGAGAGGTCCTGTTTGACGGGCATCCTCTCACGGCCGATGATGTGGCGCATATCGGATACCTGCCCGAGGAGAGGGGGCTGTACAAGAAAATGCGCGTAGGCGAACAGGCTCTGTTCTTCGCCCGGCTCAAGGGTATGAGCCGGCGTGAGGCCGTTGTGAGGCTGCGCGAATGGTTCGACAGGTTCGGCATATCGGACTGGTGGGACCGTCGGGTCGAGGAGCTGTCAAAAGGTATGGCTCAGAAGGTACAGTTTATCGTCACGGTCCTGCACCGTCCGAAGCTGCTGATATTCGACGAGCCATTCTCGGGATTTGACCCGATAAACGCCCGGTTGCTCAAAAACGAGATCATGGCGTTGCGCGACGAGGGTGCCACAGTGATATTCTCGACCCACAACATGTCGTCGGTCGAAGAGCTATGTGACAATATCACCCTCATCAATAACAGCCGCAACATCCTCACAGGCAATGTCGAAGAATTGAGACGCCGATACTTCGCCGACCGTTACGACATCGATTTTACCGGTGATGCCGGACAGCTCGCGACAGCACTCACCGCTGTGGCCGATGACATCGTCGTGCGCGAACCTGACCCACGCGGACGCATGCGTGTATCACTGCACGTAGCCCCGGGCGCCAATCTGCGCGATGTCATTGACATAGCCAACCGCTCGGTCATCATCTCGGCCGTACAGGAGAGCCTCGCCTCCATGAACGATATATTCATCCGCACCGTACAATCAGACTCAGCATGTCAAAAACAGGTATTATAATCGAACGCGAATATCTCGAACGCGTCAGGAAGAAAAGTTTTATCTTCACGACCATACTCATGCCGCTGATGATGCTGACGCTGATGGCCATGCCGGCACTCATCATAAATTATGTCGACGGCAGCACGGCACGAGTGCTGGTGGTCGACAATAACGGCGCATTCATCGACCGCCTCAATAACACTAAGGAGATCACATTTATACCCGAAACAGTTCAGTATGCCGACACCGATAAGAACCACGACAATACGGATGCCATCCTGATCATCCCGGCGGACATCATCGACGATGCCTCACCCTTGCTGCTGTTGAGCAACGGACCGTCATCGCTCGCTACCGAGACAGCCATCACCGAGCAGGTCAACAAGATTATCGAGACCGAGCGACTGAAACGTCACAACATCGCCAATCTCGACAGCATTCTGGCCGAGGTGAGCGCATCGGTCGCCATCAACACCGTGCGCACCGACAAGGATTCGGACGAGGATGTAATGTCATCAGGACTCAGTTACGGCATAGGCATCGGTATGGCATTCATCCTCTACATGTTCCTGCTCATATACGGCCAGATGGTGATGACATCGATCATCGAGGAGAAGAGCAACCGTGTGCTCGAACTCGTGGTGACATCCGTGCGTCCGTCTCAGCTGATGCTCGGTAAGATCATCGGTGTGGCACTCGTGGCAGTCACACAGATGGTGCTGTGGGGTGTATTGCTCACCGTCATGTCGGCATTCGTGCTTCCCTCCATTTTGCCGGCCGAGATTGTCGCTGACATCGCCGCAGTGCGTGCGGGCCAGCCCGGTGCCGTCAGCGACCTGTCGTCCATCGACATGATCACGGCACTTGCCGCGGTCACACAGGTGGGACATCTTGTGGGACTCATTGCCGTTATGACACTGTTTCTGGTACTCGGATTTCTAATTTATTCATCGATATTCGCATCAATCGGTTCGGCGGTCGACAATATTCAGGACGCTTCCCAGCTCACATCGTTCGCGATATTCCCGATCGTTTTCGGCATAATCTTCGCACTCATCGCCGCAGCCGACCCGATGGGCCCGCTTGCATTCTGGTCATCGATATTCCCGCTCACCGCTCCGATGGTGATGGTGGCACGCATCCCGTTCGGCATACCCGCATGGCAGATATATCTGTCGCTCGCACTGCTCGCAGCAGGATTTATCGGCATGATATGGATTGCGGGCAAAATATATCGCGTAGGCATATTCATGTATGGCAAAAAGCCATCATTTAAGGAAATTATGCGATGGATTGCCTATAAATAATATTTTTTTGTAACTTTGCACCTTAATAAATACGGTAAATAAAAACAAAACAGATATATAAGAAATGTCAATCGATAGCATCATCTCTGAGGCCGTTGCCAAGGCAGTGAAAGAACTTTACGGCGTGGAGACTCCGGCCGACAAGATTGCCCCTCAGGCCACCCGCAAGGAATTTGAGGGTAACGTCACAGTAGTAGTATTCCCCTGGGTCAAGGCCGCCCGCAAGTCACCCGAGGCCGTAGGTGCCGAGATAGGCGAATGGCTGGTGAAGAACGAACCCGCCGTAGAGAAATACAATGTGGTCAAGGGATTCCTCAACATCACCATCTCACCCCGATTCTGGAACGGTGTCCTCGCCCACATCGCCTCGACACCCGGATACGGCATAACCGAGGCTGACGAAAATTCACCCCTCGTGATGGTCGAATACTCGTCACCCAACACCAACAAGCCCCTCCATCTGGGCCATATACGCAACAACCTCCTCGGCTACAGCCTCGCGGAGATACTCAAGGCGTGCGGCAACCGTGTGGTCAAGACCAATATCGTCAACGACCGTGGCATTCACATCTGTAAATCGATGCTCGCATGGCTGAAATGGGGCGAAGGTGTCACTCCCGAGTCGTCAGGCAAGAAGGGCGACCACCTTATCGGCGACTTCTACGTGCTCTTCGACAAGCATTTCAAGGCTGAAGTCAAGGAACTCATGGCGCAGGGCATGACCGAGGATGAGGCCAAGGCCGCATCTCCGCTCATGAAGGAGGCCCGCGAGATGCTCGTGAAGTGGGAACAGAAAGATCCCGAGATACGCGCCCTGTGGGAGAAGATGAACAGTTGGGTATATGCCGGATTTGACGAGACATACAAGCGTATGGGAGTCGATTTCGACAAGATATATTACGAGAGCGAGACCTATCTCGAAGGCAAGGAGAAGGTGCTCGAAGGTCTCGAAGCAGGCAAGATGTACCGCAAAGATGATGGATCAGTATGGGCCGACCTCACCGGCGAGGGTCTTGACCATAAGCTCCTGCTCCGCAGTGACGGCACCTCGGTCTATATGACTCAGGACATCGGCACTGCCAAGCTCCGCTTCCAGGACTATCCCATCGACAAGATGATTTATGTCGTGGGCAACGAGCAGAACTATCACTTCCAGGTGCTCTCGATACTCCTCGATCGTCTCGGTTTCAAGTGGGGCAAGGATCTCGTACACTTCTCATACGGCATGGTCGAACTCCCCGAGGGCAAGATGAAGTCACGCGAAGGCACTGTAGTCGACGCCGACGACCTTATGGACGACATGGTGTCGACAGCACGCACCGTGTCAGCCGAGTTAGGCAAACTCGACGGCCTGACAGATGAGGAGACCGCCGCCATCAGCGAGATGGTGGGCCTCGGAGCGCTCAAATACTTCCTGCTCAAGGTAGATCCCCGCAAGAACATCACGTTCAATCCTAAGGAAACAATCGACTTCAACGGCAATACAGGTCCCTTCATCCAGTACACATACGCACGTATCCGCTCGGTGCTCCGCAAGGCTCAGGAGGAGGGTATGACCATCACGGACTACTCGGAGGTGACACCCGGCGAGCGTGAGATCACACTCATCCAGGCTCTTGCCGACTTCCCCTCGGTGGTATCGTCAGCAGGACAGAGCTACAGCCCCGCGCTCATAGCCAACTACGTGTATGATCTGGTGAAGCTCTACAACCAGTTCTATCACGACTGCTCTATACTCAAGGAGTCGGATGCCGCAGTGCGCTCGCTGCGTCTCACACTCAGCGACCAGACTGCACGCGTGATCGAGACCGGTATGCGACTGCTCGGCATAAGTGTCCCCGAACGCATGTAACATTCCCCACTCTCTAAACGTTATATTAAATGACTTATAAGTTTTAGAGACTAAGAATCATTAATAAAACAGTTATATTATGTACGATAACACTCCAACTCCTCCCCCCTACAATCACGGAGGCTACAACAATTCGTCAAACGTTGTCAGCACTGCCTCATCAGTGATGAAGCGTGTGTATGTCAAGATGACACTCGGTCTGCTTGTCACAGCATTCCTGTCGATGTTCTGCGCCGGCAGCCAGGCTTACATGTCATTCATGCTGCAGCACTCATGGTTCTACTGGGGCCTGTTCATCGCCGAACTTGCGATCGTATTCTCCGTATCGGCACGCATCACCAAGATGTCATCGGCCACAGCCTCGCTGCTGTTCTATGTGTTCGCAGCCATTAACGGTATGGCTCTCGCACCGATCTTCCTGGTTTACACAGCTACATCCATCGCCAAGACATTCTTTATCTGCGCAGGCACATTCGGCGCTATGAGCATCTACGGATTCTTTACCACTCAGGATCTCACCAAGTGGGGCAACTTCCTGTTCTACGCGCTCATAGGCCTCATCATCGCATCGGTGGTCAACATCTTCACTCACAGCGATGGCCTCGGATGGGTCATCTCATGCGCCGGTGTGCTCATATTCGTAGGCCTCACCGCATGGGACACCCAGAAGATCAAGCAGATGGCCGAATACGCTCCTGCCGGCATGACAGGCCACCTCGCCACCATCGGAGCGCTCAATCTCTATCTTGACTTCATCAACCTCTTCCTCTATCTGCTCCGTTTCTTCGGCAGTTCACGCGACTAATCTCAATCATATACACAATAAGTTATAAATGGCAAAAGTAGTCATCATCGGAGCCGGCGGCGTTGGTACCGTCGTGGCCCATAAATGCGCCCAGCATCCCGACGTATTCAGCGAAATCGTCATTGCATCCCGCACTCGCTCGAAGTGCGAGGCCGTGGTCGAAGCCATCGGCAAGCCCAACATCAGCGCCGACGTGGTCGACGCCGACAGCGTGCCCCAGCTCGTCGAGCTGTTCAATCGCCACAAACCTCAGCTTGTGATTAACGTCGCCCTCCCCTATCAGGACCTCACCATCATGGATGCGTGTCTGATATGTGGCGTCAACTATCTCGACACCGCCAATTACGAGCCCAAGGATGTAGCTCACTTCGAGTATTCATGGCAGTGGGCCTACAAGCAGCGTTTTGAGGAAGCCGGTCTGACAGCCATTCTCGGCTGCGGATTCGATCCGGGTGTGTCAGGCGTGTTCACAGCTTACGCCGCCAAACATTACTTCTCCGAGATGGAATATCTCGACATCGTCGACTGCAACGGCGGAGACCACGGCAAGGCTTTCGCCACCAACTTCAACCCTGAGATCAACATCCGCGAGATCACTCAGAACGGCCGTTACTANNAGNACGGNCAGTGGGTGACNACCGGTCCNCTTGAGATACACAAGACCCTCACNTACCCCAACATCGGTGAGCGTGACAGCTATCTGCTCTATCACGAAGAGCTCGAATCACTCGTCAAGAACTATCCCTCCATCAAGCGTGCCCGCTTCTGGATGACCTTCGGACAGGAGTATCTNACACACCTGCGCGTGATCCAGAANATCGGCATGGCCCGTATCGACGAGGTNGAATATAACGGTCAGAAGATCGTGCCCCTGCAGTTCCTCAAAGCCGTTCTCCCCAATCCTCAGGATCTCGGCGAGAACTATCACGGCGAGACCTCAATCGGNTGCCGTATCTCAGGTAAGGATAAGGAGGGCAAACCTCTCACATATTATATATGGAACAACTGTTCGCACGAAGAGGCATACAAGGAGACCGGTATGCAGGCTGTAAGCTACACCACAGGCGTGCCCGCGATGGTAGGTGCGATGATGTTCCTGACAGGCAAATGGGCCAAGGCCGGCGTATATAACGTNGAGGAGTTTGATCCCGATCCATTCCTCGCCGAGCTTGCCAAGGACGGTCTGCCCTGGAACGAGAANTTCAACCTCGACCTCGAAGTGTAATCCCCGCCCNGGATACATAATAANCTCAAAGAGCGACGCNCACAGCGCCGCTCTTTTTTTNGTATGACANNCTNCNTCATACCAAAGTAAAGGCCCCGGAAGCNNGCANGCTTCCGGGGCCTGTTATCGCTTATATAATGCTATTTATCAGTCTGCGAACTTGGCTTTGATAAACTCGCGGTTGAGACGGGCGATGTTGCTCAGAGATACGCTCTTNGGACACTCGGCAGCACATGCACCGGTATTGGTACAGTTACCGAATCCGAGTTCGTCCATCTTACGCACCATGGCGCGCGCACGACGGGCACGCTCTACCTGACCCTGGGGCAGGAGTGCGAACTGGCTGACCTTAGCNCTGACGAAGAGCATGGCTGAACCGTTCTTGCAGGCTGCAACGCAAGCGCCGCAACCGATACATGTAGCAGAGTCCATAGCCACGTCGGCAACCTCCTTGGAGATNGGGAGATTGTTGGCATCGGGAGCACCGCCGCAATTGAACGANACGTAACCGCCGGCCTGCTGNATCTGATCAAATGCGTTACGGTTAACCATAAGGTCACGGATCACGGGGAATGCGGCCGAACGCCACGGTTCGATTGTGATGGTGTCCTCGTTGTTNAACTTACGCATGTGGAGCTGACAGGTAGTGATGCCCTGCACGGGACCGTGGGGATGTCCGTTGATGTAGAGTGAGCACATACCGCAGATGCCCTCGCGGCAATCGCTGTCAAATACCACAGGCTCCTCACCCTTCTCTACGAGCTGCTGGTTTAGCATGTCGAGCATTTCGAGGAAGCTGCTGCCGGTGGAAACGTTCTCCACACGATAGTTCTTAAACGCCCCCGGTTCTTTCGGGCTACGCTGGCGCCAAATCTTGAGGTTTACATTTATATTATGTTCCATTTTACTTCAGATTATAAAAACGGGGGATTGTTTATGACTTGTAGTTACGGGTCTGAACCTTGATCTCGGTGTAGTTGAGGGGCTCCTTGAGGAGTACGGGCTTCTCATTGTCGCCGGTATACTTCCAGCACGATACGTACATATAGTCCTTATCGTTACGGGCAGCCTCGCCGTCGGCCAGCTGATACTCTTCGCGGAAGTGNGCGCCGCATGANTCGTTGCGGTTGAGGGCGTCGATAGCCATCATCTTGGCGATCACGAGGAAGTCCTCAAGACGGAGTGCCTTCTCAAGCTCCTGATTCAGGTCATCTGCACGGCCTACGATGCGGAGGTCGGTGTAGAACTCCTTGCGGATCTCCTCGATCTCGTCGATAGCCTTGACGAGGCTCTGGAGGGTACGGCCCATACCTACGAGATTCCACATCACATGACCGAGGCGCTTGTGAATCTGGTCGGGCGACTTGGTACCCTTGATGTTCATAAGCTTCTGGATACGCTCGCGTACACCCTTCTCAGCCTCGTCAAACTCCTTGGAGTCGGTGGTGAAGTGAGGCACCTTGATCTGGTCGCTGAGATAGTTCTGCATTGTGTAGGGGATGACGAAGTAACCGTCTGCGAGACCCTGCATGAGTGCCGATGCACCGAGACGGTTGGCACCGTGGTCGGAGAAGTTACACTCGCCGAGTGCGAAGAGACCCTTGACCGAAGTCTGGAGCTCGTAGTCAACCCAGATACCACCCATGGTGTAGTGGCTGGCGGGGAAGATCATCATCGGGGTCTTGTAGGGGTTGTCATCCGAGATCATCTGATACATGTCGAAGAGGTTGCCGTAACGGTCACGCACAACGTCCTCGCCGAGACGCTCGATGGCATACTTGAAGTCGAGATATACCGCATTGCCGGTACCTACACCGTAACCTGCGTCGCAGCGCTCCTTGGCGGCACGGCTGGCGATGTCGCGGGGACAGAGGTTACCGAAGGCGGGATAACGGCGTTCGAGATAGAAGTCACGATCCTCGTCGGGGATGTCGGTCGGCTTCTTCTTGCCGGCGCGGATAGCCTCGGCATCCTCCTTCTTCTTGGGCACCCAGATACGACCGTCGTTACGCAGCGACTCACTCATAAGTGTGAGCTTGGACTGATCCTCACCGTGAACGGGGATACATGTGGGGTGAATCTGTGTGAAAGCGAGGTTTGAGAGATAAGCGCCCTTCTTGAAAGCCTGTACGGCAGCCGAGCCGTTACAGCCCATGGCGTTGGTTGACAGGAAGAAGGCACGGCCGTAACCGCCGGTGGCGAGAACGACAGCGTGAGCGGCGTAACGCTCCAGTTCGCCTGTGACAAGGTTGCGCACGATGATACCGCGTGCACGTCCGTCGATGATGACGATGTCGAGCATCTCGCGACGGTTGAACGACTTGACAGTACCCTTCTGGATCTGACGGTTGAGCGAAGCGTATGCGCCGAGCAGGAGCTGCTGACCGGTCTGACCCTTGGCATAGAATGTACGTGACACCTGCGCGCCACCGAATGAACGGTTNGCCAGCAGACCGCCGTACTCGCGTGCGAAGGGAACACCCTGAGCCACACACTGGTCGATGATGTTGTTTGACACCTCGGCCAGACGATATACGTTAGCCTCGCGTGAGCGGAAGTCACCGCCNTTGATTGTATCGTAGAAAAGACGATAGACCGAGTCACCGTCGTTCTGATAATTCTTGGCTGCATTGATACCACCCTGTGCTGCGATAGAGTGAGCACGGCGGGGTGAATCCTGGATGCAGAAATTGAGTACGTTGAATCCGAGCTCGCCGAGTGTGGATGCNGCTGAGGCACCGGCCAGACCTGTACCTACGACGATGATGTCGAGGTTACGCTTGTTGGCGGGGTTGACGAGTTTCTGATGAGCCTTATAATTAGTCCACTTCTGAGCCAGAGGGCCTTCGGGGATCTTGGAGTCTATCTGAAATTCAGGGAGTTTTGAGGACTCGATGTCGGCATAATCCTTCATGATAGGGGTCGAATCAATCATCCCCTCAAGGTTCTTTACGTCTGCCATATTTGATAGTTGTTTTTATGGTTCTTATATATAGTTCCCGAAGGATTATTCACAGATTGAATCGCTGGCGCAGGGAGCATCCNCGGCCACGATGATGCTACATGTAGTCTCGACAACCTCCTCGGCAGCCACACATTCCTTAGCGTCGCAGCATGAGTTGGCACGTACGGTGAAGACTACTGCCTGGATGATNAAGAGACCGACTACGATCGAAGTCCACCAGCAGGCGATGGTCTTGAGGCGGGGCATCCATGTGTCNCCGTCCCAACCTACGGTCTGCATCATTGACCAGAAACCGTGGTTCATGTGGAACCAGAGAGCTACGAAACCGATGATGTAGACAATGGGGGTCCAGATCTGCGAGAAGGCGATGTAGATNAACGCCATNCCGTTGGCGGGATCAACGGCCACACCATTATATACATACTCCTCACCGATTATCTCGGCGAGCTGCATCTTGGCCCAGAACTGGATGAGGTGAACNACGAGAAATGCCAGTACGACGATGCCGAGTACGAGCATGTTCTTTGACGACCACTCCACGCCGGGAGCAGCACCGGCTACGGCATAACGGTCGGCACCACGGGCACGACGGTTCTGCAGTGTGAGCCAGGTGGCATAGATGATGTGAATGATGAAAAGGAGAGCGAGACCGGCCGATGCAACCAGAGCATACCAGTTAGCTCCGAGAAATTCGCACACGGCATTGTAGCCATTAGGCCAGAAAAGCGCGACACCATTCATCAGACAGTGAAACGTGACAAATAGGACGAGACAAGCTCCGGTGAGAGCCATCACGAACTTGCGTCCTATAGATGAGCTTATTAACCACATAGTTGTGTTGAGTAAAAAATTAAAATTATATAATGATTGAAATATTTTTACCTTAGGAATCCATCCGGAACTATCCGCAATGCTGTTTTTTCCTATGCAAAGATAATGCAAATCCATTTCACCAACAAAATTTAAAGAAATTTTTCTTTAATCTTCTTAAAAAATCGTTACTTTTGTCCTCTGTAATAAAACCATCCTGACTCATGCTTCTGCTCTACCGCATCTATCAAATCTGCATATTCTGTCCTATTATAGTAGTGTGGACCATCCTGACAGCCGTCGCTACGGTAGCCGGCTCCGCGCTCGGCGGTGGCCGCTGGTGGGGATTTTATCCCGAGGTGCTGTGGAGCAGGTTATTTTGTTGGCTCGCATTTGTCCGCGTCACCGTCACCGGGCGAGAGAATATAGACCCCGACACTTCCTACGTCTTTGTCGCCAACCATCAGGGCGCGTATGATATATTCTCGCTCTTCGCATATCTCGGTCACAATTTCCGGTGGATGATGAAGGAGAGCCTCCGCAAGATACCGTTCGTGGGATGGGCCTGCAAGGCTTCGGGCGAGATCTTCGTCGATAATTCATCGGTCGCTGCTACACGCCACACGATGCAGGAGGCGGAGAAACAGTTGCGCGGTGGCATGTCGCTCACGGTGTTTCCCGAAGGGGCTCGCTCATGGGACGGAAATATGCGACGGTTCAAGAAGGGGGCCTATATGCTCGCAGTCGAATTTAATATGCCCGTCGTGCCTGTGACCATTGACGGAGCTTTTGACGTGCTCCCCCGATTTAAGTTCCTCCCCCGCCCCGGACATATCAGACTGACTATACACAAGCCTATCATTCCTCCTGCCGGAGGCCATGATCTTGCCGACCTGATGGAGGAGAGCCGCCGGGCTATAGCTTCAGTCCTGCCTGTGCGTCCGTCCACCCCTCTGTCACGTCAACGCACTGACTGATATATCATATCTTCTTAAAACATTATCGGCTGCGCAGAATTATGATTCTATGCAGCCGATAATGTTTTTATATATGTCCCGGGAATTATTTCACCGGTATCTTATTGATGCGGTTGAGATGACGGCCACCGTCAAAGGGGGTGTTGAGGAATGCCTCGACAACATTTATAGCGGTGACATTGTCAATGAAACGTGCGGGGAGCACGAGCACATTGGCGTCATTGTGACGACGGGCCAGCTCGGCCAGCTCGACTGTCCAGCACAGGGCGGCGCGTATGCCCTGGTGCTTGTTGAGCGTCATGCCGATGCCGTTGCCCGAACCACAGAGGGCTATGCCCGGATAGCACTCGCCGTTCTCGACAGCCTCGGCACACGGGTGGGCATAGTCGGCATAGTCACAGCTGTCAGCCGAGAATGTGCCGAAATCCTTGAACTGTATATCCTGAGCTTCGAAATATCCTTCGAGCAACATTTTCATCTCATAACCTGCGTGGTCACTGCAAAATGCCACGGGTGTTCCGTTCTTTATGATTGACATGTCTAAAAGTAGTATTTGATTTCTAATGCAAATTTCGCCAGAATCCTCGGATTCTGCAAGATTTATTCTGTTATATATCTGCGATCTTCTCCATGAAGTCGATCTCAACGATACTCAATTGCTGTTTACCTTTACCCTTTGAGTCCTGAGCCTCAAGTTCGTTGGCCGGACCGCCTGCGAGTTCTACGATTCGGGCAAAACGGTCGCTATCACTGACCGCTCCTGACAGCCGGACGGAGTAAGTCGTGGCCTTGACCGGATTGTCGATATANCACTCCACATATCCGAGCGANGTATTGGTCTGACCCTTCCACACAGGTTGATCGTCAGCCCANATCTCTATAGGATACCTCTTGGTCCTCCACTTGCCTAACTTCATGGACACNCGACTGATTGCCGCCGGACGTGCGAGTCTGTAATCGACACGNGCATTATCAAGGGTGCCGTCATTATCCCACTTTGACAGCTCGTTGTCATCATAGCTCAGGGCAATATCCTTNTTATTGGATGCTGCGACAGCTCCNGCTATATCTACCGTAACGTATTCATCNCGATAGGATGGCGTAAGNGGTGTGGCACCGCGGGTAAGCCGCCCNTTGAGTGACTGAGACGGNGCGTATGCCGAGAGTCCGCCCGACACCTTGGNCTGACGTGTCTCCAGTGTTATGGTCTGCTCCGGGAGTCCGTCAGCCTTTGCAGTAACCTTTATCTTTCCGGCCTTGTCCGTCGCACGGAGCAACGCTCGGTTGACTCCGCACTCCACGGGCAAACGTCTCGCAAGGATGTAATTGTCGGGACCCTGGGCTATGCCTCCACGCCATTCGGCGGGACCTTCGATGCTAAATTCCACCATACGGTTGTCNAGNGGACATCTACGTCCCTGTTCATCNANGACCTCAAACTCAATAAGGGCNACATCGGCACCGTCGGCCGTGAANCCGAGGGGATTTTCCATCGCGGTGAGNCTGAGTGAATGAGGCTGTCCGGCTGTCTCGATTACATATCGGCTTTCCTCCACACCGTCGGTCGAGTACCCNACAGCTTCGAGTCTGCCAGGCTCAAACGCCACATTCTTAAATGTATGCAGGAACTGATATGACCGTTCGGGTNCNGGGAGTTCGCGACCGTTGAGTGACAGTCGCACCACAGGACTTGATGAGACGACATTAATGTCTCTGACAACACCCTGCGCCGANTCGCCANTNACTCCNTTCTCATAATTCCAGTGACCTATAATATAGGTGCGGGGATTCTCGACATCNACCCAGCCGTCCCACATCACCTGATGGACATAATATCCATCCTTGGGGATNCGCATGGCATCNGTGGCNCCGCTGCGACGATAATTCTCAGCCCCGCGATGATGGGTGTTGGTATCGGAGAATATAATCTTGACACCGCCNGAGGATACNCGCGATCCCTGACCGGGACGCTCCACCCAGTAATCGTACCATCGTCTTACCCACTCTATAGCCAATTGATCCTGATTGCGGTTATAGTCAGGNGCAGGNGCGTTGCGATGCATAGGNCCCTCNCCTTCGGGATGCCAGGGATAGGAATCTTCATCCCAATATTTTCTGAGGCCTTCATCGCGGCAATACTCCATCGCCCACATNGGATGNCGCTTAGACTTATTAATGTATAGCATCTCNCCACCATATTCAGCGGTCTTGCTGTCAAGCATCTCACGCGAACCGCTTGCACGTCCGCCGAAAGGATCGTACTTGTCACGGATGGCCATCATCTCATCCATGTGTTCGGGCGATACCTTTGCATTGCCTGATTCATAGAACAGAATGGACGGATTGTTTCTGTTATATATGATAGCGTCCCTCATGGCCTCGGTGCGCTGGGTCCATCGCGNACCGTCACAATCTTTCTCGGCGTCACCTGCAGGCATCGCCTGAATCAGTCCGACACGGTCACATGACTCCACATCCTGCTTTGACGGGCATGTGTGCATCCATCTCACAAGGTTCGAACCCGACTCAACCTGAAGTCCGTTACTGAAATCACTCAGCCACGCAGGCACCGAAAGTCCGAGCGCGGGCCATTCATTNGACGTGCGCTGTGCGTAGCCGTGCATCTGTATGACACGGTCATTAAGACGTATCTTGCCATCGGCAAACTCNGTCTTTCTGAATCCCGTACGTGTCGTCACCGAGTCGATCACCTTTGAATCCCTGACCAATTCGGTCGTGACATCATACAGATAACCGTANCCCCACGACCAGAACTCCATGTNGGTNCAGGGTATCTCGGCCGAGAGCACCGTCAGACCGTCACCCACTGTGACGGCTTCGGTAAGGGTCTCCCCTACTACGTTTCCGTCAGGATCNGTCACCCTGACACGATAGGCCAACTCCTGCGGAGTACCNGACTCGTTGCTCACCTGCGACTCGGCATGTACAGTCACTTTCCGGCCNGGTATATCATAATCGCNGCCATAGACGTACACGCCCGTAGTGCCGAGATTGCTGTAAAGAGGCAGAGTCTGATAGACGTTATCGNCCGTTACGTGCAGCCATGTATTCTTGACAATACCTCCATAATTGGCATTGAAATTCTTATCATTCCACTGGTATTTCGAGCCGGTCTGCTGCGAGCGGTAATCCCAGCTGTTATCNATCCTGACGGCAAGCAGATTATCACCTTTTNTAATATATGGCGTCAGGTCAAATCCGAAGGCNGTGACACCGTTTTCGTGCAGTCCCACTTCGTGACCGTTGAGCCAGAAACGGCCNCCCATACGGATACCNTCCATTTCGAGGAACACCTTCCGGCCATCACTATATCCGGGAATGCTGAAATGNTTACGATACCACACGACGGTATCGGTCAGATCCTCGATCGATACACGAAACGCTTCATCCTCGTTGAACGCTCTCGGCAGGTCTACCTTCGACCAGTCCGAATCTTTGTAATCGGCACGTTCNGCACCGGCCATGTCACCGATCTTCATCAGCCATGACCGGTTGAAATTATATTTCTCCCGGCCTTCGGNGCAGAATGCACACATCAGTANGGCCAGAGCCGCTANTAANTATGACCTGTTCATNCGTTCGGATGATCAGCCGATTTCGTCCTCTTCGTCGGGAGAGGTGTATTTCAATTGATTGAGCGGACGCAACACATTGACGAGTGTCTGCGACCAGAAGGTCTCGAAATCATTCTTAACGGCTATGAGCGCGTCATTGATCACTGACTCATGCGCGTCACGCACCATCGAGATAAAATTGTAGAGTTCCTGAAATATATCGCAAAGGCTCTCTGATACGCTTGCCGAGACGGGTGTGTCTGAGTATTTNATTTCCTCCTCGAACACTTCGAGATATACGTCATCGGCACCGAGCAACGATGCGATCGAGTCACGAGCCTCCTCATAATAATCTTCGCTCAGATAGCTGTCGATATATGGTGCGTCCTCGTCAAGCGACGGTGCCGGTGAGAGATCGGAAGCCACAATATATATACGTGGCAACAGGCGCAGCATCTCGGCGACAAAGGCGTGTGGATCGGCNGCCTGACGGGCATTCTCGATAGCGGCGCAATATTCGTTACTCAGCGCCACGAATGCAAGCGAATTAGGACTTAGGGGCATAGAGATTATTGGCTTTGATATATTCGTAAACTCCGTGAGGCAGGAAGTAGTTCACGTTCTTACCGCGGGCGATNGCCTTGCGGATGAATGAGCTGGAGATTTCAGCCATGGGGGCTGAGACTACATCCACCCCGTCGTCATATATGACTCCGACCGGATAACCGGGACGCGGATAGACCACGACTCCGAAATCATCGATGATNGCCTGGCTGTCACGCCACTGCGAGAATATCTTCCAGTTGTCGGCACCGATGATGAGTTTGAACGTGTGACGCGGATAACGCTTGGCCAGATAACGGAGCGTGTTGATCGTATAGGATGGACGCGGCATCGACAGCTCGATGTCGCTCACCTTGATGCCGTCGGCATCCTTGAGCGCGATGTCAAGCATGCGCAGACGTGTCACGTCGGGAATGAGATCGGCGGTATTGACCTTGAGCGGATTGAGCGGCGACAGCATGAGCCACACCTCATCAAATCCCTCAAACTGCTTGAGATAGCTCGCAAGCATCACGTGGCCGATATGCACGGGATTGAACGAGCCGCCGAGAATGCCTATCTTCATCGTCCTGTAAAAGATTTAAGTATATCCGAAACCTGTGTGATGGCCTCGTCAAGATTATCATTGATCACCGTATGGTCAAACTGTGGAGCAAAGCCGATCTCAAACTCGGCACGTGCCACACGCTGGGCTATGGCATCGGCATCCTCCGTGCCGCGTCCCTCAAGGCGCTGACGCAGGGCCGCGACGGACGGGGGCTTGATGAAGACACTGACAGCCTGATCGCCATACATACGCTTGACATTAACACCCCCCTTGACATCGATGTCGAGCACGACGTTGTGACCGCCATCGGTTATGCGCGCTATCTCACGCTTGAGCGTGCCGTAATAGCGACCGGGGTATACCTCCTCATACTCCACGAACTCGTCACCGGCTATGGCCGAACGAAACTCGTCATCGGTGAGAAAATAGTAATTCACACCATGCTCCTCACCCTCACGCGGAGGACGGTTGGTGGCCGAGACGGAGAATTGCATATCTATCTCGCCCTGACGGAGCAATGCGTTGATTATCGTAGACTTGCCGCAGCCTGACGGTGCGGATATAATGATTATCTTGCCTTTGTCTGACATGGATATNGATTTTTCACATTTCTTACAACACGTTGAGCACCTGCTCCTTGATCTGCTCAAGCTCGTCCTTCATCTGCACTACAAGGCGTTGCATCTCGGAGTGATTGCTCTTTGAGCCGAGTGTGTTGATCTCACGNCCCATCTCCTGAGCTATGAAGCCGAGTTTCTTGCCCTGCGCTCCGTCGGCCGACATCGTCTCGATAAAGTAGTTGAGATGCTGTGCCAGACGCTGCTTCTCCTCNTTGATGTCAAACTTCTCGATGTAGAAGAACAGTTCCTGCTCCAGACGCGAACGGTCATAATCGACACCGCTGAGTTTGGCAAGTCCCTCCTCCATGCGCACACGCACACGGGCGGTACGTTCGCCTTCATACAATGGCACCTGTGCGAGCAGATTGCCGATATTTTCGATCCTTTTGGCAAAGAAGGCCTCAAGCTTCTCCCCCTCGGCACGACGGTGAGCCGTGAGTGCGTCGAGTGCTCCGGCCAGAGCAGCCATCACCGCATCGACCTCGGCCTGATCAGCCTCATGCAGTGTCTCGCCATGCAGCACGTCGGGAAATCTCATCAGCATCGAGAACCAGTCGGCCGGCTCGGGGATGCCCAACTGACGGGCTGTCTCCTCGATCTGAGCCTTGTACATCTGCATGACCGGGACATTGAACTGCTGTGACACTTCCCCNCCGCGNGTTTCGACCGACACGGTCAGGTCAATCTTACCCCTCACGAGACGTTCGGAAATAATGTTACGCATCTCCAGTTCGTGCTGACGCAATGCCGAGGGGATGCGAGCCGCTATATCAGCCTGCTTTGAATTGAGTGATTTAACCTCAATGGTTACTTTTTTGCCGGGTAGCTCGGTTACGGATTTCCCGAAACCTGTCATTGAATATAGCATAATGTCTTTTTCCGAATAATATAAAAGAGGTGATATAATCAACAAAAGTACAAAAGTTAGATTAAAAATCATCGTCCNGANAATAAAAAATATATCATTNAGCAAAAAAATCAAAGTTTTTTGTCGAAACATTTGCGAGATTGAAAAANTTGTCATAACTTTGCACACGCAAAACCAAAGGAAAGATGGCAGAGTGGTCGATTGCGGCGGTCTTGAAAACCGTTGAGGGTCACACCTCCGGGGGTTCGAATCCCTCTCTTTCCGCTGACAAAAAGAGCAGCTCCACCACGGAGTTGCTCTTATTTTTTCTATCACATATATAATTAATTTATAATCACGTATAATTAATTAAAATCACGCTCATGGATTGGTTGACTGAGGTATTCAGAGAGAATCAGGTGATACCTATCTTTCTGACGTTAGGTATCGGATTCTGGCTCGGCGGACTGAGGTACAAATCGTTNTCACTNGGCCCGGTGACGGCAACGCTTATAACNGGTGTTGTCATCGGACAGCTCGGCATACCGATCGATGACACGGTCAAATCACTCGCNTTCATGCTGTTTCTCTTCGCCATCGGNTACAGCGTCGGGCCGCAGTTTTTCCGCTCGCTCAAAGGGGACGGACTCAAGCAGATAGGATTTGCCCTTGTCGAGTGTGTCATCGTGATCGGAGTGACCGTCGGGATCTGCAAACTGTTCGGATATAATAAAGGTATAGCGGTCGGCGTGTTTGCCGGTGCNCAGACTGTGTCAGCGGTGATCGGTGTCGGCTCGGACACGATAAAATCGCTCNGNCTGCCNGCTGATGAGACGTCGAGACTGCTTGACATCATCCCTGCNTGCTATGCCGTATGTTATGTATTCGGCACTATCGGTTCAGCATGGATCATAGCCAATCTCGGNCCTATCCTGCTGGGCGGACTCAAGAAAGTAAAGGAGGAGACCGCACGGCTCGAAGAAGAGATGGATTCGGGGGACTTCACTCCCGATCCGGGACANATCATAGCCAATCGTCCNGTGTCGTTCCGCGCCTACAGGGTCGAGGCTGATTTCTTCAACCGTCCCCGCACTGTGCGCGAGATTGAAAAGCATCTCAAGAGCCGCGAATTGCGTCACTTCGTGGAGCGACTCCGNATCAACGGTGAGATTACCGACCCGGATCCTGACGTGCGTGTGCGCAAGGGTGACATCGTCGTACTCAGCGGACGCCGCGAGAGCATCGTGCAGGATGCCTCATGGATAGGCACCGAGGTGTCCGANCACGAACTGCTCACGTTCGGCACTGAAAATCTGCCTGTCACCGTGTCCAAATCAGGAGCGGCCGGCATGACCCTCGGCGAACTGAGACTCCAGCCCTACATGCACGGAGTGATGATACACAAGGTAGTGAGAAACGACATGCCGATGCCGCTGAGAAAGAAACTTCAGCTCGAAAAGGGTGACGTGATAACACTCGTGGGTCTNCCTCAGGATGTGGATGTCGCCGTGCCCGAGATCGGATTCAGCGACCGACAGACACCCGAGAGCGACATNGTGTTCATCGGACTNGGCATAGCCATAGGCTGTCTTATAGGTGCGATAGTAATAAAATGCGGCAATATCCCCATCTCACTCAGCACCAGCGGCGGTGCCATACTNTCGGGTCTGATACTCGGATGGCTCAGATCCAAGCGTCCCTCGTTCGGACACATNCCGCGCTCGGTGCTATGGTTTATGGACAATGCGGGNCTTAACCTGTTCATCGCGGTCGTNGGACTTTCGGCCGGCCCTTCATTTATCAGCGGACTCAAGGAGGTCGGACCCGAGCTGTTTCTTGTCGGGATGGCGTGCACGACGATACCGCTTATTATATGTATCTACGTAGCCAACAAACTNTTCAAGTTCCCNGCNGCCNTGACGCTCGGATGCGTCGCGGGCAGCCGTAACGCTGTGGCTGCGCTCGGNGCCATTCAGGACAGCCTTGAGAGTACGCTTCCGGTCATGGGATATACCGTCACCTACGCCGTGAGTAGTGTGATACTCATTCTCGCAGGTATGGTCGTGACGCTGCTTGTTTAGCAGTTGCTGTCATNCACTTTAGCCNAGCAGTACATCGAGTGTCATCATCAGCAGGAATCCGACGGCAAATCCTATCGTGCCGAGGTTGGAATGCTGCCCCTCCTGTGTCTCGGGTATCAGNTCCTCGACCACCACATAGATCATCGCGCCGGCGGCAAAAGCCAGCAGATACGGGAGTACGGGCACTACAAGCCATGCAAGCATTATGGTGAGTATGGCCCCGATCGGCTCGACCACNCCACTGAGCGTACCCATCCAGAACGAGCGAGTGCGCGAGTTGCCGGCACTGCGCAGTGGCATCGACACGATGGCTCCCTCCGGGAAATTCTGTATNGCTATACCTATGGACAGAGCGAGTGCTCCGGCCATGTGAATGTATGAATTATTCTCCATCGCTCCTGCCAGAGCCACACCTACAGCCATACCTTCGGGGATGTTGTGCAGGGTGATGGCAAATACCATCTTTGCAGTCTTGGAGAGGTGCGACTTCGGGCCTTCGCTCTGATCNGTGTCAAAATGCTGGTGAGGNATCACACTGTCAAGNAACAGCAGGAAGAGTATACCCACCAAAAATCCGACTATGGCCGGGAAAACACTCATGAATCCCTCCCTGCCCGACATTTCGATCGACGGTATCAGCAGCGACCACACCGAGGCGGCCACCATCACACCGGCAGCGAAGCCTGTAAGGGTCTTCTGTAGACGCGGAGCGAAGTTATTCTTCATCAGAAAGACGCAGGCCGCGCCGAGCGTCGTCCCTGCAAAGGGTAACAATATGCCTAAAATCAAACCATTCATACCTTCTTAACATTTCATCAGAAATATTTGTTCTTGGAACAACAACNGAGCGCCTGCCCGTCAATTCCGACAGGCAGGCGCTCTGCAATGATAGATTATGATTGAGTANGAAGTGTAAAAACCTCTCCTCNGNGCCGNTTATCAGAACTNGGCGAGNGCCTCTGACTTNCCGGGGGTCTGCTCGACCATCTGAATGGTACCGTCCTCGTTGTAATAGAGTTTGTCGGCGCAGATCGAGCGGAGCCAATCGTGACCTGACAGGTTGCTGTTGTGATAGAATGCAAACCACTGACCCTTGAACTTGACGATAGAGCCATGGTTGGTGTAGCTGTCGGTCGGGTTCATATAGATGCCCATGTGTTTCCAGGGNCCGAGGGGCGAGTCGCTGATGGCATAACGCATGCGGTTGTCGCCGGNCTNTCCGTCATTCCAGTTNTCATCGTGGTTGTCGGAGTATGACAGGTAATACTTGCCATTGTGCTTGTGCACCCATGTAGCCTCGTGGAAATCCTCAAGGCCCTNCATCTCGGCCATAGCACCGTCAAGTTCTATCATATTNTCCTTGAGTTTNCCACCCATACAGCGACCGCCGCCACCATTATATATATAGGCCTGTCCGTCNTCGTCGACAAAGACACAGGGGTCGATGAGCGGCTCCATGTCCTTGACATAACCGATCACCTTAAATCCTGCGGCAGGCTGGTCGCTGACAGCGACACCTATCTTCCAGCTGTCGTCCCACTTGGACTCGCTGGGGTGCGGGAAATAGAAGTAGTATTTGCCGTTTTTGTAAGCGCAGTCGGGNGCCCACATNAAGCCACCCTCGGGACGGCCCCACTCTACATCCTCCGAACTGAGGATCTCGCCGTGATCGGTCCAGTTGACCATATCATCGGTCGAAAATACGTGATAACGATCCATAAGATCGCACCCCTTNGGAGGGTCAATATCGTGCGAGGCATAGACGTAGAGACGTCCGTCCTCCCAGACGTGGGCCGAAGGATCGGCCGTGTACATGTGTCGGATAAACGGATTCGNGGCTATCTTCTCAAACGCAGCGACCTCTTCGACGGTCGAGGCGTTGGCCGAAGCCGAACGACATCCGGTGATAAGTGCGGCGCACGCGCCGATCACACCTGAGACAAGCACTATCTTGCAAGGAATATTCATAATNTAGAATCTCTTTATGATTGAATGATTGGAAACAGCTGTATGGAAAAAAGTGTGCCGGTGGCGCGGAAATGCCCTCCGGCACACTGTCGTTTTCAATAAAGCTATACGTTCATCTGGAGAAGAGATGGAGAAAAAGACTGCATTTATTCGCCGCGGGCGGGCAGAGTTTTAGTCATCGGGATCTCACCGTTGAGCATCTTCTTGGCCATACCGGTCAGCCAGAGGTAGTGATCCGAGCCGAGACCGTCGTCGATGCCCTCGAATGTGATGGCGAGCTGCTTCTCGGTCATTGACCATCCGTTGGGCGACTTCATCTCAACAGGCTTCTGAGCCATGAACACAGTGTTTGAGGTCNTGCGGGGAATGCCGTTGAGGTCTGTGTAAGTGAGTGACTCGTTCTCGGGGTTGTAGACNACATAGTAGTCAACGTCAGCCGCATTGCTGGGCACGTTACTCTTCTCACATACCTTATAGATAGCTGTACCCTCGTCGATCTCGTCGAACATAGCGATGTAGAGCATCTCGCAACCGCTCTGTACGGCATTGACCAGCTGAGTCCAGAAGAACTGACCGCCTTCGCGGCTNCCACGTCCGTAGTAGGGGTGCATGTTGAGGTCAGATGCGCCGGGGAAACAGAGGGGTGCGAAGTTGACGTTCACGCCTTCAGCCTCGCTCTCCTTCTTACACCATTCGAGGTCGTTGCCCACCATGGCTGCGAAACCNCCTTCGTTACCGCCGGTCNTNAACGAGNTANCNTCGCTGTANCGGCCTACATACCAGGGCATGATCACGTCCACNCTCTTNANGAGGCTNTGGAGNTTGATCAGGTCNGCGGCATAAGTGTCGCCGCCGCCACGGCGCCAGTAAGTCGACACGCCGAGCATGATGCTGTAACCCATATCCTTGAGACGGTCAACGAGTGTCTGGATGTCCTCGTTNGNGTAATTACGCTCCACAGGGTTGAAACCTACACCCCAGAGGGCGATCATAGGCTTGCCGTTCTCGTGGATATAGAATTTCTGCGACTTGGCGTATGTGTCATAGATCCATTGTGCGTCAGCCACGACCTTGTCAAAACGCTCGGGGTTATAACCNCCGAGGTCATACATCACGCCGATGGCNCGCTCATACTGNTCAGAACCCTTCATNGCNTGNCCNAGNACGGTGTTGAAGTGATCNGCTCCGGCNGGNTTGTCGATAACCTCGCCGACAAAACGCTGCATCCACACGCCGTCGATGCCGTAATCCTTCATCCACTTGAAGTGAAGGAGNACNGACGANTCNTCNTANGCGCTGTAGACCTGAGCGGTNGTACCGTCGGGATGAGTGAAAGCAGTGTCATANTTNTTGGTATACTCGGTCATATCGGGCCAGAGGTCGATAGAGTTGCGGAGCACACCGGGCTTGAACATATCGNTCTCGCGATAGTGATACCATCCGGTGTTGGATGACTCTGCATGNTTACAGCCGTCCTCAGGTGTGCCGAACCAACCCTGATAGCCGGCCATCACGAGGCCGCGATAGGTNGTGTAAGGCTCGCCGTCGACATGCTTCTCAAATGTCGGCTCATTGTATACTTCATCCTCAACCGGNTCGACCGCGGGGGGGAGCAGCTCGTCAAGCGCCGGGGGNATATAGTCCTTGTCGTCGTTGCATGACGAGAAGAACNTACCGGCCGAGAGAATACATCCGACTGAGAGTGCGATATATTTTTTTACTAACATAGTGTCTTGTTGTAGTTACGGGTCATGTCCGGCNCCGCGTCGGGCGCCGGACCGACTCAATTCGTAAATTTACTGCGGAATCTCGATTTTCTTGATTTCCGTGTAGTTGAAATTCTGATACTCGTCATTTACGCGGGCACCGATACGTGCGAAGTAGAAGTAGCCCTTCTTGACGGGAAGCTTGAACTCGTAGGGGACTGACTTGCCGTCCTCTTCCTTGGGTATACGTGCCCAGGTCGAGTTCATCTCCTCCTTGTAAGCAGGCTGGTCATACTCGCCGATGCACTGGTTGGAGCCACAGAACTGTGTGAGGCTAAGGAACGGACGGATCATACGGATGTTGGGGAGACCCTCCTCGATGGGTGCGCTGAGNCGGCACGACATCTTGAGGAANGGTTTTTCGTCCTCATACACCAGCTCCAGCTCGAAGTCAGAGAGCGTGAGATAAGGGGTCACCGTCATATTNTCGGCGGGAGTGTTGCGGCCGATGGGCACACGATGCTTCTCGACGGGCCACCAGGCNCCGCGGGGCTGTACGTCATAAGTACCGTTGAAGATCTTGGTGTTGTTNAACGTACCGTCCTGCTTGATGTTGATGTCGCGGGGGTTGGGGTCGAGGTCATAGCTCATCTCCCACATACGTATCTTACACTCACCCTGGCTGGTAAGNATAGGCTTACCGGTGGTCGAGTCGATGATAGTCCCGTAGTAGTGTCCTTCAGGCTCGTCGAAGTTGTCGACCTCCATGCAGGATGTCGAGCAGAGAGCGAGAGCACTGCCTAAGAGTCCATATATAAACTTTTTCATAATCTGTTTATCCTTATTAAGAAGTTGTGGGGATTAATAACCGTCGTTGCGGATAATCTTGTTGTTGTTAGCGAGAGCNCCGCCGGGGATCTGCTCGTAATACCATCTCTTGTAGAAGTTAACTCTACGGCCGTGACGATTGACCTCATTGAGGAAGATGTACTTGCCCTCGTCGATCACGTAGTAGGCAGAGAGTGTGTGCTGGTATTTACCGTCACGGAAATCCTCGTCAGCCACGCGCCAGCGGCGGATGTCAAAGATGCGGTGGTTCTCGAACGCAAGCTCGCGGGCACGCTCGTCGCGGATAAACTGAAGGTTCTCGTCAACCTTGAAACCGTACTTGGCTGTACCTATGTCCATAGCCGAGGGGTTGTAGGTATACTCGTGAGCACCGGCACGACGACGGAGTTCGTTGAGCTTGTCGATAGCCTCCTGCTTGAGACTGTTGTCACCGGTGAGGTCACCCAGCTCGTAAGCAGCCTCGGCCCAGTTGCAGAGCACCTCGCCGTAGCGGAACACCTTGAACGGAGTCTTGCAATACATCAGCTCCTGACGTCCGGCCATATCGGTGGTGCTGACATACTTGCGGATGAACGATCCCATGAAGCCAAAACCTTCGTCACCGTCATTATTGTTGGAGTGCACGCCAGAGATCTTGTAGTTCTGACCGTTGATCTCCTGATACTGCTCACCACCCTTCGAGGCTACGATACGGTACTGATCGGTATACTCATTGATAGAGTGACCGGTCTCCGCAGTACCGTCGGCGGCTGTGCCGGGGTAAGAGGTGTAGACACCTGCGAGCAGGTCGATAGTAGTCTTTGACAGGGGCTCGGTCATACCGGAGAAGAAGAAGGTAGCGCGGGCGCGGGGCTCCATCTTGTCGGTATTCCAGAAATCGTTGATGTTATTGAAGCGTACGGGATTGCCATTCTCATCGATGATCTCGGGATGCTCGTAGAGCGACATAAGCTCCCAAGTGGGCTGGATGGCGCAACCTACGGCACTCGACAGACCGGTACCGGTGGGGAGGGTCATAACGTCCCAGCAATGGAACAGTGAAGTATCCCAGATAGCATCAACACGATCAGTGTACTGCTTAACGAAAATATCCTCCTCAGGACACTCCTGAGTGAACACTTCTACGAAAGCCTGCTCCTTATCGGCTCCGTCATGGAGCTTGAAGCCGGCCTCTTCGAGCACCTTGCACGCATCGACAGCGTAGCGGAAGAACTCGGGAGCATCAGCGATCTTCATGCCCATGAGGCCTTGTGAAGTAGCCTCACCGGTAGTAATGATATAGCTGCTGTACTTGGCTACGGTACCGGCATAAAGCATGGCACGCGACATGAGCGCCGCAGCGGCATAACGGTTGGCACGACCGCCGACCACATCCTTTGAGCCATGCTCCATAGCATACTCAAGGTCATCGTGGATAAATTTCCATGAGTCATACTCGGTGGCACGGGGATAAGCGATCTGATCGTAGGGATCGGTAGGATTGAGAGTCTTGTCGATCAGGGGCACACCGCCGTAACGCTTTACCATACCGAAGTAGTAGAGAGCGCGGAGGAAACGACCCTCGGCCACATACTCCTCATACTGCTGCTCGGACATATTGGCGGAGTAATTGGGGAGCTGTTCGAGGAAGTTGTTGATATCATGGATACGGTCGTAAGGCCAGTAACCCCAGCCGTCACCGTACTCAAGTGCGCGGCCCGATGCCTCATTGGCACAGGATGCAGGGCTTGACTTCTGCGGCTGCCACTGGTTACCGGGATGCCAGCCATTTGAGGCTACTGTTGCATAACCTTTCTGGTCGCCGTTCTGACCGTAGTTGAAATCCTCGATGGGAGCATCCTGATACTGGAGCGCGAGATATCTCTTGATACCCTCCTCCGATGCAAGGAGCGTGTTCTCCGAGAGGATACCCTTAGGCTCAAGATCCATATCATTACATGACACGGCTCCGAGTCCGAGAGCGGCGGCAACACCTATATATATTATATTCTTCATAATGTAAATTCCTTAACTGTTCGTTAGAATCGCAGAGTAGCACCGACATTGAATGTGCGGTTAACAGGATAGTTGTAGAAGAGGATACCCTCGCTCTGGCCGTCGTTGGCACCACCCTGATGTCCGGGACGTTCGGGGTCCATGTGCTTGTTCTTGGTAAGGGTCCAGAGGTTGTATGCGTTGAAATAAACGCGGAGATCCTTGGCACCTACCACCTTGAGAATCTTTGAGGGNATGGTGTAACCTACCTCAAGAGTCTTGAGACGGAGATAAGACATATCCTTGATGCCGGTAGAACCTGTGCTGAAGCTGTGGCCCGTAGCGGGGAACTCACCTTCGATCCACTGTGTGTGGGGGTTCCAGGGGTCATCATCGATNTTGGCTGTGTGCCAGCGGTCGGTGTAGTAGCTGAGTGAAGCGCCNCCACCGAAGGGGCCTACCTCGGTAAACACCTCNTCATACTTGGCATACACGTTGCCTACACCCTGCCATGTGGTNGCGAGNTCGATACCCTTCCATGATCCGCCGAGTGTGAAACCGTAGTTGAACACGGGGAGNTTGAATGTAGCGTAGGGATGTTCGTCAGCGCCGTCGATGACACCGTCACCGTTCCAGTCCTCGTACCAGTAGTCACCGGGGAGGGTTGCCTGGCCGACGGGAGTGTCGTGATAGCGGATCTGCTCGTAGTTGCTGAAGCGGCCGCCCTCTTCGTAAGCCCACCAGATGTCCTTGTTACGGCCTGAACGGTTGCCGTCACGCCAGTAATCGTAAGAGTTCTTGGTGTTGCCGGTGAGGAGGTAATCCCAACGGTTCTTGGTGGCTGAGATCTGACCGGTCACGTAGTAATTGAAGTCACCGATGCGGTTGCGGTGGCTGAGGCTGATTTCCCAACCGAAAGTCTTATCGGAGTTGATGTTCTCCTGNGGGAGTGACACACCCACCTCGCTCGGCACGAGTGCGCTGCTGGTGGCGAAGAGACCGTCACGCTTGCGGAGGAAGATTTCACCTGTACCCGAGAGCATCTGACCCCAGAGGTCGAAGTCGATACCACCATTGTAAGTCTTGGAGGTATACCATGTCAGATTGGGGTTGGGAACACCTGTAGAGCTTACACCGCCTACGAGGACACCGTCGTAAACCCATCCGAGTTTGCGCTGGTTGAGCTCGTAACCGATAACNGTCGGGGGATAGATGCGGCCTGCGTCGTCACCCATCTTACCGAATGATGCACGGATCTTAAGGTTGGAGAGTACGGGCGAGAGAGACTTCATGAACGACTCCTCGCTGATACGCCAGCCNGCTGACACAGCGGGGAAGAAGCCCCAGCGTGAGCCNTCGGGGAANCTCGAAGAACCATCCTCGCGGAACGAGAAGTCAACGATATACTTGCCCTTNTAGTCATAACCTACACGGCCGACGAATGCGCGNCGGGTCTTGTCCCAGATGCTGGGAGCGCCGGTCTGCTGANCTTCGTTCTCACCNTAGATNAGGTATTCNCCGTCAAGAAGCATGGTGCGCTGTGCATAGAAGCTGTCATAGTTGTTGTACTGCTCCTCGAAGAGNGCGAGGGCNGACACATTGTGATCACCGAAACGGTGAGCATAATTGAGCGAGAGCTGGAGCACGGTGCCGTAAGAGGGATAGGTGGTGCGCTTGAGGAACGAATCCGGGTTACGGGGATAGGTCACAAGTGTCTCACCGTCACCNGCAAGTCCATANAGGTTATAGGTACGCTGATACTGAGTGTCGTTGGAGGTATAGTAGTCGTAGCTGTAGAAAGCCTTGGCGTTAAGACCCTTCACCCAGGGGAGATCATACTGGAGAGTGAGTGAACCGTTGAAGTTGTAATGACGCTCGCGGTTGAAACCGGTGAAGTCGGCATTGGTTGTTGCAACGGGGTTGTCGGTGTTNCTGCCGAGGTTGGCAACGTCGTATGCGGGGAGGCTGTGATCNCCGTTGACCCAAGCAGCTGCGGTGCTGGGATANGTCCAGGCCATCTTATAGACGGTCCACATACCGGTCGAAGGCTCGTTCTTCTCATCCATGTAGCCTGAGAGCTGAACCACGGCCTTGAAATCCTTGGTGATCTGGGCGTCTACGTTAGAACGGAAGTTCCAGCGGTTGTAGTTGAGCGAACCGCTCTTGTAGCTACCCTCCTGCTTGAGGTAACCGAGGTTGAAGAAGTATTGGATGCGGTCACCGCCACCGTTCATGCTGACGTTGTACTGCTGCTGGGGAACGTTCTTCTTGAAGAGTTCGTCCGACCAGTTGGTGCTGGGCAGCTTGCCCGAGCTGTATTCGAGCATTCGCTCCCAAGAGTAGAGGGGAGACTGACGTACAAAGTAGTTACGACCGAAATTATTGTTAAGGTCCTTCTCATTCATGAGGAGCATGTGTGTAGCTGCGTCAGAGGTCTCGGGGGTGTAGAGGAAGTTCTGCCAACCGTAGTTGAACGAGAAGGTGATGTCAAACTTACCATTCTCAGCCGAACCGTGCTTGGTAGAGACGAGGAGCACACCGTTGGATGCACGCACACCGTAGATAGATGCGGCGGCGTCCTTGAGGACAGACACNGACTCGATCTCGTTAGCGTCCATGCGCGAGAAGTAGTCCTTGTCGCGGGGNATACCGTCGACAACGATCAGAGGCTCGCCGAGACCGCGGATATCGATCTTGGTGTCGAACTTACCGGGCTGGGCGCTCATCTGGGTGATACGCACACCGGGNATCTTACCCGAGAGCATATTGACAACGTTCTCATTCTTGGTCACGGCGATCTCCTTGTTGGAGACCTGTGATACGGCACCTGTAAGGGTGGCCTTCTTCTGAGTACCGTAACCAACGACAACTACGTCGTCAAGCATCTCGGCATCAGTCTCAAGNGTCACGTCGACATGAGTCTTGGCGGCAGGCACCTCGACAGTCTTGTAACCGATGAATGAGATCACAATGGTCTGGTTGGGGGCAGCCTGAATAGAGAAATTACCATCGATATCGGTAGTCGTGATGGCCTTGCTATCCTTGACTCTGACGGTGGCGGCGATNACCGGCTCACCCTCCGGGTCAATGACGGTACCGGTCACCAGCCTTGCCTGGGCCGACGCGGGGAGCACCGTCAGGATACAAAAGAGTGCCATAAGCAAGAACCGACTTAGCCCGGTGACACCTTTTGTTATGTAGTTATTACTTTGATTCATGTGTTAGATTTTCTTATGGTGAAAAATCCTATGGTATTGAAAAGTCAGGGCGGAGCTCAGGCCGGATGGATCCCGAATACAGAGATCCGCCCTGTGACTGTAGTGTATCGGCAGATAGCCGTATTAGATCTTTGAGCCGTCGGTGGGACAAGGCATCTTGGCACCTTCGGGAGATACGCGACGGTTGATGAATACCATACCGATCTTGTCATTACCATCGGCAGTAAGGTTCTTCACACCATAGAGGTACTCATAACCGCAGGCGATAGCGAGACGCATACCCCAACCGGTGTATGACTCGGGGAAGCTGATGACACCTGTCTTGATGTCAACTGTGATGCCGCTGTTGGTCCATGTGGGAACACCTGCATAGAAAGCAACGGGATCTTCGATGAACTGAGTGTATGAACCCATCCAGATGTCAAGACCGTTAACAAAGTAGTCAGAGTTGTAATCCTCACCGTCGTATGACTTACCGTTGTCATCGGTGTAAGGACGGATATTCTCGGGGATACGGATTGCATAACCGCGGTTGAACCAGTAGAGACCGTGACATGTAGCCTCGGGAGCATACTTCTGGCCGAGTTCATCGAGGACAAGCTTGCCACCCTTGTTATAAACGATCATACCGGCAGGAACCTCAACAGCTATATCAGCCCACTTCTCAAGCACGCCTTCCTGACCGTTGTGTACGATAGTGAACTCAGTCGCGTAGTTCTTGAACGCGTCCTGAAGGTCGAGAGTAGATGCACCCACGGGTACACACTTCTCACGGCCACCCCATTCTGCCTCAAGGTCGCTGGTGAACACATTGAAGTTAGCATCGGCGATCTCATCGGTGATGGTAACGTATGTCTTGGCGATAACTGCAAGCTCGCTGTTGACAACCTCCACGAGGAAGCCGGCCTGCTCCTTATTGTCATTGAATGCTGTGCCGGGACGCTTGGTGAAGGCGAACTTACCGTCCTCGGCGAGAGATGCTGCGAGGATAGCCTGTTTTTCCTGAGCGGGGCCACCGGGCTGCTTGGCTACAGAAGCCACGCGATACTTGGCACCGGCGGGAACGCCTGAGAATACGGTAGCGAAGTCAAAGCCCTGACCGAAGTCACCACCCTTGACATTGAATGTCCAGGCCTTGGTCTCGGGATTCTGTGTAGCACCGGGAGCTGTCACGGTGATGTTGTCGTCGATAGCCTCGCTTACGAATGTGAAGTCGTCGGTAACGTGTACGGTGAAGTAGTCAGAACCGATGACAGCGCCACGATAGTTCATCTGAACGCTGACAGCGTGATGAGTACCGGCAGCATCACCGTCAAGACATATAATGTTGAGCTTAACAAGACCGCCTTCGAGATTGGCAGAGGTCACCTTGAAGACATCCTCGCCGATCACGCGTGCCTTGAGTTCGTGTGACTCGGCAACGGTAAATGTAGCACCGTCGAGGCTTGCGATCTCGGGACGAACGAGGAAGCTGACGTCAGCACCCTTGCCGTCGGCGATCTCAACCATGCCGTCAACATATTCGGGAGCGTATTTGAGTGAAGAAACAGCTGCGCCGAGGGGGAGAGTGTAGGTCTCGCCGTTAACCGAGATGATAGCGCTTGTGTCGGTAACTGTGACCTTAACGTCAGAACCTGCGCCTGATGCGCCACCGGTCTGGATGGTCTGGCCGTCGCTGAGTGTAATAGTATAGGTGCCGTTGTCATTCTGAACCACGCCGGTCACACTCGCACCTGAGGTGAGAGCCTTGCCGAGCTGAGTCTTGAGGTCACCTACAGCAGTCTCAAGGACTGTGATTCTGGTCTCGTAATCATCGTCATCGTTGCAAGACGTAAAGAAGCCTGCACAGAGAGCAAAGGCAGCGCCGCATGTGAGCAGCCTACTGAGATTTTTGTTCATGTGTGATAATTTGGTTTAAAGGGAGGGTACAGATTGAGGTAAGAAACAAATCAAGCCTGTCATCTCCATGAGTTAGTGAATCTGGTTATTCGATTTAATTGATTAATGGTTGTTAGATTTTTTCGCAAAGTAAGCCGCAAAGCCTAAAAAAAAGATTAAAATAAGATGTATTTTGGTGCGAAAATTGCGATTTAACATACCCGAAATGCTGATTTTAACATTTCGGGTACGTTTTTAATTAATAAAAGGATTAAAATTTGACTTTTACCTTCTTTCCGTTATAGGCAACCTCGCGGGTGGTCGAGTCAATGTCCATGCCTGTGCCGGCATCGGGGCTGACGAGCACTACGCGGAATGTACGGTCGGCCGGCATGCCGTCAAACTCGCCGTTGCGCCCCTCGATGGTGAGCGTGCGCGAGCGGTCATCCCACTTCATCGGGATGGTGGTGTAGCGGCCTTTCTCGTAGTTGTAGTTGTCACCCTCATCCTCATAGAGCGTGAACTCACCGTCAGCACCGGGATAGACGCGGATCTGCATATCATCCCAGGGGCGCTCGGCGGCATATTGTACCTGCGGACCCATAGGGAGGATGCTGCCGGCCTTGACGTAAAGAGGGATGATGTCAAGGGGTGCGTCGGCCTTGATGTCGGAGCCTCCGGGGATGGTGCGTCCCGTCCAGAAGTCAATCCATGAATTGCCCTCGGGCAGGTAGACGTCGCGGCTCACTCCCGAGGTCACCATCGGGGCGACCAGGACGGATTTGCCGAAAAGGTACTGATTGTCGATCGACACGCTGCGGGGATCGGATGCATAGTCGGCGTAAAGGGGACGCATGAGCGAGGCTCCTTCGTTGGTCACGTCCCATGCCGCGCTATATATATAAGGTAAGAAACGATAGCGGAGATTGATGGCCTTGGCCTGCGCGTCATAGACGGGGCTACCGGCCGTGCCGAACTGCCAGATCTCACGCGGACAGTTGGTGCCGTGCGAACGCATCATGCCTGTGAAGCCTCCGAACTGCATCCAACGGGTGTAGAGCTCCTGATAAGCGGGATCCTTGATGCCGTCGGGATAGTCGCGCCAGGTGTAGAATCCGCCTATGTCGGAGTTCCAGTAAGGGATGCCGCAGAGTGAGAAGTTGAGCGCAGCGGGGATCTGACGGCGCAGGGTCTCCCATGAGGCCTCGACATCACCTGACCACGACTGTGCGCCGTAACGCTGCTGGCCTGCGTATGCCGAACGGGTCAGGATGAACACTCGCCTGTCGCCGGAGTGAGCGCGCTGATGATCGTATATACCGCCGACCGACACGAGGGGGAATGAGTTGCGCAGGCTGCGGAATGTGCCCATGCCTGTCTCGTAATCATAGTCACTCTCCTCGATGGGGCTATGCTCGGGCTCGGTAGCGTCAAGCCACCATCCGTCCATGCCGATAGACATCATGTTGCGCTTGAAGTAGCCCCAGTAGATGTCGCGGGCACGTGAATCCCACGGATTGTAGACGCGGGTGTCGCCATTCTGAGGAAATGTCTTATGCGCCATGAGTTTATCCTCAGCCTCAAACGCCCTATATATAGAGGTATTGGGACCGAACGATGGCCATATAGATATGGTGGCGTGAGCATTGAGGTCGTGGATGCGGCGCATCATGCCTGCGGGATCAGGGAATTTGGGATTGAGAAATTCCACCGCATTCCACTGGTGGTTGTCCTCGCCCCAGTATTGCCAGTCCTGAATGATACCGTCGAGGGGCACGCCGAGCGAACGGTATTTCTCGACAGTGCCTACGAGTTCATCCTGTGACGTGTAGCGCTCGCGCGACTGATGAAATCCGTAAGTCCAGAGGGGGAACATGGGTGCCTGGCCGGTGAGGTCGCGGAGCTGTGCCACGGTGGCATCGGCATCGCCGCCATAGATGACATAATAGTCGATCATGTCGCCCGTCTTGGAGGCGAATGTCATGCCCGAGGCATCGTCGGTGAAATCGGTGGCCGAGGGATTGTCCCAAAACAGTGCATATCCCTTAGGCGACTGAATGATGGGGATAGCGATCTCCATATTCTCCTGCTCAAGATGCTGGGTAGTGCCGCGCTGACTCCAGTGGCCGTGACGATGCTGGCCGAGTCCGAACACAGGTTCGTCATCATCAAGGATAAATGTCTGCGACACCTGATACGTGTCACGTCCGTGATCCTTGAAGGGACTGAATGAAGAAGTCCCACCCTTCTCGGCTATAAGCTGACGCCCGGTGGCAGTCTCTGCGACTGACACACGGTCGGTGGCGGGATTGTAGGTAACAGTGAGTCGGTCGGACTTCAACACGAGCTCCTCGCCCTTGTTATTAACCTTATATTTCACTTTCTCCGGTGAGGCTATTACCGAAAGCGACTCCTTGGCCGGCGCCTCAGCGGATGGGTAGCGGTAGATTCTGACTATTGAAGGAGTATACCATTCGATTGCCACCCGACTCCCGTCAGGTCCGGCAACTACTCCCTGCGGTGTCGTCCGGTAATTGACATCCGCCATCATCCCCGAAGTGGTCACTATGCAGAGGCATAGCGGCAAAAAAACTTTTTTCATGTAAAAAATGATATGGTTATTATATGGTAAAAAGTGACGTCTTGATAATGATTCGTTAATACAAATTTAGCGCACATTCATTAAAATAAAATTAACCAAACATTAACGTTAAAGTCAACAACATAATAACACATTAAAATGAGTATTTTAAGCTAACTTTTAGTCCAAAAAACGCACTATTCGTACCAAAATATCAGGAGTTTTTATTAACTTTGCTCACGATGTTGTACAAAATACACAAAATAGTGCGGCATCATCACCTTAAAAATACCGTAAATCACCTCTGCCAACAAACATACTTCAACCATAAATTTTCTGAGTTACGCCATAATCTCTACCCGTCTGACATGAAAGGATTAGTTCGACTCACACTGATAATCATAATCTGTCTCATCTCATCACCCGCAGATGTATACGCCGACCCGCAGGAGCCGCTCACGGGTCTGCGCATAAATACATACCCGGCCGCGCAGGTCGAGTACACCTCCGTGTTGCTTGACAACGGCGAGCCGATCGAGCTTGACGGAAAAGAGATGCGTATCGAGATGGATGTATGGCCTAATAACGATAATCCGCTCGGCTCGCTGTGCCGCATAATTACTGATAAAGGGGACAACATAGACCTCATATATGGTGTCGGTGCCGATAACGTGCGCTATCCGATGCTCATTGTCGGCAACAATGATCTCATGCAGACCAAACCGTTGGAGTTTGGCGAATGGACTCACGTAGTAATCACAATGTCACCCCACACGGGCAGAATAGTCTTCACTTACGGCGAAGAGACCACGGAAGTGATCGATGAGGAATTTAAAGGTACGCGTAGCGTGCGCGTAGCACTCGGCCTGAGTAAGATACCCTACTATACGCTTGATGACATTGCATCGGTGACTATCAAGGATATAGAGATTTTTAGGGGGGGTAAAACGTTGAGACACTGGAAATTGCACCAGCACAACGCCAATATCTGCTACGATGAGATTGCCGGCTCGCCGGCCTATACCGAGAATCCGTACTGGGTCATTGACGACATCGTGTCGTGGAAGAAGATCTACACACGCTCGTTCCCCTACTTCCCGTCGATCGCCTTCGACCCGATCGTGGCATCGTTCTACATGGCCTATCACGACAACCGTAAGCTCTACGTCTATCATGTGCCGGAGGGTGTGACCGACAGCATCAGCATCATCGATGGCGAGTATGCCGCTGTGGCACCTAACCAGTTGATGTACATACGTCAGCTGCACAGATTGGTATCTTACAATATAGACTCGGACCTGTTCTCGGAGTTTGACCCGTGCCTGCACTCGTGGAAGAATCTCACGAAGTCGGTCGGCGACCACGACTACTGGAACAATACCACCGTATACAACCAGGCTGACTCGTCAATCATAAGTTTCGGCGGTTACGGACATTACCGCTACAAGAATCTTCTGATCAAGAGCCATCCGTTCGATGACAGACCGCAGGAGATAATCACTCTCGAAGCGATAGATCCGCGATATTCGTGCAGTTCGGTACTGGTCGACTCACTGATGTATATATTCGGCGGACGCGGATGCCCGTCAGGTCGTCAGGAGGTGGCTCCGCACAATTACTATGACCTATATACAGTAAATATATATAACAATCACGTCACCAAGCTGTGGAGCCACGATACGACTCCGATGCCGGGTGAATTTGTCCCCGGTGAGAACATGATATATGACCCGGATCAGAACTGTCTGTATGCCATAGTCACATACGCCGGCGGCACACTTATCAAAATCGATGTCGCTACGGGAGAGGTCGAGCCGATGTCACTGTCAATGGAGCTGCCTCTGAATGCCCAGACACTGTATCTGAACCTGTATTTCTCATCCGCACAGAAGAAATTCTTTGTGGCTTACACCAATTCCGATGTCGACGGCAAGTCGGTCATAAGCCTGTATCAGCTTGACTATCCGCCCCACCCCGTTTCGGCCATATCGCAGGTAATAACCGGAGGCAACGATTCAGACGGGATTCCGGCCATAGTTTGGGTACTGATAGGCGTCTGCATAGCCGGAGCCGGAGGCTGGCTCATATACAAGACCTCATTGCGTCGCAAGCTGTCAGCCAAGACAAAGGATGTTACGATAATCGAAGAGATAATCGAGACGCCCGAAGCCGGTCAGAACAAGCACGATACACCTGCCACGACCACAGCCCCGGCTGTATCAGTCGCGCCCCTCAACATATCTGTCCCCGAGACATCGAGTCAGTTCCAGCAGACTGCTGAATACTATAAACTCGACCGCTCATGCATCAGATTCTTCGGCGGGTTCAGAGCGTTCAACAAGGATGGCGAGGATATTACCCACCTGTTCACTCCCACGCTCAAGCAGTTGCTCATACTCCTCGTGCTCTACACCGGACAAAATCCGATGGGTATACCCAACAACAAGCTTCTGACACTGCTGTGGAATGACAAGGAGGAAGAGGCTGCCAAGAATAACCGCAACGTCTACATGAGCCGTCTGCGCAACCTGCTGTCTCAGATCGGCGACGTGTCAATACAGACGCACAAGGGATTTCGCAACATCAGCTTTGAGGGCGACACNATGTGCGATTATCTTGAGGCTATCAGACTGTTTGACAACACCGAGGGAGAAAATCTCAACCGCCTGCTCGAACTCCTGTTCAACGGTATGATGCTGCCCAATGTCGAACTTGACTTCGTAGACTCGTTCAAGAGCGAGTTTTCCAACAAGACCCTCGACCTGCTGTGCCGTCTGTTGCGTCACAACGAACTGCCCTCGGATCTGCGCATGAAGATAGCCGACACACTCTTCCAGCACGACTTCATCAACGAGGATGCTCTGCGCGTGAAGTGCGGCATACTGCACGCTCAGGGCCGCACGGGTCTCGCACAGACNGTCTATGCGACTTTCTGCAAGGAATATAAGTCGCTGATGGGATATGACTATCCACACTCGTTTGCCGAGGTAGTGGGTACNGCCCAGACCGAAGGCTGAGTACGCTCAGGGGATGCGATTCAAATTTTTCACTTAAATACTGATTTATGAAATTAAGACTCTTGATGTCGGCAGTCATATCTATGGCTGCCCTGACTCTTCTCGGCGCTGCGCCAAAGCTAAAAGTCAAAAAGGGAGAATGGAACGGATGCGAAATGCACTCATTCACACTCGAAGGNCGTGACGGACTCATCGTCATCCCTGAGAAACCGCTTGAAGGGAATCCCTGGGTGTGGCGTCCGGCTTTTTTCGACGCATTTCCAATAATTGACGAGACTCTGCTCAAAGAGGGATTTCACATCGCTTACTATGACAACACTCACGAATGGGGACGTCCCGAGGCACTCGAATCAGGTCAAAAATTTTACGAGACCGTCACCCGCGAATACAATCTGATGCCCAAGGCCATCATGTACGGCCTGAGCCGCGGCGGATATTACTCGCTGCGCCGCGCACAGCTCTATCCCGAGACCGTCGCATGCCTTATACTTGATAATCCGCTGGTGGATATATTTGAATTACAGCGTGATGACGAGTGGTGGAATGATGTGCTCGATAAATGGGACCGTCACGACAATCCACCCGTACGCGGAGAATTTCTTGAAAACGCGCTCAACAATCTCTACATTCCGGCCCGTCACAAGATACCCGTACTGTTACTCAGCGGTGGCAGTGACACCATAGTNCCCTACGAGAANAACGGACGCAAACTCGTCGACGTATATCGCCGTTACAATGCACCCATCAAGTCTATCGTGCGTCCCGGCTGCGGACATCATCCTCACGGGCTGGACAATCCTACCGCGGTCGTGCCTTTCATCAAGTCGACCGTATCAGCTCCCGATTANTCCAAAGGCCCGATCAAGATAGCTTGTCTCGGCAACAGCATCACCGAAGGTGCCGGCACTACCGACCATGCTACGAAAGCATACGCCGCTGTGCTCCAGCGCCTGTTAGGCAACGATTATGAAGTGAAAAACTTCGGNGTAGGCGGAGCTACNGCCCTGAGAAAGGGAACCGATTCAGGCAGACCGTTCTGGTACGGAGGTTTCGACCTGTGTCGCAAGGCCATGGAATATAATCCCGACATCGTNATTCTCAAACTCGGCGGTAATGACAGCAAGGGTTTCAACTGGCAGTACGNAAACGAATTTCCCGCCGATTATCAGGAACTGATCGACATGTTCAAATATCTCCCCTCACTCCCNAAGATATACGTGTGCCTGCCTTGCAAGGCACGCGTGGATGATCCCGACAAGATNTGGGGCATCGACGAGCGCGTGATCCTTGAGGAGGTAACTCCGATGGTAAAAGAGGTAGCTCACAACAACCGGTTGGTCACCATCCCNCTGCACGACGTATATGACGGAGAGGAAGCGATATGCTATTCCGACCACATTCATCCCACCGACCACGGTGCGGAACTCATAGCCAAACGTATATATGAAGTGATCACCCGCGAGTGATGTACTGAAACAAAAACAGAAGCTATCAGTTACCCTCTGATAGCTTCTGTTTTTTTATACCTGTTCCGATGCCAATCATGTCTGCGCGAGCAAATCTGCCGGCTCACCCTCACGGGGGAATCAAGGTTTCTTAATCAATAATCCTATTACCTTAAAAAATTGCTATATTGTTATGCTTTTATTTTCTATATGCAAAGTAAGCATCTGCATATTAATTTTTACGTTATAAACGCCTTAATACCTCAATAAAAATAAATTAAAAATACATTTCAGTGCAAAAAATATAGCCAAAACAGGTTTTTAAGTTGAAATTAAAGTGCATATTAATAATCGGAAGGTAAATTTGTTTACGAAAAATCATTATCGCATATCACACTTATACAACAAATGACATCACGATTTATACTGCTCGGTATCCTCGCACTGCTGACACCGCTGATCACGACGGCAGCCACATCCGCGCCGTCCACCGCAATGCCAAAGGATGCGTTGAACAAACTCAGTGAATACAACGTCACATGGGATAGCCCTTCGCTCACAGGTTCNCTTGAATCCATGCCNCTCGGCAACGGCGACATCACTGCAAACGTGTGGGTGGAAAAAGATGGTGACCTGATGATGTACATCGGCAAATCAGACACATGGAGCGAAGCCACNCGCCTGCTGAAGATAGGACGTGTACGCGTCAGCATCTCCCCCAACCCGTTCACCGAGACNTCAGGCTACAGACAGACACTCGATCTCGCNGACGGCACCATTAATATTACGGCAGGGCCGCGCGACAACCGCACAGATATTAAAATCTGGATTGACGCNAATGCNCCTGTGGTTAATGTCGAGACCTCATCGTCGCGTCCTGTCGAGGTAAAGTTTATATCCGAAAACATGCGTCCCGAGGCCGTGACATTCAACGGCGGAGGCTCGCACCCGCTCGCGTCAAGCTATCGCGGACTTATGGACTCACCGATAGCTCCGTCCGAGAGNGCCGACATTTTNGTCCCGTCAGCCAACCGCGTCGAGTGGTATCACAGAAATGTGTCGTCATTCTATCCTACGATACTCGAACGTCAGAATGTCGGAGAACTCACATCGAAATATCCTGATCCGTACATCAACCGCACATTCGGCGCAGCTATCACCGGCGACGGCATGATCGCCGCCAACGACTCGACTCTTACCACCTCCGCACCGCGCAAGAAGACTGCNGTCAGAGTCGTTGCACTCACCTCACAGTGCGATGACCTCGCTCAGTGGCAGGAAGCGCTCGACTCACTTATCGCCGAGGCCGAAAGCCGNCCCCTCAATAAAGCCTATCGCGAACACTGCGGGTGGTGGCACAATTTCTGGGGCCGCAGCTGGATATTCCTGTCAGGNGACGACGATGCNCGCACCATCACCGAAGCCTATCTGCTGCAACGCTACATGATGGCATGCCAGAGCCGCGGAGCATATCCGGTTAAATTCAACGGCGGAACGCTCACTTTTGACTACAACGGCAACAACGGCGATTACCGCAACTGGGGCCCGGGTTACTGGTATCAGAACTGCCGTCTGTATTACTGGCCGCTNGCGGCATCNGGTGACTTCGACATGAAGAAACCGTGGTTTGACATGTACATGTCCATTCTCCCCATGCAGCAGGATATAACCCGCATATATTACGGCCACGACGGAGCCTTCTTCCCCGAGACACTCAACTTCTTCGGCCTGTACATTCANGACGACTGGGGATGGAACAATACGGGCAAAGCATCNCAGACCCGATGGATACGCTATCATTACGAGGGCGCGCTTGAGATGCTNGCCGAGATGCTCGACTATTACGACCATACNCGTGACGAAGCCTTTGCCCGCGACTACATCGTNCCCTTCGCCACTCAGGTGATACGGTTCTTTGATCTCCACTGGCCCACCATCAACAACCAGTACCGCTTCATCCCTGCCAACGCGCTCGAACAATACTGGGACTGNCTCAACCCCACAGACTATATCGCCGGCCTCACCCACGACATCACACGCCTGCGCGAACTGCCTGACGGCATCGTCCCCGCCGAACTCAGCGCCGAGTGGGAGCGAATACTTACCCAACTCCCCCCGATAGCACGCACTCCTGACGGCAGCCGGCTNNTGCCGGCCGAGGAATACGGCGTAGACCGCAACTTCGAGAATCCGCAGTGCTACGCCATCTTCCCCTTCCGTCTGTACGGCCCCGGCCGTCTTGACCCCGAAGTGGCCCGCAACACATTCGACTCACGTATATTCAAGGAATCAAACTGCTGGTCGCAGTGCGGCATTCAGGCCGCCATACTCGGTCTTGACGAGATGATGCCTGCCATGCTGATGCGCAACGCCACAGCTCGTGATCCGNAGGTACGTTTCCCCTCGTTCTGGAAACCCGGCAGTGACTANGTTCCCGACCTTGACAACGGCGGTGTCCTCNCCCTCACTCTTCAGCACATGCTCATCGATAATAACGGCGACTCGATAGTGCTGCTTCAGGCCATGCCCGAACACTGGAACGTAGACTTCAAACTCCATGCTCACGACCGCACGTCTGTCCGCGTCAAGGCCGACGGCAAGAATATCAACAGTCTTGATGTATGGCCCGAGTCACGCCGCAACGACATATCCGTAAAATAACTACCACCCTATTCATACGTAACTTCTAACCTGTAAAATACCATATTAATAAATGAAAAGACATTTCATCTACCTGCCGGCCCTGCTCATTGCCGGTGCAGCGCTCACAGGATGCAAATCCCAGCAGAAGGCCGAGGAGGCACTCGCTCTCCCCGCCAATCCGTTCATAACCCACATGTACACGGCCGACCCTTCGGCTCATGTATGGGATGACGGACGCCTGTACATCTACGCGTCACACGATGTAGATCCCCCGCGTGGCTGTGACCTTATGGACAAATACCACGTATTCTCGACCGATGACATGGTCAACTGGACCGATCATGGCGAAATACTCAGCTCAGAGCAGGTGTCATGGGGCCGTCCCGAGGGCGGATTCATGTGGGCGCCTGACTGTGCATACAAGGACGGCACATATTACTTCTACTTCCCGCACCCCAGCGGCAGCGACTGGAACGACACATGGAAAGTAGGTGTCGCTACAAGTAAATATCCCGACCGCGACTTCACTCCGCTTGACAAGCCGATGGAGAATGTAGGCGGATTCGCCCTCATCGACCCCGCGGTGTTTGTCGATGACGACGGCAAGGCATACTTCTATTATGGAGGCGGCGGCAAATGCTATGGCGCACAGCTGGCCGACAACATGATCGAACTGGCCGAACCTCTGCGCGAGATGGAGGGTCTCGAAGACTTCCACGAGGCCACATGGGTACATAAGCACAATGGCAAATACTACCTGTCATACGCCGACAATCATGCCGAGGACGGACGCGGAGCCAACCGTCTGTGTTACGCCATGGGTGATTCACCCCTCGGTCCGTGGGAATACAAGGGCGTATATCTCGAACCCACCGGCTGCGACACCAGCCACGGCTCTATCGTCAAGTACAAGGATCAGTGGTATGCCTTCTACCACAATCAGGACCTTTCAGGCCAGGGCAATCTCCGCTCGATCTGTGTGGACAAGCTCGAATACAACCCCGACGGTACTATTCAGCTCGTACAGCAGCACAAAAAATAATCAGGTAAGGAAATAAACCATCTGTGAGCTACATTCACGGCAACTGTCCGTGAATGTAGCTCACTTTTTAAATGTAATGTCACATCTGTCAGTATTATTTAACTCTTTTTGTCAGTTTTTGCCTTTGGCATTGATTTTGCTGTTTGTTATAGAGTAGAACAATTTCAGATTTTAATCATAAACTCATTAATATATCATGCAGAAAGGACAAATTGGAGTAACCACCGAGAACATTTTCCCGGTAATCAAAAAATTCCTCTATTCTGACAACGAGATATTTCTCCGCGAACTCGTAGCCAATGCCATTGATGCCACACAGAAACTCAAGACCCTCGCCTCATTCGGCGAATACAAGGGCGAACTCGGCGACATGCGTGTCGAGGTCAAGGTGGACAAGGAGGCAGGCACCATCACCGTCACCGACCACGGCATCGGCATGACTGCTGATGACATCAACAAGTACATCAACCAGATAGCATTTTCAGGAGCCGAGGAGTTTGTCAACAAGTACAAGGACAATGCCAACTCCATCATCGGACACTTCGGTCTCGGATTCTATTCGGCATTCATGGTGTCGAGCAAGGTCGAGATCCGCTCACTCTCATATAAGGATGGCGCCGAGGGCGTACGCTGGGAGTGTGACGGTTCACCCGAGTACACCATGGAACCGTGTGACAAGACCACACGAGGCACTGAGATCACCCTCTGGATCGATGACGACAACAAGGAATATCTTGAACAGGCCCGCATAGACCTTTTGCTCAAGAAATACTGCCGCTTCCTCCCCGTACCCGTTGTCAGCGGTAAGGAACAGGAGTGGAAAGACGGTAAATACGTCGACACCGACCGTGACAAGGTCATCAACTCTACCGAACCGGCCTGGACCAAGAAACCGGCCGATCTGACCGACGAAGATTACCGCAACTTCTATCACGAACTATATCCCGGACAGGAGGATCCCCTCTTCTGGATTCACCTCAACGTCGACTACCCCTTCACACTTACGGGCATACTCTATTTCCCGAAGATCAAGAGCAATCTCGACATCCGTAAAGACCGCATCCAGCTCTATTGCAATCAGGTGTTCGTCACCGATTCGGTCGAAGGTGTCGTGCCTGAGTTCATGATGCTCCTCCAGGGAGTCATCGACTCGCCCGACATACCCCTTAACGTATCGCGCTCATATCTCCAGAGTGACCGTGCCGTCAAGAAAATCTCGGGCTACATCACCAAGAAAGTAGCATCGCGCCTCGAAGAGCTGTTCAAGGCCGACCGTGCAGACTTTGAGTCAAAATGGGATGACATCAAGATCTTCATCGAGTATGGTATGCTCACCGACGAGAAGTTCTGTGACTCGGCGCTCAAATTCACACTCCTGCGTGACACCGAGGGCAAATACTTTACCCTTGAGGAATACCGTCAGCTCGTCGAGGGCACACAGACCGACAAGGACGGCAACGTGGTCTACATCTACGCCACCGATCCCGTAGAGCAGTACAGTTACATCGAGGCCGCGAACGCCAAGGGTTATAACGTCCTGCTGATGAACGGTCAGCTTGACGGCCACTTCATCTCCATGCTTGAGAATAAGCTTGAAAAGACTTCGTTCGTACGTGTGGACAGCGATGTGGCCGACAACCTCGTAGCCAAGGCCGACAAGAAGGACTCAGGCCTCAACGCCGACCAGATCTCACTCCTTACCACCATCTTCCGCACACAGCTGCCCAAGCTTGAGAAGAGCGAATTTATGGTATCGTTCGAATCACTNGANCCGGCCGCCAANCCCGTTCTCATCACCCAGAACGAGTACATGCGCCGTATGAAGGATATGGCCGCCACCCAGGCCGGCATGAGTTTCTATGCCGAACTGCCCGACAGCTATAACCTGATNGTCAACACTTCCCGACCTGTAGTGGNAGACATTCTTGCAGATGCCGAGAAGGCTCTTGACGAAAAGATCTCACCTCTGCGCACCACTGTCAACGCCGACAATGAGAAACTGTCGGCTCTGCGTGCCGAAATTAAGGACAACAAGCCAACAGCCGAACAGGAGACTCAGGAAAAAGANCTTATGGCTTCTGTCGACAAGGCCCGCAAGGAGCAGGAGACCATCATCGCACACTACGCCAAGGAGTTACCCAAGGTAAAACAGATGATCGACCTCGCCCTGCTCGGCAACGGTCTTCTTCAGGGTCGTGAACTGAGCGACTTCATCCGCCGCTCGGTCGATATGCTCTGATCCGACTGACTATCATCTGACCATACATTACAGCCCGGCAATGTTTAACATCATTAAGCATTGCCGGGCTTTATTCTTGCCCACCCGCGGGACTACCTTTGCCATACAATCGCAATCNACTAAACAATCCNCAGTCATGGCAACACCCGTCTACTTCTCACCCCGCGTCATCGACACCGTATCGTCCCTTCCCGTCGCCGATCGTCTCGCCATCGGCAACGCANTGAGCATGGAGTATATCCTCGGCATGGACCCGAGCGACACACTCACTCCNATGCAGAATATACTCTACAGCATGATCAAATTCTATATCGACCAGGACGCATCACGCATGGAGACGGAGCCGATGGCATCATCCGCATCATTTCGTCCAGGCAGGTGCGCCTTCGGATGAACGTCCCGAGTAGACACAAACGCCATAACGGTAACCCGGCTCAACACCNACCTTCATGCTCGGNCTGTAAGTCACACCCAACAGAAAGGCCGGGTCGATGCCGTCACCATCCGCATCCATAGCATCATGCACGNTCATGTCCGACGGCACGGCATAGACCGTATATCTATGCGCACCCTCCACCGGATGCCATGACAGCACTCCACCGCTCAGTTTCAGACCATCTGCCACTCCGAGNGACTCACGGTCACACCCGGCCACCTCCGGTGTGAGGGCCGGATACATCCACGGGCCGCTGGCGAGCACATCGCTNACTTTAGGCAGAAATTTAGCACTGTATATCATCGTCCCCTGATTGCCGTCGACACTCATCGAGCGGTTATACTCCACCTGACGCAACAGATCCTCGCGGTGTCCGGCCAGACTCCCCTGCTCGATGCGCTCAAGTGTGACACTCGCATATACATGACGCCCGTACAGATTAGCCGTACGGCTCCACCACTGAGCCAACGGTCCGTAGGGAGCGGTGGCGTGAGTCGTCGACCAATAGATCTGGGGNGACACGAAGTCAACCGTACCNTGATACATAAGTCCTACAGGATCGGAATAAATCTCGTTATACTGCCAGTCAGCNGCCTTGACATCCAGATACTCCGCGCCCCACTTATCGGCCGAAGTATCGCTCTTGCCGGCCACACCGGCAGGCGAGATGCCNAANCGCACATCGGGACGCGTGTCGGCTATCATNGCACGGACGTCGGCAATAGCCTTATGCACATTAGCACGCCTCCAGTCGCCAAANGTCATCCACGGCGCCTCGGCCCGATACAGGGCATAGTCCGGAGCNCCGGCNGTCTCAGGTATACGGTTGGGATAGAAATAGTCGTCGAATATCAGCCCGTCGACATCATATCCGGTCACTATCTCGCGACATATATTCACGACATGTTGCCTCACCTCCTCCAGTCCGGGGTTGAACACCGTATACTTACCGTGGGTCAGCAGCCATCCTCTNGACTTCCATTCCTTATCCTGCGGAGTATTATAGTCGGTGCCTGACGACCATCTGAACGGGTTGACCCATGCGTANCACTCCAGTCCGCGCCTGTGACACTCGNCCACGGTCCATTCGAGCGGATCCCAGCCNGGTGCAGTGCCACGACGTCCGCTCACAAACGAACTCCATGGCTCAAGCTCCGACCTGAACAGTACATCGGCCATCCCTCTGACCTGAAAACACACTGTGGTGAGATTCATAGCCTTNCAGCGGTCAAGCAATTCCGCCAGCTCNTTCTGCTGGCGTATGCGCACAGCGTCGGTTGTGCCCTGACATGAGGGCCAGTCAATGCCCCANACCGTGGCCACCCACACCCCGCGCATCTCACGCTTGGATGATGACGCTGCCGCCTGGCCNGTAACCGACACAGCCATCAGCGCAAGAACGATACGCAACAATACGTGCGAGATAAAAAAATCAGACGAAAACTTCATATCGGGAATAAAACGCACAAAATTAACACATTTTTCAACAATTATCCCCCCGCCGCTTGGTCTTTTTCATAAAAAATGACTACTTTTGCAAGTTGAAACGCAAATGCTCCCGTAGCAACACTTATAATTATGTACAGATACCTCACAATACTGCTCGCAACCATCGCACTCACATCTTGTGGCGAATACCAGCGTGTGCTCAAAAGCAACGACGCCGACTATCGCCTCGACTTCGCAAAGCGGGCATTCGAGGAGAAAAAATATACTCAGGCTGCAACAGCGCTTGAGAACGTCCCTCAGGTATTCAAAGGGTCCGACAAGGCCGAGGATGCCCTCTATCTCCTCGCACTATCCAACTACGAGAACAAAGACTACGAGACCGCCGGAACATACTTCAAGCAGTATTACACCCGCTTCCCCAAAGGCAAGCACACCGAGCTGGCACGTTTCTATGCAGGCTACGGATACTATCTTGACTCACCCGACTCACAGCTTGACCAGACCGGTACCATCAAGGCCATCCAGGAGTTGCAGTCATTCCTCGACTACTTCCCCCGCAGTGACAAAGTCTCGATCGCCCAGAACGCCATCTTTGAGCTTCAGGACAAACTCACCCGCAAACAGCTTGAGAACGCCCAGCTCTATTACAACCTCGGCACATATCTCGGCAACAACTATGAGAGCTGTGTCATCGTGGCACGCAATGCCATCAAGGACTATCCGTATTCAAAATACAAGGAAGACCTCGAACTGCTGATCCTCAAGGCCCGATATCAGGAGGCCCGCGAGAGTGTCGAAGAGAAAAAGGCCGAGCGCTACTCCGAAGTGATTGACGAATACTACTCGTTCATCAACAACTATCCCGACACGCCCAATCGCGAAGAGGCCGACAACATCTTCAAGATCGCCAGCCGCTACGTCAAGGAATAATCCCGTTCATCACCTATTAGAATAAAAAACAATCGTATATATACACAATGGACTACAAGAAGACCAACGCCCCTCTCAACACCCAGACCCGTGACCTCATCTCAATGAGCGAGGACACCGGCAACGTATACGAAACCGTCTGCATCATCGCAAAGCGCTCCAACCAGATCGCCGCCGAGATGAAACATGACCTTGAGAAGAAACTTCAGGAATTTGCATCACTCAACGACAACCTTGAGGAGATTTCCGAAAACCGTGAGCAGATCGAGATCTCACGCTTCTACGAGCGTCTGCCCAAACCGACGCTCATAGCCACGCAGGAATATCTTGAACACAAGATCCACTTCCGCAACCCGACCAAAGACATCGAACAGGACTGATACTGATCCCGGATTGAACATCACAGTTCAATCCGGATTTTTTATCTCCCTCCCGATCAAGATCGAATATACCATGATAAGACCCTCCGCCACATTTCCCCTCGTCCTCTTACTTATCGTCACATCTATCCTGCCGGCACACAGCTCCCGACGTATACCGCAGGAAAAGGATATGGGTGCCTATCTGATGGTGTTTCACAAGGACGAAACCCACAGCCTCCACATGGCATTAAGCTATGACGGATTCAATTGGACCGCACTCAATGACGGACATCCCGTAATAGCCGGCGACACTATNGCCGTACAGAAAGGGATCCGCGACCCGCACATATTCCGTGCTCCCGACGGCCGGTTCTACCTTGCCATGACCGATCTTAACATCTATGCCCGCGAGGCCGGCTACCGCACCACCGAATGGGAACGTGACGGCGACCTATACGGCTGGGGTAATAACCGGGGNCTTGTACTTATGAGTTCGGACGACCTCATACATTGGGACCGCGCCAACATNGACTTCTCNTCCCTACCCTCATGGGAAGACATCGGATGCGTATGGGCNCCCGAGACAGCATGGGATTATGACACCGGCCAACTGATGCTGTACTACACCATGCGTCACGGCAAGGAGATGACTCGTCTCTACTACAGCTACGTCAATGATACGTATGACAGCCTGCTCACTGAGCCCGAGATACTGTTCACCTACCCCAAGCCCGACAAGGAAGCCATAGACGGCGACATCATCTACACNCCCGACGGCACCTATCATCTGCTCTATTGCTCACATGACGGTACNGCCGGCATCAAACAGGCCACATCGCGGTCTATCAACAAAGACTGGACGTACATCGACGAATACTGCGACTTCGANAGTAAAGGGTGCGAGGCTCCACACGTCTATAAAATCATAGGCGAAAACCGATGGATNCTGATGTACGATTGCTATCGTCGCAATCCGCACAACTTCGGATTTGCCGAAACTACAGATTTCAAGACTTTCCATGACCTTGGCCATTTTGATAAAGGNCCCCTCACCCGTACCAACTTTTCCGAGCAAAAACATGGAGCCGTATGCTGGCTGACAANAAAGGAAGCCGNACGCCTCGAACGATACTGGGACAAAAGCAAGCGCAGGGGAACGGGGNCTAAAAACATNGACTGAATGGACTTCATCAATTTATTCGCACCACATTTGCACAGGTAAAAAAAAATTACTACATTTGCACGCTCATTAGAGCATAATTATATATTTATCCACTTTTTAAACATCTGTATCAATGCATTTGAATTCTGATGAAAAAGTAGAAATCTTTGAGAAGTACGGTAAGGGCAAGACTGACACTGGCTCGCCTGAAGCACAGATTGCATTATTCTCTATCCGTATTGCTCATTTGACCGAACACCTTCGGTCAAATCACAAAGATTATACGACCGCACGAGCACTCAAGGCTCTGGTAGGTAAGCGTCGTCGTCTTCTCGACTACCTGATCCGCAAGGACATCAACCGCTACCGCGCCATCATCGCCCAGAAGGAGCTCGGTATCAGAAAGTAAAATCCTCTATCGGATTTAACTTGACGATTACACACGATAGCTGCCGGACCAAGTCCGACAGCTATCGTCGTTTTATAGATATAATATTGTATGACGGGTATCTTACATACCGGGGTCGCCGGGTGCCTCGGCACGAAGATTAGCCAACGCCTCACTATCCTTTACGTGACATCCGATGACACCGTAATACAGCATGAAGAGTTCACAGAACAGTGCTATCGACCACGTCCATTGCCAGTTGCCGAGACTATCGGCAAGCAGAGCCTGAAGCAACGGGAATACCGCTCCGCCGAATACACCCATCATGAATATACCCGAGGCCTTGGATGTGTATTTCGACAATCCGGCAACAGCCAGTGTGAATATACATCCCCACATCACCGAGTGCAACAGGCCTACCGATACGAGTATCCACAGATTATCGAGCACCATAGCCAGACTCACGAGGACCGCCGCCAATGATGTCACAGATATGAGCAACTGACGGGGTGGAATCTTAGGAAAGAACGAGAATACGAGTCTGCCTACCATCATGCCACCCCAATAGAGTGTGGCAAGCAGGGCGGGGATACCGAGATTCAGGCCGGCTATCTCAATATTTTCAAGACCGAAAAATGTCAGCTTATGTCCCGACTCAATCATCTGCATGGCATGCAGATTGACATTGACACCGATGGACACCTCCGTGCCGACATAGAAGAATATCGCGGCTACACCCATTGCGAGATGGCTGAAACTCCATACGCTCCTCGGCAGCTTCTCACCCTCCCGGCTACGTGTATCCTTGAGATCAGGGAGATACAGACGCGACGTTACGCCGGTGACAAGAAGTATGACAGCCGCAATGATTAGGAACGGCACCATAAGCTGACCGGGCATGACAGCCTCCATCGCTACACCTGCAAAGATAACACCTGTCACAAAGAACGGTGCAATAGTCGTACCGATCGAATTGATGGCGCACACTATATTCATTCGCTGCACTGGCTTGGTGCCTGGAAGTTCGTAAGCCGATATGTACGGATTTATGACCACCTGCAGGATCGCCGCGGAGGTTCCCATCAGGAACGATCCGAGCAGAAAGACAAAGTAACCCCACGGCACAAGGTCTTCACCGAGCGTCACACCGACATCTCCCCAACGGGTCGCGATAAACGATGACAGGGAGTACAACACCAGACCTCCTATCATCACACACAAGGCCCTGAGCAGAGTTGTCTTGTAACCCTTGCTGTCGATCCATTTACCACCTAACGAACTGTTGACCAGATACCCGAGAAAAAAGAAGAATGAGATCATGGTGGTCAGGGTGTTGCGCAAGGTATGAGCATTGGATAGGAATGCCACCTTGAGCGGGCCCTGAAACTGCCCGTTGACGGTAGTCAGAAATCCGACTACGAAATAAATGAAAGTCAGGACCACGAATGGTCCCAACTTATTTGCTTTACGATCAGTCATAACGCTATCAGATAATGGTTTCCAACGTAGCCATCGCACCCTTATCACGAATCTCCCTGACAAATTTGAGATACAGATCGGTAAAGGCCCTGGACCCTCTCAGATCAGCACCTGCAAACGCCGGAATATCGAGGAAATCAAGAGGATTGTCACCGGAAAGAGCCTTCTCGACGGTAGCATCCATCCACGGTTCCGCCACCTCGAATCTCTCACCGTTGTCATCAGTCCTGTATTTCAGATAGTCGTAATAGGCGGCGAAAAGGTAAGCCACACGAGTCATATCCTTACCATCCTTAACCATCTTGGTCACATTCGGGATAAGATAGACCGGAAACTTTGCAAGGCCATCGAAACACAGACGTGCCACCTGATCGCTCACCGAACTGTTGCTGAAACGCTCTATGAGCGTCTGCTTGTATTCATCAAGGTCAATATTCTTCGGAGCAGGGACGTATGGGGTCACATCAATATCCATGAAATCCTTCACAAACTTGCGTATACGCTTATCCTTCATCGCTTCATCAACCTTGCGGTAACCGCCCAGGAACGAAGGATATGACAGGAGAGAATGCGAAGCGTTGAGCAGCGACAGCTTCATATTCTCGTAAGGAGCGACATCGTCAGTAAACTCCACTCCTACCTCTTCCCACTTGGGACGGCCGTTGGCGAAGTCATCCTCCACAACCCACTGTATGAAATCCTCACAATACACCGGAGCCTTGTCATCGGTACCGTTACTCTTGTTGAGACGTTCCACATCTTCGGGACGGGTGGCAGGGGTGATACGGTCTACCATCGAGTTAGGGAATGTGACATTTGCCTCCGCCCACTCGGCAAGAGCCGGATCCTGAGCCTTGATAAAGCCCATAAAAGCCTTTCTGGCGGTATCGCCGTTATGCTGGAGATTATCGCACGTGAGGATGGTGACCTTACCCGCACCTGCGTCACGACGACGGCGCAAACCTTCGGCGATATAACCGAATACCGTCTGAGGGGCNGACGGATTGGCCAGGTCCTTCTTGACAGCTTCGTTTGACAGATCAAACTCACCGCTCTCCTTGTCGATATTATATCCGCCTTCGGTGATAGTCATCGACACGATTTTAGTGTCGGGCGAAGCGATTTTTTCAATCACTTTCTCAGGATCTTTCTGCGCCCATATCACCTCTTTAAGCGAACCGATCTCAAGGGCCTCATCCTTNCCGTCACGTCCGCANACGGTCAGCGTGTACACACCATCCTGNTCCTTGAGAGCCTCGTATAGTTTCTCGTCCGACGGCAGGAGCATGGCACCTGTTATGGCCCACTCACCCTGCGAGGGGTCAATTTTCATCAGCTCGTTAGTGTAATACTCCTCATGGGCACGGTGAAAGTTTCCGACACCGATGTGAAGGATTCCACTTTGAGTTTTGCCACGGTCATAACCGATCGGCTTTACATTTGTATTTTTCATATTCAGATGTTATTGATTAAGATTCAGTGTTATTCAGAGTGTTTCAGTATATCAGCGAGTGTGGCAGTTCGGGCATCGCGCCATGCTGTGTACAGACGTATGCCGAGACCTCTACCGCCCGACGGTGAGCCTCGTCTACCGGCTCCCCTTTCAGTAATGCCGCCGTAAATGCCGCCGTAAACGAATCACCGGCACCGACAGTATCAGCCACCTCCACCTTCGGAGTCTCGACAAACGANACATGCCCCGGAGTGAATACATAACTGCCGTTGACNCCACAGGTGAGTATGAGTATCTTCAGATTATACTTNCCCAGCAGAATCCAGCACTTGTCCTTCAGATCAATGCCCGGATAGCCGAACAGACGGCTCACAAGCACCAGTTCCTCATCATTAATCTTGAGCACGTTGCATTTTTCCATCGACTTCTCGATGAGTTCGGGCGTGTAGAATCCCTGCCTGAGATTGATGTCGAAAATCTTAAGTGTATCCTTATCATCGGGCATAGCGTCAAGAAAACGGTGTATCGTATCGCGCGACACCACGTTACGTTGTGCGAGCGAGCCGAAACTTACCGCCCCGGTCTTACGGGCAAGTTTCTCAAGCTCAGACGTGAATGGTATATTATCCCACGCCACATTCTGCTTTATGTCATACGAGGGGATACCNAGCTCATCCACCTCGACAATAACTGTGCCGGTAGGATAATCCACGACAGCCATTTCGGTATTAAGTTTACGCTCGTCAAATTTCTCGATCAGTTCCTCCCCGAGCCGGTCATGCCCTACGGCGCTGACCGCAACCCCAGGCAGTCCCAGCTGCGACACATGATACGCGAAGTTAGCAGGAGCGCCACCGACCTTCTTACCATCCGGCAAAACATCCCACAGGGCCTCACCGATGCCAACCACCACTTTATTATCTTTCATATTTTCAATAAACGTTTTAGTTAATCAATACAATAATAACATCTTACCGTGTAAAAAAGATTTTCCGATACTATGTTATGCAACATAAAATTATTGAATAGGTCANAAAAAAATCGTAGCCGGCTGCTTGAGCAACCGGCTACGACAATAATTTCGTCTGTCAAGAGAGAATTACTTTCCGCTGATAGAGCATGATACTGTGAGACGGAGACGACCCTTGGCACGACGGCGGGCAAGTACCTTGCGGCCATCGGGGGTAGCCATACGTGCACGGAAACCGTGCTTGTTTACTCTCTTTCTGTTAGAAGGTTGAAATGTTCTTTTCATTGCCGTATATGTTTATTTTTTGTTATTCCACATTTTGAGGTGCAAATTTAATCATTATTTTCCACAACGGCAATACTTTTTCACATTTTCTAACAAATTTCCTTCTTCAGCTCATCACACCACTCCTTGATTCGGGCCGGAGTCTCATCGGGACGATTGACATTATCGATGCAAAGACCTAATACCAAGCCCTTGAAGTCGCTGTCAGAATGCTTATATTCGTATCCGTCATTATAGAACCGGCCGATAAACTCGGCATGTGTCGGATGCAGGCGGTGATACATCTCGCCGACCGAGTTGCAGAACGTGTCACTCATCGACTCGTCACCGCAGCCGAATACAGCCACCTCTTTACCCCTCAGATCGAGAGCCTGCACGCCATCGATAAATGTATCCATATCCTCCTGAAGGTCACCTGCACCCCAGGTGCTCGCACCGAATATCAGCACGTCGTAATCGGCCACAGCCGACGGTGCCGTTTCGGCTACATTATGAACGTCAGCCTCAGCCACGCCGAGAGTCTTGGCTATCTCGTATGCAACATCCTTGGTAGTGCCCGTAGTCGAGCCATAGAATATACCAGTCTTTTTCATAATTATATACGGTAGTTAATTTTTATTACTTATATCTTTTGAACGCATCCGGTGCGCCTGATGTTCAGCCGCCGGCACTCTATCATGTAAAGATTTTCCCTTTTCCGACCCCGTTCCGTGTTTTTAGCCCCCGTTCCGCATTAACAAATATTGGGGAACGGGGTCTTATTCGTCGATTTTATCTCTCAAAACGCTTGTGTTTGCAAATCGAAATTATTAACTTTGCTTTTCAAAACTCCACTCCCTAACCATCTATATGTCTACACCCTATTCACCCATAGACGAATCCTCTTACTCTGACAATAACTCATTCGATCCGGAAGCCATGCTCAATCAGCGTGATCCGCGTGAGTATGAGCAACCGCAATACCAACCACAGCAACCCCGGTATCAGCAGCCTCAGCAAGCCCAACAGCCTCAACAGCCTCAACAGCAATACAGGCAACAGGCTCCGCAATATAATCAGGAGCAAGCCGGACAGTATCCCGGGGAGCAGTATCAGCAGCAGCCCGCACCGACCCCTCAGCCACAAGCGGCGCAGGCGCCACAGCCTCCCTATCAGCCTCAGGCTACTGCGGCGGCAGCCCCGGCGGCCGATGCAGCAGCAACCGCAACCAACTCCGGGCGCCAGCGTGTCGACTGGATAGGCAAACTGTCCCGGTCGGTAAGCAGTCTTCCGATGTTCAAATTTCTCGGCATCGCCCTATTCTTCTTTGCCGCGTATGCTTTCATCGTGTGCTGCTCCTACTTCTTCACCATCGGCTCGGATCAGAGTGCAGTGCTTTACGGCGAGGCCGATCCGCAACTCTACAACAACGCCGGACACAAATTCGGTGCAGTCCTCGCACACACGCTGATATATGACTGGCTCGGCATAGGAGCCTTCATACTCATATTCTATCTCGGCGCATGCGGACTATCGATGATCGGAGTCTACAAACCCGGCTTCTGGAATATGACCATGCGATGTCTGCTGTCGGCAATAGCTATTTCTGTGATAGCGGGATTATGCACCTACGAGATCGCCACCCCCGTATACTGGGGCGGTATGCACGGACAGGTTTTAAATGAACGTCTTATCGCCTACTCAGGTTTCTGGGGCGCGTTATTCATCAGTCTGCTCCTGGGAGCNATGATGGTCATGCTGTATATCAACGAACTGCGCAAGTTACGCGGCTCATTCAGCCACTGTCTTGACGGATTTCGAGCCAAGCAGTCCGAGCGACAGGCCCGTCGCGAANTTCTCCGTGCCGAGGCCCGCGCCAAGGCAGAGGTCAATGCCGAGGCTCTTGCAGAATGCGAACGTCTGCGTGCGGAGTGCGACCGTCTGCGTACCGCAGCCGAGGCAGCCAAATACGCACCCCGACCCGGCAACACTCCGGTTCACCATGACATANCNNCCTCNGCCCGGATCAAAGACACCGAGCCTGAAAATGTCACCGAGTCCGAAGATGTACCCAACGATACAACCGACAAAAACGACAACACAAAGGACAATATCAGCAATAATATTATTANNAATANTATTAATAATGTGTCTGAGTCCGACTCANNCATCGAAACTACTGTTGACGATAACTCAGATGATGATACGGACGACGCATTCGCACCGCTGTTCCCGAGCGACGATGCTCCACGCAAAGCCGCACAGGCTGANACCGTATCTACTAAACCCGANGTAAGCTACACGATCGNGGAGCCGGCCGAGACGAAGCCTGATAACGCCACCCCTGACAGCGACATATACGTCNATGAGCAGGANGCNAATACTGACACGCCCGAAGCCGAGAGCGACATTGACGAAGAGGAGACTGACGTGGAAGANACTGACGNNGAGGAGACNGACGTAGAGGTCACNCCCCTNTTCTCAGACGAGCGTGACCCGATGGCCGCCGATCCNCGTGANCGTCCCAAATATGATCCGCATGCCGACCTGTCACACTACCAATTCCCGTCGCTCGAACTGCTCAATCAGGTCGATGCGCGTGAGAGTGTCGACGAGGTCGAGATGGATGAGAACATTCAGGAAATCACNAAGACTCTNAACGAATACCGNATCGCCATCTCCAACATCAAGGCTACTGTCGGTCCGACCGTCACACTCTACGAGATCGTTCCGGCCGAGGGTGTCCGCATCGCACGAATCAAAAACCTTGAGGATGACATCGCACTCAAGCTCGCAGCTCTCGGCATACGTATCATCGCACCCATCCCCGGCCGCGGAACTGTNGGTATAGAGGTCCCCAACAAGGATCCGCAGACAGTGTCGATGCGCTCGGTGTTCGAGAGCGAGAAATTCAGGACCACCAAGATGGATCTGCCCATGGCCATCGGACGNACCGTGTCAAACGAAGTCTTCATGGCCGACCTCGCCAAGATGCCCCACCTCCTTGTGGCCGGTGCCACNGGTATGGGTAAATCNGTAGGTCTGAATGCCATCATAGCCTCGTTGCTCTACAANAAGCACCCCTCCGAGCTAAAGTTTGTGATGATCGACCCCAAGCAGGTCGAGTTCAGCCTCTATGCCAAACTCGAACGTCACTACCTCGCCAAACTCCCNGACGAGGAGGATGCCATCATCACCGATCCCTTAAAGGTTATCGCCACCCTCAACTCACTGTGTGTGGAGATGGACAACCGCTACTCACTGCTCAAGGATGCGCAGATGCGTAACATCAAGGAGTATAACGAGCGGTTTGTCAATCATGCGCTCAACCCCGAGCGCGGCCACCGCTATCTNCCNTACATCGTGGTAATTGTNGACGAGTTCGCCGACCTCATTATGACCGCAGGCAAGGAGGTCGAGACCCCTATAGCACGTATAGCGCAGAAAGCCCGTGCCGTAGGCATACACATGATTCTCGCCACACAGCGNCCGTCGACCAACGTCATCACAGGNGTCATCAAGGCCAACTTCCCNGGCCGTATCGCATTCCGAGTGTTCCAGATGGTCGACTCACGCACCATCATCGACCGTCCGGGTGCCAATCAGCTCATCGGCCGCGGCGACATGCTGTTCAGCAACAACGGTAAGATCGAGCGTGTGCAGTGTGCATTCATCGACACTCCCGAAGTGACCGCCATCTGCGACTTTATCGACAATCAGGTCGGTTATCCGCATGCCTACGATCTGCCTGAATATGTGCCCGAGACAAATGATACAGGCTCGGTGGCATCGCTCGGTGACCGCGACCCGCTGTTTGAAGAATGCGCCCGTCTGGTGGTGCAGACCGACACCGCATCGACCTCGTCGCTCCAGCGACGCTATTCAATCGGCTACAACCGTGCCGGCAAGATTATGGACCAGATGGAGGCTGCCGGCATCGTCGGCCCCTCACAGGGTGGCAAACCGCGTTCGGTACTTGTCGATTCACTCACACTCGAACGAATACTTGAGAACAAATAAGCGCATCCCTCCCACCACATGAAACGAATATTCTCAATACTGACCCTCCTGCTCGTCAGCCTCGGCGCCACTCTGTCGGCGGCCGAGACTCCCGTTCAGATACTGCGCCGTTCAGCCGACAAGATCAGGAGCGCCAAGAGCCTGAACATCGCATACACCGCCACCGCTGACGGTCACAAATACGAAGGTGAACTCGTAGTCCAGGGCAATATGTTCACCATAACCTCTCCACAGATGAGATCATGGTATGACGGCACGACNCAATGGACCTACTCGTCACAGATCGGAGAGGTCAACATCATAACCCCGACTCCCGAGGAGGTGCGTCAGATCAATCCGATAGCCATACTCAACTCGTTTACCGACAATTACAACACAAGCATGCTGAAGTCCCCCTCCGGAAAGAGCGTAGTACGCCTCACGGCCAAGAACCGTAAGGCCGACATCCGGTCGGCTGACATCACGATTGACAACAGATCGTTATATCCCGAGCGCATCGTTCTGTCGATGTCCAACAATCAGACTGTCACCATCGACATCCGTGACATCCGGGNAGGGAGTCAGATACCGGCAGAAAATTTCCGCTTCAACAAATCACGTTATCCGAACGTTCAAGTAGTGGATTTACGTTAGAAAATATCCAGAAATCATCAATAAAAAACCATCAAAAGCTTANAATCATGGCAGACATCAAGACCCGTTGCCTCATCGTAGGCTCAGGCCCGGCAGGTTACACCGCCGCCATCTACACATCGCGAGCCAACATCGCGCCCCTCGTCATCGAGGGTATACAGCCCGGAGGTCAGCTCACCCAGACCACCGAGGTCGAGAACTTCCCCGGTTATCCTCAGGGAGTGCTCGGCACACAGCTCATGGAGGATCTGCGCAATCAGGCACTCCGCTTCGGCGCCGACATCCGTTCGGGCATCGTNACATCAGTCGATCTGACCGAGCGTCCGTTCATCGCCACGACCGACACNGGTCTCACCATCGAAGCCGACACCATGATCATCGCTACAGGCGCCTCTGCAAAATATCTCGGCATCGAGGACGAAAAGAAGTATAACGGACTCGGCGTTTCGGCCTGTGCCACTTGTGACGGATTCTTCTACCGCAAGCGCAAAGTGGCCGTCGTGGGTGGCGGTGACACCGCATGCGAAGAGGCTCTCTACCTCAGCAATCTCGCATCAGAGGTTTACCTCATCGTGCGCAAGCCGTTCCTCCGCGCCTCAAAGGTTATGCAGGATCGNGTCATGAACAAGGAGAATATACACGTGCTGTTCAACACCAACACAGCCGGTCTGTACGGNACAGACTTTGTCGANGGCGCACATCTCGTAGAGCATATCGGCACCGAGCAGGAACGCCGCTATGACCTNCCTATCGACGGATTCTTCCTCGCCATCGGTCACAAGCCCAACACCGACATTTTCCGTCCGNTCATCGAGTGTGACGANCAGGGTTATATCAAGGTTAAGGCTCCGGGCACGGCCACCAANATCGAAGGNGTGTTTGCCGCAGGTGACGTAGCTGATCCCGTCTACCGTCAGGCTATNGCAGCCGCAGGCTCGGGATGCAAGGCCGCCCTTGATGTAGAGCGTTTCATATCCGAACACTGATCCGACCCCGTCCACACATCACGCAGATGAGATTACGGGCACTCGAACCTATAGATGTCGACACCCTTTACCGCTGGGAGAATGANCCGGCCGTATGGGGTGTCGGCTCTACTCTTGCGCCTTATTCGCGCAAACAGCTGTGGGATTATATTGACTCGTATGACGGTGACATATTTGCCGCCAAGCAGCTGCGACTGATGATCGAGCTGCCTACGGGTGAGACTATCGGCACGGCTGACCTTTATGATTTNGATGCGGTCAACTCGCGTTGTGCCGTAGGCATACTCATCGCCCCACCCTACCGCCGTCAGGGGCATGGACTCGCCGCACTTGACGCATTGGCCGAATACTGCCGCTCNCGGCTGTCGCTCCATCAACTATACTGTATAGCCGGAGCCGACAACACAGCCAGNAGGACACTGTTCGAGCGTGCAGGATATACTATATCCGGCAGATTACGATCATGGTTGCGTTCGGCAAATGCCTACACCGACGCATACCTTTATCAGAAAATGCTGTGACAATACGGCCCNCTACCGCGTCCGTACTCCCCCGCCTACTCCTCGATCATNCCGAGATAGTCGGCATAACCCTCNGCAGCCATTTCAGCCTTAGGGATAAACCGCAATGCGGCTGAGTTGATACANTAACGCAGTCCANCNTCATCGGACGGCCCGTCGGGAAATACGTGTCCGAGATGTGANCCCGAACCGGCCGCACGTACCTCGGTGCGACGCCGNCCAAACGACAGGTCCTCATGTTCAGTCACCGCNTCCGGCGATATGGGACGCGTGAACGCCGGCCATCCGCAACCTGAATTATACTTGCGCGCCGACACGAACAGCGGCGTGCCGTCGGTAATNTCTACATATATCCCCNGNCGAAACTCGTCATCATACTCATTCACAAACGGACGTTCGGTGGCACCGTGCTGGGTCACCTCCCACTGCAGGGGTGTCAGACGCGCACGCAACGCGGCCTTGTCGTCACACCTGTGCGACAATGCACGAGCCTCGGCAAACAGTGCGGGATTGACATGACAATAACCGTCGGGATTCTTAACGAGGTAATCCTGATGATACTCCTCAGCGGGATAGAAATTATGCAGAGGNCCGAANTCGATGGCTATCGGCTCGGAATAACGGCGCTGAAGTGTNGCCAGCATCACCTCGACAACCTCGCGGTCAGCCTCGTCGGTGTAATATATGCCGGTTCGGTACTGCGTGCCCACATCTCCCCCCTGACGGTTGACCGAGACAGGATCAATGCTACGGAAATATAGCATCAGCAGATCCGACAGTCCTACCTGCATCTCGTCATACTCCACCTGTACGGTCTCGGCCGCTTCAGTCCGCCCCGTACATACCTCCTGATAAGTAGGATGTTCAACAATACTGTTGGCATATCCGGCANTAGCCTTCTTCACTCCCGGCACCAGCGAAAACAATCGGGCAGTACCCCAGAAGCAGCCTCCGGCAAGATATATGGTTTTCATAATCATTACAATTCCAATCGATTAAACAATCNCCTTGAGCCTATCTCCTGATCGAGTCAGAGAACAGCGTGCGGTTCAGCAACGAACGTCCGAGGGTAATCTCGTCAGTATATTCAATCTCGTTGCCCACCGACACTCCGCGGGCCAGCTGAGTGATTTTCACATCCGTATACGGGGCCAGACGGCGATAGATGTAGTAATTGGTAGTCTCGCCCTCCATCGTGGCACTGAGCGCGAGTATCACTTCCCGCACCTCACCCGAAGCCACNCGCTCGACCAACGAATCAATCTCAAGCGCTTCCGGACCGATGCCATCCATCGGTGCGATAATTCCCCCGAGCACATGATAAACGCCGGAATACTGACCGGTGTTTTCAAAACTCATCACATCCTTGACATTCTCGACCACACACACGGTCGAACCGTCACGACGGGTATCGGCGCATATCGGGCACACATCCGTCTCTGAAATATTATGACACACGGTGCAATAACGCACACCTCGACGCATATTAATGATTGATTGGCCGAGCGCCACACCNATCTGTTCATCAGCACGGAGCAGATGCAGCGCCAGACGCAAAGCCGTCTTACGTCCGATGCCGGGCAGTCGTGACAGCTCGGTCACAGCCTCTTCGAGCAGTCTTGAAGCAAATTCCTGTTGCATGATGACAAAGTTAGCAAAAAAACTTCTGCCCGCCCCTAAAAAAGTCCTAAATTCATAATTCGGTTCATCAAGTATGCAACTTAAACGGATAATATATAAAATTAGACTACTTTTGTCCTAAGTTATGCTTTAATGATAAATAGTGGTCAAATGACTCAATTTTTATCGGCTGTTTTGGGAAAGTCCATTCTGTCTCAGTGAAAATATTTTTGGTGAAATTTTAATTTTTCCGATAAAAGATGTATCTTTGCTCGTTATTTTCGGGGACTATCTATAAATTACCCCCCCCGAAATATAATGTATTGATACACAGTGAATTATACGTCCGATTCCTTTTACCTTGTTTTAATTAGAGAAATAGAAAAACTTTACTTATAATTTTATAGTCTTATCTGACAGTATGATTTCGAAAAGAAGACTGCATAGGTTGCTCTGCGCATTAGTGTTGGGTGTTTCCGGCTTTGCTTCCGCTAACGCTCAGTTTGCCGTTAAGAACAACCTGCTTTATGACGCAACAACNACACCAAATCTCGGTGTGGAAGTCGGAGTAGGAAATAAGAACACTCTTCAGTTGTTTTACGGTCTTAACCAGTGGAGTTTTGACGGATCGAACGATCGGCAACATAAACTGAAACACTGGATGCTCATGCCTGAATTGCGCTGGTGGACCTGTTCAAAGTTCAACGGTCATTTCGTGGGAGTTCATTTACTTGGCGGACAGTATAACGCTGCTAACATCAATCTCCCCTGGCCCGGATATTTCTTCGGAGGGGAGAATATCGGCAAGAGTGTGCGCGACCATCGTCTTGAGGGGAGTTTCGTCGGAGGTGGTTTCACCTACGGCTATCAGTGGATTCTTAGCAGACATTGGAATCTTGAGGCCGAGATAGGAGTGGGATATGCGCATATCTGGTATGAGAAGTTCAATTGTAACACTTGCGGACGTAAGAGTGGCGACGGACAAACAAACTATGCCGGCGTCGACAAACTGGGTCTGTCGGTTTTATACATTTTTTAATACTTGCGGCTCATGAAGATACTTTACAAATTTATACTTGCATTAGCACTCTCAACTCAGGTTTCTGCATCGGCATCGGCTCAGACCGTCAGTGCCAACAATGTGCATGTTGACTACACCAATGAGATGTTGACTGTGAGTGCCGACATCGTGCTTGACTCGCTTCGTCTGAAATCAAACAATCAGATTTTCATCACACCCATTGTGAAGGCAGGCGACACAATGACTGTCTCTCTTCCGTCAGTTCTGGTCAACGGTCGTAAGATGCACATCAGTTATCAGCGTGGTGCGCTTAACGGATTCAAGACCATTAAGCAGCATGACATCATTCAGGAGGTTGAACGCAAGAATCGCACCCGCCAGTTGGTTCCTTACAGTTCAAGAGTCAAACTTGCCGGAGCGATCGACCCCCGTTCGGCAGCGGTGGCGTTTGTTTATGACTCATGCGGATGCGGAGCCGACATTGCCAATCGCATCACTCCCTTCGTGCCTCTATTTGAGAATCCTTACAAGAAGCTCATCCCGGCAATGGTCACACCTCCTGTCACCGACCTCCCGGTGAGCATTCATGAAGGTAAGGCACGAGTGCAATTTGAAGTTGACAGAACAGAGTTGCATGCAGTTCCCTACGTATGTAAGAACGGACAGCGAATTGACAACCGTGAGCAGCTTGCCGTGATCGACGACTCGGTGAAGTATGCACTTTCCGATCCGCATGTCGAGATTGCCGGAATCCGCATTTGCGGTTACGCTTCGCCTGAGTCTCCTTACACTCATAACGACATGCTCGCCTCGGGACGAAGCCGTTCGCTTGCCGAATATCTCGCTTCTCGCTATAAGCTTCCAAAACAGGATGTCAGTTATACGGCTGTGCCCGAAAACTGGAAAGAGTTCCGCCAGCTGGTGGTCGACAGTAAGGAAATCACCGAACAGCAGCGCCGCGACCTGTTGGAGCTTATAGACCGTCCCGCTTACTCACCGGGCGATTATGACGCAAAGGAAAATGAGTTGAAGACGAATCCTAAATTCTCTTCGCTTTACCGCTCTAAGATTCTTCCTGAATGGTTCCCGCGTCTGCGTGCCACAACCTTTGCTATCAGCACTCGCCTTAAACCACTCGATGATGAAGAATTGGCAAAGGTGCTTGAGACGACTCCGGAGAAGATGTCGCTCAACCAGATGTTTCGCGTCGCAAGACTTTATCCGGAGGGAAGCGACAAGTTTAACCATGTGATAGACGTTGCTCTCAAGCATTATCCTGACGATCCGATTGCCAACGTTAATGCTGCCGCTGCTCACATCATGCGTGGTGATTATGACGCTGCCCGCGAGCTTCTTGACAAAACCGGACAATCGGATGAGGCCTACAACCTGCGCGGCATTGTGGCAACTCACGATGGCGAATATGATAAGGCTATCGGTTACTTTGAACGCGCCGGAAACCTTGAGGCAGCTAAGATTAACCTTCATTATCTGAAGTAAAAATAGAGAGCTGAACTCTAACAGTAGCAACAGACTTACGAAGGATTATTGACTGAAAAATATTAATGGCTCGCTAAAAGCATTTGAAACTAAAAATAACAATAACATCATAAATTACACATGAAACAATTCAGACTAATTTTCGGAACTGTAGCCCTTGGACTCCTGGCTTCCTGTTCAAATGAAACTCCATCTGATCCGGATGCCGCTATGGGAGAGGAAATCAATAGTGGTTACCTTGCTGTAAAAGTAAATCTCGGAAGCTCGATGACTACCGGCACACGTGCCGATGCAAGTGGAAATCCTTACGACGGTGTGGAATTTAACGACGGTGAGGCTTGGGAATATGGTGTCAACAATGCCAGAATTCTTATCTTCAGAACTTCGTCGGAAACCGACAGTGAAGCCGACGCAACATTCGTGCGCTCTTACAATCTCAACAATAGCTTCTTCCTGACCGGACCCGGCGATGACCAGATCACATCATCAAACCTTCAGAGTGTGCAGATAAACGGTGAGATTCGCGACAACGATTATCTTTGGGCTCTCATGATGGCAAATGTTCCGACAGG
>JAAVDB010000005.1 GCA_014802015.1 Bacteroides sp.
TTTCATTTATGGCATCTTCACAGACAAAAGTCCTGCTCAAAGTCGGCGTAAGCACAATGACCGCAACACTGACGGACAACGAAGCAACACGCGAGTTAACGAAATTGCTCGAACAGGGCGACATAACATTGACTCTATCCTTGGAATCATCATCCGGGATAGAAAATGTGACTGCTGACGATAATAAAGAAGAAATCATCTATGACCTGAACGGACGCAGGATAACAAAGAAGCCTCTTGCTCCGGGCATCTATATCATAAATGGTAAAAAACACTTATAAAAGAATAAACAGTGAACGAAATTTAAAGTCTCTGACAATGAAAAAGGTTCTTATCATATCCACAAGTCTGCGAGGCAACAGCAATTCGCACAGACTGGCAGAGGAGTTTGGCCACGGAGCCACTGAAAGCGGTAACGAAGTCGAGCTTATCACACTCCATCATAAAGATATTCGTTTCTGTATCGGTTGTCTGTCATGTGTAAAGACAGGCAAATGTGTAATCAAAGACGATGCGCCCGAAATAGTAGGAAAAATGCACGATGCCGATGTACTGGTTTTCGCAACTCCGATCTACTATTACGAAATGAGCGGTCAGATGAAGACCCTGCTCGACCGTGCGAATCCGTTATTCGGTGGCGACTATAAGTTCAAGGATATTTACATGCTGACAAGTGCTGCCGAGAATGAGCCCGAAGTTCCGGCTCGGGCAATCTCCGGCCTTGAGGGCTGGATCGAATGTTTCGACAGAGCACGACTCGCAGGTGATGTATTTGCAGGAGGCGTGACAGCCCCCGGCGAAATCAAGGATCATCCCACACTGAAAACAGCCTACGATATGGGTAGAAATATCTAAGTCAAGCGTTGTCTAAAACCAATCGGAAATATGGGGATGAAAAACAAATGACTACTTTTGGACATCGGTATAATTGGATTTTTAGCGAAATCAAAATAACCCGAAAAGGGTTGACTCCCGCAAATGGAGTCAACCCTAATTTTATTTCGTCTCAAAAATTTTTATCGGGCGATAGCAATAATTTATTTAGTTCCTGTCAGGATTCCGGAATCGCTGTCTATATCATTTTGGTGGATATTAACCTGACGCGTCTTTCGACCAAAATCGAGCGTAGTGTTGAACTTCACTGCTAAATATGAACTGTTACGACCGCTATGCGCCTTTGATGTATATGGTGTCAAGGCCGACAGATTACGTGATTCCATCCAGTAGTTGATGAATGCATTGAAAACACCGGCACTGATTGACCATTTGTCTCGCTTGTATCCTGCCATTATCTGGTTCATATCTTTTTCTTCTATTATCTCCTCTCCATACATATAGTTTGCCGGTCCTGACATTATTCCACCATAAGCAATCCAGTTACCGTATGAGAAATCAACACTCAGACCGACTCGGAAGATGTTGTGACAGTGAGAGTAATCTATACCGTGACTGAAGTATCTTGTCAACATCGGACTTACAGCTACAGATAAATGGTCTTTCCATGGTCGCACAGATACGCCACCTCCGAATATCAACCGCTGAAAGGAACGTTGATTGAAATACGTTCTTACAAACTGACCTTGGTCGAATAATACGGATTCCATAATTGGCTTATGTTCGTTACGGTACTCTATACGGGCATCAACACTTAACAAATCACTCTCAAATGATGCGTCAAATGATTGGTCAATCACGCGGAAAGGCCTTAAATCCGGATTACCGCGACGCACCATTCCTGACTGTATGGGTTGCTCCACGTCGCTGATTTCAGCAGCCAAAGGCATTTTGTAATCCATAGATGCGGAATAGCGGATAAACCATTTATCTATAGGACGATACGACAGATTTATTTCCGGGATAATGAATAATCTATTCAGGCTTTTTCCTTGTTGTCCGAGGTGACGATAAACGGCTTTCAGATTACCCATTATACCCCAGTTGCCGAATCGGTTGCTGTATTCACCCATAAGCGCCGTTTCCGACTGATTTATATTGACTTTGACAAAATTATCGTAATCATATCTGTTGCTAAGGATGGTGTTACCGGTTGATACACCGACATGCCATACACGGCTTCCTACACGGTTCTCGTACATTCCAAGAAATTTGACAGCATATTTATCACCTGTCACGTGACTGCTTTCGCCAATCTTATCCTCGGAATATTCGTGTAGCATACGTGAACGTACGTATGAGCCTTGAGCATCAAATATAATGCTTTTGGTATCGGACAATTTATGCTGATAGTATAAGCCTAAATTTGGCTGAATAGAATGTTCCTCGGTATGCTCTATTACTTCTACACCTTGCTCGGATTCAGACGTTTCCAGAATAGCATGTCTGTCACCTTCTTCCTTGTTCGGAACATCGTCAAGATTAAATCCGAGACGTACATTCAGTATATTTCCTGACGGATGCATATAGTTATAATTCACAGAGCTTTCAAGATAATGATTACTAACCGTTACCGGCAATCCATATTCATGTCGGGTTATTATGGCATCCGGATATTTCCATACCTCCTCATAGTCTCTTAGCCAGTTATCAGACCGCTTGCCAAAATAAACGGCGTTAGCCGTCCATACAGACCTACCTTGATTATATTGAGCTGCAAAATTATCTATTGAAGCCCAACGACCTTTTCCAAAGGCATCAAAAGAGTCGAGGAAAACATTTCCTCCCGATTCTTGACGAGATGTAATGAAATCAATTACTACCGCTGCACCGGAATATCTGATACCGGGAGCGTCGTGATATTCGATTCTCAGAATTTCCCGCGATGGTATCGCCATAATCTGAGCTGATGTAGATTCAACTCCGTTAATACAGAGTATTACATCTCCCCCACCCGATACATTAACACTATTGGTCAGCGGATTGACTGTTATTCGTGACAGTTGAAGTTTGCGCAACAGGTCGATGCCATCGGCCGCCGTGCGAAGCATCTCCTTGCTGGGACGGATTACCTTACCATCCGTTTTGCCGATAGTAGAAGACGCTTTAACTACCACTTCCTCAAGCAAATGAGGCGAGATTGAATACTCGATTGAATCTGTGGCATCGATTCCTTGTGAGCACAAGAAGGGTGCTGTGGCACATAGAAATGCCCACATAAACAAATGTCTTAGCATGAAATAAAATTGTATTTTAGGTTTGAGAGATCAGCGCGTCATATAGATTGTGGAATCGTTTGCGCAGATACTTGACAGCATAATGTTTTCGTGAAAGTAATGTAGCTGCCGGGATGCCGGTGGCTGATGAGATCTCCTTTATTGCCATCCCGTCGAATACTGAGAGACAGAATACCTCACTCTGTTCTGAAGGCAACTCCGACAAGGCGATGTCCAGTTCCTGCCAGACGAGTTTCCGAAGCAAAACAGTATCAGGTGCATCCTGTGGACTACAGAACAATGTTTGGGCAATATCCTCACATACCGCGTCTTCTGTATCCAAGGAAACCGCTCTCTTTTTTCGCCAGAAATTTAATACTGAGTTGCGGGCCACCTTGTACAGCCATGACGAGACGCGTTCTATCTCCGACATGCCGTCATCAGATGTGCGTGCAAGTTGATAGAACACATCCTGAAGAATGTCCTCTGCATCCTCAAGGCTGTCTACCTGCGACCGAATATATCCCAGCAGACGCGGTGAGTATTCCGTGAAGATAGACTCAATATTATTCTTTACAGGCATCCTCTCCATTGCCGGGGCGATTACGGAAACCAAACATCTCCCTACGACGTTTAATAAACTCCAACCGTTCCTCGTCACTCATATTATGCCAATGGTCGTGCCAGCCTTTACGACTATGTACCATCGCGTGAAGACTGCCGAAAACAAAGAACAATCCGATAATAAATCCGCTGCTCAGAAGCTGCCCGAGTAGAAACAACCCTACTGCTTGATAGAAAGTAATGGCGGCGAAACCACATACTGTCGTGACGACACCATTCCATAATGCCATTACACCAAGCCCTGCCAATGCCGGTACTGCGATCAGGACAAGAAGTGATGCAAATCTTTTTAAAATTCTTTTCATCTTTACAAGTTTTACTATTTAAGAGCTCTCTGTTTCTTTAGACACATGACACTCGAAAATATTTTACCGTAAATCTCTTTTTTTAATTTCATGCTCAAAACTTGTCCAAAGTTAAGTAAAAATGTGAGACTCTTCCAATCATTAACTGTCATCCGCTAAACAATAAACATAATAAAATAGAACAATACCCCGGATGTCTGATGCAATGACTTCCGGGGTACAGTTTGTTAACCTTAAAAATGAAACAGTGTGCTGATTTCTTAATTCACATTTATCATTAATCACATTATATATACCGACTGTCGGTATTGCTGTTTATGCTGAAAGCTGGATGTTCAGTCTGTTACGACAGTAAGCGATGCGGCTCTTGACAACTCCCTCTGCGAGATTCAGCTCTTGAGCGATCTCGGTAACGCTGTAACCGGCAAAGAAAAGCTCGATAGGACGACGATAACCCTCGCTGAATGATTCAAGTGCACGTGTGACATCTGCTGATTTAAAAGAACCCTCCGGGACATCAGTCACACTCACTTCCTGAGTCAGATTGAGTGAATACAGACTACGAAGACCTTTGGCGGCAGCGCGGCGAGCAGCGGTCTGACGGGCGTAACGGTCAGTGAATACACTGCGCATTATCGAAAACGCCCAGCTTTTGAAGTTGGCATCATCGGCTGCATAATCGCTCTGCTTGAGTACCAGTTCGGTTGTGTTGTCGAGCAACTGCTGTGCTTTCTCACGATTTGAAGTGAGCATGAAAGCATAGTTTAACAGATTACCTTGTAGGTCGACGAGCTTGCTGAGGGTTTCGCGTGATGCCATGATTTTTTAATTTTAGAGGGTTAGTTTCGTTGTCTGTTACAAAGGTAGACAAGATGTCTCAGCCACGAAATTATTACTCCAAAAATATCATCACAAAATGTTACATTAATTGCAATATTCAAATTAGCACCCTAACACAGAAGAAATTACACAAATAAATATTTTATTACAATTATGTTACAACACATTGCATTGTAATCGGCATGAAACATTTGATAACTCCATTCACCTCTCTCCCTATCCGCAAAACATACTGCCGAGATGTTTCATCATCTCGTATTGCCGGCAACTCAGTTCGAGGCCCGAGTTTTCGACGAAACTCTTCATACACTTACAGCTATCATCCACATTAAGCACCTTCACACGATCCGGCACACTCGCAGACACAAGTTCGAGCAGCAAACGTGATCCCACACCCTGCCGACGGTATGCACCATCCACTGCCAGCAGGGTTATATCTCCATAAGCGGTTTCCGACACGCCCCACCCCACGACTACATCTCCGACATTAGCCGTCAGGCACAGAAACGCATCAGGATTTCTTCTGACTGAATCCAACGAATTTTGCCATGAAGGCATAAAATCCATAAACGACGCATAGCGCTCAATCTCGTCAACCGTGCTCCTCTCTATCCTGAGATTTTCTGACACGCAACAGCTCAGTCGGCCAGTTATCGCAGCAACCTCACCGGTATAGCAATCAAACTCTCGCTCGATGGCAAAACCCTGACGCGTGTATATTCTGACTGCCGGAGCATTATGCTCAAGCACCTCAAGAATGTATGTCGTTATTCCGGCCGACTCAAGTACATCGAACGAATGATTGAGAATACGGTCCGTGAGTCCCAGACCGCGAAACTCCTTTACCGTACCCGTGCCGGTATCATAAGCCGTGGCCGATCCTGCAAACGTTCCTATACCGTTTATTATAAAAGAGACGATGCGCTGATCGTGAAAAGCCGCGAATGAGAGATCCATCCTCGCTCCGCGACGCTTGAGCATAGCGAACAAAGACTCCCTGTCAAGCTTTATATCATAGTCGGAAAAGGCTTCGAGAAACGCCTGTGCTATCTCATCGAACGAAATTCCGGCAAGACTGCGTATCTCTATATCACTGTCGTTTATCTTCATGAGTCATGCAATGTTAATACGGCAGATGCAAAGATACAACCTCTGAAAAGTTTTCACACTAAAATTGCATACGTTTTTCGCAAGATTTCGTAAATTTGTACTTCATGAAAGGAACCGTCATAAAAAATACAGGCAGCAGCTATCTCGTCCACACTGACGATGGCCGCGACATGCAATGTAAAATCAAAGGAAACTTCCGGCTCAAGGGTATCCGTACCACCAATCCCGTAGCCGTCGGTGACATTGTTACCCTCACGGAATCGGCCGGTGGCGACATGCCGTATATCACCTCGGTCGAACCTCGCCGCAATTATATTATACGCCGTTCGAGCAACCTGTCGAAACAGGCGCATATCCTCGCGGCCAATCTTGATCAGGTGTGTCTTGTGGTGACACTGTTCCATCCCACCACCTCCACCACCTTTATCGACCGATTTCTTGCCACGGCCGAGGCCTACCGTGTGCCGGCCGTGCTGGTAATCAACAAGACCGACCTTATAGCGGGTGACGAGGAGGCCGAAGAGTATCTTCAGGCCATAAAATACCTGTATGAATCCATCGGCTATAAGGTGTGTGTCGTATCCGCGCTGACTGGCGAAGGCATCGAGTCGCTGCGCCTGATGCTCGACGGGAAGGTCACGCTCTTCTCAGGCAACTCCGGTGTAGGTAAATCCACCCTCATCAACGATCTGATCCCGGGAGCGAGTCTTGCCACGGCTGAAATATCAGTGACGCATGACACCGGTATGCACACCACGACATTCTCCGAAATGTTTGCTGTACCCGACATGTCACCCGGCACATATATTATAGATACCCCGGGAGTAAAAGGATTCGGTACACTTGAATTTGACCGTCATGAAGTAGGACACTATTTCCCCGAGATATTCCGTATCGGAGCCGAATGCCGTTACAACAACTGCACTCACACTCACGAACCGGGATGCGCGGTCAAGCAGGCACTCGACGATCATCTAATCGCCCAATCGCGCTATGCGTCATACCTGTCAATACTTGAGGACGAAAACGAAGAAAAGTACCGCAAAGGATACTGAACCATGTCAGGAATAAAGATAATACACGGAGGATTTGACGACCGTCTCGAACTGTTGTTCGCCAACGCCATACGCGCCGGCTTCCCGAGTACGGCCGAAGGGTATGCCAATGACTCGCTCGATTTTAACCGTGACATGATACGTCATCCCGAGGCCACATTTTACGGCCGAGTCTACGGCGATTCCATGATTGATGCCGGTATCGATGACGGCGACATCGCCGTTATTGACCGTCTGGCCGAACCTGCCAACGGTGACATCGTGGTCGCATTCATCAATGACGAGTTTACCATAAAATATCTTGACACCACACATCGCAGCGAAGGTTATATCCTGCTCCGGCCCGCCAACCCGTCTTTCGAACCCATACGTATCAGTATGAACGACAATTTCAGAGTGTGGGGTGTAGTGATATGGACCATCAAGAAGTGGAAACGCTGAATCCACCGCCCGTCAGGTTATGCTGTACGCCATCTGCGACTGTGACAACTGCTTCGTTAGCTGCGAACGTGTGTTCCGCCCCGACCTTGAGGGGCGGCCGGTCGTCGTGCTGTCCAACAACGACGGATGCATCGTGGCCCGCAGTCGTGAGGCCAAAGCATTGGGCGTCAAAATGGGAATGCCACACTATCAGATGCGCCGTAGTTTCGGGGATAAAGTTGTAGCTTTATCATCCAATTACGAACTCTATTCCGACATGACCGCACGCGTGATGAGTCTTGTGCGCAAGGAGGTCACGGAATTTTACAGATATTCGGTCGATGAAGCATTCTGCGTCCTCTCATCCATGACAGCCGAGGCGGCAAAAACATGGGGTGAGAAAATGAGCAGCTACATATTACGGGCCACAGGTATGCCGGTCAGCATAGGCATCGCGCCGACCAAGACTCTTGCAAAGATAGCCGTACACTTCGCCAAGACCTATCCCGGTTATCACGGGAGCTGTGTCATAACCGACTCAAACCGCGAAAAGGCTCTTTCACTCACTCCCGTGGGTGAGATCTGGGGCATCGGGCGTCATCTGCGCCCCAGGCTTGAACGGAGCGGTATAGTCACAGCCCTCGACTTCGCATCAAAACCGGAAGAATGGATCCGAAACGGATGCAATATAACAGTCGAACGCACATGGCGCGAACTCAACGGACAGGACCGTATCCCTGACGAGGAGGACGCTCCCAAGAAAAGTATTCTCAACAGCCGAAGCTTTCGTGAGATGGTGACCGACCTCCCCACGCTACGCACATATATTGCCAACTTCGCCTCTTCATGCGCGAGAAAACTGCGCAGTCAGAACAGTGTGGCGGGAACTGTCGGCGTATTCATCTCGACCAACCGTTTCAATCCCGAACTACCGCAATACAATGGATCGTCCGAGACTACCCTCCTCACCCCGACCGACTCGGCCATTGATATTGTAGACTGCTCTCTCTCAGTCCTTGATAGAATATACCGTCCCGGCTATCAGTACAAACGGGCCGGTGTAGTGATGCTCGGCATACGCGGACATGACGGCATACAGCCTGATCTGTTTGAATACTCGCCTGAACGAGCCGAGAAGATGCATAATCTGGATAAAACCATCGACTTAATCAACCGCTTATACGGACGTGACACCATCGTCACGCTCGCTCAGGTATATCAGCAGTCCGATAGTTCGGAGAAAGGAATGCAGTTTGACCGGATCATGCGCCATGATCTGCGCTCGGCCAATCCTACGACCCGATGGTCTGACATAATCCGGCTCAGATAAATCGACCCGGGATCAGACTGAATTATGGTATTCTGCACTCGATTATGGCCTTGAATTTGCGATTTTTTCGCTAATTTTGCAGTCTGAAACTATTCCGATGCGACTGACATGAGTATCCAGATTAATAATCTAAAGGTAGAATTTTCGGCCAAGTGCCTGTTTGACAACATATCCTACATCATAAACCGCAAAGACAAAATAGCTCTTGTGGGCAAGAACGGTGCAGGCAAATCTACTATGCTCAAGATTATTGCCGGACTGCAGAAACCGACATCGGGCAATGTAGTCGTGCCGCATGACACCACCATCGGCTACCTGCCGCAGCACATGACCATCAATGACACCTCGACCGTCATTGAAGAGGTTCGCACTGCATTCAGCCACATCCGTGAGATGCACGAACGCTATGAGCGTATGAACGAAGAGCTGGCATCACGCACCGACTACGAGTCAGAGTCGTATCAGGAACTCATCGACGCGATGACCACACTGTCTGACCGCATAGCGATGGAAGAGAGCGAGAACTGCGAGGCTGAAATGGAGAAGACTCTGCTCGGTCTGGGATTCGTGCGTGAAGACTTCAACCGCCCCACCTCGGAATTTTCCGGCGGATGGCGTATGCGTATCGAGCTTGCCAAACTACTGCTCACCCACCCTGACGTGCTGCTTCTCGACGAGCCTACCAACCACCTTGACATCGAATCGATACAATGGCTTGAAAACTTTCTGATGACCAAAGCCAATGCCGTAGTGCTCGTCAGCCATGACCGTGCGTTTATCGACAACGTAACCAACCGCACTATCGAGATCTCGCTCGGTAAGATATACGATTACTCGGTCAACTACTCAAAGTATGTAATATTGCGTCAGGAACGGCTCGAACAGCAGATGCGCGCCTTCCAGAATCAGCAGAAGATGATCAAGGAGACCGAAGACTTCATCGAACGATTCCGCTATAAGGCTACCAAGAGTGTTCAGGTCCAGAGCCGCATCAAGCAACTCGCCAAAATCGACCGTATCGAAGTCGACGAGGTCGACACCTCCCACCTCAGCCTCAAGTTCCCCCCTGCACCACGTTCAGGCGACTATCCCGTTATCGCCGATAACGTAGGCAAGGCCTACGGCGAACATCAGGTGTTTGACAACGCGACATTCACTATCAAGCGAGGCGAGAAGGTAGCATTCGTCGGCAAGAACGGCGAGGGCAAATCCACGCTCGTCAAATGCATCATGGGAGAAATCCCCTATACTGGTTCGCTCAAGATAGGCCATAACGTCAAGATCGGCTATTTCGCGCAGAATCAGGCCCAATTGCTTGACGGAGACATCACCGTATTTGACACAATCGACCGCGTGGCTGTCGGCGACATACGCACCAAGATACGCGACATTCTGGGTGCTTTCATGTTCGGAGGTGAAGCATCGGATAAGAAAGTCAAGGTCCTGTCGGGCGGCGAGAAAACCCGCCTCGCGATGATACGTCTGCTGCTCGAACCGGTCAACCTGCTCATACTCGACGAGCCGACCAACCACCTCGACATGAAGACCAAGGACATCCTCAAGGAGGCCATTAAGGAGTTTGACGGTACAGTGATAGTCGTCAGCCATGACCGAGAATTTCTGGACGGACTTGTGGAAAAGGTCTACGAGTTCGGAGGCGGCAAGGTGCGTGAATGTCTCGGAGGCATCTACGAGTTTCTTGAAAAGAAAAAGATCGCATCGCTTGCGGAACTCGAACGTACGCTCCCCAAGGCCCAACCTGTCAAAGCGGAGCAGACGGCGAAACCGGACAAGGCACAAAACGCGCATAAGACAGGCGGTCAACCCGAAGCGACACCGCAGGACACTCCGCGTAAGATGTCATACGCCGAGCAGCGCGAGCATGATAAGCTCGTGCGCAAAGCGCGTAAAAAAGTCGAGGAAGCAGAGGCCGAGGTGGGTCGTCTCGAACAGGAAGTATCTGACATAGAAGCGATAATCGCCGCTGGTAATCCACCGGCGGACATATACGAGCGCCATGCAGACGCGACGAAACAACTTGAGAACGCAATGTCGCTGTGGGAGCTGGCATCACTTGAATTCGAGAGCTTCGGCTGAACAGAAATTCGGCTATAAGATTGGTTAGACAGTAGGTAAAGCGTGACGGAAATTTCATGTGAATTGAACGTTGAATGAATGTAACTGTGATGCAAAGTTACGACACGCAACACGGCCAAATGGTGCGATAATGTCGCGGAGTCATTAAAAAAGTTTTCATGGATATAATAACCGACACATATTCTGCACCTTGCGGCACGCTGACATTAGGTTCGTTCGGCGACCGGCTGTGCTTGTGCGAATGGCGCACAGGCAGGTCAGGCGATGCCATACTACAGCGTCTCAGCCGTAATCTCAATGCAACGTTTACCGACGGGCGCTCGGATGTCATTACCCGCGCCGTCACACTTCTCGACCAATATTTTGCCGGCGAATGCCCGATATTTGACATCCCGCTATTGTTCGCAGGTACTGACTTTCAGATGTCTGTGTGGAATGAACTGATGAACATACCGTATGGTACGACTCTCTCATACGCCGAATTATCCCGACGTATCGGTCGCCCCACAGCCATGCGGGCCGTGGCAAATGCCAACGGAGCAAACGCCATATCGATCTTCGCACCATGCCACCGGGTCATCGGTGCCGACGGATCGCTCACCGGTTACGGAGGCGGACTTGATGCCAAACGTTTCCTATTGAATTTAGAGAGTAATATAACTACACACATATAATATGAATACAACGGCCAATGTAGGCAAAACCTCATTTTCCATCCTATTCGCCATAAGCATCGCGCATCTCCTCAACGATGCCGTGCAGTCGGTAATCCCATCCATATACCCTATACTCAAGACCGATTTTGACTTGACGTTCACGCAGATAGGCATTATCACATTCGTATTTCAGATGACATCCTCGGTATTGCAACCGTTCGTCGGACGCTATGCCGACAGACGTCCGAGTCCGTTCGCACTCACCGTAGGTATGTGCATCTCTCTTATCGGATTGTTTCTTCTTGCCTTCTCCGATAGTTTTGGCTTTATCATCGCTTCAGTGAGTGTGGTAGGCATGGGTTCCTCAATATTCCACCCCGAAGCCTCACGAGTAGCCCAGCTTGCAGCCGGACAACGCAAAGGACTTGCACAATCGATATTTCAGGTCGGCGGAAACGGAGGTTCGGCCATAGGCCCGCTGCTCGCCGCCCTTATCGTACTCCCCCACGGCAAAGGTGCCGTAATATGGTTCGCATTCGCACTTGTGGTCGGAGCGTTTGTGGTGACATGGATAGGCCGATGGTATCAGCGCATCATCGTGAACGGCATCGTTCGTGAAGTCAGGAATACAGCTCAGAAACTTAACCTGTCACCGCGACAGATCAACCGTGCGATGTTCGTACTCGTGTTGCTTACATTCTCCAAACAGTTCTTTCTCGCGAGCATGACCAGCTACTTCACGTTCTTCCTCATGGATAAATTCGGCATCTCGGTACGTGACTCCCAGCTGTGCCTGTTCGCATTCCTCGCAGCATCGGCGGTCGGCATTATCGCCGGCGGATATGTCGGTGACAAAATTGGGCGTAAATACGTGATATGGTGCTCTATACTCGGAGCCGCGCCATTCGCCCTCTTCATGCCGTACGTAGGCTATACCGCCACTATTATCCTCGCTATACTGGTCGGACTCATCATCTCATCAGCGTTCTCAGCAATACTTGTATTTGCCACCGAGCTGAAACCGGCTCATCTCGGCACCATCGCAGGATTATTCTTCGGTCTCTCGTTCGGTCTCGGCGGCATCGGTGCGGCATTCTTCGGATGGCTGGCTGAACAGACAAGCATCCGCTTCATATTCCAGGTCAGCACGCTACTCCCCCTTCTCGGCATAGTGGCTGCATTCTTACCGAATATGAAACCGGCCTCCCGACTCAAAGACTGACATTATCACGCAGCCAGTCAAGCATTGTCGCATACACTCGTTCGCGGACATCGCGTGATGACAGGACAAGGTCGTGCAACCCTCCGGGAAAACTTACTTCCGTTACGTCAGGACCTAAAATCCGCCCGTAACGTGAGATACCATCCACATCAAGAATAGCATCGGCACGACTGTACTTCTCACGGCCGTCTCCGCTCCTTACCGACTCGGCCGAGTGCATCAGCAGTACCGGCATATCGATGCGGCGGTGGCGCAATTCCTGTTGAGCACGCTGTATGGCACGTACCCATCCAGCATCAGGATCGGGAAGTATGTCTGGCTTCCAATCACGCCGGTAGTCCCATTCACCGTTGAAGGCCGTGTGAAGCGATTCGGCATATCCGCGGTCCGGTTTCTGCTTCACTGGCATCTTGGGAAATATCCGGCCGATGGCACTCACCACCGGTATGGCGAGATGTTTCAACGCAGAGGGCAGATTCCAGTCAAGGAAAGGACTGTTGAGCATAAGGCCGCTTATATTCCAACGCGACTGTTCACTTACATATAATGATGCCGTGAGACCGCCCGTCGAGTGGCCGAGCAGCACTACATGGTCACATCCTTCATCCATCGCGACATCCACGGCGGCATCTATATCAGGGAAATACTCGTGAAGATCACGCACCTCAAACATGCGCTGACCGGCCAGCAGCGATCGGCCGTACTTGCGGAGATCCACGGCATAAAATGAGTAATCATGCGCCACAAACATACGGGCCATCTCCCACTGCAGGAAATAGTCGCTGAATCCGTGGATATACACGATCGCCACACCGTTACGCCGCGCAGGCACACTGCGTATCACAGTGCTGCGCACATGACCGCTGTAATCATCGGGATGAGTCACGTAGCACATCTCGAATCCGTCACCGAGTAAGTCAGGATGCCAGTCCATATCTTACATGCTATTTGCCGTTGAGTTTTATTCCTCCCTCCACGAGCGATATGAGATGCTCGCGATAGAGCGAACCTACAGCCTTCTTGAAATCCTTTTTCGAACAGCTGAACATCTCGCGGATAGCTTCGGGCGATGAACTGTCACAGAGAGGGATAAAGCCGTCCTGAGTGTTTGCGAGACGCTCACGGATAGTCTCGGCAAGCGAATCAACACGACCGTCCTTACGACCATAAAGCAGGAGATCGATCTTGCCGTCATCACGCACACGGTTGACGTATGCCGTAACCTCCTCTCCTATCTCAAGCGGACAGTACAGCTCGCTCTCGTAAAACATGCCGTGAAACAGATTGTCGACAATGGCCCTGTAACCGCGTTCATTGTGCTTATACACGAGAGCCTTCACCCTATCACCGACCTTATATTTCGGGATACAGTTCCCGAGGAAATGATCCAGTTTGGCCGATGCGACTATGCGCTGCGATGCATCGTCGACATATACATAGACCGGGACAATCATACCCCGGGACAGTCTGACCGCCTGTTCGCTGTAAGGCACCAGCAACTGCTTCATCAGTCCCCAGTCAAGAAAAGCTCCCGTACGGTTTACATCGTTAACCTGCAAAAACGCAAACTCCCCTACCTGGGCGTACGGATGTTCGGTCGTAGCGATCAGACGTCCCTCATTATCCTTGTATATGAAGACTTCGATCTCGTCACCCGGATGTAACGGTTCGCCGATATAGCGTGCCGGAAGTAGAATCTCCACCCCGTCACCACCGTCGAGATAGGCGCCGAAATCGACATTTTTTACTACTTTAAGAGTATTGTATCGTCCTAATTTCACCATAATAATATAAGTTTTAGACAAAGATAGCGTAAATAAACGGAAAATGAGCTATATTTGCATTATAATATATTAACGTTTCAGAAACCGAAATGGACGAGATATTACAATATTTTCCCCATCTGAGCGACACTCAACGCTCACAGTTCGAGGCACTCGGACACCTTTATCCCGAATGGAACGAGAAGATAAACGTCATCTCGCGCAAGGATATTGATAATCTTTACCCGCATCACATACTCCACTCACTGTCGATAGGTAAGTTCATAACTCCGGTCGACGGCACCACATTTCTCGACCTTGGCACAGGAGGCGGATTTCCCGGCATACCGCTCGCCATTTTGTGGCCGGAATGCCGATTTCATCTGATAGACCGTATAGGCAAGAAAATCAAGGTGGCCCAGTCGATAGCCGAAGCTATCGGTCTGAAAAACGTCACATTCCAGCATGGTGATATAGGCGAGTGTCACAACAAGTACGACTTTATCGTGTCACGTGCCGTGATGCAACTTGACGAACTCATAAAACTGATTCGCCGCAACATCTCCGGCAAATCCTCCAACCGTCTGCCAAACGGTCTGATATGCCTCAAAGGTGGTGATCTGGGTGCTGAACTCGGCCGTGTGCGCCAGCCGTTAATCGATGTCCCGCTCAGCGACTACTTCCCTCAGGAGTATTTCGCTACCAAGGACCTAATATACGTAGAACTCTGAGTATAACATAATAATGGTATGAAAGTTAGCCGATTTGTTGTAAATCCATTCGGAGTAAACACATACGTGCTCTGGGACTCCGAGAGCCATGAGGCCGCAATTGTAGACCCCGGCATGACCGACAAGGCTGAGTTTGAAGCCTTGGACGCTTTTATCGTACGTGAAAACCTGCATCCTGTGCATCTGATCAATACTCACATGCACCTTGACCATATCTTCGGCAACCTGTATATCAAGGATAAATACGGCCTTGACATCAAGGCTCACCGGGATGACGATTTCCTCGGGCGCACACTGGTTGACCAGACCCGCCGATTCAATCTGCCCGTAGATGTCAAGGATCACGGACTGGACATCGAACTCACCGACGGCGAGCGTCTGTATCTCGGATCAGAACCGATTGACATCATTTCCGTACCGGGACACTCGCCCGGCAGCATTGCGCTCTACTGTCCCGAGTCAGGATTTGTAATCACGGGGGATGCTGTGTTTCGTGGCTCGATCGGACGCACAGACCTCCCTGGTGGTGACTATGAGACACTAATACACTCCATACGCGAACGCATACTGACTCTCCCCCCCGACACTGTGATCCTGCCCGGACACGGACCTGAGACCACTGTTGAAAATGAATTGAAAGGAAATCCATACGTCCGATAATCTTATTTAAAGAAAAATTTCTCTAATTGAAATAATAGCGCTAACTTTGCCTCAGTTTATCATCAAAGTTATCAACAATGGCTAAAATCACACGTCCGGCACTGAAGATTCGCGATCTAACATTACGCGACGGCCAGCAATCACTGTTTGCCACACGAATGGATCAGGCAACTATTGACAAATTGCTTCCATTCTACGAGGATGCCCGCTTCTACATCATGGAAGTCTGGGGCGGAGCTGTTCCCGACTCCGTAATGCGTTACCTTGATGAATCACCCTGGAATCGTCTGCGCACCGTATCAAAGGCGATGGATTCGAAGAGTGAAAACCGTAAATCACTCCTTTCAGCCCTCTCGCGTGGCCGTAATCTCTTCGGCTACGTTCCTTATCCCAACTCGGTGCTCGAAGGATTTTACAAGGAGGCTATCGAAAACGGCCTCAACGTAATGCGTATCTTTGACGCGCTCAATGATATTGATAATGTACGCGAGTCGATCAAGCTCATAAACGACCTTGGCGGCATAGCCGACGGTGCTGTGTGCTACACGGTCGATCCTAAACCTGAAGAGCCTGAAAATAAAGGAGGTTTTCTTGGTAAACTCAAGTCGATGTTCGGTGGCAAGGCACAGGCACCCGAAAAGATATTCACAGATGAATATTTCGTCGAGAAAGCTAAGGCCATGGAGGCGCTTGGTGCTAAGATAATCACACTCAAGGATATGGCGGGTCTCGTTAATCCCTCGCGCGCCGCATCCATCATATCGGCGCTCAAGGCTCAGGTCAAAGTACCCGTTGACTTCCACACTCATTGTACTCCCGGTTATGGCCTTGCATCGTCACTCATGGCGATAATCAACGGAGTCGATATACTTGACACTAATATATGGTGGTTCGGAGGAGGTTCGGCCGCACCCGCTATCGAGCTTATCTACATCTTCTGCCAGCGACTCGGGGTCGAGATCGAAGCTAATATGGAGGCTGTGGGCCGTATACGGACTGAACTGCTGAATGCTCGCAAGGCTCTTGCCGACTTCGATCTCAACCGTGACAATATGCCGGTGGCTTTCGATCCGCTCAATGATACACTACCCGCAGAGATCGCAGCTCTGTTCGATTCAGCTATAGAGTTCGCTTTCGCCAATGATGAGGAAGGGTTGCTCGATGCATGCCACAAGATCGAAGCATACTTCCATTTCCCCAAGCCGAACGAACTCGTCAAGAATGCCGAGGTGCCGGGCGGTATGTACTCCAACATGGTGGCACAGCTCAAGCAGTTGAAGAGCGAAGATCTGCTTGAAGATGCCATGCGTCTCATCCCAATGGTGCGTCGTGATGCAGGTCTGATACCGCTTGTCACCCCCACCAGCCAGATCGTAGGCAGTCAGGCCGTACTCGTGGCTCTTGATCGTAAGAACGGTAAACCAGACTACACCACGACCAACAATCAGTTCATATCTCTTGTCAAAGGCGAATATGGCAAGACTCCTGTGCCCGTAGATCCGGCCTTCCGTGAAAAGATCACAGGATCGGCCGAGGAGAAGGCTTACGATGTCTCTTCATACAAAAGGCCTCAGAATCCCACCCTCGAAGAGATGGGCGGCATAGCATTGGCATCAAATAACGAAGAGATGCTGCTGCTCGAACTGCTCCCCTCCGTAGCAAACGGATTCCTGCGTAAACGCCGTCAGGAGGAATATGACGCTCAGCGTGCCACCGTTGCCGCCGAGGCTGCAGTAGTCGAAGAGGTTGTGTGCGAGCCTATCACCGGTCCGACATTCAACGCTCCGATGGGTGGCCGCATCGTATCGGTCAATGTCAAGGAAGGACAGCCGGTCAAGAAAGGTGATCTCCTGCTCGTATATGAGGCAATGAAGATGGAAAATGACGTTGAAGCCGAAAAGGACGATGTCGTAAAGAGAATCCTCGTCAAGGAAGGCGATGTAGTCGGAACGGATGCTCCGCTAATCGAATTTCAGGACTAATAATTTGTATTAATGGAGCATAACACCCCATTAATATCCCCACAACGTGATATAGCGGTATTTCAGTCTCTGGCTGAGATACCCTATATCACGTTTCCCACACGTCTTGACTACATGCTGCTTGTAGTGTGTACAGGCGGTTGTATTACATCGACAATCGACATCAAGACCCACACTATCGGCGCTAACGACATTCTTGTCCTGCGTCCCGGACACAGGATAACGCAATGCGAACTTTCTCCGGATTTCACAGGCTTTTTTATCACGGTAGCCCAGGATAAGATTGATGAAATGTTCCCGTCCATGCGCTACATGGTGCCACATAGTCTGCAACTGATTTCCAATCCTATAATACACGTCACCGACAACGAGCTTGAGTCGTTAAAATCCATCTACGACCTGTTCATCGCACAGTTGTCATGCCCAGACAGGCCATACAACTCCATGGCTCTCGCTGCATTGTGCGAGGTCTTGTTTTTCAGCACTCTCGGCATATACACATCGCGTATCAAGGCTCCTGATCACAAATCACGACGAGAGGAGTTGCTATCGAAATTCATTGAATTGCTCGAAGAAAACTATATGCGCGAACGCACGGTCAGTTATTATGCCGACCGGCTCTATGTGACCCCCAAGCATCTGTCAGCCGTACTCAAGGAGGTGAGCGAGAAGACAGCCGGTGAATGGATAGATCAGCGAGTCATTGTCGAAGCGAAAATGCTGTTACGCTCTACGGGACTGAATATTCAGGAAATCAGCGCCAAGCTCAATTTTGCCAATCAATCGTTTTTCGGCAAATATTTCAAACATCTGACCGGAATGTCACCACGTGACTACCGTTCAAAACTCTCGGATCTGTGAATCGTCTTTATTCCATAATATTATGTATAGCGGTTATAATAACTGCAACAATCAGCGCTAAAGCCGATACACCTTATCTAAATCTTGTCGATGAGGCTGACAAGGCATGCAGCGAGGAGCGATGGACTGATGCTGAGAATCTCATTCGGGAAGCCATATCGACCGAGCCGGAGAATCCCGGGAATATACTGTTGCTGAGTAATCTCGGCATGGTGCAATACAGTCTGGGCAAAGACTCCGCGGCCATCGAATCATTCACCCGTGCGCTTGATATAGCGCCGTCAAGCGTCACAATCATAGCCAACAGGGCCAAGGTGTATACGTCGATGGGATACGAGCAGGAGGCATTTAATGACTATGCACGCATCATGCAACTTGATTCGACCTACATCACAGCTCGTTATCATCATGGATTGCTTGCACTCAGACACCGTATGTACGACGTGGCCAAGGAAGATTTCGATTATCTCGTAAAGCATTTCCCCTCCGCTAACGAGACTCAGATAGCACAGGCTGCTATGCACACATCGCTCGGTGAATATCAGGAGGCGATCCCTTTCTACAATGAGATACTGCGCTCGATCGAGGAACCGGAATATTACGGCGCCCGAGCTTATTGCTATCTTATGACCGGCAATCTTCAGGAGGCGGCTGACGATATAGCAAAAGCAATGGAGCTCGCTCCGGAAGATGGAGAACTCTATCTGTACCGCGCTGCTCTCAATAAGATGCACTATCGTCCCGAGGATGCACGCAAAGATGCCGAACGAGCCGTCGAGCTTGGTGTAGATCCGGCAAGAGCAAAGGAATTTATCAGATAATATATTTCTGACCCCAGTAGTTGAAAAAATACCAACAGATAAATATAGTGAAACAGGTAACCGATTTTATAATCATCCGTAACACGCGCTACAATGCTATGTATTCGCGTCTTACACTTGCCCCGGCTGACGGCTCGCTGTTGTCCGCCATCGCTCCGGGTCAGTTCGTGCAGGTTGCAGCCGAGACTCCCGGCGTGTTTCTGCGCCGCCCCATCTCAATAAATGATGTGGATTATGATAAGAATACTCTTGATCTGCTTATACGCAAAGCCGGACATGGCACCGAGGCGCTGATCGCACTTAAAGAGGGACAGACTGTAAATATACTTCTACCATTAGGAAATGGTTTCTCACTTGATGCGCCTGCCGACTCTCGTCCTCTTCTCGTCGGCGGAGGTGTCGGTGTAGCTCCCCTCCTCTACCTCGGACGAAAGCTCAAAGAGGCAGGATATAAGCCCGAGTTCCTGCTCGGCGCGCGGTCGGCATCCGATGTGCTCGAACTTGAGGATTTCAGTCAGGTAGGCACCGTGCATGTTTCCACCGAGGATGGTTCGATGGGCGAAAAAGGTCTTGTCACGCTCCATTCTACTCTCAACTCACCTGTTGGCCGCATCTACTGCTGCGGTCCCGCACCGATGATGAAAGCTGTCGCCGCCATAGCTCGCGAACGTAATATCGATTGTGAAGTATCGCTTGAAAATATGATGGCATGCGGACTTGGAGCCTGTCTGTGCTGTGTTGAAAACACAGTCAAAGGTAACGTGTGCGTATGCACGGAAGGCCCTGTGTTTAACATCAATATGCTCAACTGGTAATTTTTAGGCGCTATGGCAAAACTTTCAGTAAATATCGGCAATCTCTCTCTGAAAAATCCGATACTCACGGCATCGGGTACATTCGGCTATGGCGAGGAGTTCGCTCCATTCATAGACCTCAACCGTCTTGGCGGATATATTATTAAAGGTACTACTCTCGAACACCGTGAGGGCAATCCCTATCCCCGCATGGTCGAGACTCCGTCGGGCATGCTTAATGCGGTCGGCCTGCAGAACAAGGGCGTAGATTATTTCATCGAGAACATCTATCCCCGCATCCGTCATTATGACTCCGAGCTGATAGTAAACGTATCGGGAGCAAAAATCGAAGATTATGTCGAGACAGCACGACGCCTGGCTCCCCTCGATGGAATAAATGCTATCGAAGTCAACATCTCATGCCCCAACGTCAAGGAGGGAGGAATGGCATTCGGCACCACCACCTCAGGTGCAGCGGAGGTAACCAAGGCTATCAGGGCAGTCTATCCCAAGACTCTTATTGTCAAACTTTCGCCCAACGTCACATCTATAGCCGACATAGCCAAAGCTGTCGAAGCTGAGGGTGCAGACTCAGTGTCACTCATCAATACGCTGATGGGAATGTCGATTGATGTCGAGCGTCGTCGTCCGCACCTGTCGACTATTACCGGCGGACTCTCCGGCCCGGCCGTGCGCCCTATTGCCGTAAGAATGGTATGGCAGGTAGCGAAGGCTGTCAAGATACCTGTGATCGGACTCGGAGGTATTATGAACGGTCGCGATGCCGTTGAATTTATGCTTGCCGGAGCAACAGCTGTCGAAATCGGCACAGCCAACTTCATTGACCCTGCAGTGACAATGAAAGTCATCGACTATATGGATGACTACTGCGCCCGCCACGGCATATCAGACATCAACGAAATCATCGGCGAGATCTAAACCCGCCCGGCATAATACAAAACCATCGGGAACAGAAGTGAGCGGAATGCTGTCCTTCTGTTCCCGATGGTTTTGTATTATACGAGATTTTGATTTACAGTTCAATGCTCCATTTATCGGTGGCGACGTAGGCGGGGAAGCGCTGGCGGCCTTCGATAAGGGTCTTGTGTTCGAGCAGGGCATACATACATCCGTTGCGACGTGTCTCCTGAATCGGGGTGCCAAGATTATCATAGATACCTCCGTCGGTGAGATGATAGTCTCCGAACTTATCCGAGCCGGAACGGTTGGATGCCACTACAAATATCTGATTTTCGATGGCTCGGGCTGCAAGCAGGATCTTGAATTGCGACACTCTTGAGTGGGGCCAGTTGGCCGGTACGAGCAGGACATCATACATATTCTCGGGTCTGTTGCGAGTCCAAACCGGGAAACGTATATCAAAACACAGAGCAAGACGAAATTCCCATCCGCGATAACGTATGCGCGGCGGGAACTCTCTACCTGCGGTGTATACCTTGTCCTCGGTCGACAACGGGAAGAGATGACGCTTGTCATAGAATGTCATATCGCCCGACGGCTCTACGAAGAATCCTCTGTTAAAGTAGCGTCCGCCTCCATCAGTGGCAAGAAAGCTACCTGCGATAGCAAAGCCGAAGAACTGTGACCAGCGTCGCAGTGCCTCGATCGTCTTTCCGTCATTCGGTTCAGCAATCTTTGCTACTGTTCCGGCATCAGGTACAAAGGCCGATGTAAACAGCTCGGGAAGAACAACAATATCCGTATCATTCTCTACTTCGCTCAGTGCATGGGCGGTTGCCACAAGATTATCCTCGGGCGACGCATACACTATATCCAGGGGCAGACTACATACTTTCATTCTGCTGAAAATCTATCTGGTTTTATACCCTCGAATTGTCTGTAATAATTCTTAATGGCACGCATATCGGCATCAATATTGCCGGTCGGGATAAATGTTTGCTCAAGATGCACCAGCTTGTTAGCCGCATCTATAGCACCGAGAACGACCGGGATGTGCGCCTCATACGCGATGTGCAGAAATCCCGTGCGCCACTCCGTCACCTTGGCACGTGTACCTTCAGGTGTTATGGCGAGATTCATACGTTCGGATGTCTCGAACTTATGTATGATCGCGTCACTTAACGATGAACCGCGACGCCGGGAGACAGGTATTCCACCCAATGCCTTGAACAGATATTTCATCGGGAAGAAAAACCATGCTTCCTTCATAAGAAATCCCGCCTTGCGGCCAAGTGACCACCAGGCGAACTCACCGAGTACAAAATCCCAGTTGGATGTATGCGGAGCGACACAAATTATACACTTCGGATAGTCAGGCACAGTGCATCGCACCTGCCATCCGAAGAGTTTAAGCATACTTTTACAGAATCCCATTACTTACCGGCTTTCTCCTTGTCCTCTTCGGCAAAACCGAGTTCAAGAAGATGTTTCATCTGAGCCTTGCGCTGTTCGGGTGTGGCTGCGTCAGGTACAGTCGCATTCATCTCACGCAATATCTCCTGAATACGTGCATTGAAGAGCTCCTTAAGTTTTGCGAATGAAGCCTTGTAATATGCCCGACGGGCATCGGCATACTCTTTCTTGTTAGCGTATGACTTGGTGGTGCCGGGAAAATCAACACTTACGAGACGCAATGCTGAAACCTGGAGATCGGCAAGCTGATAGATTATCTCATTGAGTTTATCGCGATCAATACCGGGGATTGCTATTTTAGCTATTACACATTCGCCGGCAAGAGCGCCGCATATACGATGAATTTCCTTCTTAAGAAGGCGTTTGTTTGCTGCCATAATATGTGATGTTTTTAAATTGATGATCGAATTATACTATATTAACAATTGATACAGCTTGTTTGTTTATTGAATGAGTATCTTTTTCAGGGCCTCGTATGACACGGATATACGTGGATGAGACATCGGTTTGTGACTCGGGTCTCCGAGTTGTGGCTGTCGCAACTCCACACCTGTCGCATCATATATGACTTTGGGAAATTTAGCCGGATGAGCCGTGGCAAGGAATATGCCCTTCTCTCCCGGCTGCAAATCTTCACGCAACGCGGCAAGAGCTGACGCACTGTGCGGATCCAACAGATATGAATCGGCAGAATATGTGCGCGCTATCGAACCGGCAATCTCCTCGTCGGAATATGAGTAACCTTTTACAAGGCGCTGCACCGGGCCGAAATCACCTCCGAAAATATCGAGTATACGGGAGATATTCGAGGGATTACCTACGTCCATGGCACATGCTATGGTTCTGACTGAACGACGTGGTGTGAATCGCCCTGTGAGCAGATAATTGACTGTCACATCGTTCGTATTGTTTGACACGACAAACCGTTTAACAGGCAGGCCCATACGCCACGCCAATAATCCGGCCGTAAGATTTCCGAGATTACCTGAAGGCACTGCAAACACTACGTCCCCCGCCCCATCCTCATCTCTGCCCATCAGTGAAGCATAAGCATAGAAGAAGTAGAACATCTGCGGGAGCAGACGACAGATATTGATTGAATTGGCCGATGTGATCAAAAAATCCTTACGGAGAGTCTCGTCCGCAAATGCCTGTTTAGCCATACGCTGACAATCGTCAAATGTGCCTAACACCTCAATGGCATGCACGGAGCCTCCCGGCACGTCAAGCTGGGCACGCTGCATGCGCGAGAGCTGCCCCGAAGGATAGAGTATATACACTTCCACCCCCGGTACATCTTTGAATCCGGCAGCCACGGCTCCACCCGAGTCGCCGGATGTAGCAACCACTACCTTGACCTTACGTGCCGGTGCAAGTGATGAATAATGGCTTATGACCCGCGCAAGGAAGCGTGCTCCGACATCCTTGAACGCCATTGTCGGACCATGAAACAATTCAAGCGAATAGATATTCTTATCAATGCCGACAAGAGGTATGTCAAAAGTAAATGTACCGTTGACGATCTGACGTATCTCGGACGCATCTATATCCTCACCGAGGATGAGGTCAGCGATGACATACGCGATGTCACGTATACTCATCTCGGATATGTTCTTAAAGAATGCCTGCGGTATGACAGGGATACGCTCAGGCAAATACAGACCACCGTCCGGGGCGAGACCATTCATCACAGCCTCCCTCAACCCGACTGACGGTGACGTATGATTAGTGCTGTAGAATTTCATACAGGATTAATCAGTTATAATGATCAGAACAGCACGCGCGCGAGTGAATCGTCATGCTCGGTGATATATTCGACAAATCCACGCTCATAATCAGCTGCCGCCTGAGCGCTGATACGATCGTGGATATTGGTGATGCGTGCACGCACGTCAAGAAGGGCATCCTGAAGCGATGATTCATTATCACGCAGTGACACTATTATCTCCGCATGCTCCTGTCCTAACGTATAGGCCTTACGGTCACGGACATGCCGGCTGACGCTGTCAGATCCGCCACAGGATACAAGTATCATCGCCAACGGCACCGCCATGGCATACAGGCATTTATGGAATGAGATCATAGCAGTTTACTTTTAATTTCGCACATGACCGTGTCACGCACCTGCTCCATCAGCCAGCGCGGGGTCGATGTGGCACCACATATTCCGACAGATGAAGCCGACGTAATCCATCCGGCATCAAAATCACCTGAGCCGGATACAAGATATGTACGCGGATTCACATCAAGACACTCCCTGAACAGTACCTTACCGTTACTGCTCTTGACTCCGGCCACAAACAGCACGACATCGTGACTCGCAGCAAAATCACGCAGGTGATTGACCCTATTGGCTACCTGACGACAGATGGTATCATAGTATCTGAACTTGACACCGGGAGCAAGCCTGCGGTCAATCTCTCTGGTCATTTCGGCAAATCCGCTCAGTGACATCGTGGTCTGAGAATATAGCGCGATGTCTCGGGTAAAGTCTATGCGGTCAAGCTGAGAGAGATTCTCGACCACAATAGCCTCGCCATTAGTCTGACCGACAAGTCCGTTGACCTCGGCATGACCTGATTTGCCATATATCACGATCTGAGGACTTGACGAGACATCATCATACGTCTGCTTGATACGTCGCTGGAGCTGGAGCACCACCGGGCATGTGGCGTCAACAATCTCTATGTCAAGTTCTCGGGCCAATGTGTAAGTGGACGGAGGCTCGCCATGAGCCCGTAACAGGACACGCGCTCCGCGCAGCCGCGGCAGGTCGTCGTGTGTAATGGTCGAAAGTCCTTTGCGTTCCAGGCGTTCCACCTCATCATTATTATGGACAATATCACCGAGGCAGTACAATGGCGCATCCGTGCGCTCCAGCTCCTCCTCGGCCTTGCGTATCGCGCCCACCACTCCGTGACAGAATCCGGAGCTGGCATCAATCTCCACTACAGGGATCATAACCTTATCGGATGACGTGCAGTCATTCATATCAGATGACGAATAAACCGTGGTGTTATTTTACGGCAGCCACACAACTGCGATACAGGTCAAGCAACCATTGATTCTGCTCGTCGATGGTCATAGCCGAATTGTCAAGCCGCACGGCATCATCGGCGCAACGCAGGGGGCCCTCCGAACGGGTCTCATCGATATGGTCACGGGTACGTACATTATCAAGCACCTCTTCGTACGTGACTGACGCACCCTTATCCGTGAGTTCCTTGAAACGGCGCTCGGCACGACGTTCGGCCGAAGCGTCACAGAACACTTTCATCTCAGCGTCAGGAAATACGACAGTACCTATATCGCGGCCATCCATGACTATACCTTTGCTTTCACCCATGGCCTGCTGCATCCTGACGAGAGCATGGCGCACTTGCGGGATTGCTGCGATCGGCGAAACACAATTGCTGACTTCGAGCGAACGGATCTCGTTCTCGACAATCTCACCGTCAAGCATCGTGAGCTGACGAGGACCTTCGACCTTGAAGTCGATCTTTATCTCCGGAAGGGCTGCCACAATGGCATCGACATCAGGCGAAGAGCCCTGTGACATATATCCGTGCCGCATGGCCCAGAGAGTCACGGCCCGATACATAGCGCCGGAATCAATATAACGATAACCTATGGCCGATGCAAGCTGGCGGGCCATTGTACTTTTACCCGACGATGAATAACCGTCGATGGCTATGATGATTTTACGTTCAGAATTCATAAAGACGTGTGGAAATATTCAGCATAAGTGTGGTGGCTCCCGTGTGAGGCTGCGCAAAAGCTATGCCGAGAGCAAAGTTGCGCACATTCAGTCCCATACATGCCGAGAATCCAGATAGGAAACTACGTTTGTATGTTGACATATCCGTGCGCGTACGATAATTATAGCCAAGACCAATATGGAAATTGTCAGAGGGACTGAAATCCGCTCCGAAAATCAGATGCCTGAACAAGTTGCTCATAAACTTGTCCTTGAGTTGCGGAGTGCTGTCTTCGGAGCCGTCTCCCGCATCATAATACGGGAGGTGCCATCGGGTCAGGTCATGTGCCGTAACCGACAACACCAATGGAATACTGCTCAGGCCCTTGCTCAGACCCAACCGTATATCTACGGGCATCCGCTCGTATCGGCGATCAAAACGCTTGATCTGACCGCCGAGATTGGCGATCATGGCCGAAAACGACAGATCCCGGTCAGGATCGTAGTAGTTGACACCAAGATCCGTACCGAGAGCCATTGCCGAATAGGCATCATAGGTCGAATAGACATATTTGAGTGTAGCGCCTCCACGCCAACGATCAGTAATGTCATGAGCATACGTACCTGACAGAATCATATCCTTAGGGGAGAAATCGCCGGTGAGTACACCGTTGACATCGGCACCCTTGATAGATCCGTAGCCCATATATTGAACGCCTGCGGCCCATGCACCGTGATCACCCGCGCTATGGCCGAACTTAATGCCTGCAAAATTACTCTCGCCGACATATCGCATATAGTTGATACCTAACTGCATATCAACCTCTGAACCGAGCAGACCGGGATTACGGTCAGCCGCATTGATGTCGTCGTCAATATTGGATATGTTCATTCCACCCAGGCCGTAGGCCAGAGTGGAGGACGGTATGTCAAGAAAGGAATAGAAAGTGTTGCCTCCGCTCTGCGCGAACGCACCGACACTGCCGAATGTTAAAACACCCAGCAGAAGCGTCAATCCTCGAATGATATTTCCGGGACGTGGTATCATACCATATAAACGCTCCTGAGGGTGCTTTATTATGTGGACTATTTAATATGTTCGCGTGCCTGTGCGAGATATTCTGACATGGCTTTCGAATCACGACGCTTGACGATGTCAAGCAACTCGGTGAGTTTGCCGAGAATACCTTCGAGCTGTGACGGTGTGTGCGGATTGAAAAGTATCTCGCTCACAAGATATTCGTCTTCGCTCATCAGGCCTTCCGCTATCTGCATGTGACGCTTGAATGTCGTGCCCGGTGCCTCCTGATGTTTCATTACCGAAGCAAATGCGAGCGTTGCGGCAAACGGGATAGAGAGTGAGTAAGCGATCGTCTCGTCATGCTGCTCGAACGTGTATTCGACTATATTCAGCTTGAGACGTGAATACAGGTCACGGAAGAATACTTTGCCGAGATGGTCACCCTCGGATATGATAATCGCATTCTCGTTACTGAGATTGGTCAGTGAGGCGAATGTCGGACCAAACATCGGGTGCGTGCTGACATAGGGATGTCCGCATTCGGCATAAAACTCAGGCAAACCGGTCTTGACCGATGCGATGTCACTGATAATACAATTCTTGGGGAGATGCGGCAGTACCTGTCTGAAAGCGTCGATAGTGTATTTGACAGTCGATGCGTTTATCACGAGGTCGGGACTGAAAGCATCAATCTCATCAAGTGATGAAAACCGTTGGGCGTTGAATGTGAACCGCAGACGATGCGGGTCGGGATCATAGACTGCGACCTCATGCTCAAAGGAAAGGAGATCGCAAAAGAACGATCCCATCTTTCCTGCTCCGAGAATAAGAATCTTCATAATTACAAACTTACTTATTAAGTTCGACCTGGATGCGCACAGACTCCTCGTGTATCGCAGACAGAACCGAGCGCATGAAATCTTCACTCATACCCATAGCCTTACCTGCAAGAATACGGGTGGTCATAATGTCATTATAACGACCGGCCTGAACGACGGGCATATTATGTTCTTTCTTATACGCACCTATCTCGCGCGAGATATTCATTCGCTTGCCGAGAATCTCCACAAGTTCGTTGTCAAGCTGGTCGATCTGTCGACGCAGGTGTATGAGGTTCTCGGTCGGCACGGGGGCATCGCGGAAGACGAGGTTGTCAAGAATCACACCGAGCACCTCGGGAGTGATCTGCTGGTTGCGGTCGCTCCACGCGCAGTCAGGATCGCAATGGCTCTCGATGATAAGTCCGTCAAAGCCCATGTCGAGCGCCTGCTGCGAGAGTGACGCGATGAGTTCGCGCTTACCGCCGATATGACTCGGGTCACAGATGATGGGAATCTGCGGGAATCGTACTCGCAGATCCAGAGGTATACGCCACTGGGGATTGTTACGATAGATCTGAGGACCGTAAGTCGAGAATCCGCGGTGGATAACACCGAGACGATGGATGCCGGCATTGTAGAGGCGTTCGAGTGCGCCGATCCACAGCTCCAGGTCAGGATTAACAGGGTTCTTGACAAGTACAGGTATGTCCTTGCCACTCTCGCGCAACACATCGGCGATCTCCTGCATTGCAAAAGGGTTGGCTGAAGTACGGGCTCCGATCCAAAGCAGGTCGATACCGTATTCAAGCGCGGCCTCAACATGTCCGCGGTTGGCGACCTCGGTAGCGACCTTCATTCCGGTCTCTTCCTTAACCTTGTTGAGCCATGCGAGTCCGGGGACGCCTACCCCTTCAAAACCTCCGGGCTTGGTACGAGGTTTCCAGATGCCTGCGCGAAATACCTTGACACCGGCTCGGGCGAGACCGCGGGCCGTGGTGAGAACCTGTTCCTCGGTCTCCGCGCTACATGGGCCGGAGATAATCAAGGGACGGCCGAGTTCATTACCGTCTATTGCGAGTGGGAGTATATTATCCATATATGTATTAGTTTTATTTGCTTTAATATATAATGTATTTTTATGCTTTCTTGTTTACGTTGCGTATACGTTGGAGGGCCTCGGTGAGTTTATCCTCAGGTGCACAAAGCGATATGCGTATGTATCTGTCTCCGTTGTGGCCGAATATGAAACCGGGAGTCACGAACACACGTGCTTCGGCCAGAATGCGGTCGGCAAGCTGCTCGGATGACACAGAGGGATCGTCAATGCGCCCCCATAGGAACAGACCTGACTGTGAAGGATCAAACGTGCATCCGAGTTCAGTCATAATCTCTTCGGCTATGGCACGACGCGAGGCGTAGGCCTTATTTAACGCATCATGCCATTCGGGCCCCTCCTCAAGTGCCCGCGCCGCGGCGAGCATGAGTGGCTTGAACTGACCTGAGTCGATATTGCTCTTGATGCGCAACATCCACGAGAGGAATGTAGGATTGCTCACCGCTACACCCACACGCCAACCGGGCATATTATGACTCTTGCTGAGTGAATTGAGTTCTATAGCGATGTCCATCGCTCCGGGCACCGACATAATACTCATTGGCTCGGGATTGAGTATGAATGAGTATGGATTGTCATGTACGATTACGATGCCGTGACGACGACCGAAATCAATAGCTTTCTCAAACGTCTCGCGGCGAGCCTTGGCTCCTGTCGGCATGTGGGGATAGTTCATCCACATGAGCTTTACGCCATTGAGGTCAAGACGCTCCAGCGCTTCAAAATCAGGCTGCCAGCCATTTTCCTCCACGAGATCGTAAGTGATCACCTCCGCACCGGCCATACGGCTGATCGACGTGTAGGTGGGATAACCGGGATCGGGAATCAGAACCTTGTCACCGGGGTTGACGAACGCGAGCGTGATATGCGTCACACCCTCCTTCGATCCGATGAGCGGGAGCACCTCGGTGTCAGGATTAAGGTCTACGCCATACCATTTCTTATACCATCGTGCAAACGCCTGACGCAACTCGGGAATACCGACGTATGACTGGTAACCGTGATTGGCCGGATCGTGAACAGCCTCGGCCATCGTATCCATTACCGATGCCGGAGGCGGCAGGTCCGGACCTCCGATGCCGAGTGATATTATATCTACACCCTGAGCACGCAGGGCTGCGATCTCCTTGAGTTTGGTCGAGAAGTAATACTCCTTGATCTGCTGTACTCGCTGTGAGGGTTGAATATTCATATAATTGTGTAATTAATATATTAATGTGTTATTTTGGCCTCGGTGTATTCTCCGAGAATACTTAGGTCACGGATGAGCGGACGCACCGCATCAATGGCCTGATGAAACCGCAGAAGGCTGTCAAACGTGAGATCGACATAAAATCTATACTCCCACTCGCGGCCGACTATCGGCGTAGACTGTATCTTTGAAAGATTAACATCGTAGAACGACAAAATGGTCAGAACTTTTGAAAGAGCACCGTGCGTATGCGGGAGCGTGAACACAATCGAAGCCTTGTCAATATCCTTCTCCTTGGGTCCTATCTCAGCTGCTACAAGCGGATCGGCTACGATGAGGAAACGGGTGAAGTTGCGCTTGTTCGTCTCTATGCCACGTTCAAGAACGTGCAGTCCATATAGTTCGGCGGCATATTCTCCGCACACGGCAGCATGCCCGGAGAGTCCGTCGCGTGCTATCTCCTCGGCACTGCCTGCGGTATCAAACCTCTCCACAACCTTCATATTAGGATGGCGGCGCAGATACTGTTCGCATTGCATTAGGGCCATCGGATGAGAATTGACCTCGGTGAGCGAATCGATCGTCTGACCAGGTAGAGCACATAACACGTGCGATATGCGCAACTTCAGCTCTCCGATGATACGCAGATTGCTCTGACGCAACAGTTCATGGTTCTGCAGAAGCGGACCGGCGATAGTATTCTCGACGGCGACAATGCCTAATAACGAAGCGTCCGAAGCAAGAGTGTCGAACATAGCGGGAAATGACTCACACGGAATGGTCTCGACCTCTTCTCCTTCAAAATACAGATGTGCCGCCGCATCATGGAAGCACCCTGCTACGCCTTGTATCGTTATCTTTTTCATTGTTGTTAATAAAAAAAATGTCCCGCGTCCTGAATGAGGAGCGGGATTTATGTATCATTGTATATTTGACTTATCTGAATAAAGTTGGATTACACACGCAACGTCCCGCTTTTTATTTTTCTGCAAAATAAAAGTAATAAAAATAGGAGTATGCGTAAAATCGGGTATTCATTGATTGATGATGTATTTACTTTCAAATACTCTGCAAAGATACACAAATTTCTACAATCTACAAAATTTAATTGTGAATAATTAACTTTTTATAACCCAAAGTTCGTTCATGAAAGAGGCAGACTCGGATTAGAATGTTTCCTACATAAAAAAGCAGGCAACTAAACTATACATAGTCACCTGCTTGAATATTATATGTGATAAACAGCGTAAACTTATGCTGGCAGATACCACAGCACACCAGCCCTCATAAATTTGTATTTAAAGTCTGAACGACCTGATGGAGCGGTGCGAATGGGAGCAGAAAATGTTTCGTTCGTTGTGCCGTATACCCATATTACACCGTTATCATCATAAGCAAATAAAAATATATCCTGTTCTCCGTTACGAGGATTGTCTGGGTTTGTCAAACACACTGCTCGATGAGTCGGTGCTGAAGGGATTGCTGATAGCGAACTTGCAGCTGGCAAATTTGATGCAGCGTGTGAGGCTATACCGATTGCTGTTGTCCCTGATAATAGGGCAATGATTAAAAAAATCTTTTTCATAATTGGTTAATTTAAATTTGATTAAAGACATTTTGTGCCTGAAATAGAAGTGACTGTTACACTTTTGGGTGTCTGCTGATTGACTTTGGCTTCAATTGGAATTTTCAACTCAGTCGATCCCGGATTTGCCAATATTTTTCCAGTATACGACCTTGATATATTTCTACTGTACACGACTTCCACTGTTACAGTCACATTTGCCTTGATATTGTCACTGTCATTCGACAAGATCACAACAGCATTACCATCAGATAAATAACAGCTAAAAACTTCAACACTACTGTTGTCTACATCTACCTTGCATATTTGGGCATTCACTACCCCCTGTGAGCTGGCAATCGCCGATAGCCCCAGAAGGACTATCAAATTAAATAGAATTTTGTTCATTTAGATGTTAATAACTTTAATTAAATAACTGTTTTAAACAAAAGCAAATAGCATATTTAATATGCATTTGCCACCATAGGTTGCTCTGTCGCGATACTGTCAAGTTCAATAACCTCGACTTCATTAGTTGCATCGCTCAGAGATTTACCATAATTCCATCCTTCTACGAAGTCATCAACGTGATTATACACATCTTTTGATGAGGAAGAAGCTAATGCAACTGCCGCAAATAGGACAAGCGCTAAACATTGTCCAAGCACAGAGATTTTGATTCTGAATTTTTCCATTTTAATAAGAATATAATTATTAGAAATAAATACACTGTCATATCAATAATATCAAATGTCCCCGGTATAATACCGGTAGACTGCCCGACTTCCATTGCTACAGGCATAATGATCGCAATAATCTTTAGGAGCCTGTTTCTTATATTTGATGAATATATCAGTAGCGCAGTACACCATAAAGCATCCGGAACCTGATATTTAAGTATATTATACAGCACGTTGTCGGGAAGCGAGATTAAAGGCAACGGTATTGTATGCTTCGGAACGATAGGTGACGTAAAAACGACCGGCTCTCTAAACAATACATATATTACCGCTCCCAATGCCAGAACTGCTCCGGCAATATAGCTGTGTCGGGATATATTCATGGCACGAAATTAGAAATGATAATTCTAAATATATGCACGACTGGCGTAAACAGAATTTACGGATGCGTATAAATATTTAACGTTCTTCGGTATACTCATCCGAATAATACTGAAAAAAATCTACGTTAAGAGCACGGGAAATCTGCATCAGCAGATCTGTATTGATGGATTGCTGACGAAAAATATAGTACACATTGGGGCGCTCGCAATTGATCTTACGAGCGAGCCAAGCAGGCGTCCGTTCCTGTCTGTCAAGTTCTTCCTTGATCAGCTTCCCTATATGTGGCATTTAGTGAGTATCAGATTCAGACTCCGCATAGAATCTTAATATTAGGTTTTGCCAAAACAAAAGGCGCGGAGTTCGTTTTGCTTTCCACCTCTTTTGATTCTACGTATCGCCAAACACGCTGCCGAAAGATTGCGGAAGAACATAACTACCCCACGCCGCTATCGCCTATGATTGGCATCTGCACCGTGGAGTCAGTGCGTGCTACATATACGAACACGACATTAGGGCATTCTTCGCAGGGTATCTTCGGCTTATTCTTTTATTTTGGCGATTTCAGAATCAAAGAACCGAGCAAAATGCCTTTTGTAAATATATACAAAGCTTTAATCAGCCTCCGCCGATCGGGAAAATTCCCTTGCTTTTGTACGGGTAAAATTACGTATTCTTTATGAATTATCAAAAAAAATCGGCTGCATGATATTTTTATTTGGAGAATGGATAACCGGAATAAATTTCATACCTTTGTGTATTATCTGTTTCTACATTACATGAGTAAGATTGCATCAAGATTAACCATATTATTTCTGGTCACCATCGCATGGAGTTCGGTGGATGTATTCGGTGGGGACAAGGTGTCCGTTGTGTTCCATGATCAGAAAGGAGCGTTTCCAATAGTCTCAGCCGACGGCCACACAGCAACGTTTGTAATCGACAGTTTGGACGCCGAGGTCGTCTCTACAGCTGCACAGGCGGTGGCAGATGATATCAGATTAATAACGGGCCTCACCCCTACTCTCGCGTCATCAGCCGACAGGCTTAAATATCCCGTTATAGCTGGAACTATCGGCTCATCAATGCTGATAGACAATCTCATTGAGTCAGGCAAACTGGATGCGAGCGGAGTCAAGGGGAAATGGGAGGCTTACGGGCTGGCTGTGGTGGACAAACCATTAAAAGGAGTAAAGCAGGCTCTCGTAGCATACGGAAGCACACCTCGGGCCACGGCTTATTCGCTTTTTGAGCTGTCACGCCTTATGGGCGTATCGCCTTACGTATGGTGGGCGGATGTTCTGCCGGAAAAACATGAGGCCATATATGCTACACCGGGTGTAACAGTTGTCGGAGAGCCGGCAGTGAAGTTCCGAGGTATTTTCATCAATGATGAGGATTGGGGGCTAAATCCATGGGCAGCTAAAAACTTAGACTCCGAATACAATAATATAGGTCCCAATACCTACGCCAAGGTAATGGAACTGTTGTTACGCTTGCGTGCCAATGTGCTGTGGCCGGCGATGCATCATTGCTCACAGGCTTTCTGGGATAACAAGGACAACCTTCCCATTGCAAAAAAGTATGATATTGCCTTAGGTTCAAGCCACTGCGAGCAGATGCTGCGCGATAACGAATGGGAATGGAGACGATACGACGACCGCACAGGCACAAACGAGAACTGGAATTATACAGAAAACAAGGAAAAAATACAGCGTTACTGGGAGGAACGTGTTATGGAGAGCAAGGGATACTCGGCAATGTACACACTGGGCATGCGCGGCGTGCATGACTCTGGAATCAAGGGTTATCGTTCGTCCAAGGAACGTGTGCGCGGTCTGACCGAGATCATAGACTATCAGCGCGCTCTGATACGTAAACATATCGGTGACCCCGAAACAGTACCGCAGATTTTCATACCCTATAAAGAGGTGCTCGATGCTTATAATGCCGGACTGAAAGTACCTGAGGATGTCATTCTGACATGGGTTGATGACAACCACGGCTATATACGCCAGCTCCCCACCGTTGAGGAACAGAAACGTTCGGGAGGACACGGTGTCTATTACCACCTGTCATACTGGGGCAAACCGGCCGATTATCTATGGCTGAGTTCCACCTCCCCATCACTTATCAGCTATGAGCTCACCAAGGGGTACGAAAACGGAATCCGTGATTTATGGGTAATCAACATAGGCGACATCAAACCGGCCGAAGCCGAACTGCAATTCTGCATGGATCTCGCATGGGACATCAACGCGTGGCAGCCGGAGGAGGCATACAAGTATACCCGCCATTGGATGCAAATGACTTTTGGCGATGAGGTTGCGGATGAACTGGCAGATATAAAGCTTGAATACTACGAGCTTGCTGCGGCCGGCAAACCTGAACATATCTTCAGCGTCGATTACTCGTCAGCCGATATGGATGAACGCATCCGGCGATACCGGCTCATTTCGGAACGTGTTGACGAAATATCCGACAGAATCCCAGAACGTCTCAAAGATGCGTTTTTCGAACTGATTGAGTATCCTGTCAAAGGAGCTTACAATATGAACGTCATGACATTCCGCGCACGTCAGAGCCTTGATCTTGCAGCCTGTGGCCGGCGCAACCAAGCACTCGAATACGCAGATCAGGCACGAAATGCCCATAACGAAATCGAAGAACTTACCCGCAAATATAATGTCCATATAGCCAACGGAAAATGGAATGGCATGATGGATTGCAAGCCACGCAAGCAGAAACAGTTCGATCTCCCGCCGGTTGCCGTTAGTGACTCAATCGCATCTGTTGACACAGCAACCGCTGTCACAGAGTCCGTCAAGATACCGGCATCCGACTTTACACAGTCAAAAGGTAGCATCAGGGAGATCCGCGGTCTCGGCCCCGGGAAAAGCAGTATCACCGTTTATCCTATGGACTATACGGATTACCGCAACAATATCGGGGAAGCTCCATATTTAGAGTATTCCATCCCCGTAAAGAAGGGTGTTAACAGGATTGAGGTCAGATGTCTACCCTCTTTTCCTATCCACAGTGGCGATAATCTTGATGTCGCTATCAGTATTAACGATGGCGAGAGCTCGGTATGTTCTCTCAAAACCGTAGCCACTAAAGGAAAGTGGAACAGTAACGTACTAAAGGGTTATAACGATGCCTCCGTTACTTATGACTCCCCATCCGATGCAAGTATAACCCTAAGAGTAAGCCTGCTCAATCCGGGCATAGTTATCAGTGAGATATACACTCAACCGGCCAGTAGCTTAGAGACGGTTCGTGAATGAATGTTAGTTAAGATTTGCTAATCATCGGTAAGGCGTGCGGATATGTCACGGTAATTTCGTAACTTTGTATATTAAACGTGACAAGAAATGAATGTTCACTCTCTTACTATAATACTGCTTTGTCAGACTGTCGCGACGACGGCACTGGCGCAGATCAGCGTCAGTTACAGTTCTCAGGGACATTCCGAACTCCCTATACATGTGGCTGCGCCGGCCGGCACCGGGCTTGATCAGGGTATCTATGTGGTGCCCGATACAGGAGGGTTGCGCATATCCTGTTCATCATCCACACCTTCCGCTGTCAGATGGTATTCATTCTCCAATATGGGGGCAGCTTACGCTCAGGCACTCTCCTCCGGGGGCACAGACGGTACATCGTCGTGGATCACCCCTTCAGCAGGCGATATGGGATATGTCGTCGAAGATGGAGGTCGCAGTTATTATCTGTGGCTTGTCGATTACTCACGCCATCAATTCACTGACGGCACTATAACCGAAGCAGATACGCAGGAGTGCGGACGCACCACACTTGATTGCACAGCTTCGGCTGATGAGATAGCATATTACAGCATCAACGGTCGTCGTATCACACTATCACGCGACATAACTGTGGCATACAATACTCTTGAATGGAACGAGGAGGCTCAGAATTATGTCGAGACCTCTGTATCGGAGACTCTTGAGTACCTCACCCCTATTCTACATCTGGATGCGCCGCTGTGTCAGACTCAATTTACAGTCGAAGGCGACAGATTTCTGAGTCAGTGGGGACACCCGGAGATCATAACTTCTCCATCAATAGCTCCTCACTCTATAGCAGCCCATTCTACGGCCGTGGCTGATGAGCGTTCCAATGACAATGAGACCAATACAACCCAACCGGGTACACTCGGAGGATCCGCACCATGCACGGTAACATTCACGGCATGGGTGACTGATGCAGCACTGTTCCATGAATGGCAATTCTCCAGATACAGTGATTTTGACGACATATCATTGCGCGCATCCGAGCTTGAATTTACGCACACGTTTACCGAAGAAGGCACCACGTACGTGCGATTGTATTGCGCCAACGGTGATGCTTCGTGCGAGTATTTCGGTCAGACATACGAAATCTCTATCGGACAGTCCGACCTGAAATGTCCAAACGCCTTCTCGCCATACAATCAGGATGGCGTCAACGACGAATGGAAAGTGTCATACACATCGATCATAGAATTTGAATGTCACATATTCAACCGCAACGGCCGTAAAATCATCTCCTTGACCGATCCGTCACAAGGCTGGGACGGAAAGTACGGTGGAAAATTCGTTCCTGCGGGAGCTTATTACTATGTAATAAAAGCCCGTGGCGCTGACGGTAAGGAATATAAATTGTCAGGTGACATCAATCTTGTGGAATACAACTAATAAATACATCAAATCAGCATTAAAATGAGACTCAATCATATATCTCTGCTTGGCTCTGTAGCCGCACTCGTACTCGTCGGAATTTTCGCTCCGACTGAAAGCGCCATCGCTTCCTCTTCAGCCAACACTTCCGCATCCGAATACAATGAGGACATCGCAGACCGAAATAACGGAGATTTTTCACCGGTCATATCTCCCGTCATCCCCTCATCCGTAACTTTTGCCGGTAAAAAAATATCACTCGATCCGACCGACATGTGGGAACGTCTGGACCGAGAACTCACAGCCATGAGCTACACCCACGGCAACACACTCCTGACCATCAAGCGTGCCAACCGTTACTTTCCCGTAATGGCACCTATACTGAAAGAACAGGGCATCCCGGCTGATATGATATATCTGGCTGCTATCGAATCCACGCTCAACCCCTTTGCCGTCTCTCCGGCCAAAGCGGCCGGTATGTGGCAGTTTATGCCATCGACTGCGAAAGAATACGGACTGGAAGTAGGCACTGAGGTCGATGAACGCTATGATGTGGAGAAGGCTACCCGTGCAGCGTGTAAATATCTAAAGAGCGCATACGCCAAATACGGAAACTGGGAGTCGGTAGCCGCAAGCTATAACGGCGGCATGGCACGCGTCACTAATGAACTGGCCGCACAGCAGGCCTCATCGGCCTACGACCTGTGGCTTGCTGACGAGACGATGCGTTACATGTTTCGTCTTCTGGCCATGAAAATAATTATGGAGAATCCTTCGGATTACGGTTTCAGCCTATCAGCCTCGCAACTGTATCAACCGCACGAATACACAACGGTAAAAGTGAGCGGCCCCGTTACCGACTGGGCGCAGTGGGCCATTGACCACGGCACGGACTACAGGACTCTGCGCGAACACAATCCCTGGATACGCGCCAAGGCTCTTACAAATAAAGCCGGTAAGACATATACGGTGCTCATCCCGACCAAAGATTCAACATCCCGCTCACGACAGAAGAACAAGGTCTATAATCCCGCATGGATTAATGGCTGAGACTGTCTAATGAACAAACCCTAAAAAGTCAATGAAGAACACAGATATACTGACGGCAGATACCACTCAATATATACCTGCCCACGCCCCTACTCTCGAAGTCATGGGTGCAAGGGTGCATAATCTGAAAAATATCGACGTGAGCATACCGCACGGATCGCTGACAGTAGTGACCGGTCTTAGCGGCAGCGGCAAATCGTCACTCGCATTCGACACAATCTATGCCGAGGGACAGCGACGCTACATCGAGACATTCTCGGCATACGCACGCAATATGCTCGGTAATCTCGAACGACCTGATGTAGACAAAATCACAGGTCTGTCGCCTGTGATTGCTATCGAACAGAAGACCATAAACCGTAATCCACGTTCGACCATAGGCACTGTAACAGAAATATATGACTTTCTGCGTCTGCTCTATGCCCGAGCCGGCACGGCGGTGAGCTACGTCACCGGTGAGCCGATGGTCAAATATACCCGTGACCAGATAGTCAATCTCATCCTCAGCCGCTACGAAGGCAAAAAGGTGTACATACTCGCTCCTGTGGTTCGTAACCGTAAAGGTCACTACAAGGAACTGTTTGAGCAGATGCGCAAGAAGGGATTCCTCACTGTGCGCGTTGATGGCCAGTTGCGCGAACTGACCGTCGGCATGAAAGTCGACCGATACCGCAATCATGACATCGAACTGGTTATCGACCGACTCAAAGTGTCACCCAAAGATCTGACAAGACTTGAAGCCACTGTTACCGATGCTCTGCGTCAGGGTGACAAGCAGGTAATGATATACGATGTTGACGATGATAAGGCGTCGTACTTCTCACAGACACTGATGGACCCGGTCGGCGGACTTTCGTATCGCGAGCCTGCACCTCATAATTTCTCATTCAATTCTCCGCTCGGGGCATGTCCCTGTTGTAAGGGATTGGGTTATGTGAACATCATCGATCGAGATAAGATTATCCCGGATCCGTCGCTTTCAATATATCAAGGTGGTATAGTACCCCTTGGCAAATACCGCAACTCTATGGTATTCTGGCAGATTGACGCTATATGCAAAAAATACGGACATACCATCAAAACCCCGATAAGCGATCTGAGTGAAGAGGCAATGAACGACATTCTCAACGGCACTAACGAGCGTCTCGTCATCGATAATGATACTATGGCTACACATAACTATTTCCAGAGTTATGACGGCCTGATAAAATACATCGAGATGCAGCAGGGCGAAGAAGCCTCGGCCTCCGCAAAAAAATGGAGTGAGGGATTCTTCACACGTGGCGTATGTCCCGAATGTAACGGCGACCGACTCAATAAGGAGGCTCTGCACTTCTTCATCGACGGTAAGAATATCGCCGAACTCTGCCGTATGGACATATCCGAACTGTATCAGTGGGCACAGGGACTCGAAGACCGTCTTCCACCTACATCACGCGTTATCGCAACCGAGATTATGAAAGAAGTGCGAGGGCGACTAAAATTCCTTATGGATGTCGGTTTGGACTATCTGCAGTTGTCCCGTCCGTCTGCCACACTGTCGGGCGGCGAAAGTCAGCGCATACGTCTCGCCACACAGTTAGGCAGTCAGCTTGTCAATGTCCTTTACATCCTTGACGAACCCTCGATCGGATTGCATCAGCGCGACAACCGCAGACTCATTGATTCGCTCAAGAATCTGCGTGACGCATCCAACTCGATACTGGTCGTCGAACATGACAAGGACATAATGCTTGAGGCAGACCATATTGTTGACATCGGCCCCAATGCAGGGCGCAAAGGTGGAGAGGTGGTATTCTCAGGTACACCCGAGGAGATGCTCGCCACCTCAACGCTTACAGCCCGCTATCTTAACGGCTCACTCAGTCTGCCGTTCAATAACCATCCCCGAAAGGGTAACGGTAAAAAGATAGTCCTGCGTGGTGCCAGAGGTAATAATCTGCGCGATGTAACACTCACATTGCCGCTCGGCAAACTCGTGTGCGTGTCGGGTGTGTCAGGCAGTGGTAAGTCAACACTTGTCAATGCCACGCTCCAACCTATACTCAGTCAGAAACTATACCGCTCGCTCACCCCGCCTCTACCCTACGGCTCTATTGAAGGCATAGAATATATAGATAAAGCCGTACGTGTCGACCAGTCTCCGCTCGGAAAGTCACCTCGCTCCAACCCTGCGACTTACACAGGTGTGTTCACAGCCATACGCGACCTGTTCGCCTCGCTGTCCGAAGCTAAGATTCGCGGCTACCGTCCGGGACGATTCTCGTTCAATGTATCAGGTGGCCGATGCGAGACATGTATGGGTAACGGATACAAAACTATCGAGATGAACTTTCTGCCGGATGTGCTCGTACCGTGTGAGACATGTGGCGGCAAACGATATAACCGTGAGACACTCGAAGTCCGATACAAAGGTAAATCCATCGCTGATGTCCTTGACATGACTATCAATCAGGCCGTGGACTTCTTTCAGAACATACCTTCTATAATTAGCAAGATCAAGGTACTTCAGGACATCGGACTCGGATATATCAAACTTGGCCAGCCGTCATCAACTCTGTCAGGCGGTGAGAACCAGCGTGTCAAGCTCGCGGCCGAACTGTCGCGCCGTGACACGGGTAACACGCTTTTTATACTTGACGAACCCACGACCGGACTTCATTTCGACGACATACGAGTGTTGCTCGGAGTCCTCAACCGGCTTGTTGACAAGGGTAACACGGTTCTTGTTATCGAGCATAATGTAGATGTCATCTGCGCTGCCGACCATATCATAGATATGGGACCCGGGGGTGGAAAAAACGGAGGTAACATTATTGTTACCGGCACGCCGGCTCAGGTAGCAAAGACCGACTCACCAACCGCACCATTCATACGCGAACAGATGACGGTATCCGCAGCGCACAAATAACACCTTTTCATACCGACAATCAACACAATATCCATATCAAAATTAACAGAATGAAAGTCATATCCACGTCACGTTACATATCACTGTTTTTCGCACTTGTTTCCGTTGTCACGTCCGTCGAAGTCTGTGCCGAGACTCAGCCTGTGGATTTCGGCATGGCATTCTTCGGCAAGAAGAATATCGAACATATACGTAGTGAGGAACATTTTCCTCTGTCAAGCGTGATGAAACTATTTCAAGGAGTTGCCGTACTTGACTCCGTCAGCCGGGCAGGACTTTCACTTGATATGGGGATAAAAGTTTCACCCGAAGATCTCAAAGCGGATACCTGGTCTCCAATGCGTGACACTTATCCCGAAGGGACAACTTTACCTCTTGCCGAGATTATCAGGTACAGTATTCAGGAGTCGGATAACAATGCGTGCGACATACTTTTTTCACACTTCTATAGCCCGGCCCGTCTTACGGAATGGCTAAAGGATAAGGAATTTGACGACATTGAAATCAAGTATACCGAGGATGAGATGCACCGCGATCCATCGCTTGCGTACGGTAATATCGGCTCTCCATTTTCCACAGCGGAATTTCTGGAATCGCTCTATAACGGCGATCTGCTTGACAGCAGCATGACTGAGTGGATGACCAAAACCCTTGAAGAGTGCAATACAGGACTTGGACGTATTCCGGCCGCCCCATATCCGGCAGGGACTAAAATCGGCCACAAGACCGGCACCGGATTCGAGACAGATGGCTTCCTGACAGGCATAAATGATGCGGCAGTTATCACTCTGCCTAACGGTAAACGTTACATTCTCGTAGTGTTTGTCCGCCAGTCAGCCCTTGATGCGGACGCAACGGACGCATTCATCTCGGCAATCGCACAGTCAGCATTACAGAAGGAGCTGTAAGCGTCACGGATCTATCTCCACAATCTCGCCTGTATCGAGATAATAAAGAAATCCCTGGACCTGCGGATAGCCGATGGAACGGAAAAAGTTCATATAGGCCCTCACCTGCTTTCTGTATTTACGAGGGTCCTGTGAACCGGATTTATAATCTATTACATGTACCTCACCCGCAGCCGTCCATACCACGCGATCGACACGCAGCAATCTACCATCGGCAGTCAGAATCTCTCGCTCAAGATAGGCCTTCTTATATCCGTCAAACCATTGCGCAGCACGCGGATCACTCACACGTCGGTCTATGATCCCACGCATCGACTGAATGTCACCCGCTGTCAGTGTCCTTGCATCCGGCGATGATTTCAGCAACGTAAATGCACGATCCACATCTGTAGACCGGCGTATCTGCGACATCAATTCGTGCAGGATCAGGCCTCGCTCTCGGGCCACCTCTATCCTGTTGAGACGTTGAGTGTCAATATTGGTATTCTCCCAGACAGATTCGGAGGAAGTGGATTCGTATGCCGGGAGACGGACCGATTCAGAGGGGCGCATTGCAGTCCCTTTTTCTTTCTCCTTTTCCTTTTTAACAGTCGGTGAACCTATTATCAGTCTAAGCTCATCATCAAAAGCCATACTCAGATGTTCTGATGCCTTTGCACCGTTAATACCTTCGTATATGGCACGTGCCACATTGGGGATCTCGCCCGGAGCCAAAGCTTCATTACGAATCTTCTTCGATACCTGCACTCCTACTATCAGTTCATCGACAGCACGTGTGAACGCCACATACAGCAGATTGGTCTGATCAAGCAACTGCTGACGCTTTATCACTTCATACTGCGGAGCGAAAGGTGTAGACACAAGGTCTTTGCTGACTGTTACAGGCATCATCGGAGGCAGAAGATCATCAGGCACTCCATCTATCTGCGGCAACTCAAACCATGCCGTATCACCCTTGTTGACTGTGGTAAATTCGCCGAAAGGTATATGTACGCAAGGAAATTCCAGGCCTTTGGATTTATGCACCGTGAGGATGTTAAGCGCCCGCGTGTCAGAACTGCCGGCTATTGATGTCTTGCATCCGTTATCATCCCACCATTGCAAAAACGAACGTATGTCGGCATGACCCTGACCGACGAATTTTGCAAGCAGGTCGACAAAGGCCGTGATATACACACTGTCACTCTCACGCAATGCCGGATCAACATTTGTGGAAATTATCGACTCGACGAGCGATATCAGATCGACTCCGTGCAAAGTCTCGTTCTCAAGATAATCCCTTCCGGCGGTATCCTCACCTTCGCTACGCGCACGCATATTGTCAAGAGCAAGCCGCAGAGCCTCGTCAGGTGCATAGCCGGATGTGAACGCCTTCTCATAATCATTCAGTATACGCGCCACTTCACGGTTGCTTTTGGAATGCCGTTCAGTGGTTATCTCGACACTGGACAACATACGCAGGCGACTGATGATATTAGTGACTGCATCCGACCCGGAGATCAGCAACGACTTATCGGAAATAATATCAAATTCAGGGTAAGAAGGGTCAGCGCGTCTGACCTCTTCGAGATACCTTATCACCTCTTCACCTTCCCCTCCTCGCCTTACGAGTATAGCTATATCTCCGGGCTTATAACCGGACTGAAGCTGACGACGTAATTCCCGGGCCATCTGTTCGAGAGCATCCTTTTTGCTCTCCTTTCCAGCCTCATAGCAACTCAGCAATATATATCCGTGATGATCGGCATGTTTGGGTGATACCTGCTGGACGACATTGGAATATACGTCCTCAAGATCATATTGGCGAGCCACGGATGTAAAAAGCGCGTTATTAAATCTTACGATTTCAGATGACGAGCGCCAATTGGTATTCTCGGTTATATCTTCACCCCTTACCTCTGTGCGCCCCTCCGCCCAGTCTTCGTTGTGCAGATTATGCAGGAGAGACGGGTCACTGTTACGGAAGCGGTAGATACATTGCTTCTCATCACCGATGACGAGATTGTCGTAATCGTATGCAAGACTCTCCCTTAGCAACGGTCGCATATTGGCCCACTGACTGTGGGATGTGTCCTGAAACTCGTCGATAAGATAATGATGATACCTCACACCCAGTTTCTCATAAAGGAAAGGAGAGTCATCTCCTCCTATGATCCGCGACAGCAGAGTATTAGTATCACTGAGCAGGAGTGTGGAATTTTCACGGCGGAATCGGTCCATGAGTTCGAGCAATACGCTCAACAGACCAAGCTGATAAAGATTCTTCTTTATGACATTTAGAGTGGTGATCCGCTCGTGACATCTTATGATCGCGTTCATCGCCATGCCGACGGCGTCCTCGACAGCCGGGGACGTCAACCCCTTCTTACGTGCAAGCGCTTTCCACATTTTTGACGGATCCTCGGCAATCTTCGTGACCGTGGCACCGAGATCCTTCTTGCACCACCCGTTCACGCTCCATGCACTGAGTATATTGAATACGTGTGAAGTCACAAGCTCGCCGGCGCTGTCAAGAATGGTGACCGCGTCCAGAGCCTCGTTACACACACGTGCTGTCTCACGCATGATTTCCTCTGACGCACTAAATATAATCTTGCAAAACTCCGGAAATCTCTTTTCATCCGTCAGATATTCAAGAATAGCCTTTTCATTATCCTTGAATGTATCGTCATGGATTTTTGCAATAAATTTTATCAGATTGGACTGTACATTGCCCGAGCGATTGAAGAGAGTAAACTGTGCTCCTTGGTCTATGAGACTCTTCATGTATCTCGTGATCCAGGTCTCTATCTCATGTGACTTTTTTGACGGCTTGCCATGATTGAGTGACTGGAGCATCTGATCTACACTCATGGTTATCACAGCCTCATCGTCAAGTTCGAGGGCATAATTACTTGACACATCCGCTTCATGCGCGAATGCACGCAGCACAGTCTGGAAGAATGAATCAATAGTCGATACGCTGAACCGGCTGAAATCATACAGCAACCCGCTCAACGCCTCCTTTGCCGCTACTGCAAGCCGTTCGGGCGTACAGCGAAATGTCTTACATAAATCCGACTCGTATGGGCTCTTTTCCTCCCAATCCTTTTCACATCCGGCTAATACAGCAAGTTCATGTATGATACGCGACTTCATCTCTTCGGTCGCCTTATTGGTAAAGGTCATCGCCAGCACCGTCCTGTGGCCGGAGTGAGAACCCGGACGGTTGAGCACATACTCACCCTCCTCGGTCTTGTGACCGAGTATCAGTTTAATATATTCGCGAGCAAGGGTAAATGTCTTTCCCGATCCGGCGGAAGCTTTGTAAATATTTATCATTTGACCTTATATCCCATATCGGAAAGAAGTCTCCTGACCTTGTCGACACACTCACCCTGTATGAGGATTTCACCACCACGCGCAGATCCTCCAGTCCCGAGCTGTGATTTCAACCGTGCAGCAATATCAAGCAGTTCCGATTCAGGACATGTAAAACCTTCGATTATAGTTGCGGTCTTGCCCTTTCGTCCCTTCCGGTCGATAGTGACATGCAACACATCCGGCTTACGGATGTCGACCGGCTCTTCGGCTACGAACTCTTCACGGTCAAGTGTACCGTCATTTACCTTACTCGCAAGAATATCTTTCCAATCCATGATCTAATCTGAGTTTACATATCTCCGTATGCCGTAGAGTCAGCCTCATCGTCGGACGCATGACTGCTGAAATCGGATATATCCGCAGGGTTGTCAATCGAATTTACCAATCCCGACAGTGACATTGCGTAACGGTCAAGGTCAACAGGCAGGTGTGAGTAGAAGTAAGCTGCTGAATCAGCATTCTGCTCAAACGCCATGCGGTAACACTTCGTAGCCTGATCAAGAGCATCAGCATCATCCGTACGGTCATAAAGCTGCATATAAAGTATGGACAGACGCCCCAGTTCAGACGCAACCATACTACCCTGAGCCACATGCTCCCCTACCAGATCATCACATATACGGCGTGTAGCCATCACATCATCAGCCGCGTATGCCATCTCGGCCGATGCAACCTGCTCTGATACCGACGAATTGCCGCACGCTGCCATTACACAGCACATCAGTAGCGGAATACAATATCTTACGATAGAATACATTGATAGATTTACCTCCGTAATATTATCACTAAATAATTTTCTTGTAATAATATAGAATGCCTTCATTCTCCAGTTCAAGACTCAGATCAGAATGCTCAACAATTTTACGCGAATATCGCTCGGGGATGTCACCTACCAGCGAAGCATCGCCGTCAACCTCTACGGATGTCTTGTCGAGCAGCATCACAAGTGAATCATTTTCGACATTCCACGTACCCCTGACGGTATACGTAATGACTCCGGGTCTGATAGCCCGGACCAGACACGACGCATCGCGGTTGAGTTCCATCACCGGAACGTTGTCCGATACTTCAGGGATTACATAGTTTCCTACGATTTCCCTGGCCTCACTGCTCAGATGGCTGCAAGACTGAATCAGCATGGTTCCTGCCAAGATGGACAATAATCCATGTGTCCTGAATATTTTCATAATCTGTGAAATTTGGAGAGAAACATTCAGATAATAGCGATTATCCGCAACGCGAATTACCGCAAGATGTGCATATCAGACACCCTTCCTGATAAACGAGTGTCTCCTGGCCGCAGTTAGGACATTTCTGTCCGTTAGCAACTGTACCTGACGGCAGATAACGCTTGAGTGCGCGCTCCACACCCATTTTCCAAGTATTAATGCTTTGCGAATCGAGTTCGAGACCGTTTACAAGCTTCAGTACCTGATCTATAGGCATTCCGTATCGAAGCACTCCCGATATGAGTTTAGCGTAATTCCAATATTCAGGATTAAACTTATCAGAAAGGCCTTCGATCGTAGTCTTCAGTCCTCGTTTATTTATGAACTGGAAGTCGTAACGCTTGTTTCCGTTCTCATCGATAGCCTTTATGATCTTGCCTTTATTCACCGACTTGGGACAGAATATTCCATCTTCATCATCAGCGAGACCTGTAAAGATCTCGTAGGGACGTCCGTCTACCAGACCTACGAAAGCAATCCATTTCTCTTTATTATTCTGGAATCGCACCACATCAGCCTCAAGCTCGGCAGGACGTTTAAGCATCAGCGGATGTGATTCGTTCAGACGCGGTGTATCCACGCTCTCGGAAGATGATTTTTTATCATCTTTCTTTTTCTTGTCATTCTCAGCAGCAATGAGCACTCCCGAACGACAGCCGTCACGATAGATAGTGCAACCCTTACAACCGGCCTTCCATGCTTCAAGATACAGACGGTTGACCAACTCCACATCGACGTCAGCCGGCAGATTGATCGTGACAGAAATGGAGTGATCCACCCACTTCTGCACCGCACCCTGCATTCTCACCTTCTCAAGCCAGTCTATATCATTTGCTGTGGCTTTATAATAAGGTGACTTGGCAACAAGCGCTTCGATTTCGGCCTGTGAATAATCGTCACGCACTTCGATACCGTTGACTTTCATCCAATCTACAAATTTGGGGTGGTACACCACGTACTCCTCAAACTTATCGCCTGATTCGTCAACATAATCTATACGAGCCTCAACATCGTTGGCGTTGATCTTACGACGACGCTTGTAAACAGGCATAAATACCGGCTCGATACCGGAAGAAGTACGTGTCATCAGCGAAGTCGTGCCTGTAGGTGCGATCGTAAGACATGCTATGTTACGACGGCCGAACATCTCCATTTCCGATACAAGATCGGGAGCTGCTTCACGCAGTCGTGCTATATATGGATTGTTACGCTCACGGATAGCATCATATACGTCAAATGCGCCACGCTCCTTGGCCATCTGTACTGACGAACCGAATGCCGCGATGGCGAGCGCACGATGCACATTGACCGACATCGCTGTAGCCTCCTCAGTGCCGTAACGTAGACCAAGTGCTGCGATCATGTCACCCTCGGCTGTAGTGCCGAGACCTGTACGACGACCCTTCAGGGTCTTGGAACGAATCTTCTTCCACAGGTTGAGTTCAGTTTCCTTGACCTCGGGGGTCTCGGGATCTTTTTCGATCTTTGCTATGATGGTATCGATTTTCTCCATCTCAAGATCGATTATATCGTCCATTATACGCTGTGCCTTTGCCACATGTGACGCAAACAGTTCGTAATCAAACTCGGCCTGAGGTGTGAAAGGATTCTTTACGTATGAATATAGATTGATAGCCACCAGACGGCAACTGTCGTAAGGGCAGAGAGGTATCTCGCCACATGGATTTGTCGAAACTGTCTGAAAACCTAAATCCGCATAACAATCGGGAACTGACTCACGGGTGATCGTATCCCAGAAGAGGACTCCCGGCTCGGCCGATTTCCAGGCATTATATACGATTTTGCTCCATAATGCCCGTGCATCGGTGTCAATGCTCACCTCGGGGTTATCACTCCACACGGGAAACCGGCGCTGATAAGTGTCACCACTCTCGACACACCGCATGAACTCGTCATCGATTTTCACCGACACATTGGCACCGGTTATCTTGCCCTGCTCAAGTTTAGCATCGATGAAGCGCTCTGAATCGGGATGCTTGATCGAGACAGAAAGCATCAATGCTCCTCGACGGCCATCCTGTGCCACTTCACGTGTAGAATTGGAGTAGCGTTCCATAAACGGCACAAGACCTGTCGAAGTCAGAGCTGAATTTTTAACAGGACTTCCTTTCGGGCGAAGGTCGCTGAGATCATGTCCCACACCACCGCGACGCTTCATCAGCTGTACCTGCTCCTCATCAATCTTGGCGATACCTCCGTACGAATCGGGGTGTCCGTCGAGACCGATCACAAAACAGTTGCTAAGTGAACCAACCTGATAATCATTACCGATACCTGCCATAGGACTGCCCTGTGGCACTACATAGCGGAATCTGTCGAGTAACTCCATCACTTCAGTTTCAGACATCGGATTAGGATAATTACGTTCGATACGCGCTATCTCGGAGGCTATGCGGTGGTGCATATCCTCAGGCGTACGTTCATAGATATGTCCGTCTGAATCCTTTAGCGCATACTTGCTGACCCATACGCGAGCAGCAAGCTCGTCTCCATCAAAATATTTTACCGAGGCATCATAAGCCTCATCATAGGTATATATCTTTCGTTCCATAAAATGTGTCGATTGGAATAACTCAACAGAAAAGCATCCGTGTTGTCTGCGGTATATTACAAGGTAACTGAAATGTATCGAAGTTAGTGACTGCAAAGTTGACGAATTTTCCTTGATGTACCAAAAAATATCGCCTCAATTTATCAACAATTGAATATTTTGTCGTAACTTGCAGTGTATTTGCGGCCCGGTCACATCCGCGCCTTCACAGATTATGAAAATCACTTTCAACGACACTTACTTTACCACCAGGCGTACCATCCGCGCCTATGACAAAGACAGAGCGGTTGACACGGCTCTCATCCGTTCACTTATAGAAGAGGCCGCACATGCGCCCAACACTGGCAACATGCAGCTTTACAGCGTGATACTCACCACAGATCCGACCGAGATTCAGGCTCTCGCTCCGGCTCATTTCTCTCAACCGGCCATAACAGGAGCCAAGGCTGTACTCACCTTCTGCATGGATCTCCACCGCTACCACTCCTGGTGCGTAAACGGAGGGGCCGAGCCCGGGCTTAACAATCTTCAGGGATACACATGGGCCGTCATGGACACCGCAATTTTCGCCCAACAGTTCGTCACACTTGCCGAACTTCACGGATTAGGCACATGTTATCTCGGCACTACGACCTACAACGCTCCCATGATAGCCGAGATGCTCAGACTGCCACACGGCGTGGTGCCTCTGCTCACCGTGACTGTCGGATACCCGGCCGAGACACCGGAACTACCGGAACGGCTTGACGTAGACTGCATCCTGCACCACGGGACATACAATGACCCTTCGGCAGACCGTCTTGCAGAGCTATACGCTGAAAAAGAGAATATGGAGTCCTATCGAAAATTTGTCGCGGAAAACGGCAAGGATAACCTTGCACAAGTGTATGCTGATGTCCGCTATCCGCGTGCAGCTAACGAACATTTCTCGGCCGTGCTCAAGGAATTTCTCAAAAATCAAGGTGTAGAGATATAAGTAAGTCAAATTTTTACTACCTTTGCATCTTGAATCAACTATTTTAAATGACAGCGATAGCCTCAAAAACACGTGAACGACTTCTTGACGTAGCCCGTCAGCTCTTCGCCTCCAACGGCGTGGAACGGACCACCATGAACGATATCGCCACAGCGTCCGATAAGGGTCGGCGCACGATATATACCTACTTTAAGAACAAGAAAGAGATATATGACGCTGTCATTGAACGTGAGGCTGACGCAATCGTCAAACGGTTTCGTGACATTGTATGCTCCGACATGAAACCTGTCGAGATGCTTCAGGCATACATACGGACCAGATTCGAGGTAGTTGACGAGACCATTAAGGCATCGACCACAAGCCAGTTCATATCATACATAACACTTGACCACAAGAGGCTGGAACGTATACGCCGTCTTGCCGTCGACAAGGAACGAGGGCTATTCAAGTCAATGATCGACAAAGGGGTAGCCGAGGGTGTATTTGACCCCACGCAGGCTGCGCTCATCCCTTCGATCCACCAGATGTTTTTTCATGGCGTGGACTCATGTCATCTGTGCGACAATTATGAAGAACTCGGCGTGAATCCGGCATCATTCCGCGAAGAGGCCGTCGAATTTTTCACACGCACTCTCGTTATACAGAAACAAGGAAATTAACACCAACTACAAAATAATATCATAAAACTATTCTTGAAATGAAATTACTTGAAGGAAAAGTTGCACTCATCACCGGTGCATCACGAGGCATCGGCAAAGGCATTGCTCTTAAATTCGCTTCCGAAGGTGCAGATATAGCATTCACCGATCTTTTCGATGACGAAAACATGGCTGCTACAGTCAAGGAAATCGAGGCCCTCGGCGTACGCGCCAAAGGCTATGCTTCAAACGCCGCTGACTTCGCACAGACTGAAGAAGTCGTAGCCAAAGTCAAGGAAGACTTCGGCCACATCGACGTACTCGTCAACAATGCAGGTATCACCAAGGACGGTCTCATGCTCAAGATGAGCGAAGCTCAGTGGGATGCGGTAATCGCCGTCAACCTCAAGAGCGCATTCAATTTCATCCACGCCATCATCCCCGTCATGATGCGTCAGCGCAGCGGCTCTATCATCAACATGGCATCTGTGGTAGGTGTCCATGGCAATGCAGGACAGGCCAACTACGCAGCATCAAAGGCCGGCCTCATCGCTCTCGCCAAGAGTATCGCTCAGGAAGTGGGTTCACGCGGCATCCGCGCTAACGCCATCGCTCCCGGATTTATCGAGACTGCCATGACCGCAGCACTGCCCGATGACGTACGTAAGGAATGGGCTCAGAAGATCCCCCTGCGTCGCGCCGGTCAGGTCGAGGACATAGCCAACGTCGCCACATTCCTTGCATCAGATATGTCAAGCTACGTATCGGGTCAGGTTATCGAGGTGGACGGTGGCATGAATATGTAATCACCCCCCGTAATTCCACTCTCAAATTACTGAATGTTAACATACAACACACATCGTCCGCGTCTCGTACTTCCGGAATACGGCCGCGCCATACAGCTTATGATCGACCACTGTGTCACCATCCCCGACAGGGATGAGCGGACAGGTTGCGCATACTCGATCATAAGTGCGATGGCACGTATTCAGCCCAAGGTCAAGGAACAGGAGGACTGGAAGCAGATCCTCTGGGATCACCTGGCCTATATGAGCGGATTTAAACTCGACATAGACTATCCCGTTGAGGTTTCGTCGCCTGAGAAATACTCTTCGCGTCCCGACAAGGTGCCATACCCCGGCCGTTACATACGCTACCGTCATTACGGCAAGGACATCGAGCTCATGATAGCCAAGGCTATGGAGATGCCCGAGGGCGCCGAACGTGACGAGCTGGTGATCCTCGTGGCTAACCACATGAAGAAACAGCTCCTATCGGTCAATAAGGATGGCGTTAGCGATGCCCGAATCTTCAAGGACCTCGCGGAATATTCCCATGGCATGTTCCGTCTCGATCCAGAGACAACACATCTGCACGAATTTAAGCTAATAGCTCCACCCCCCACCGGAAAGAAAAAGAAGAAACGCTGATGATACTGCGCACTGACATTACTGAAGCCGGAGTGTTCAACAAACCTCATGGCATAAAAGGTGAAATCTCCGCCACGCTTGACTTTGACATCGACCTCACCGAGACACGATGTATAGTCATGGATGTGGATGGAATATTCGTGCCGTTTTTCATAACGTCAGTGCGTCCAAAGACCGCTGAAACCTTCCTTATCACCATCGACGGCATCGATTCGGATCAGAAAGCAAGAACCCTTACGGGTAAGACTTTCTACGTCCTTGACTCGGATATCCCCGAGGACGATGACGCCGATGGCGAGGACGGGTTTTATATCGCCGATCTTATCGGCTACACGCTCGTTGACTCGGAAGCTGGCACAGTCGGAGAGATCACTGACTATAACGACGATACCTCCAACTTGCTGCTCATCGTGACGACATCTGAAGGCAACGATATATACGTACCCGTAGCAGATGAATATATCGATGAGATAGACCCGGATACAACGACTATACACACCACTCTCCCCTCAGGAATAATCGACCTCAATCCTTGAAAGTTATGAAAGAATTTGATGAAAAAGAAGCCATAAAGGCCATGCGCGAGGCCCTGTCACCGGAAGCATCCGAACGATGCAGCGATGACGAACTGCTCAACGTCATAGACATCATCTGGGACTGGTATGACGAGAGCGGACTGCTTGACATTGACGCTGAGGCCGATGACGAAGAAGTCAATGTCGATGCCCTGACATCGCACGTGCGCAAAATGCTGGCGAAGGATAAACTGTCACCCATCAAACCGGATGAGGTTGAGCCTCTCGTAGTCGCAGAGTTGCGCTATGAACAGTCACTCGACCCGTTTGCCGACTGACAGACACCACCGACTCACTCCTATCAGACAATAAATGATCAGAAACATCATATTAATCGCACTCACCGCGCTGTTTGCCCTGTCCGCATGTAAAATGTCGGCCAAGGACAATTTTACCGATCCGTATGCCGGCTACGACGAATCCGTATTTATGGACATGGAGCTTGAACAGAACATTCTGACTCCGGCCGTTGGCAAACAGGAGCATTCAGCTGTGAGCAAATATATGGACCGCATAGGTCACGACCTTGCAAAAAAAGGTTATATCGTGGATAAGATGCGTGATGATGAAGTAATTGTCGTCACTATCCCGTCCGATGATCTTTTCTTGCCAAACGACACTCTGCTCTCACCCTCGGCTCCGGCTAAGTTCGGTCCCATAATCTCACTGCTGCGCGATCCGGAAATGTACAAGGTTGTCTATACCGTACATACTGACAACACCGGTTCGGCACAATATAATATGTATCTGTCGCACGAACGCAACAATTCGATATACGACTGGATGCTGACACAGATAAGTGAAGACTTGATCGTGATACCCTACGAGATGGGCGACTCCGATCCTGTCATGGGCAACGACTCGCGTGAAGGACGCGCGGCAAACCGCCGTGTAGAGATATATCTCATACCCGGCCCGAAGCTTATCACCCAAGCCCATAAGGGAATACTGAAATAGAATTATACAGACACAATCATCATATAGAAAGTTTTATATAGCAATGGCTAAAGAACTCAAAGACCTCACAAAACGTAGCGAGAACTACTCACAGTGGTATAACGACCTTGTGGTCAAAGCTGATCTTGCCGAGCAGTCGGCAGTAAGAGGATGTATGGTCATCAAACCCTACGGCTATGCCATCTGGGAAAAGATGCAGCATACTCTTGACGAAATGTTTAAGCAGACAGGTGTGCAGAATGCCTATTTCCCTCTGCTTATACCGAAATCGTTCCTGTGTCGTGAGGCCGAACACGTCGAAGGTTTTGCAAAAGAGTGTGCCGTAGTGACACACTACCGACTCAAGAATGATCCCAACGGCACAGGTGTCGTTGTCGATCCGGATGCCCGTCTCGAAGAGGAACTCATCATCCGCCCCACTTCCGAGACTATCATCTGGGGTACATATAAAAACTGGATACACTCTTATCGCGATCTGCCTGTCCTCTGCAACCAGTGGGCAAACGTTATGCGCTGGGAGATGCGTACACGTATGTTCCTCCGCACCGCTGAGTTCCTGTGGCAGGAGGGCCATTGCGCTCATGCTACAGCCGAGGAATCAGAAGCCCGCACAGTCCAGATGATCAATATTTATGCCGACTTTGCTGAAAAATATATGGCAATGCCGGTCATCAAGGGCGTGAAAAGTGCCAACGAACGATTTGCAGGCGCACTCAACACCTATACGATCGAAGCAATGATGCAGGACGGCAAGGCTCTCCAGTCTGGTACATCACACAACCTCGGACAGAACTTTGCCAAAGCGTTTGATGTGACATTCGTAAACAAGGACAACAAACCTGAATATGTCTGGGCCAACTCATGGGGTGTGTCAACACGTCTTATGGGAGCACTCATCATGACTCACTCGGATGATAACGGACTCGTACTTCCCCCTCGCCTCGCCCCCATCCAGGTAGTCATCGTTCCTATATACAAAAACGATGATCAGAAGGCCGTTATCGCCGAAGCAGTCGCTCCGATTGTCAACGATCTGCGCGCACTCGGCGTGAGCGTCAAGTTTGACGATGCCGACAATAAGCGTCCCGGATTCAAGTTTGCCGATTACGAGCTTAAGGGTGTACCTGTCCGTCTCGCCATCGGTGCCCGCGACATCGAGAACGGCACCATTGAAGTAATGCGCCGCGACACTCTCGAAAAGCATGTAGCTCCCATCGAAGGCATAGCGGCATACTGTAAGGAACTGCTTGAGGAAATTCAGGATAACATCTTCAAAAAAGCCCTCGCACACCGTGAATCTATGACCCGTACGGTCGAGACATACGACGAGTTCAAGAAAGAGATTGAAAAGGGTGGTTTCATCCTCGCGCACTGGGACGGCACTCCCGAGACTGAAGAAAAAGTCAAGGAGGAAACCAAAGCCACTATCCGCTGTATCCCCCTCGACGGAGACAAGACTCCCGGTGTATGTATGGTCACAGGCAAGCCATCGGCCCAGCGCGTAATTTTTGCCCGTAACTATTGATCATCCCGTTTACTCCGTATGGATAGCAAAACATTCAATTCCCGACTGGCAGACATGCTGAACCGCACGACCGATGAGACATCCACACTCACCGATGCGATCAGCAAACTGCTGGCCGAGACCGGCTCAGAACTTGACTCCATAGCGATACCCGGATTCGGGACATTCACTACGGCCAAGACGGATGAGTCGGTTATCACCGACCCGGCCACAGGCAAAAGGACTCTTATGCCTCCATGCATAAAAATGTCCTTTCAACCGAGTGTAGTATTGCGTAAAAAGTTGTCGAGATGAACCGTAAGATTCCATTCCACGAACTAGCCTCACTTCTGGCGGCCAACTGCAACATAACTCCGGATGAGGCCGAGGATTTCATCAAGAATTTCTTTGACCTGATAGCACAGTCCCTTACCGCCGGGGAAACCGTTAAGATTAAGTCTATCGGTACATTCGCACCGACAGGTGATGCCGACAATCCTATCGAGTTCACACCCGATGCCGTCATCGCCGACACCATCAATGCTCCGTTCGCCCTCTTCGAACCTGAGGAACTTAGTGATACTCTTACCGAAGCCGAATTGACGGAAATCGAAACTCCGGCCGAAGAGACTGTCGTTACAGAAGTACCGGTTTCTACACCGGAACAGACAACTGTGTCAGACACTGTATCGGTTGCGGATGTTGAACAGGAGGCCGTGCCTGAAACTGAGATTGTATCGGAAGTTGAAGTTAAAGCTGAAACTGAAACAGAAGTCGCAGCTGAAACCGTCTCTGAAACCGAATCAGAAACTGTAACGATAACCGAAAGTGAACCGACCGGGTCAGATGATGAAATAGAGGAGAATGTAGCTTCTGAAAACGAACCATCTGAAGAAAACGTATCGGAAACTGTGACCGAAAGTACATCTGAGCCTGTGACTGCATCTGCAACGGAAGAGCAACAGAAAAATATCTCTGTCACTCCTCTTGCGGACGTAAAAATCGAACCTCAAACCGAGATCTCAGTCCCGGAACCGCTCAAAGTCCCCTCTCTGTCGTACTCGGATGAGGATGAGCCGGAAGAATACATATCTGAACCGACACAGAAATCGGGTGCCGGATTCGGTATGGGATTTCTCATAGGCATACTTGTCGGTCTCGCCCTTGGTGCCTGTGCGGTATATTTTGCCATAGACTATATATTCCCGACAGAAGCATCCATACCAGAATATGACGAAGAAAGTGTGGAAGTGACGGACATCCTTCAGGATCTTCCGCCGGAGCCGATTGATACAGTCTCAGCACAACCTGTACAGCCGGATACCGTAACCACAGAAACACAACAGGCAGAACAGCCCGGGGAGACTGTGGAAACTGCAAAGGAACCTGAGCCCGTCGCTCCGAAAGCTGACACCCCAAAGGCCACAAATAACACCGTAAAGGATACGGTGAAAAAGGGTTATCTCCTCAACGACATGGCCAAAAAGCATTATGGCAACAAGTGTTTCTGGGTATACATCTACGAAGAAAACAAGTCAAAAATCGCCAATCCCAACCGTGTCAGTCCCGGACTTGAACTTGTGATCCCCGATGCATCTAAATACGGCATTGATGCTACCAGTAAGGCAAGCATCAGCGCCGCTAATGAAAAGGCCGGAAAAATCCTGTCAAAATATCCGCGATAAGTATTTGGAAATATCCTGATTCATACAAATCTCCCGACCAATTGTCGGGAGATTTTTTTTGTTATGACATTACACTTCCATAAAGAAAAAATAGCTAAAATTAACACACAGATTTCACATATTCATTGTTATAATTAATATCTTTGTATTCACAAAAACTACAAATAAGTACAAACAATCAACAAATATAATACCTATTCTCACCACACTATGAGCGAAACGGTAAATATCAGAGAGCTTAATGACCTCGTAGCAGGCAAGAGCAACTTCATCAATTTAGTCACTCAAGGAATGGACCAGACCATCGTCGGTCAGAAACATCTTGTTGACTCCCTGCTCATCGCCCTTCTGTCCAACGGACATATCCTGCTTGAAGGTGTCCCCGGCCTTGCGAAGACCCTTGCCATAAAGACCCTCGCACAGGTTATTGATGCAAAATACAGCCGTATCCAGTTTACTCCCGACCTCCTTCCGGCCGACGTGACAGGTACGATGATCTACAGTATCCAGAAAGAACAGTTCCAGATCAAGAAAGGTCCTATCTTCGCAAACTTCGTGCTTGCAGATGAGATCAACCGTGCCCCGGCCAAGGTGCAGAGTGCACTCCTCGAAGCCATGCAGGAGCGTCAGGTCACCATCGGTGACGATACATTCCCACTTGATGAGCCGTTCCTGGTAATGGCTACGCAGAACCCTATCGAGCAGGAAGGTACTTACCCGCTCCCCGAGGCTCAGGTTGACCGTTTCCTCCTCAAGGTCATCATCGGTTATCCTACCAAAGAGGAAGAAAAAATCATCATCCGCCAGAATATCAGCGGTGAGCGTAAAAAGGTTCATGCCCTGCTCCACCCCTCCGAGATACTCGAAGTGCAGAAGATCGTAGAGAAAATATATCTTGATGAGAAGATCGAGCGTTACATCGTGGACATTGTATTCGCCACACGTAATCCGTCGGAATACGGACTTAAGGATCTCGCCGGTATGATAAGTTTCGGAGCCTCACCCCGTGCTTCAATCGGTATGGCCCGTGCAGCCCGCGCATACGCATTCCTCCGTTCACGCGGATATGTCATCCCCGAAGATGTACGTGCCGTATGTCACGATGTTCTCCGTCACCGTATCGGACTCACATACGAGGCCGAGGCTAACAACATCACCACTGATCAGATTATCTCGGAAATCCTTGATAAGGTCGAGGTGCCCTGATGCTGAGAGGTTGTTTATGACAACCTCCAAGTATTTTGACACACACCGATAGTAAATAATCCCACTTCGCACACACATGGAAGCCAACGAACTGCTTAAAAAAGTACGTAAAATCGACATAAAGACTCGTGGTCTCTCGCAGAATATATTTGCGGGCGAATACCATACAGCCTTTAAGGGACGAGGCATGACCTTTGCCGAAGTCAGGGAATATCAGTATGGTGACGATGTGCGTGACATCGATTGGAATGTCACTGCACGCCACAACCGTCCTTATGTCAAAGTCTATGAGGAGGAGCGCGAGCTGACGGTAATGCTGCTCATCGACGTATCACGCAGCCGTCTTTTCGGCGCAGCCGGCGAAGCCAAGCGTGAAATGATTGCCGAGATAGCCGCTACCATCGCATACTCCGCCATCACAAACAATGACAAAATCGGCGTGATATTCTTCTCGGATAAGATAGAAAAATTCATACCTCCTAAAAAAGGTAAGAAACACATACTTCTTATCATCCGTGAACTCATTGACTTCACGCCCGAGAATTCCGGTACAAATATAGGCGTGGCTCTGCGTTACATGACGGACGCGCTGAAAAAGAGATGCACGACGTTCCTTATCTCCGACTTCATCGACCGACACGACTATTCGCGTCAGTTGCAGGTAGCGTCCAACAAGCATGACATAATAGCCATTCAGGTATATGACAAACGCGACACGTCGTTGCCTGACATCGGACTGATGCGTGTCACCGATCTTGAGACCGGAAGCACAGGCTGGATCGACACCTCTTCACGCTCGACACGTCAGGCATATAGCAAATGGTGGTACGAGCGTCAGCAAGCAATGACCGAGGCCCTGAGCAAGAGCCGTATCGATCTGGCATCGATAGCCACTGATGAGGATTTCGCACGTGCACTGATGGCTCTGTTTAAAAACCGAGGTGTAAGATAAACCGTTCATACTGTATGATCCGACATATACGTTCCATAATATTAATATCAGCGCTTGCCATTGCATCGGCAATTCCGGCCCTGTCACAGACATCACTCAAGGTGTCGCTCGACTCAGCATATCTGCTGATGGGTAAGGCAACACCGCTCCACATCGAGCTGATAGCTCCGGCCAATGCCGAGGGTACACTTGTCATACCGGCCGACACACTGTCCGACAAAGTGGAAATACTGAATATACAGCCTGCCGATACCACTGACATACGCAACGGACGTATTCAGGTCAATCAGCAAGTGACACTTCAGTCATTCGACTCAGGTACATATATTCTCAATCCTATACTCTATGTGCAGGGCAACGAGACCATAGCATCCAACCGTCCCGTACTTAAAGTATTGCCAGCGATGGTTGACTCGCTCGAAACAATTCACGACTATGCAGACGTGGCCGACGTAGACCGTCATCTGATTGACTATATGCCCGACTTTCTGGCCGACTACGGGTTATGGATACTCGCCGTAATCGTCATACTGTTGCTCGGATATTACACACTGCGCCGCATCACATCCGGCAAGCCCGAAGCAAAAGAGGTCAAACTCGTCATTCCGCCTTACGAACTGGCTATGCGCGAACTTGAATCTCTTCGCTCGGACAAACTATGCGAGCAGGGTCGCGAAAAGGAATATTACACTCGCCTTACAGATATTCTGCGTCAGTATCTCCAGGGCCGTTTCGGCATAAATGCTATGGAGATGACATCGACTCAGATACGTCACATACTCGAACTCAACGAAGAGACACGCCTGTCAAAAGCCAATATGGAACGTGTGCTTGAGACAGCCGATTTCGTTAAGTTTGCAAAGGTACGCCCGCTGCCTGACGACAATGCCGCGGCATACAACTCGGCAATCAGATTTGTCGAGGATACCAAACCTCGTCCTGTAGTGCCGCCCGCTGAAGAGTCAGGCGACTCCGCACAGGATTCAAACAAACCTTCAACAACAGACAATTAATCCACCTGATATATATGCAACTGGCTCATCCCCATTATCTATGGCTGCTTCTTGTGTTGGTGCCCCTTATAGCGTGGTATCTCTATAAGCACCGCTCGTTGCATCCATCGCTCGAAATCTCATCGACACGTGCATTCGCACGCATCGGCACTCCTTGGCGCGCATGGCTTATGCACCTGTTGTTCCTGCTTCAGCTCGGAGCCATAGCATGCGTCATCATCATACTCGCACGTCCGCAGACACGCGACTCATGGAACACATCGAGCGTCGAAGGAACCGACATTGTGATAGCGCTCGACATCTCTACCTCAATGCTTGCCCGCGACTTCAAGCCTGACCGTTTTGAGGCGGCCAAGGAGGTTGCCGCCAAGTTTGTGGCCGGACGAGAGGGCGATAACATCGGACTTGTCATTTTCGCTGCTGAGAGTTTCACCTCTCTACCCATGACAACAGACCGTTCGATGATAGCCAATTACATCAGTGACATCAAGATGGGTATGCTACAGGACGGAACCGCTATCGGTGATGGCCTTGCCACCTCAATCAACCGTATCAAGGAGGGGAAAGCCAAATCCAAGAGTATCATCCTGCTGACCGATGGATCAAACAACACCGGCAACGTAGCTCCCGTGACTGCATCCGAGATAGCAAAACAGCTTGGCATAAAGGTCTATACGATCGGTATAGGCACAAACGGTACAGCACCCTATCCTCAGGAGAACGAGTTCGGCCGCATCGTGTACACACCTCTGCCTGTCGTCATTGACGAAGCGACTCTCCGCACTATCGCCGAAAACACAGGCGGTAAATACTTCCGCGCCACAGGTAACGATGTCCTTAAAGAGATTTTCGCCGAAATCGACCGTCTCGAAAAGACCAAGATGGATCTGCGTAACTTCTCGTCGACCGAAGACGATTACATGCCCTGGGCCATAGCAGCCCTCGCACTGTTCGGACTCGCCGTACTGCTGCGATATACAGTTCTCAGGACTACCCCCTGACAGCACTCTCCACATATTCCCTATTCAATACGATCTGGTATATGATTACATTTGCCTACCCACATCTGCTATATCTACTCTTTCTGCTACCGATGGTAGCGGGTCTGTTTCTGTGGGCCCGTTATACACGTAACCGCAAGTTACGCCGGTTTGGCAATCCGGAGACCCTCGCATCACTTATGCCTGAGGTTTCAAGCTATATGCCCTGGGTCAAACTTACATTCTCGCTCCTGATCATAGCTGTCCTCGTGATTATTCTCGCACGCCCGCGTGCCACATCCGGACTTGATTCTGACGCAGCCGAGACCGAGACATCACAGGGCATTGAAGTAATGATCTGTCTCGACGTCTCCAACTCAATGCTTGCATCATCGACCGATGACGAAGCCGGTGTGAGTCGTCTGCAACGTGCGAAATTCATACTTGAGAAACTGATTGACAAGATGCACAACGACAAAGTCGGTCTCATCGTCTTTGCCGGTGACGCATATACCCAGTTGCCGATAACATCCGATTACATTTCGGCCAAGATGTTTGTCAACTCCATTACCACTGATATGGTTCCCACTCAAGGTACCGCCATCGGTGCAGCTCTTGAGATGGCGATGAACTCATTCACCCCGACTGATGATATGGGCAAAGCCATAGTATTGCTTACCGATGCGGAGAACTTTGAAGACAATGCCGTAGAGGCAGCCAAACGAGCATCCGATGCCGGTATTCAGGTAGATGTAATCGGTCTTGGTACATCGCGCGGTGCCCGCATCCCTATCGGTAACGGCCGCTACATGATCAATCCTATGACAGGCGAAGAGGTCGTGACACGCCATGATGAATCGACCGGTGCGGAAATAGCTAAGGCCGGTAAAGGAATATATGTGAACGGAGCATCTACATCCGCCATAAACGCTATCGACTCAAAGATGGACGAACTGGAACAGAAAGAATTTGAGCGCAAATCATTCTCTCCGCAGAGCGAACAGTTCCCTATTGTGGCATGGATAGCACTCATTCTTCTCGTGGCTGACATATTTGTCGTCACCCGTAAAATATCGTGGCTCAAGAAATATCGTTTCTTTACCAAAGAGGAAGGAGGATCAAAATGAAATCATTTTACGCCGCATTAATTATAGGTGCGCTGTTATGTCCGTCTGTCGCATCAGCTGCCGGAGACAATACGACGCGCCGCGAACGCAACTTCATAGTTGACGGTAACAAATTATACCGTCAGGAGCGTTATGCCGATGCCGAGGTTGCCTACCGTAAGGCTCTCGAAATTGATGCCATGAACGAGATTGCCCAGTTTAACCTCGCTGCAGCTCTACTGCGACAGGGTACTGCCACTGGTGAGAACGAAAAACAGGCCTCACAGATCCTTGGTAAACTGGCTACAGATGCCGAGGATATGTCTATCGCCGAACGTGCTTATTACAATCTCGGAAATATCTCGTTCAACGGACAGGACTATGCCAAAAGCATAGAAATGTACAAAAACGCACTGCGCCGTAACCCGGACAATGACAAAGCTCGCGAGAATCTGCGTCTGGCCCAAAAACGACTCGAAGAGCAACAAAATCAGGACCAGAATCAAGATCAGAACAAAGATCAGAATCAGGACCAAAACAAGGACCAGAACCAAGATCAGAATAAAGATCAGAACAAAGACCAGAATCAGGACCAGAACAAGGATCAAAACCAAGACCAGAATCAGGACCAGCAACAGCAACAACAGCAGCCTCAGGATCAGCAGCAACAACCCCAGCAACGCCAGTCGGGCATAAGCAAGGAAAACGCTGAAAAAATCCTCAAGGCAATGGAAAACGAAGAGAATGCCACACGCCAGCGCGTCAACGCCGAACGTAACAAGAGCGGCGCACCTTCGCGACGTCAGGTAACGAATCCCTGGTAACCATCCTCCTTCTACTCGCCGTATACCTCTATCGGTAATATTTTATAATCATTCCGAGCATGAAACGTTTCTCTATAATAGCATTATTTATCCTTCTGCTCACGACAGCCGCAACAGCCGCCGGAACGGTAAATTTCACCGTCAAGGCACCCGGCCGCGTGTATGAAGGCGATAAATTTCCGGTAACATTCCGGCTCACCAATGCCGACGGCTCAGATCTCAAAGTCTCGGCTATCGACGGCTGTACACTCTTGTTCGGACCATCGACATCCCAGTCACAGAGCTACAGTGTGGTAAATGGCCGGGCCGAATCATCATCTGCCATCGAATACACTTATTATTATAGGGCGGATAAGGCCGGTCAGTTCACTATTCCCGCAGCTACCATCATGGCAGGAGGTAAACGGATGTCGACATCTCCGACCAAATTTACAGTACACGAACGTGCCGAACGCGACACTCCTGGGTCACAGCGCCCGGTCGCTGTCGATGATGTCGATACGCAGACAGCAGGACGCAAAGTCAATGCAGACGACGTGTTTGTCCGTATCATCCTGTCACGCTCATCAGCTTACGAACAGGAGGCTATCGGATGTACAATCAAACTCTACACAAAATACTCCATTTCCTCATTCATGCCTACCCGTCAGCCATCATTTGACGGATTTCTCATTCAGGAACTGGATGTACAGCCCGCCCTCAACGAGATCGAGACTTACCGAGGTCAGGACTATATGACGGCGATACTCAAACGCTGTATCATATTCCCGCAGAAGAGTGGAAAACTTACCATCAACTCAGGTAACTATGACATCTCGGTCGTGCAGTATGACAATGTAAACATGGGAATGTTCCAGGTACGCCAGCCGCACGAAACAAAAATTAAAGTCAGCTCCAATACCGGAACGATTGACATTCTCCCCCTCCCCTCCCCCAAACCGGAAGGTTTCAACGGCGCCGTAGGCACATTCACCATTGATTCACGTCTGGTAGGCAACTCATTCCGCACCAACGACCCTGCGACACTTATATATACCATATCAGGTACAGGTAACGTAAAATACCTTAAGGAACCGCAGATTGATTTCCCGTCAGAATTTGAGCAGTACACTCCCAAGAGTGACATTAAGACGAATGTGTCGGGCAATGAAGTATCAGGCTCGATGACGGTAGAATATACATTCGTACCTCAGAGTGTGGGAGACTTTACTATCGGCAGTGACAAATTCGTCTACTTCGATCCGGCCCGTCGTGATTATGTCACACTTACGACCCCGTCTTATCCTATTAAGGTAGCAAAAGGTCTGTCGGCCCCCGCACCCACCGAGGATCAGAAAGCGATCGAGAACAAAAATTCGGACATACGTCATATCTATCTCGGAGACAAGAATCCGTCGATGACACATACTCTTGTTGTCACCACCTTTACTTACTGGAGTCTATATGCGATTCTTATAATACTTACGATCGCAGTAATCGTTACCAGCCGTGCGCGTGTACGCAGGAATGCGGACATAACCAGAATGCGTACCGCTAAGGCGAGCAAGGTGGCCGGACGCCGTCTGAAGACAGCCGAACGATATCTCTCGGCAGGTGATAATGATAAATTCTATGAAGAGATGCTGCGTGCATTATGGGGATATTTATCCGATAAACTGTCAATACCCCTGTCTCAGCTCACTCGCCAGAACATCACCGAGCGACTGACTGAACGCGGATACTCGGCCGAGGCCTCCTCTTCAATAGTCAGCGTGCTTGACGAGTGCGAAATGGCACGATATACACCCGAAAGTTCCTCACGCATGGATGCCGTGTACCGTCAAGGCGTACAGGCTATCAATAATCTCGAAAAGCGATGAAAAAGATGAAACACCTCATATACATCCCCTTTGTATTCCTGCTCGCCTGTATCGGAACCCTTCCGTCACACGCAGAAGAATCACCTTTAATCGAACAGGCTGACTCAGTCTATAACGCTGACAACTTCCAACAGGCGGCCGACATGTATCTCAACGTCATTCAGACCGAAGGTCCGTCAGCCAAGCTGTATTATAATCTCGGCAATACCTACTATCGTCTCGGACAGATGGGTAATGCCATCATATCATACGAGCGGGCGTTGCGTCTCGATCCCTCCGATAAGGATGCTCGTAATAATCTCGCATTTGTCAATGCCCGTATTACAGACCGTCCGGGTGAACGTGGTACATTTCTCGGAAATGCCCTTGATGCCATCTCATCCTACATGCACTCCAACGCATGGGCATGGATTGCATTCGTTTGTTTCGTACTGACACTTTCAGGCCTGCTTGCATACCTTTTTTCTCAGAATATCGCCATTCGTAAAACCGGATTTTTCGGCGGCATCATAACAATTCTCGGGTGCTGTGTGTGTCTCTTCTTCTCCTACCGTTCGGCTACGATAGCCATTGCTGATAATGTAGCGGTCATAACGGTCCCGTCCACTATACTCAGCACTACGCCACGCGTACCTCAGGACCGTTCGCAGGAAGCCATGTTACTCCACGAAGGCACGCGCGTCACCATACTTGACTCCGTGCGTTCCACCACGGACTCTATCAATGCCCTTTGGTATGATGTACAGGTTGACAATGCACACAGAGCATGGATAAATGCGGCAGCCGTCCGCAAAATCTAAGACAACGTCTGTTTATCTCATAACGGGTCAAAGAGTTACAATAAAGATGTTTTTAAACATCTTTATTTTTTGTACCATTTGCTTGTTTTTATCGTTTTATAATCATAATTTAGTGACGCGATAAGACAAACAATACTTCTTACCTCTATAAGTTTTACCACTTGAAATAAGACAACAGAAACTCTAACCCCCAAACCCGATAAATCATGACAAAAACAATCAGCTTCAACGACCTGCGACGTATCAAAGACAGTTTGCCCGACGGCTCGATCCGCCAGATCGCCGATCGCCTTAACGTCACCCCCCAGACAGTCCGCAACTATTTCGGCGGCACTAATTACGAGTTTGGCAAAAACTGCGGTGTGCATATTGAACCGGGCCCCGACGGTGGTATCGTAGTGCTTGATGACACCACTATCTACGACATGGCTGTAGAAATTATTCAAAGTCAGGAAAAAGAGGCGTAATCCGACAAGCGGGCATCTACGTCTCTGCTTTTTTATTTTCTTTTCTCATCATACAGGAGGGTGATGCTTACGGCTACGCCCTCCTGCTTATTTGTCCCCGCTTGATGAGTGCCGGATGATCGGATTCTTTGCGGTTTTTAATAGTCGGTTTAACATTTATTATCGAGCCGACTCTAAATTTATGAGTAATTTTGCATCTATATGAAACGTAAATTTCTTATCATTACATCTATACTGATTTCAACTCTCATGGCTAACTCTAAGACTACTATCAAACAGACAGCCGGACGTGATGCTCTTGGCGAGTTTGCGCCCAAGTTTGCAGAACTCAATGATGATGTATTGTTCGGCGAGGTATGGAGCCGGACTGATCTCCTGCCCCTGCGTGACCGCAGCATCGTCACTGTGACAGCACTTGTGAGCAGCGGCATTATAGACTCATCCCTCACCTATCATCTACAGGAGGCTAAGAAAAACGGAGTGACACGCACAGAGATTGCCGAAATACTGACTCAGGTCGCCTTCTATGCCGGTTGGCCGAAGGCATGGGGAGCATTCCGTCAGGCCAAGGAGGTATGGAGTGATGTCAACGATGCTGAAGATGCCAAGGCTAAATTTCAGCAAGAAATGATCTTTCCAATCGGAGAGCCCAACACTGCATACGCCCGATATTTTATCGGCAACAGCTACCTGGCCCCGGTATCAAACTCACAGGTATCTATAGCTAACGTCACATTCGAGCCGCGATGCCGCAACAACTGGCATATCCACAAGGCGACCTCGGGAGGCGGTCAGATGCTTATAGGCGTAGCCGGTCGCGGATGGTATCAGGAAGAGGGTAAACCTGCTCAGGAAATACTACCCGGCACTGTAATCCATATTCCGGCTAATGTCAAACACTGGCATGGAGCGGCTGCTGACAGCTGGTTTGCCCACCTCGCGTTTGAAGTTCCGGGTGAGAATACTGAGAACGTATGGCTTGAACCCGTCACCGATGAAGAGTACGATAAACTCTGAGAGATAAATATAACACTAATGAAGAATCTGAATGCAGGACTTCGCAGCTATAGATTTCGAAACAGCCAATGGCCAACGCTCAAGCGTGTGTAGTGTCGGTATCGTCATCGTACGTGGCGGAAAGATCGTCGACAAGTTTTACAGTCTTATTCGCCCCACACCTAATTATTATACATTCTGGACCACTAAGGTACATGGCCTGACCCGTTGCGACACAGACGAGTCTCCTACATTTCCGGAAGTGTGGGCACAGATCGCCGACAGACTTGAGGGACTACCTCTCGTGGCCCATAACCGACCGTTTGACGAGAGTTGTCTCAAGGCTGTGTTTGACAAATATGGCATGGCATATCCGGGCTACAAATTCTATTGCACGTTGGCAGCTTCACGCAGATGCCTTGATCTCCCGAGCCACCAGCTGCACCTGTCAGCCGCAGCATGCGGATATGATATGGAGAATCATCACCATGCATTATGCGATGCCGAGGCTTGTGCGGCCATTGCTTTGAAGATTCTATAACACAACGACTGACATACGACAACGGGCGGACTCAGATATTGATGAGTCTCGCCCGTTGTTATCGTTATTCAGCACAGCTCTATCCCTCTGTATGAAAGCTGGTGAAAGAGCCTCGGTCCTGAACCGGCATGCCTGAGGCCTCCTGACGTGCCAGTTCGATACCTCTTAGCATAAATGCCATGTTGGATGCAAGATTACGCATTGTCTGAAGTCCCTCCAGGTCCTGCTCGACATCCTCGGCAGTAAAGCCGTGCACCTCATTCCAATAAGTGCTCGACACGATCGGCATTGCGCTGATCGTAAAATACTTATTTATCTCATCAAAAGCAGATGTCGAACCGGCACGACGTGACGACACCACGGCCGCACCGACTTTCATAGTCTTATCTATCGTTCCTGAAGTGCTGTAAAACAACCTGTCAAGAAAAGCGAGTAACTGACCGTTAGCGCCGGCATAATAAGTAGGTGTACCGACAATCATACCGTCGGCCGCGGCAAGTTTGGGAGCTGTCTCATTGACAATATCATTAAAGACGCAACGGCCATGTTCACGGCAATAGTTACAACCGATGCATCCGCGCACATCCTTATTACCGACATTTACACGTTCTGTCTCTACGCCTTTAGCAGCCAGAGTGCTCTCTATCTCACGCAGAGCGCGGTCGGTGCAGCCGTGCAGATGCGGACTGCCGTTCACAACAAGTACCTTCATAATTATTCAGTTTGTTTTTAACTATAATTGAAACATTTTCGGTTATAAAAAGTTCCCTGATAAGTAACTTGTCTATGACTATCTTACTACTTCAAGCTCTATTACCGCTGAAGTATTATGTCGGTAAGTGAAAATATCAAGACCGATCTTCATAAGATAATCACCTGTATATGTCCTGCCATTCCAGCTATACTTTGACTCTGTGCCCGGCATCAGATTGATTTCCCTAACGAGATATTTATTATTGGGATCAAGTCCCTGAAGTTTCACAGCCTGAAGTTTCTCCTGAAAACGCGGTGCGAGGTTATAGGCAAACACCACTGCCATATTCCCGGATTTATCTACATACTCTACAGCAGCATGATTTCCTTCGTATGGAGAAACGAGACGATACTGATCACCATCCATGATGGCGGGGCTTAACCGCTTCCAGTTTGCAATAGCCTGTTGACAAAATTCAAGGTCCTCAGTCGTAAGTTTATTCAAGCCTATATCAAATCCGAGTCTGCACATTGCAGCAACATCTGTACGGAATTTTACTGACGTATCCTTATTCCAGTTCGTAACATGTGCAGCTATTGCTTTTGATGGAAAGAATTGCGAGAATCCCCACTGTATGTAAATGCGTTCAATCGGATCAGTATTATCCGAACACCAGAACTCAGTAAAATATTTAAGAGCTTCATAGTCACATCGCGCGCCGCCTCCTGAACATAACATCATCTGTACATCAGGATACTTATCCCTGACGCGTCTCAATACATTATAAATACCTTTGACGTGATCAACATACAGTTGTCCCTGCTTTTTGCCGGCGTATGGAGAATAAATATTTGTAATAGGGCTGTTACAATCCCACTTGAAATATGCCACATCAGGATTGTCACACAGGATATTGTCAACAACACTGAATACATGATTCTGGACTTTCGGATTACTCATATCCAACACCAACTGATTTCTATAATAATACGTTTCACGGTTGGGTTGCTCTATCACCCAGTCAGGATGCTTCTCATACAGCTCACTCTTCGGATTGACCATCTCAGGTTCAATCCATATACCAAACCTGACACCCGCATCTTTAGCAGCATTCACAAGAGCGGGAATACCGGCGGGCAATTTGTCACGCGTAGCTTCCCAGTCACCAAGTCCGGTACGATCATTCTTGCGCGGATATTTATTTCCAAACCATCCGTCATCGAGCAGAAACATATCTACTCCGAGATGTTTGGCATCCTTCATAAGTTGCTCAAGAATCTCATGATTGAACTTAAAGCCTGTATTTTCCCAGTTATTAAGGAGTGACATACGTTCTCCCTCTCCGTCCTTGAGTCCATATTTACGGGCCCAGTCATGGAGATTACGACTACCTTGCCCGATCCCATCGTAACTGAGTGTAAAGATAAATTCGGGTGTAGTGAACACTTCATCAGCTACGAGTTCGTATGATGAGGCATACGGATTTATGCCGGGGATGACGCGTAGATTACCTACATTATCAATCTCGAAGGTAAATCTGAAATTACCTGTCCAGCCGAGCGTTCCCATGAGTACATCTCCGCTATGCTCCTTGGCAGGACCATCAAGACCGATCTCAAAAAACGGATGAGTAAACATCGCCGCACGGCTCCCAAGTTTGGTATCAATTACCTTTTTACCAAACAGTAACTGTTGGGTAGACATCTGTGCCTCCTTGGCCCAATCACTGCTAAACTCCGTAAGCCAATAAGCAGATCTGTTGAAATATAACATAGCCGATGCATATTGCGACATAGTGACAGGCCCCTTTTCCTTATGAGAAATCTCAGTCCACGTCTTGATCACATTCTCCCTGGTATACGCAATATAGTTGATAGTTACACTTACCGGATATTTATCATCACAAAGATTGATACGAGTGTGCACCCCTCCATCCACAGCCTCGCTCGATGAGCTGATATAATACAGATAGGTCGACATGTTACCGTCCGAATGGGTTATACCGAGTGCCGGGTCGAAATAATCTTCATTGCCGGAAGTCGAATATACTTCCCAACCTCTTGTTGACACGGATGCGTCCGATCCGGCATGCTGACACCATGACAGGTTGCTCAGATCCTCTGCATGGAGTAATTTAGGTCCAAGGTAAGTTTGATACAGACGTTTATTCGGTCCTACTTCAAGTACGAGATCGGTATTGTCGGTTGAGATTCTGATAATATTTTTATCTGCTGTCTGTGCATCCGCTGACATGGCCACTGCTACAGCCGGTATTAAAGAAAACAATCCTTTCATTTTATCGGGTTTATTTTTACGCCAAATTTACGAAATAAGTTCATTTATTTTGAGAATTTTGAGATAGTATATGTTTGATAAAGTCAGTCTTAGCCGCAGTGTATCCGTCTCGGTCATTGCGGGATCGAGGCAGCAGACCGAGTTTTAACCGTTCATACTCGCACGCCTCGTCAGGATGGGCATTCAAGTAATCACGGAAATAAACCTCATCATTATCACCCCGGCAATGAAAATGTATATGATACACTTGCTCCGCATAGCCGTACGGGGTATAACCGCGGTTGAAACTCATTCGCGAATCAGACTCGGACATACATATATATCCGTGATTCTCCATAATATTCTTCACTTCGGTCCAATCTGCATCAGGAGATATTTCTACAAGAATATCCAAAATAGGTTTAGCCTGAATAGCGGAAATCGCCGTACTGCCGATATGATTGATAACCGGACGGTAATCCACAAGCAGGACTGCCAGTGATCTGATTTCATCACGCGCCCATTCACTCCATAAAGGATTGTGCGGTGTCAACTCTATTGGAAACAGTTCCCATAGTTCCGCCAACGTCATTTCATTTAGCTGCCGCATAAAGTTCTTTAAGAGGACGTTTAAACGGAGCTAAAAGTCATCCTTTGTCATTACGTAGATATGCTCTGTACGTTTGTCTCCGAGCGGCGACACCACATCAGGATTGGTGTGGTGAAAACGGAAGCCACATTTCTCGCACACGCGCTTTGACTTGTCATTGCCATCATAATATCCGCACCACATCGTTGAAATATCAAGGTCATCAAAACCGCGATGTAATAACGCTCTGACAGATTCAGGTATCAGTCCGAGGCCCCAATACGGTTTAGCGATCCAATATCCTATCTCTCCTTCCGTCGGACGCATATCTGCCGAGTGCAGACTCTCTGAAAACATAATGCCGCAACAGCCGATCGGCTCACGTGTCGACTTCAGGACTACGGCATACACTTCAGGCGCGTTAAAGACAGTCCGGATTACTTCAAGGCTGTTCTCAACCGACGTATGCGGAGGCCAGCCTGCCGGATGACCTACTTCCGGATCACTGGCATATTTATATAACGTCTCAGCATCATCATCTCGCCAATGTCTGAGGATCAAACGTTCAGTCTCTATCATTGTATATCGTATAGATTGATTCACAAATTTACATATAATTCGAGAATTTTCTCAATTTATATGTAAATTTGCATAATAGTTACATTTTGCCACTAAAAAATGGATAAACCACAACTCGAACTTATACTTATCAATATATCCGGGCAGGATCATCCGGGTGTCACATCCGCCCTTTCGGAAATCCTTGCCCGCTATGATGCCGGCATTCTCGACATCGGCCAGGCCGACATTCATCATACACTCTCGCTCGGCATTCTCATCAAGACCGAGGCATCCGTGTCGGGCAATATTATGAAAGAACTGCTATTCAAGGCATCGGAACTCAATGTAAATATCCGATTTACTCCGGTCACTATCCGTGAGTATGAGGAATGGGTAGGCCGTCAGGGCAAAAACAGATGGATCATCACACTGCTCGGACGTCGACTCACCGCTCGACAGATAGCCAACGTCACATCCGTATTGGCCGAACAGGGGATGAATATCGATGCGATACAGCGTCTGACCGGACGCATGCCGCTCGGCGAAGAGGAGCAACCCAAATCAAAATCATGCGTCGAGATGTCCGTGCGCGGCACACCCGTGGATGTACATGCGATGCAGGAACGTTTCATGCAACTGTCGCAGGAGGATGAATTTGACATCTCCATGCAGGAAGACACCCTCTACCGCCGATGTCGCCGACTGATATGTTTTGATATGGACTCAACGCTCATCGAGACCGAGGTTATCGACGAACTCGCCATCCGTGCCGGTGTCGGAGATCAGGTCAAAGCCATCACCGAGAGTGCGATGCGTGGTGAGATTGACTTCGGCGAGAGTTTCCGTCAGCGTGTGGCTCTGCTCAAGGGGCTTGACGAGAGCGTCATGCGTGAGATCGCAGAAAACCTTCCTGTCACTGAAGGTGTGGACCGCATGATGCAGGTGCTAAAACGTGCAGGCTACAAGACGGCGATACTCTCAGGCGGATTTACTTATTTCGGCAACTATCTCAAACAGAAGTACGGATTTGACTACGTGTATGCCAATGAGCTGGAAATCGTAGATGGCAAACTCACCGGACGTCACGTCGGCGACATAGTGGACGGACGACGCAAAGCAGAACTGCTCAGACTCATCGCCCAAGTCGAGAATGTGAATATAGCACAGACCATAGCCGTCGGTGACGGTGCTAATGACCTGCCAATGCTATCAACCGCCGGGCTCGGCATAGCATTCCATGCCAAACCTAAGGTCAAGGCCAACGCCGAACAGTCCATATCGACAATCGGACTTGACGGTGTCCTCTACTTTCTTGGATTCAAGGACTCTTTTATCACCGAATAACAACTCTCAACACCAATATAGATATGAACGAGGACGCACTAAGCCAACTCTATCTCAAGGATACGGCTTTTCAGGATCTGATGCAGAAACACATATTCAACGTGCTTCTCATCGCCTCAACCTACGACTCTTTCATGATGGAGGAGGATGGCCGTGTCGAGGAACAGTTGTACTTCGAGTACATCTCCCTTAACCTTTCATCCCCGCCCCGAGTTACGCACGTGCTCAACTCGGCTGAAGCCATCAAGCTGATGGAGACCAAGAGTTTCGACATGGTGATCATGATGCCGGGTAATGACATCAGCGAGACTTTTGCCGGAGCAAGACGTATCAAGGAACTGCATCCCGATCAACCGATCATAGTCCTCACTCCGTTCTCCAAGGAGGTGTCACGCCGACTCTCTAACGAGGACTTTTCAGGTATTGATTACGTATTCTCATGGCTCGGAAATGTCGATCTGCTGCTCGCTATCATCAAGTTGCTTGAGGATAAGCTAAATGCCGAAAATGACATCAACAAGGTCGGTGTCCAGATGATACTTATCGTCGAGGATTCGGTGCGGTTCTACAGTTCTGTATTACCGATTGTCTACAAATTCATACTCACCCAGTCACGTCTCTTCTCGACCGAAGCGCTCAACGAGCATGAGCGTATGCTGCGTATGCGCGGACGTCCCAAGGTCATGCTCGCACGTGACTATGAGGAGGCTATCGCTCTATATGATAAATATTCCGACCACATACTCGGTGTGATAAGCGACGTTTCATTCATGCGTGACGGCAAGAAGGATCCCAAGGCCGGCATCCGACTGGCTCATGAACTGCGTGAGCGTGATCCGTATCTGCCCCTCATCATCGAGAGTTCGGAGCCCGAGAACGCTCACGATGTCGTCAAGATGGGCTGTACGTTCATTGACAAGAACTCGAAGAAATTTCCCGTTGATCTTGGCAAAGCTATCATCAACGAATTTGGATTCGGCGACTTTGTAGTACGCAATCCTGAAACAGGTGAAGAGATACGGCGTATACACAACCTGAAGGAGCTGCAAAAATATATCTTCGATATTCCGGCCGAAGCTCTTTATTGGCACGCATCGTTCAACGACATATCACGATGGCTATATTCGCGCGCTATGTTCCCGATAGCCGAGGTCATCAAGCACCATAGGTTCAAGGACATCAGCGATGCCCCCAAAGTGCGTCAACTGTTCTTTGATCTCATCGTCAAGTACCGAAAGATGAAGAACCGCGGTGTGGTCGCCATCTTCCGTAAAGAAATGTTCGACCACTATTCCAACTTCGCACGTATCGGACAAGGATCGCTCGGAGGAAAAGGACGTGGTCTGGCATTTATCGATTCAATTATCAAAAAGAATCCTGTATGCGACAATTTTGACGGCATAACGATCTCGATACCCAGGACGGTCGTACTGTGCACCGATATATTCGATGAATTTATGGAGAGTAATCAGCTCTATCCAATAGCATTGAGCGACATATCGGATGAAGAGATCCTGACTCACTTTCTCAAGGCTAAATTGCCGATACGTATACGCGAAGACTTGCGGGCCCTCCTTCAGGTTGTGGACACACCCATAGCCGTACGATCGTCAAGTCTGCTTGAGGATTCCCACTATCAGCCCTTTGCCGGAATATATTCCACCTACATGGTGCCTAAATACTCTGACACCGAGCGAATGCTTTCGCTGTTGTCCGATGCCATCAAGGGCGTTTACGCATCTGTTTTCTATTCCGATTCAAAAGCCTATATGACAGCGACATCCAATGTAATCGATCAGGAAAAGATGGCTGTTATACTCCAGGAGGTAGTAGGTAAAGACCTGGAGGGGTACTATTTCCCGTCATTCTCAGGAGTAGGTCGTTCGCTCAACTACTATCCTCTCGGTGACGAGAAACCTGAGGACGGCGTGGCAGAGATAGCCGTCGGCCTCGGCAAATATATCGTGGATGGCGGTGTCGGACTCCGTTTCTCACCGCGCCACCCCGAGAATGTGTTGCAGACATCCGAGCTCGAACTTGCACTCCGGGACACCCAGACACGCATGTATGCGCTCGACATGATAGGCCCGGAGCGAGAGACAAATCTTGCCGGAGGAAAGATCACAAAACCCGTGGAGTCTCTTGACAAAATCAAGGTTGAGGACGGATATAATGTAGCCAAATTACGCGTTCAGGACGTGGCCGAGCGAGGGGCGCTTACATATATGGTATCGACATTTGATGCCCGTGACTATGTGCTGCGTGACAATGACAAAGGCATTGGGCGCAAAGTCGTCACCTTCAACAACGTTCTAAAACACAACGTTTTCCCTCTTGCCGAGGCAGTAGACTTCATGCTCAACAAGGGCCAACAGGAGATGCAACGACCGGTTGAAATAGAATTTGCCGGCATGATTGAGCCTGGCAAAGGTTCAAAAGGTCACCTCTACTGGTTGCAGATACGTCCGATCGTCGACCGAAAGGAGAATGTCGACGAGGCCGTTATGGCTACTCCTGACGACCGTCTGCTACTCAAGTCCTCGACAGCTCTCGGACATGGCACGATCGAGGGAGTAAAGACTGTGGTGTATGTACGCCCCGAAAAGTTTTCGTCGTCCAACAACTCGCTTATCGCGCGTGAGATGGAGAAAATCAACCGTGGATTCCTCGAACGCGATGAACGATACCTGCTCATCGGTCCGGGACGCTGGGGCTCATCCGACTCCGCTCTCGGCATACCCGTGAAATGGCCGGCCATATCGGCTGCGCGCCTGATAGTGGAGTCAGCCCTGCCTAACTACCGTATCGAACCGAGTCAGGGCACACACTTCTTCCAGAATCTGACTTCGTTCGGAGTGGCATACTTCACTATCGATACCTCGCGTAATAAAGCCGGAGATAAGATCACCGACCTGTATGACGTGGCGTTTCTTGATGCCCGACCAGCTGTATACGAGAGCGAATTTCTGCGTATAGTGACCTTCGACGAACCACTTGTCATCGGTGTAAACGGCCTCAAAGGCACCGGTGTTGTCGTTAAACCTCAGATATAAACCAATCCTAAAATCTACGTAATGAATTATTTCATCACATATAACGGTCAGACGATCGGCCCGATGTCGGTCGAACAGTTGGTATCCTATCCGGTGACCCCGAATACTCCGGTCTGTACGGAAGATAATCATGAATGGCATCCTCTGTACACCCACCCCGAGCTGATGGAAGCCCTCCACCGGGCCACCTGCGACAACGTTGATATGCCTACAACCGATAAAGACAAGACCCTTTGCGGTATTCTGGCTTTACTGTTAGGTGGATTCGGCGCTCATTATTTCTATCTCGGTAAGATCGGGGGAGCCTTTATATGCCTTCTGCTCTCACTTGTCACATGTGGATTATGGGGTTTCATAACATTCATTCAAGGTATACTCATCCTCACTATGACACAGACTCAGTTTGAACAAAAATTTGTACTGAGCAAATCAACTTTCCCCATATTCTGAGGTCAAGTGACAGAATAATTATGTTTGGCACTTTCGATTTTAATGCGTAATTTTGTTATAGCTCTATATAACTCTAAAAAATTACGCAATGAATAATCGTCCGCTCATATTTATAACCAACGATGACGGCATACATGCCCCCGGGATTAAGTATCTTGCAGGCATAGCCTCACAGTTCGGTGACGTTATCGTCGGAGCCCCTGACACGCCCCAATCCGGCAAATCATCGGCTCTGACTGTAAACGCACCTCTTGAAGTTAACACTCATCCGTCGGTCGACGGCATACAGTATTACAGCATCACAGGCACTCCGGTCGATTGCGTAAAGGTAGCTATGCATGCTATCCTTGACCGCAAACCTGACATACTGCTGTCAGGTATCAACCATGGATCGAACGCAGCTGTCAACAATATCTATTCGGGCACAATGGGAGCTACAATGGAAGGGTGTCTTCTCGGCATACCATCGATAGGATTCTCATTGCTTGACCACTCGATGAAAGCCGATTTTCAACCGCTTGGTCAATTCGTGTCCGACATTATAAGCCGCGTTCTCGCATCCGGATTGCCTCAGGACATCTGTCTTAATGTCAATTTCCCTGCCGGATGCACGCCGGAAGGAGTGAAAGTGGTTCGTGCGGCGCGCGGACATTGGTCGGAAGAATATGCCGATTATGCCACTCCGCACGGCAAACCGTTCTACTGGCTCACCGGCACGTTCATTAACGAAGAACCGGACAATTCTGACACCGACGAATATTGGCTGGCACGTAATTACGGCACCATTGTCCCGATACGCCCCGACCAGACTGCCGGTGATAAGATCAATGACATAAAAGCGATAATCGACTGATGACATTACGCAGATTAATCATTCTTACCGTCGTAACTGCCTTATCGGTCACAAAGGGTGTTGCGTTCCCGTTGAAAGTGACGGGTCTTGACACGCTCAATACCGCCGTATGGATCCATGATCTGCGATGGGGTTATGACCTTGTCAACGCCAATATCGACAAGGCCCTTATCCCGGCATCGGTGATGAAGAGTGTGACATGCGCATCACTACTGAATCTTGCCGAGAGCAACGAGCGTTTCGCCACACACGTTGTATTCAGCGGTCAGATGCGTGATTCGGTATTGGATGGCAACGTTATAGTCCGCGCTATAGGTGATCCTACCATCGAATCAGTCTTCTTATCCGAATCTCAAGGGTTTACGGACAGTATTGCGGCTGCTCTGTCACGAGCAGGCATACGCCGGATCACGGGCAACGTGATTATCGACGACAGCGGGTTTCCCGATGCCACTACTCCGCATGGCTGGATGGCAGAAGATATTGTATGGCCTTACGGTGCACGTCTGCACGGTGCGAATTTCCATGACAACCGGTTTCAGTTGTCTTTACCGTCCAAGAAGACTGTCCCTGAAGTTCCGGATCTGAAATTTCAATATGTCAAGTCCAATCGTCGCGGTTTAAAGGTTGATCGCAAGGACGGGTCGGAGACCTTTATCATCACCGGCAGTCCGAGGCGCGGATTCAGCGATACATACTCTATGCCCTATCCGGCCAAATCAATGAGAGCAGCTATACTGGCCGCTCTTGATGAAGCCGATATAACAGTCGCCGGAAATAAACTTGCGTCGCGGGATGGAGAGACTGAATTATACACACACCTTTCGCCCCGCTTCGGTGACATAATGCAGAGTCTGATGCACCGCTCCGACAATCTTATGGCAGAAGGAATGTTACGGGCCATAGCTCCCGGTGGGACAAGAGCACATGCCATAGAGGAAGAGATGGCCGTATGGACAATGGCCGGCATAGGTGCGCACGGCGTCAGAATTATTGACGGGAGTGGCCTGTCACGTGACAACCGCCTCACCGCACGATTTCTCGGCCAGATATATCAGTACATGCTTGGCGAAGACTTCGGCGACGAGTATGTATCACTCTTTCCTCTGGCCGGGCGACACGGCACAATGCGTAATTTCCTTGTTGATACACCTCTCGAAGGTCGGGTTGCCATGAAGACCGGGTCGATGAAAGGCGTTCAGTCCTATAGCGGATACCTGCTCGATGAAGAGGGGCGTCCGACACATCTCCTCGTATTCATGGCAAACGGATTCAAGTGCAGCCGGCAGGCTCTAAAAAATGACATCCAACGCTTGTTATTAGAATTATTTGATGTAAGTTTGCAAGATAATTGATAATAAAAATATGTCACGCAACTATAATGAGCTGCTTAAGGCAGTATATGAGATAGAGGGATTGCTTGCCCTGCAGGTGCAACGCGGTGATAACGCTGTAGCTGCCGTCGACGATATGATCGCCGACAAATTGTCAGTGCTCGCTGAAAAATTTTCATCCGTGAACACTACACCGGCCTCAGAAAAGACAGAGGATAATGTGTCCATAGCAACACCGGAGTCCATTGAAAGCAAATTGGAAACTGTTTCTGAAATTGTATCTGAACCAGAACAAGTGTCGACGTGTCCCTCCGAATCGGATGACACCGTTGAATCCGAAGCAATAGCAGATGCCGCTCTCGAAGAGGAGCGCGAGGATGCCGACATACGTCTGGCTAATGACAACATGTCACTGACTCTTGACGAAAAACTTGCACGCGAACGTGCTCAGGACATATTCAAGGCATTTACACTTAATGACAAGTTCCGTTTCCGTCGCGAATTGTTCCGCAACTCACAGGAAGAGTTTGATGACGCTCTCAATATCATCTCACAGATGTCAACCATCGAAGAGGCCGAGGAATACATCTATGACGACCTGTGTTGGGACCCTGAGAATGAAGATGTAAAAGCCTTCATGGACATTGTGACAAAACATTTCTGATACACGTCAGAACTCATCACAGAAAGCATGAGCGGAAAACTATACATCGTCCCCACCCCTGTAGGAAATATGGCCGACATGACACCTCGTGCCATTGAGGTGCTCAAGACATGCGGTCAGATATATGCCGAGGACACACGTACATCAGGAGTGCTGCTGCGCCACTTCGGTATTGATACGCCATGCGCGTCACATCACAAATTCAACGAGCATGCTACCGTTCGCCCCATCATCGACAGGCTTATTGCCGGAGAGACCGTGGCACTCATCTCGGATGCAGGCACACCAGGCATCAGTGATCCGGGATTTCTTCTGACACGTGAATGTCGACGCGAAGGTATCGAAGTCGAGACCTTACCCGGGGCCACAGCATTCGTCCCTGCTCTTGTAAATTCGGGACTGCCGACTGACAGATTTACGTTTGAAGGCTTTCTTCCGCCCAAAAAGGGACGACGCACTCGCCTTGAGCGTATAGCCGCAAACGACTGTACGAGCATAATCTACGAATCTCCGTTGCGCCTTGTCAAGACCATCGGAGAACTCATTGAAGTGTGCGGGCCTGATCGTCAGGCAAGCGTGTCACGTGAAATCTCAAAAATGCACGACACTACCCACCGCGGCACTTTATCTGAACTGGAATCATATTTCCTTGAAAACAATCCGCGGGGTGAAATCGTTATAATATTAGGTGCACCCGACAATGACGCGCCAAAAGTTCACAAGAACAAATATAAAGACATCAATTAGAAATTATAACATACATCACAACTATATGAAAAAGATTGCATCCATCGCAATTGTAGCCGCAGCAGTTCTGACAGGCTGTAACGGTGACAAACTGCGCGAAGCTGAAGCTCAGAATCAGCAGCTGAGAGGAGATCTCACCGAGACACTTGCCACACAGGACAGTCTGCTCGTACTCGTAAATGACATTTCCGACGGCATGGCCCAGATTAAAGACCTCGAAAAAATCATCAGTGCCCCCGGCACTCTCGGTGCGGAATCAACCTCNCGNAAGGAACAGATACGCAACGATATGATTGCTATTCAGCAGGCCCTTCAGGAACGCCGCGAGCGTCTTGCCGAGCTCGAAGCCAAACTGGCTAAATCAGGTGGTGAGAACTCGACACTTAAACGCACTATCTCTAACCTCAAGGCTCAGATCGCCGACCAGACCACCGAGATAGCTACCCTAACCAACCAGCTCGCTACTGCAAATATCAAGATTGAGGAACTGAGCAGNACCGTATCCACACTCAACACTCAGGTCGATTCNCTCAATACAGATGTAGCCAACGAACGTGAACTCAAGGCTGCCGCNCAGGCCGAAGCTGATAAGGCGACAACCGAACTCAACGCATGCTACTATGCAGTCGGTAACAGCAAGGAACTCAAAGAGCGTGACATCCTGTCAGCCGGTTTCCTCCGCAAGACCAAGGTTATGAAGGGGGACTTCGACCTGAATTACTTCCAGACAGCTGACAAGCGTACACTCACGGAGATACCCACACACAGCAAGAAGGCTGAAGTAATGACCAGTCAGCCCAAGGACTCATATCAGATCGTCGACCTCAACGGTCAGAAAGTGGTTAAGATNACCAATCCCACTAAATTCTGGCAACTCTCAAACTTCCTGGTAATCAAAGTCGACTGATACCGGATATAAAATTTATATGATAAAATGCGGAGAGTGGTGACATNAGTCAGCCNCTCTCTGCTATTTTTATCATAATAGTAATTGTACAATTTTACTTAATTTTTTTGGCNGTAGCGTTTGGAGAATTAAACGAAATGCAATAACTTTGTGTTATAAAAATACACCACATCAGAGACGATTGNGAAACTCTTCAAATCATTCTGAAAACCGAGACAAGCTTAGCCGACTAATGGCGGGCCTCATCCCTTAACGGGAGGCAAGCATTGCCCGGAGGATTACAAAGGTCGACGGAGCACTCAAATCCTGTCACTCGGAGTTTCATCATCCTGCTCTGGTGTGGCTTTTTTTATATCCGTACTTTATCTTTACAGAAATATATCAACCGCGTATAACTTTATCAGTGTTTAGATTGTTTAATTATTGTATTCACGCCACGCGATGACTGTATCACGGGCGATCGCACTAACATTAATATTCACTAACACACTATTATGCTATGCATTGGTTTGTAGAGGCTCTTCGTGACAATCCGTCACTCGCCATTTTTCTGACCCTGGGACTGGGATTCCTGATAGGTCAATTCAAGTACAAGTCCTTCTCACTCGGTAATGTAACATCCGTACTGCTTGTCGGAGTATTGATCGGCCAGCTTGATATCGCTATTCCCGGTCCTATCAAAAACGCGTTCTTCCTGTTATTTCTCTTTGCCATAGGCTACAGCGTCGGACCGCAGTTCTTCCACGCATTGCGAGGTGACGGCATCAAACAGGTGTTATTCGCGTGTGTCATCTGTGTGCTCTGTCTGCTTGTGACATGGGGTTGCGCAGTGTTGATGGGTTATAACGTAGGCGAGGCACTCGGTCTGCTCGCAGGTGCACAGACCATGTCGGCAATAATAGGTGTAGGCACAGATACTATAGCTTCTGTGGGTGCTTCTCCCGAAACCAAGAAAGCATGGATTGACATCATACCGGTGTGCTATGCCGTAACATACGTGTTCGGTACAATCGGTTCAGCCTATCTGCTTGCCAACGTAGGTCCAGCGATGCTCGGTGGAATAAAAAAGGTGCGCGCCCAGACAGCCGAACTCGAAAAACAGATGAATCAGGGCGCGGCCTCTTCCGATCCCAACTATATCAATGCTCTTCGTCCCGTGGCATTTCGCGCATATAAGGTCGAGGCAGATTTCTTTGACTCACCGAAGAGCATATCTGACATCGAATCATATCTTGCAGATCAGGGACGCAGGTTATTCGTGGAACGTGTTCGTCAGAACGGCAAGATCGTTGAGGTATCACCAGACGTTAAGATCAATAAAGGTGATGAAATCGTCCTCAGCGGACGCCGTCAGTACATAGTCGGTGACGAACAGTGGATCGGCAGCGAGATAAACGATGCCGAACTCCTCGACTTTCCGGCAGAACAACTTCAGATCACTGTATCCAAGAAAGGTGCGGCAGGTAAAACGGTCGACCAGATACGTTGCATGAAAGAGATGTACGGCATATCTATCAAAAGTATTACACGCGGCGGTGCCTCCATGCCAGTATTGGCGCAATTCAAACTCCAGCCGGGCGACGTAATTACCATTGTCGGTCTTCAGAACGAGGTCAATACGGCCGCTCCCATACTCGGTTATTCAGATAAGAAATCAGATAAATCAGACCTGATACTTGTAGGCCTCGGTATATTCATAGGTGGTATAATCGGCCTGCTCACCATACATTTCGGCAAAGTTCCAGTCAGTCTCAGCACAAGTGGCGGCGCGCTTCTCTCGGGCCTCTTCTTCGGCTGGCTTCGCTCTCGCCGTCCGACATTCGGCCGTATACCGAGTTCCGCAGTGTGGCTTCTCAATAATCTCGGACTCAATATGTTCATAGCCGTTGTAGGTCTCAACGCCGGGCCATCGTTCGTAAGCGGTCTTAAAGATGTAGGTTTCATGCTCTTTGTCATGGGTATCGTCAGTACATCATTACCCCTGCTTCTCGGTGTCATAATCGGCCATAANATATTCAAATTCCCGGCAGCCGTCAATCTCGGGTGTTGTGCCGGCAGCCGTACCACCACNGCATCTCTCGGAGCCATTCAGGATGCTTTGGGCAGTTCAATCCCTGCAATGGGCTATACCGTCACATACGCNATCGGCAATACACTTCTAATCCTGTGGGGTGTCGTACTGGTATTGTTGATGAGTTAACAACATCTCCCCTTATATAAACGAGCCGGCTNCGTGAACATTCACGTAGCCGGCTCTTATTGTTGTATTTTAGCAATGTTCTTGTCAGATCACACCGTGNGCCGACAGGAGCATGGTCATATTGTCGCGNAGCTTACGGGCCTCGGCAGCAGCAGCCTCTGCGAAATCCTCACCGGAGGATGCGTAGATGATGCCGCGTGANGAGTTAACGATAAGACCGCACTCACGTGTCATACCCCATTTAGCTACCTCATCAAGACTACCGCCCTGAGCGCCTACACCGGGTACGAGCAGGAAATTATCAGGAGCGACTCTACGTACCTCCGAGAACATTGCACCCTGAGTNGCACCGACTACAAACATCAGTTTGTCAGCATCGCCCCACTTACGTGCAGTCTCCAGTACGTGCTCGAACAGACGTGTTCCGGTCTGGTCAGCCAGAAACTGGAAATCATGGCTGCCGGGATTAGAAGTAAGAGCGAGAAGTATTACCCATCGGCCTTCGTAATCCATAAAAGGNTTTACACTGTCAAANCCCATGTAAGGCGCCACGGTAATAGCGTCNACACCCATATTTTCGAAGAANGCACGGGCATAAAGTGACGACGTGTTGCCGATGTCACCGCGCTTGGCATCCGCGATGATCAACTGATCGGGATAATTCTCGCGGATNTATTTGACGGTACGGTCAAGAGCCTGCCATCCCTCCACACCGAGACTTTCATAGAAAGCNGTATTAGGCTTGTATGCCACACAATAAGGAGCGGTAGCATCAATGATAGCCTTGTTGAATGCAAAGATAGGATCCTCTGTATCACGAAGATNTTCGGGTATTTTCTTAATGTCGGTATCAAGTCCTACACAAAGAAACGAGCCTTTCTTACGGATGTTTTCAAGAAGTTCTGAACGGTTCATATATGTGATTGTTTAATAGATTTTATTTTATCAGGATATAACCTGTCATGTCAAGATAGTGTATTTTGCGACCTTCGTCCCATTCGTATGGATTACAGTCGATATTGATCGTGCGNGCCACGTATATCGTATCATTGCATCCTGAACGCGGAGCAAGAGTCACAGCCTTAAAAGGTGCCGACGGATCCAATGACATCAGNCTGTCGACCGGGACATCGAATGATACATTATTGATGGTCACAAACCCTTCGGCCTTGTTAAATTTTATATTGTATCCATGCCATTTCTGATACAGAACNGCTCTGTAGCNATCNGGCAGCATGACAAATTCGGAGTCAGTAGCAAACCTTAATTGCCGCTCTTNTCCATTTACTACAGTCTCATCTGTCGTATCGTCANAATATGACCNCNTAAAGTAGCCGCTGATATATTCCGACTTCTCATCACTGTAATAAGTAGCCTCTGTTATGCCTGACANCAATGAATGGTCATCCTTCCGGTCAAGATATTTGACTTTAGATTCAATATCAATCCTCTGACGCTTAGGCAATCCCTTATATACTTCGACAAACTCTTTCTCTCCGACAGGAAACTCCGTNAATCCGACCTTGACAAGNGCCTCNTTCAGCTCACNCTGCATAATACTGTCGGTTAAAGATGTGTAATTGAAGTACGGGAAGATACTTGTTANCAGAAATATTACGGCAAACGAAATCGCNACTAAATTATANCTACGGACTTTTGCCAGAATAAGATATGCNGCCACTAAGTAACACCACACATTAAATGTGAGCACATACAGTCTTGACGCAGTGAGACCATACTCCCCTATTCGATACAGCACGCCNACACTCATCAGCACGAACAGCGGCACCATTGCCACGGGTAACANTCGCAGAGCGCGNGCTGTCATCCGATCCTCGGGATGGGTACGGCGCACTCCCTCAAGCAGAAACATAGTCAGAAGCATNGCAACAGTCAGTCCCGTGACGGACCATGACACCACTCCGCGGGGCAATTCCCAAGTGAAAAGTATCTTAAGCCCATAGACGTAGAGTATACACATATACACTACCGTGAGCATCAGGAAGAAGTATTTGGCAGTACCGCATTGGAATTTCGAAGCCGTAAATGTGTGTTCGTGCATCAGCACGTCCTGTTTACGGGGTATAAGATGGAGAAAAAGAANTGANGGTATCGTTCCGTCCGCAATTGCAAGAATGCTTAAATAAGTATCCGAAAAATCATCTATGCCGAACAGCATNGATATAGTNCCGAATATTATACTTACAGCAATCGAAAATCCGCATGAGAACAATGTGGCCAAAAGTATCGCACCGACCTGNGCNTTGGAAAAATTCCACGCCCAACTCTCACGCGTCGGGACAAATATCACACCTACTATCAGAGATGTCGCTATAGCTAAACGCCCTATTGTCCAAAAGGTACTGAGTTCTGACCCGCACNCCATAATGTAAATGGCATCCGCAAGCAGTAATGATACGGCCACAGCCATCGGNACTCGCACGTCACGNCCGAAATATTCACACCAGAGGCCTACGGCAAGTGTTAGAGGGAGCCCCATACAGCAGAAATACCACAGCGCAGCGACGACATTCTCCGACATTGAGTTGCGNACTTCNTCATNATTATTGATATAAAACACCGTCCATAACGTAGTGAGCAGAATAAAAACTACTGTTACGGGAAAACGGGTCCATGCGCCATAAAATGCCTGCATGAGCATNTCTACCGAAATTCTATTGGATTTCGGGGTCGAATGTGGATTATAAGGAGGAGGTGTTGAGTCTGGCATGTGACAATCTTTTTGTGAGGCTTTGGCTTAAAGCTCCGCAGCCTTAAGCTTCTCGGCATTCTCAGCAATGGTGAGCTGATCGATCACATCCTGAATATCACCGTCCATAAATGCCTGAAGATTGTAGATAGTGTAGTTTATACGGTGATCGGTGATACGTCCCTGCGGGTAGTTGTAGGTACGAATCTTGGCCGANCGGTCACCGGTCGACACCATTGTCTTACGACGGGAAGCGATGTCATCGATATATTTCTGATGNTCCTTGTCGTAAATGAATGTACGCAGGCGGCTGAGTGCACGCTCCTTATTTTTAGGCTGATCACGTGTCTCGGTACACTCTATAAGGATCTCTTCAGTCTCACCTGTATTGGGATTACGCCACATATAGCGCAGGCGCACACCTGACTCAACCTTATTCACATTCTGTCCACCGGCTCCACCCGAGCGGAATGTATCCCACTTGATCTCACCTTCGTTTATCTCCACATCAAAAGCCTCAGCCTCGGGGAGNACCGCCACTGTAGCAGCCGATGTNTGCACACGNCCCTGAGTCTCGGTGGCNGGCACGCGCTGAACGCGGTGGACACCCGACTCATATTTCATTGTGCCGTACACATTCTCACCTGACACACTCACAACGATCTCCTTATAGCCGCCGGCCGCACCCTCGCTNTAACTTGTCACGGCCACATTCCAGCCCTTNGACTCGCAGTATTTGGAATACATCTTGAACAAGTCTCCGGCAAATATCGCAGCCTCGTCTCCACCTGTACCGCCACGTATCTCAAGGACAACGTTCTTAGCATCTTCGGGATCGGCCGGNATGAGCAGAAGNTTGATCTCCTCTTCAAGTGCAGGNATNGCGTCATTTGCCTCATCAAGTTCCTCCTTNGCCATCTGGCGTAACTCGGGATCAGACTCCGAGCCAAGCACTTCACGCGCCTCATCAATATTGCTTAACAATGTACGATAACGACGTGTTACTGCCGTAAGCTTCTCCAGATCCTTATATTCCTTGGTCAGACGCACGTAGCGCTTCATATCCTGAATCACGTCAGGATCGGTGATAAGAGTGCTTACCTCCTCAAACCGTGACTCGATGCCATCCAGGCGTGTTAAGAGTGAATTATCGGCCATACGATGAATTTTTGTACAAAGATAACTAAAATTTGTCAAACACAAAACACCCGTTACATCAGTAGGGACACGATGCATACGCAAAGTGTCCCTACTGTTGAAAGTTTCTCTTGCCGGTGTGCGAACCGNTGCAACAGATTATAGCCGGAGATACCGATTATTTCTTCTTGTTGCGGTTGCCGTAGCGGCTCATGAACTTGTCCACACGTCCTGCAGTATCGACGAGCTTCTGCTTTCCGGTGAAGAAGGGGTGTGAAGAGCTGGTGATTTCAAGTTTTACCAGAGGATAGGTTACACCGTCAACTTCGATTTCCTCACGTGAGGCTACAGTGGAACGAGTGATGAAGATCTCATCGTTTGACATGTCCTTGAATACTACTTCACGGTAGTTGGAGGGATGGATGTCTGCTTTCATTTCAGTATTGTGGTTTATAAGTTTAACGAATATGGTTGATAAGCGTTGGTAGGACGCTTGTATTCGTAATGGCGGTGCAAAGGTAGTCAAATATTTTGTCATCGCAAAACAATTCAAGGCATTTTTCAACGCATTTTCAAAGAAAAAATTCACCTATAAAATATATCACGCAATACCATGCAAAATGATTTTTGATAAAAGCCGTTTCGACAAAATTTATTTCGCATGTTAGGCTCGATGTATGCGTTATTTTTTATAACTTTGCATCGTTTTTAAGAAATAGCTCTTTAAAAATTATGATAAATCGAGTTTTGATACGTATCAAGGTAGTGCAGTTGCTTTATTCCTATCTGCTGTCGCAAAACGAGTTTCGCATTGAGACTCAGGTCGAGAATCCGTCACGCGACAAGAAGTATGGCTATGCACTATACCTCGACCTGCTGATGCTTGTGCTTGAACTGTCAGGCATAGATGTTTCTAACGGACGCCGGGAATCGCCTCTGCGCGGCCTGGCACTGAACAAACATATCAACCAGAGCCTACTGGCCAAGTCATTAAACTCTAATTTTGAGATTCGAGACATTATAATTAAGGAGCGAGCCAAACCGGAAGCATTCGATTCAGTCATTCCCGCTCTATATACTGCAATCGCTGAGTTACCCGCCTACAAGAGTTTCGCAAAAATCAAGACTCCTACTCTGCATGACGAGGTGACAATGTGGCTCTCGATCGTCGAGAATATATTCGCAACCAATCCCGAGTTTATGGCAGCAGCNCGCACCAATCCCGACTTCACNGTAGCCGGATTCGAGCGCGCTATCCAATCGCTTAAGTCAACTCTCGGCAATTACGGNGACAACCGTTCACTCGTAATCCACGCACGTAATTCTCTCGATCACTCGATGGAGAAGGCCTACGAACTCTATTACAGCCTCCTGCAACTGGCTGTGGAGATAACCAACGAGCAGGATCTGCGTCTGGACAATGCAAAGCACAAATTCTATCCTACTGACGAGGATCTGCATCCTGACATGCGATTTGTCGAGAACAAGTATGTCAAGGCNCTGTCNGACAATGAAGAGTTCCGCAATTACATAGAGGATAAAAAAGTGTCATGGGTCAACCAGGACTCCCTGATACGTTCACTTCTCAATGACATACTTGAATCNGACATTTACAAGGAGTATATGGCATCTGCNGGNGAAAAGACNCTCGAACAAGATGCAGACCTCTGGCGTTCACTATACAAGAACGTAATCCTACCGTCTGACGCACTTGCCGAGGCNCTTGAGTCTGAATCCATCTACTGGAATGACGACCTTCAGGAAATGGGCACGTTCGTACTCAAGACCATCCGCCGAATCGGTACAGGTAAATCGTCGCCCGCCTCACCGGCCATATTGCCGATGTACAAAGACGATGAAGACAGCCATTTCGGTGCCGACCTCTTCGCAAGCGCCATCAAGCATTGCAACGAGTACAAGGAACTAATCGAGAAATTCGTGAATACCGCCCGCTGGGATGCCGACCGACTTGCATTCATGGATACCGTCATAATGATTGCCGCNGTNACTGAGATTGTCGACTATCCCGCCATCCCGCTCGCCGTNTCACTCAACGAGTATATCGAGATCGCCAACCACTACTCCACCCCTCGCAGTGGTGCATTCATCAACGGCATTCTTTACTCGGTNGTCAAATANCTCAAAGAGGAAGGCCGCATATTCAAAAGCTGACAAACGATCCACAGATCAAGTATTAACATAACTAACAATATCAAGCCATGCTCAACTCAATTCTTCTTCAGTCACAAGGCACAGGCTGGGCCAACATCATAATGATCGTAGTGCTCATAGCCATCTTCTATCTCTTCATGATCCGTCCCCAGCAGAAAAAGCAGAACGAGATCAAGAAATTCCGCGAAGGCATCAAGGCCGGTGACCGCGTAGTCACCGCCGGAGGTATCTATGGCAAGGTCCGTTCTGTAGAGGAGACCACTTTCGTACTTGAGATAGCTAAAGACGTACGCATCACTATCGACAAGGGCTCGGTATATCCCTCAGCTCTGCAGGCTAATCAGGACGCAGCAAACGCTGACAACAAGTAATAGTCAACTGCCACCCTGTCANAANGCTGACACTTCACACTNTAATCCGNCATAGATAGACATGAAGGAACAGTTAAGACTCATCATCAGACGCGTAAGCATGGCCCTCCGCTCAAGTCGNGGCAGGGACGTGCTTACGTATCTGACTTTTGTTGCCGTAGCATTTGTCTTCTGGGTATTTATGTCACTNGACAATGAGATGCAGCGTGACTTTGACGTACCGCTTGAGATCACNGAGATACCTGACAGCGTCACTCTGATCACACAAGTCCCGCCATCTCTTGCNGTGAGTGTGAAAGGCAAAGACTCGAAACTGCTCCGNTTTTTCTTCGGCAGTATGTCGCCNGTAAAGTTCAAGTGGGCCGACAATGCGAAGGAAGGCAACCTGACGATGTCGGGTACAAGACTTGANAGCAGATTGAGAGATTACTTCGGAGCAGGGGTAGAAATCGTGTCTTGCCGACCGGATTCCATCCGCGTCCCCTATACCACTCAGGCCGGNGTGAAGGTAAANCTAAACATAGANGCCGACATACGTCCTAATCTGCANTACATCGTCTCCGGAGCACCATACGCCAATGTCGACTCGGTAACNCTCTACTCTGTCAATGACATCCCCCACTCCATCAAGGAGGTAAGCACNGANCCGATAGTGAAATCCGAACTTAAGGANACGACGTCATACGTCGTTGCCGTCAAGCCGATTGACGGAGTGCGTATCATACCTGATAAGGTTACAGTCACAGTGCCTGTNGAGCCACTGATCGCGCGCAANCGTGTCGCCGTCATCGAGACACACGGTGTGCCCGAAGGAAAACATCTTGTCACGTTNCCNTCCAANATTGAGGTGTCTTACCTCGTGCCCATGAGCGCTTACAATGATGAGTATCCGCTGAAAGCTTCGGTTGAATATGAAGACGTAAAAATGCCGGGCAACAAAATACCCGTATCACTCTCCATCCTGCCGAGCATCTANCACAGTGTCTCATTCACTCCCGAGAGTGTGGAATACATAATTGAAAATGCCCAATGAAAAAGCCTCGTGTAATAGCGATCACAGGAGGCATCGGTAGCGGCAANAGTGTAATCAGCCNCATCGTCGAGGCCATGGGATATAGCGTCTATGACAGTGACCGGGAGGCAAAACTACTCATGGATGCAAGTGACAGCATCAAGTCTGACATNGCAGATAAAGTCGACAGTTCCTGTATCAAGAATGGTATTATCGACAGAACCGTCCTTGCAGGAATAGTATTCTCTGACACAGACAAGCTAAATACTCTCAACTCAATCGTGCACGCCGCAGTGAGAAAACATCTCGCCGAATGGATAGGCCATCAAGCCGGAACATGCTTTGTGGAGACTGCCATTCTCTATCAGAGCGGCCTTGATGTCATGGTCGATGAAGTGTGGGAAGTGGATGCCCCTGATGAGGTGAGAATACAGCGGGTGATGCGTCGTAACAATCTGTCACGTAAAAAAGTCGAAGAACGATTGCACGCACAGGATTNATACATCCCGCCNCGCTTGCACGACATTCGTCACCGTATAGACAATGATGGCGACACAGCCGTATTGCCCCGCATCGAACACCTGCTTCNGTCCGTAAAGGATAGCGTTGGACATAACGGAGAAAAAATTTAACTTAATTTTTTGGACACCTACGGAATTGTTAGTAATTTAGAGGGCACAAATTATCACCAGGCAACAAACTTTTTCAGCGTTCCGATTGTTACTAAAATATGATAATTAACCCGACCGGCCGATAGCCCCTGAGTGAAACCCGGTCATAAAACGACANAACAATTATGAAAGCATTAAACATTGTGCTCGCAGTAGTAGGTGGCGCTATCGCCGGTGCCACAGTTGGTCTCCTTCTCGCCCCTGAAAAAGGTGAACGTACCCGTAAGAATATCGTAAAGTATCTTGAGAGCAAGGGTATCAAACTCCAGAAGAGCAAAATCGAGGAACTCGCTGACGAGATCGCTGACGAATTTGGCAAATAAGCCTGTCNGCTGAAAATCAATGACAATACAGTNTACACCACAATAACAATCTTATGAACTATTCAATGCTCTATGCCTTTATCGGCGGCGCTATCGTTGGCGCAGGTGCCGCACTTCTGTTCGCACCCGAAAAGGGTGAGGATGTGCGTGCCCGCATCGCTGATCTGCTGCGTAAGAAAGGCATCCTGTGTTCCGATGAAGAAATCGATGCTCTTGTNGAGCAGCTCACCACACAGATTGATGACTGATCAATCGAGCGTCATTAAATACGTATAATCTTTAGGGGCACGCTGACTCAATCTACGTGCCCCTAAAAATCGTTTCGTCTCCCCCAAATATATTTCTAATTATGCCCGAAATCCGTGACCAGATATCAAGTATTTGGATGGAAGTCAAAGAGACCGTAAAGCTCAATCTTGATTATGCCAAACTGACTGCTACAGAGAAAACCACCGTACTCATGTCAATGATGGCCATAGCATTGGTCTGTCTTGTCATNAGTACAATCATAATTTTTCTCATTTCATTAGGGCTCATGTTGCTGCTGGCCAAGAGTACNGGACTCATCGGAGCCTGTATGATCATGGCAGGCATATATGCCGTAATACTGGTAGCTCTGATACTGCTGCGCAAACAGCTCATCTTTGACCCTGTNGCACGTTTTATCTCACACTTATTTCTGAAATAGCCTATGAACAAGCCGGCCAAACAACTGCCACATGATACCCCCGAATGGAAGGGCTATACTCTCGATGAGATACGCTATGCAAGGGCATACGCCGCCGCACGTATGGAGATCAACCGCGAGCGCCTGATGGCACGCGTCCAGAACATACAGAAGAACGGCGTGCAGACGAATCTGTCAAAAGGCCTCATGGGCAAAGTCCTCGGTGCATTCAGTTATGTCGACATTGCCCTGCTCACATGGCGTATCGGACGCAAAGTATTCTCNATGACCCGTCTTTTAAGAAAATAAGGCTCACGAATCAATCACTTATGAACGACTATACAGAAGTACGGCTGGGACTTGATCCCTGCACGGAAATTCACACCGACATCCTCGCGTCAATGCTTGCCGATGCCGGNTATGAGAGTTTTGTTCCTGACGCAACAGGACTTACCGCTTATATCCGTAAGGATGACTTTGACCCNGCGGCGCTTGACACGGTCATACGCGAGTTTCCAATGGAAACCGCAATTTCAGTCAGTCATACAACCGTCGAAGGTCAGGACTGGAATGCGGAATGGGAAAAGAACTATTTCAAGCCTATAGTCATAGATGACCTTTGTGCCATACACTCATCATTTCATAAGGATGTGCCGGAATGCCGTTACGACATATTGATTGATCCGAAGATGGCATTCGGTACGGGACATCATGCCACCACTACACTCATACTACGCCGTCTGCTCGGTATGAATCTTGAAGGACTCAAAATGGTGGACATGGGCACCGGCACGGGCATTCTCGCCATTCTTGCCGACATGAGAGGTGCTTCTAAGATCGATGCTGTCGAGATNGATGAGTTCGCATACGAAAATGCCAAAGAGAACCTGCGACTCAACAACACGCATCACGTGACACTTCATCACGGTGATGCTTCATCACTTGCCACAATAAGGGACGTCAACGTATTCCTTGCCAATATCAACCGTAACATCATTACGGCAGATCTTGCAGCATACGCCGATACCCTCTCACCCGGGGCATCAGTCATATTGAGNGGATTCTATGAAGAGGATATTCCCGTAATCATGCGTGTCGCCGAGGAGCTCGGACTATCGTATGCCGACCACACCGTACTCGACCGCTGGGCATCTCTTCATCTTAAATCTCCTATGATTTAAGTCCATAAGCCGTTCGCTTCCNCGAGCTATAGCTCTTTTCCGNCAATACAACCAATCATTCGGCCCGAATCGGGCAATTNATATATGGTACTAAAAAAGGCCCTGCTATCTATATTTATCCTGAGTGCCACAACCGCCACATATTCGCATGCTGAAACTGCGGATTACGGATTCACATGGGGTGCGGAAGTCGCATCAGGAATAGATATGGGTGGTGATAACATGTCCACGCTCAACGTATCCGCGCTCGTTGGTTACCGNACGGCATGGATAGATTTCGCCGGCGTNGGTGCCGGTGTAGATATGATGATGTCNAATTCGTGCAGGGCTTATCCNATATACGCCATGTTACGCTCGTCCTTCGCACCNCGTCAGAAACTGTTTTTTGCCGAGATGCGCGGCGGGATNGCATTCAATCAGGCGACCGGCGTTCCCGACAGGACTAATCTGTTTCTTCAACCCGGAGGAGGAATCTATCTCGCCACCGGCAAAAACTTTTCATCCTACCTGACTCTATCCTACACATACAATGCCATGACATTTTTCGGAGATAAGAAAGACACTCTCGTGCACGGTCTCAACATGGCAACCATTTCACTCGGAGTGACGTTTTAGGCCATCACATCCGTACAAAAAAACAGAAGTNATCGNTGACGCGACCTGAACATTTCGCGACCTTTTACAATAATCTTTGACAGAAGATACGAATGCCGGCTATCAAAGGCTATCCTCTGTATCAACGGCAATCGTCTGTATTCGCCATCAGCCTCTATCTCTTTGAGATAAGGGTGATTCACAGCCTCGCGGTGCAACTGTCGTTTCTCAGCTTCNGGGAAGTCTGAAAAAAATATATGCCATAAGTGAGTGCGCAGATACCCGAGCATAACGCTCTCNGCAAACAGNTTCGGTTCAGGATAGCCCAACGCCTGCATACGTACCTGTAAATGCTTGCAGAACGTAGCTGACCGTTCGATTCGATCACGCCTGAATGACGTNAGCGATACCGGATTCTGACGATAAAAATAAAAATGATTACGAGTATATGCTATAGGACCGCACACCGCGGCATATTCCAAATTAAATATATTATCCTCACTGATCAGTTCTCGTTCAGAAGGAAACCGCACATTACTCTTTATCAATGGCTCNNGCCGNTAAATTGCGCCCCAGGCACTTGCTACAGCAGCTATATCAACATCCATGATTGACGGAACAGCCGTGATATATTTCAGCATGGGAAAGACTTTNTCAGGGAAAGTGTTGAGGACAACAGCATNGTCCGTGCTATCCACAGTCTTAACCTCAGGGCGCTTGTTATAGGGAAATGTTGTAGGCTGATACCTCACCTGATCANCTCCGGATTTTTCTCCAATCGCGACACTGACCTCCAATGTATTCAATGCTATATAGTCATCCGAATCAACAAAACAGATCCACCTTCCGCGGGCAATCTCCAGTCCGGAATTTCGCGCATAACCTAATCCCGCATTTTTTTTGTGTATGACTTTTACACGGGAATCCTTACGTGCAAAGTCATCGCACATCTCAGGACACCTGTCAGGTGANCCGTCATCGACAAGNATAACCTCGATGTCGGTCAACGTCTGATGCAGAACACTCTCNACACAAGTTNCAAGATAATCCTCGACNTTGTATACCGGAATTATCACCGACACAACGGGCTGCGCATTATTGTCAGTCATCTGTCACCTCCTCTTCATCACTCTGCCACCGGCTCTGCAANCCACACATATATATGTAGAACACGGGGAGACAGTAATAAATATACCNGTATTGGTCATGATAAACAAATATCATNGCCATAACCGCCAAAAGGAAGAACAGTATATTGTTATGCCGTAAATGATTGTCAGGAGTAAGAACTAAGGATACAAGTGTAAATGTCAACCATACAAGACCGGCAATACCTAATTCAATGATAATGAAGAATAGCATTATCACAGAGCCATCCAGNAACCACTTATATTCACTTGCGAATTTNGTTCTTCCCATCACACTTCCGCCTTTGAATTGTCCGATTCCTGCACCGAGCAAGAATCCACCNCCCGTATGATCCAGTGCATCGGGCAATGCGANAAATCTTCCGAAGCGAGGTATGTCCGTCACCCAAAGATTATCAGTTTCAATGACTTCATCTTGCACAAGCTGGGATAGCTCTATATAGTCTTCAATATCAAGTCCGATAAGATAATCATAGAAAAAATCGCTGTTGAACCTATCTTGATCCTGACCGGTCACTGNAACGTAGACGTANCCCATCCCGGCAAACAGGCACAATCCGATAGGAATCGAAACAAGTGAGCGGAGGATAAACTTCCTGTCAATCTTAATCAGNAGAAAGAAATAAAGCANAAAGAANATNANNCTTATTTTNGTCTCATTAAGGAATGTNGGGAACAACAGGAATACGAGNACCCTNTTNNCCCACANGTTATGAAAATANGANTCNTNCTCATNCCATTTNTTNTTTATGAGNTANAATGANATGANATATATCANNGTNGATATNANNCCTGAANCACCGNATCCGANCGANCCTCCACCNGCATCACAAGCACCGAAACGGATGAACTGGCTCACAAGNCATGGNACCTGAATCCATAGAAAGATATANAGCTGCCGGTCCATNGATTCGACAAAACGGTCGGAATCAGAAGACTTAAGCAGATACCTTAATATCGGAGGGACAAACAGCAGGCCAATATAACTTCTAAATCCGTTCAAGGAGGNNAATAGCCCCTGATGATTAATATATGCCGATAGAAANGCTATCACAACAAAACTTACAAATACGACCACATCTCGACGCGAACGTATCGTAATCAGTCCCAAAAAGACATATATCAGGTCTATCAGAAAATAAATATAGTTACGCGAAGGTTCAAGGGCAAGAAACAGGTCGGTACATACAAACCCCCAGCAGAACTGNATCCACATCACTGTGAACANCGTNTATGATATGAGTTTATATTTATCGACCATATATATGAGTCCTTACCTTGTTGACTTGAATTATCAAACGATATTATTTAGCGGCATTCTTTGCCGAATAGCCGTAACCGTAACCTTTACGGCTATGTGTACCGTTGATTACAACCGAGAGATTCTTGAGACGTTTGTCCTCATAGACTGATTCGACAAATTTCAGATCCTCAAGCGTAGTGTAATTGATACGTGTCACATAAACGGTNGCATCCGCAAGACGNTCAAGTGTGAACGTGTCGCTCACCATTCCCACGGGAGCCGAGTCAATAATGATGTAATCGTACATCGGGCGGAGTGTCTCAAAGAGTTTATCNACACTATCGCTCATAAGCAGTTCGGCAGGATTGGGAGGGATCGGGCCGGCTACAATCACGTCAAGCGACTTGGCNCCGGGTACGGGTACGATAATATCCTGAATGGACAGATTGCCACTNGACAGATAGTTGGTGAGGCCCCANTTGGGATTAATATTTAAATAATTNGCCAGCTGAGGATTGCGTATATCCATACCCACCAACAGGACTTTCTTGTCATGCTGNAGGGCAAGTGAGGCCGCAAGATTGAGAGAAATGAACGACTTNCCCTCACCCGACTTGGTCGAGGTCATAAGCACCACCTTATCACCCGAGCGGNTGAGGAGGAACTGCATATTTGAGCGCAACAGTCTGAACAGCTCGGTAGCCGACGATGTGTCATGTTCGGTGACGACAAGGCTACGNCCAGAGCGNTCTACGCACATTTCGCCAAGTATCGGAGCCGAGAGATGACGCTCGGCCTCCTCACGTGACTCAACCTTATCAAGAATAAGTTTGCGTATATACAGATATATGGGCGGAATGATCAGGCCGATGAAGAAGAATACGAAAAGTATCACTTTATTTGACACTCCGAGCGGTTCATTCAGCACGAATGCCTCATCGACAATCTTACCCTTGGGTACGGAATTAGCAAGCAACATCGCATTNTCCTCCTGACGCTGCAAGAGGAAGAGATACAATTCCTGCTTCATCTCCTGCTGACGTGCCATNTTCACATACTCGCGCTCCTGAGTAGGGATACGTCCCAACTTCGAGCGGTTAGCCTGCTGCTGCTGCAACATATCCTTGAGGCGGACCTTNGATGCCTCGATAGCTCGGTCAGTAGTGGCAAGTATATTATTACGTGTCAGCTCCATACGNCGATCGATCTTACGGAGAGCATAGTTATCGGTCTTGGCATTATTAAGCAGTTCGAGACGCTCCATGACAAGTGAATTGTATGTACCGATACCGCTTTGTACAGCGGCCGTAGATACTGTCGTAGGCACGAGCTCGGTGTTATGAATCGAGTCCACGAAAAATTCGCGGGTGATCGTAAGCAGTTCAAGTTCGGTCTCAAGAGACAAAATACTCTTCTCNAGCTCACTCCTCTTATCTGTCTGATATATGGCTTCCGCCTCCAGATCAGTAATTCCNTTAGCCTCCTTATAGTTCTGAATAGCCATTTCGGCTTCATTCAGATCTGCACCCATTATGCGTATACGATCCTCAAGGAATGTCGCGGTCTTCTGACCCTGGAGATTCTTTTCATAGATACCGCGTTCGTTATATTTCTCAAGTATCTTGTTAAGNATCGCACTACCATATTCAGAGTTAGGTGTGTCGAAGGCAAGTGTTATGACATTGCTCTTCTTGCTTGCCAGACTTGCGTCAACCTGCGAAGTCAACGCCTCGGCTGCTGATTCATAGCCTGAGAAGACAANCGTAGTCTTAACCTTTTTTCCCTTGGGATAAGCTTCTGTCGGAGNGACGGTAAAATCNCCGTATTCAGTCTTGATAANGGTCGGGAGTTTTACATCGCTGAGATCGGCGAGAGTCTTCTTTTTAACCTTGACATTTATGTCGGCAAGTCCCTCTTTATCAACTTTGATTTTAAATACNATTGCCTTACGCAACGTATCGGCCACTCCGGGAGCCACTACATCCACCGGNAAGTCCGGATAAGCGAGATAGCTACGGAGAAAACCGGGACTGACATAATGCATCTTGTTTATNTCAAGATCCTTTGCCACATTACGATACAGTGAGTGTGACGAGATCACGAACACCTCGTCCTGCACGTTGGCGTTTGATCCGAACAGCGCTCCTATACCGGTCGAAGAGCCTTTACCAGACGACATTCCGAAGGGTCCGTCATCATCCTGCGATATAAGAATATTAGCCCTTACAGCCATGTCNCGTGTNTGCTTACGGGTATACAGATACCCAAGAACGAGACAACAGGATATGGTTATTACAAACAGATACCACTTCGAGACGTATGATCTGAGGATACCTTTTATATCTATACTTTCACTCTTGCGACGGATGTTGGCCATAACGAGATGATGGATAATGGGAATTTTAATACTTTACGGCTGAATATTACTTCACAGTAAGAGCGATGACCAGTGACGCGATCACCGACGNTGCACTCACGATTGTGGATATAACCGANAGCTTAAAGGCATTATTCTGATTATACTTGGAGTTAGACTGNCGGATAGCGTTAGGCTCCACATATATATAATCATTCTGCTTCACATAATAATAAGGTGATGTGAGNACTTCTGATGAATTTAGATCGAGATGGGCAAATTTACGTTCACCGTCCTCCTCGCGGATTATAAGCACATTGCTTCGTTCGCCATACTCTGTGAGGTCTCCGGCCGCCGAGAGGGCATCGAGAATAGAGCAACGGTTGCCGGTCAGCTGTATCTGACCCGGATTCTTAACCTCGCCGGCCACATTGACCTTGAAATTGACAAGCGCCACAGTCACCATCGGATCCTCGACATCCTTGCTGAGACGTTTGATCAGATCCTCGCGCAACTGTTCGGTAGTCATACCTGCCACATGAATCTGTCCGAGCACTGGAAAATTGATGTCACCCTTTGACGACACCACGTAGGTCATCTGCTGATTGGTTGCATTCTGTCCTATACCCCAGTTGCGGGCCGGNTTGGACAGAGGCAGATTATAAATGGCTGTTGCAGCAGGATTTACAGATGATACNGTGATAAACAGTTCATCGTCCGGCTCCAGNACAGGCATATAATCTGTCTTGGGCAAAACGCCCTCCTTCACTTGGGAAATATCTGTAAAATATGGCAGTACGGTCTTGGACGAGTTGCATGACACGAGTGCGACAGCTGACAGCAGACACCCTGCGAGGTAATGAAATTTCATAAGTTGTGTAATTACATATCTTGTGTACAACTTATAGAACGTCAACAATTGCAAAATATTATACAGAATATAAAAAATCAGTTGACCATCGGGTTGCGCGGATGATACAGCCAGCCTCTGAATGACGGACCAAGNGCCCTGACAGCCCTGTGCCAGTAGGCATCNCCGTCACCTCTGAGCATTTCGGAAGCCTCTTCGAGCTGCGGAGCCACCGCCCACACGTTACGGGCCAGTTCATCCTCAAGCTGTCCCTCGGTCCAGCCGCTGTAACCGAGAAAGAATCTTATGCTCCCCTCCAGTTCATAGCCGTCGTTGACTATCGAGAGCATCGAGTCGAAGTCTCCACCTATCCACAGGCCGTTACCGAGTGGTTGCGTACCNTTGATGACATCGCCGAGCGTGTGGATAAAGAACAGTCGGTCACTGCCGAGCGGNCCACCGCAATATANGGGTATCGGTTCGGACACCTCTACNCCTTCGATGAGTTCCTGCAACGAATACTCCGACTCGTTGTTGAGCACCACACCCATCGAGCCGCCAGCTCCGGGTTCATACTCTACGAGCGCTATCACCGAGTGATTGAAATACTCCTCGCGCAGAAACGGTTCGGACACGAGGAAAGCACCCGCCACCGGGGCACTCCCTGACGGGATGTCTATATTGAACAGCAACGATTTGTAATCCATAGTTCACTTCATTTAATGGTGAATAATACGTAAAGAATCAGAGGTCGTGAGGATTCCCTCCTGACTTTTTAACAATTTTAACCCGCAAAAAGATTACCGCGCCGGCAATATAATCATTCCACCACCTCGCCGATGATGGTGGCTGACGACGCCGACACTGCCCTGACATTGACCTTGTCACCGATGCGGCAATTGACACGCGGGAACACGAAAGTCTTGTTCTGCTGGCTGCGTCCCACCATCTGCTCCTTTGATCGTTTCGACACACCCTCCACGAGCACCTCAAACGTCTTGCCTACATCGCGGCGGTTACTTTCGAGCGACAGTTCGTTCTGCACGGCTATCATTCTGTTCAGACGGTCAATTTTCACCTCCTCGGGTATATTGTCAGGCATCGTTCTCGATGCAAGTGTGCCCGGGCGTTCGGAGTATTTGAACATGAATGCCGAGTCAAATCCCACCTCGCGCATCAGCGACAGCGTGTCCTCGAAATCCTCCTCCGACTCGTCATGGAAACCTGTGAACAGGTCGGTCGAGATACCGCAGTCAGGTATACGGCGGCGTATTGCATCGATGCGTCCGAGATACCATTCGCGGGTATACTTTCGGTTCATCGCCTTGAGCACCTTATCGCTGCCCGACTGCACGGGCAGATGTATGTGACGGCATATATTGTCATGCGAGGCGATTACATCGATCGTCTCGTCGCTCATATCCTTGGGGTGCGACGTGGTGAAACGTATCCTCATCTCGGGAGCGGCCTCGGCCACCATGGCCAGCAGCTGGGGGAACGTGACACACTCTCCGTTATCGCGCGTGAAGCGATAGCTGTTGACATTCTGGCCCAAGAGTGTAGCCTCCTTGAAACCCCTCTTCTGCAGGTCGGCAAGCTCGGCAAGTATGCTTTCAGGCTCGCGCGAGCGTTCGCGTCCGCGGGTATAAGGCACGATGCAGTACGAGCAGAAATTATTACATCCGCGCATGATGCTGATAAATCCCGACACCACATTACCTGTGATTCTCGCCGGTATAATATCGCGATAGGTCTCGGAGGTCGACAGTGTCACGTTGACCGCCTTCTCACCCGCCTCGACCGACGCGAACAGGGCGGGCAGGTCGAGATACGAGTCAGGGCCGGCCACCAGATCCACACCGTGATTGGCTATGAGATCCTCCTTCACACGCTCGGCCATACAGCCGATCACGCCGATTATCAGTCGTGGACGGCTCTTGGCACGCTTCCTGCGCAGTGAGGCGAGATAAGCCAGGCGCGATATGATCTTCTGCTCGGCATTGTCTCGTATCGAACATGTGTTGAGCAGCACGGCATCAGCCTTGTCGAGATCTTCGGTCATCTCATAGCCCACCGTGGCCATCACCGAAGCCACCACCTCGCTGTCAGCGACGTTCATCTGACAGCCGTAGGTTTCTATATATAATGTAGGGTTTTGTATCATTGATTATTTGTGGAATAGCGCGATAATAATTATATTTGCACAAAATTTGCACAAAGTTACGCATTTTTTCTCAAATGGAGGATATAATAATCTGGATAGTATTCATTGCTGTAGGAGCGCTCTGGGAGTTTGTCGGCCGCAAGAAAGGCAGCTCCGCCTCAGACACCCCCTCCGCATCCGTCGGCCGGGCCGCTGACAGGCCCGCACCGGCATCCCGATCCTCCGTCCCGGCACCCTACAGCGGTACTTCTCGCCCGGCGCCTCACAACAGTTCATCGCGCCCGGCGCCCTACAGCGGCACTTCACGCCCGGCGCCTTACACCGCCACCCCGCGTCCCGCTCCGGCCTACACTCCACTGCCCGACTCAGCCAAGGACATGCCGCTGCAGCAGGTCGAGGTGCTCCCCGACACACCGCTTACCGAGCCCATCCCGCTTCAGGACACTCCCATGTCGCCCGATGCTACCGTTGACGATGCCACCCGTCGCGAGCGCGAGGCCCACTTCAGGCGATGGCGTCAGGCCATAATCGACACTCAGGTGCTCGAACGCAAATTCTGACCTTCTGCTGACACATTCTGACAAAAAATATAAACTCAAGAATAACAAACCGACTATTACAATGAGATTTCCCATTCTCACACCCGAAGAGGCAGCCGAATACTTCTACAACGACTGCAATTGTGGCTTCTCAGGATTCACCGCACCCGGAGCCCCCAAGGTAGTCACCCAGGCCATCGCCGCACGTGCCGAGCGTCTTCACGCTCAGGGCGAGCCGTTCAAGATCAACATCGTCACCGGAGCCTCTACCTCCGACAAGTGCGACGGCATCCTCGCGCGTGCCAACGCCATAGGTCGACGCACCCCCTATCAGAACCATCCCGACCTGCGCAAACGCATCAACGCGCATGACGCCCATTACTTTGACCTCCACCTCTCCGAGACCGCCCAGAAGCTCCGCTACGGACAGATCGGCGACATCGACCTGGCCATCATCGAGGTCAGCGACATCCAGGACGACGGTACTGTAGTGGTCGGCACAGGTGTGGGCAACGTNCCCACCATCGCACGCATGGCCAAGCGCATCATCATCGAGCTCAACGAGAAACTGCGTCACGCNCTCTACGGTCTGCACGACATCTACCTTCCCCTCGATCCCCCCTACCGTCGCGAGATNCCCATCTACAAGCCCAGCGACCGCATCGGCTCGCCCGTGCTCAAGCTCGATCCCGACAAGATCATCGGCGTCGTTATGAGCGACAACTACGAGGGTGTCAAGCCCTTCACCCCGCTTGACGAGACCACCAAGATGATCGGTGCCAACGTATGCCGTTTCCTCATGGGCGAACTCAAGGCCGGACGCATCCCCTCGTCATTCCTCCCCATCCAGTCGGGTGTAGGCAATGTGGCCAATGCCGTCCTCTACGGACTCGCCGATGCCAAGGAGATACCTCCGTTCGAGATGTACACCGAGGTNATCCAGGACGCCGTCATCGACCTCATGAAGAAAGGCCGTTGTAAATTCGGCTCCACAAGCTCGCTCACCGTCAGCAATGAGGTCGAGGAGGAGGTCATCAACGACATCGACTTCTTCAAGGAGCACCTTGTGATCCGNCCCGTCGAGATCTCCAACAATCCCGAGATCATCCGCNGACTCGGTGTCATCGCCATGAACACCGCGCTTGAGGCTGACATCTTCGGCAACATCAACTCGACTCATGTCACAGGCACACGTATGATGAACGGCATCGGTGGCTCNGGCGACTTCACCCGCAACGCCTACATCTCTATCTTCTCATGCCCCTCTATCACCAAGGAGGGCAAGATCTCCAACATCGTGCCTATGGTGTCGCACGTCGACCACACCGAGCACTCGGTCGACATCATCGTTACCGANCAGGGCATCGCCGATCTGCGCGGACTCGATCCCGTACAGCGCGCACANGTCATCATTGACAATTGCGCTCANCCCATGTATCGCGAGCTCCTGCGCGACTACCTCAAGCTCTCTACCCGTGGCGGACAGACCCCNCACACACTTGAGGCCTCGCTTGCATTCCACACCGAGTTCCTCGCCTCAGGCGANATGCGCAACGTCAACCTCGGCAAATACATCTGATTATATTCACCCTCCCCTATAANCCGATCGGCAACCCGTGTCCGTNATGACACAGATTGCCGATCGGCTTTTTTTAATTTTCAGAAGGGAAGATTACGGATGATAACCGGCNTCGGTCAGNAGAGACGGTGAATTGTAGAAATCAGGTGACAGGANCTGTTCNGCCGGNGTATCGCCATGTTTATCCATATATGCCCCGACCAGACGGCGCCCCACATAACGNCCTGCACGGCCCGGCGCGTCAGGCGACAATACCGACGTGCTCGGAGCCACATCCACCAACGAACGTATCACCCCACCNTCGGTCGAGAACAGCAGCTGACGCTCGGCCAACNCACGCCACATCTGCCCCTCGTTCCTCTCCAGCCACTCATACTCGGCCTCGTCNTAACCCAGNACCTCACGTGTCGANAGCCCNGTCAGACGTTCCACCACCTGAGCCACAGCCCCCTCGTAAGCCATGCGNTGCACAGCCTGCGGATAATCNTCNGCCGCNTTAAACGGATAGGACGTNCGCACTATAGCCTCGGTCACATCCACAGGTATACGGCCGCGCACCTTGAGCCGACGCACATAATCGGGAAAATAACCGTACGCCTCATAGTCCGCACCGAGATAATGATTCAGGCCTATGAACAGCATCGAGTCCGTGACGAATATCGATTGCGAGTAGGGCGAGATTATGGCATAGAGTTCCGGTATCTCCGCCCCGGGCAATTGTTCACGCATCCGCGCAAAGATGCTCCCGAGCGCCTTGCTCTCTCGCTCGGTNTCGGTAAATTCATGCTCGACTCCGTNGACATGTTCGCGTATCGATTCCTTCTGAGCATAATCGCCCACGGTGAGNGGGGTTGCNGCGGGATAACCGCTGATNTCAAACAGTCGNTCCGTTGCGCGCAACGCGGCCGAGTCGGTCGGAAACTCCCCTTTTGCTATCTCGCGGTCGAGTCTGTATATATGAGCCTCGGGCGCATCGCCACCACACGATGTCATGNCNGGCATCACTGCCATTGCCAGCATCATCNGGACTAAATATTTTTTTATCTTCATATCATATTGGTTTTCCGATCCCAAAATTATACAATATCCGCCACAAATCGAAATGTCATGTATGATAATTTTCNCACCATTATCTCGTCATTGTCGGGAATTTAATATGCANAAGACAATACANTTGGTTGCATCGTCGGNTATNTAANGGTAAANNNCATCCGAATTTTCGGTTACANCGTCTGATATNNNANNGACGTCTCCNACNNCCGTTGATNNNCGCNNCGTGNNGACANACGCATCACCCCCCACACAAACATCACNACCTATCCCGCNACGTCGACCGAAATAANAATATTCCACCTATCATTAATCGACCTCCTGACAGATGGCCTTTTTATATAATGAGGCCGGGGGGNGTGTCTTGNTGACACGCCCCCCGGCGCTATAGGGTAAGACCNGGCTGATTGCCGGTCCGTATTANCTGATTATCAGTTTCTCACGAGGATCTTCTTACCGTTAACGATATAGATACCTGTAGCAAGATTATCGAGAGCCTCAGAAGCGGGAACGTTTACACGNACCGCAACACCATTGAGNTTGTAGACAGTGACAGGAGCGTCAGCGTCAACATCACCCATGATCTCATCGATACCNGACTTCTTGGCAAGAACGAACTTCTTACCCGAGAGCTCGAACTCATAACCTTCCTCACCACAGATATAGTATTCCGCATATTCCGGATTAGTAATATCAGGATTTCCTGAGCCGTCAACTACAGTATTACCCTCTTTAAGTTTTTCGGGGTCAAAGTAAACTGTAATCTCGCTACCCTCAGTGAGGCCATTATCAGTAATGCTTGCAATTGATGCACTGCCGGTGCCTGTGCCGGTACCNCTTGTGCCAGTACCAGTACCGCTTGTACCTGTGCCGGTGCCGGTGCCGGTGCCTGTTCCTGTGCCAGTGCCTGTGCCNGTNCCTGTACCAGTTCCTGTGCCGGTACCAGTGCCNGTGCCGGTNCCTGTNCCAGTNCCTGTNCCNGTGCCGGATGTTTTCTCAGCNAGGTAAACTGAGAATACACACTCGCCCTTGACAGTAAGCAAACCACCNTCATTGATAAGGGCATTACCCTCGGGNACTACACAGTCNTTCATTTCGAGACTGTCAATNACAAGACGAGCACTCTTGTGACTTACCTTGATCATACCGTCGCTGCCTGAGTTTGCATTGACGATCTTCACATTTTTAAGATTGATCAAGCTTCCGTTNGCGGAAGAAATAAGCATGGGTGACGATGAAGCCACANNATTACCATCGAGGATGACATTNTCAAGATAGATTTGGAAGCCTGCAGNCTTGGCCTCAAACATTGTGTTGCCCTGATTACGTATGATAGCGCTCGGNTTCTCATCATCCGCACTCTTGATCATGATACCTGACTTGANAGCAGCCTCAGANGCGGCAGGCATAGTGACATCCTCACTGATNATGATTACATCACCCTGCTTNGCAGCATTGAGTGCATCGGCAAGAGACTTATACTTAACCTCNCCGATAACAGCAGGATAAGGCACCTCCTTAATATTNAGGTTATTACCGGTAGCAGCAAACATGTAGTCCTCTACACCACATACGTAGAGATCAGCCTTGGGAGTAACGCCCTGACCNTNAATGGCTGTAGCGGTCTTGTTATTAGCAATAAACTCATTAGCAATTACCTCGGGATCGAAGTAGATAGTCACAAGACCTTCGGTCATACCCTTGTCAGTAAGCTTGGACAGAGATGTACCTGTCNCAGNTGTGCGCGTGCCGATGAATGCCGAGAAGTTACATGCACCGCTGAGATTAACAGTACCGAGGACATATACATCACCCTTGTTCTCGCCGAGGCTGCTGCCATTGATGGTGACATCCGTGACATTGAGATTAGCCTGATAAGGCACATTGATCACACCGGTAGTTTCGCCTGTGTTGACTACGTTCACGATCTCAACCTTGGTCAGACCGACAAGGCCACCGTTTGCGAGGACTGAGATAGCGGGGTTGGTTGACTCTACGTTCTTACCGTCTACCTTGACATTTTCAAGATTGATAGTATTCTGGACGCTGCCGCTTCTACCCTGAGCCTGGAACATAACGATGTCACCGCCNCGTGCGATGGTGAGGGGCTGCTCGCCTGCGCTCTTGATNGTCACTACACCCTGAGCTGTGTTAGCNAGAGTCTCGTTAAGTGTCACGNTGCTCACCAGCTCGATCACNTCACCGCTCTTAGCGGCCTTGAATGCATCTTCGAGTGAAGCATAACCCTCCTCGGCGATCTTGGCTACCACCTTGATCACAGTGAGGTTGCCCTCGGCNAGGTCAANCTTGGTGTTNGCTACGCCTGTCTCGAAATACTCNCCGTTGGTAACACCTGTAGCGACAACCTTACCGTTGAGGNCGGCAGCGTCAAACATCAGCTTGATCTTGCTGCCCTCGGCCAGACCTTCGTCTGCNATAGCCGCGTCACCGTAAATATAGGCTGTGAACTCGCATACGTCCTTGACAGTCATTGTCGAGTTATTGTTTACAGCACCGTAAGCCTCGGGGGTAGTGCAGTTGGTAAATTTAAGACCGTTGACGTTGAGCACACCCTTTCCTGTATTGGCCACAATACCGTTGGCATACTGCGACTTGGCATTGATAATCTCGACATTATTGAGAGTCAGCGTTGCAGACATATTGTTATCAATCATCGCCGTGTTACCTGNGATATTCTTACCGTCGATAATCACGTTGTCAAGAGTGAGAACGTTGCCTTCACCCGATATCTGGAACAGGCCGATATTGTCTGTACGNGAGATGGTAAANTTCTCGCCCTCCGCACTTGTAATNGTGACAGTCTTCTTATCAAAGAGCTGTGTCAGACCGGCTGAAACATTGTCATGGAGTATAATGGTCTCACCATCCTTGACAGCGGCCCAAGCCTCGGCAAACGTCTTGTACTTAGTTTCACCGATAAGTGCTGCGTAAGGCTTCTCCTGAGCGACAAGATTACCATCATTAACAACGAGCAGATAGCCGTCAGTACCACTCTCGAAGTATTCGGTCGAGGTTGCGCCATACACGATGATATTATCCTCGGGGAGCTGTGCAGGATCAAACGACACCTTCAGCTTACCGCCGGTNACACCNGCATCGGTGAGTTTCAGTCGCTGGTTATTTGCACCCTTGACAAATTCGGCCAGATTGATCGAATAAGCACATTCGCCCTTGACGTTACAGTCGATGCCACAGTTTACATAAGAAGAACCGGCAGCAAGATTGCACTGGCTGAACGATACATTGTTGAGGTTAAGGTCTCCCCACGAGGCAGCGCTTGTACTGGTAGTGACAGCGTTTATAAGACCTGTTGTACCGGTGGTATAACCGTTTACAAACTGTACATTGTTAAGAGTCAGGGTACCCCTGTCGCAATTGAGCATCGGGGCTGCAAGTTCTACACCTGCGCCGTCGAATATAACATTTTCAAATGTTATATCATCTGTGCTGCTGGGCACATTGTATATATAGCTCGTAGCATCGGCTGGACGCACGATTTTATATGTCTTGCCTTCCTCGCTCTTGATAGTCAGTTTTCCTGAAAGATTAAGGGCAGCCTTTTCCACGGTCACATCACCAAGGAGAGTCAGCACCACGGGATCTGTATAATCCCAGGGAATTTCCCAATATGCAGCCTTAATAGAAGGATAATACTTCTCGTCACATGAGCTATATACCAGCATCTTCTCTACGCCGATGGTNTTGTCNGTGTNGTTGGCTACGAAACCATAACCGGGGACGCCGCTGACGATGAANTCGGTTGAAGTGTTGCCGGTCACAAGAGCCTTATCNGCGCCCGCTGTGGGGAAGAGGAGTGTCACCTTACCTGCGGTNAGACCGNCATTGGCTACAGATGTATTGTCNAGATAGAGGCTGAACTCNCAGTNNCCCTTNACTGAAGATGTACCGTCGCTATAGATTTCACCGTATGCATCGGGTGTACAATCGCTGAAAGCTACATTNTCNACATTGATTACAGATACGGTTGTCGAACCGTTGTTGCATGACACNATGCCCTTATTATTGTTTGNGGCAGTATGTGTCTTGACTACGTTACGGAATGAGACATTNTTAAGTGTCAGCTCGCTACCGCTGTTTACTTCCAATAACGCATTATTGGTTGACTCATTATTACCNTCAAAGATCACGTTCTCAATAACCAGACTATTACCCTTNTACGGGAGTGTGATTGTTGACCAATCCTCGCGGGTAAGNGTCACNGGNGTGTCAGTGGCACTCTTGAGTGTAAGATTTCTATATACAGGCGCGATAGTGGTACCAGCCTGAACATTAAGGCTGCTGAATGTTGCATCATTGAGAAGCTCGATGACATCACCGTCAACAGCTGCAGCCCATGCCTCGGCAAGAGTCTTGTACTTAACGCCATTGATCTGAGCTGCNTATACGATAGCCNGAGCTACGATGTCGGCATTCTCGCCCTCTTCCTTAACTACGAGTTCGCATCCTTCTACACCACATACGAAACCTTCAAGATTATTTGAGTTCTTAACGACAGTTGCGGGGAGATTCGCGGGATCGAAATAGAGAGTAACGATACCACCACCGTAAGTTGTCTCGGGGAGGATATAACCATCAGCAGTTACGTATGCCGAGAATGCGTCNCCTGTAATGCTGGCCAATTTGAGNGGTGCAGCAACATAAACCTGTGCCGAGCCTTCAGGGATTGAACANTCAGAGAACGATATACCGTATGAACCATCAAAGGCTGATTCGCCGGTGATGTTGATAAGNCCCTTGTCGCCGGTAGTGGTCATGTTATTAAGATAAACAGTGTGCAGCTCTACCGAACCCTCNATGACCGGTTTGTCAGATGTNGCGACTTCCTGTCCGTCAAGTATCACACCTTTAAGCGTGAGTGTGGCACCNTCAGCNACGGTAAACATCTGGGCTGCATTTTTACGATTGATCTTATAGGTGGTTANACCGAGACCCTGACGGCTCATAATAGTCATTGACTTGGTGATATTCACAGTACCTGCAAGGTCAATATCAGCGAGGATCTCAAGCACGTCNCCCTCNTTGGCAGCAGCNACAGCTTCAGCAAGTGTTGCATAGCCTACTTCNGGGTCCATCGTCACATTGTTGACAAACTTGGCACCTGCATTCGCATCAAGCGCGGCTCCAATTACNCCATCACCGTTTTTATCTAATTCAAAATTCAAAGCATAGCCCTCGACACCGCTGGAGAAATACTTGAAGTTTTCTTCAGTGGCATTCATTACGAGGTTAGTCGGAGAATCNGTATCAAATACAAGAGCAATATTTCCTCCTGTTATTTTTCCGCCATCAAAATACTTACCACTTGGTACGTATACCGATAAGTTATTAGTCCCTTCTATAACAAGTTTATCACTACTGATGTTTTGGAATACAATATCTCCTGAATTGGTTCCAACNTTACTGCCGGAAATATTTACANCNTGAACATTAACTGTAGCATACGAACCGGNCATATAAATAACACCGGGCTNAGTCGANGCATTATCTGTAAATTCTTTTGTAGTTGTACAGTTAATTATATCAACATTATTCAATGTAACTATCGGCAAGNNACGGCTNTTCGNTNCCNNTACTATTATAAAAGCCTGNTCTGACTCNANGTTATTACCATCNAGTATTACATTCTCAAATGTTACTTGTGTTGTACTGTTATAACAGNNGATATAAGACGAAGCCGAATTTTTAGTAATCTTATACTTTTGTCCATCTTCGCTTTTTACAGTGATTCCTTTTTTAGGTGTGAAAGTACCATCAAACGTCACGTTGGCATGCAGGACGATTGTTTCGCCTGCTGCAACTTTTGATATTGCATCATCAAAAGTGTCGTACTCCGTTTCGCCTATNGAAGCCACTTGAGCCGAAGCCCAACCGACCCCCAAAACGAGAGCACTNATTAGTGAGTAAACTTTTTTCATGAGAAAAAAATAATAATGATTAATATAAAAATGTGATAACTTATAAGCTTATTGTAGGTAATACGTATAAATTAATTAATATTCCATTTGGCAAATATAGACAAAATTTTATACAATCGCTAAAAATCGGTAAAAAANTTCTGAAAAAACTTATATTTTGCCATTTTTTCCCGTCCCAAACCGAAATTTTGCACACCCACCNCACCCCCNGTGCAACAATTGACAATATTTATCTTCCGTTGGATCATTCGTTGGATGGCATTTTTCGTCAGATGGCATTTTTTCGTTGGATGGCATNTAATGGACGTCNCCGACGCCCGTTGACACCCGACGATTCTANCCCATNAAACGANACGGTGTCACCCAAAACCTATCCCTATCGGCTACGATATTGACATTTTTGTCGTATAGACCTGAAAATTTCTTTTTATTTTGCTAATTTTGCACCCTATAACACAAAAAAGCCCATATACGCGAGTATGCTCCGACTTATATATATAATAATGTGTACGATTCTTGCCATCGGCGTGACCGCGCCCTCGGCAGAAGCCAAGNACTTTGTCGTGGTGATCGATCCCGGCCACGGAGGCAAAGANGCCGGCGCTCTGGGCACTCGCACCAACGAGAAGACTATCAATCTCAACGTGGCCCTCAAACTCAAGAAGATGCTTGAGGACGGAATGGATGACGTGAAGGTAGAAATGACCCGCTCCGACGACCGGTTTATAGCGCTCCAGCAACGCGCCGACTTTGCCAACCGCAAACATGCCGACATCTTCATATCCATTCATGCCAACTCGGTGCCCAAGACATCGCCCACACACTCGACNGTCAACGGCGCGGCCGTCTACACGCTCGGTCTCGACCGCAGCAACACCAACCTGAGCGTGGCCATGCGCGAGAATGAGGTGATGAAGCTCGAATCAGACTACTCGACNACNTATCAAGGATTTGACCCNTCGTCGACCGAGAGCTACATAGCGTTTGAGATGATGCAGCACAAGAATATGGACCAGAGCATAGCACTGGCCGAGGCCGTGCAGAATCAACTGGTGCGCACAGCCGGACGCAAGAANAACGGTGTGCGTCAGGCACCGTTCTGGGTGCTGGTGCGTACGAGCATGCCCTCGATACTGGTCGAACTGGACTTTATCTGCAACCCCACGATGGAGACGTTCATGGCCTCGGACAACGGCAGCACACGGCTGGCGCGCGCCATCTGTAACGGAGTGGAGCGTTACCGCGCCTCGTCACGATCGGCGGCCGACGGAGTATCCCCCGCACGCAAACGCGACACCTCGCCTCAGATACAGCCCCCTGCCTCCGANCAACCTCACGCCGTGGNGGTGACGGCTGACGATGTGGTGACGTACAAGATACAGTTTCTCACCTCGCCCCGCCCCATCCCTGCCGGCGACAAACGCCTGAAGGGATTGAAGGACGTGGAGTCGTACACCGACGGCGGGTCGATCAAGTATANCTACGGTTCGTATCCCTCGGCGGCGGCGGCATCGGCCGACCTCAAGAAAGTAAAACAGCACTTTCCCGATGCATTCGTCATCANGATGTGNGGNGGCAAACGCATNAAATGAAATATCAAAACGAAATAATATACCCGTTATATGAAAAAATTGTTCTCACGCGAAGTCAAGATCGGAGCTGCGGTGCTCATAGCGCTCATAGCTCTCGTGTTCGGCATCAACTATCTCAAAGGGGTCAATATCTTTAAGTCGGCCAACTATTACTATGCCTCCTACACCAATGTGACGGGATTGGCGCAGTCGGCACCNGTGACNGTCAACGGTTACAAGGTGGGACTGGTGCGCGAGGTGGCGTACGAGTATGACAACCCCGGNCATGTGAAGGTGGAGCTGAGTCTTGACCGTCAGNTGCGTGTGCCCGAGGGCACCAAGGCAGTCATAGTCACCGATATGCTCGGCACGTCGACCATCGAGNTGCGCATGGGNACCTCGTCACNGAATGTCGAGGTGGGCGGACGCCTGGAGGGNGTAGAAGGCTCGGGCATGATGGATAAANTGTCGGGCGAACTGCTCCCGACGGTGATACAGATAGCTCCGCACATCGATTCGCTGGTGGTGGCGCTCACGGCTGTGGCCTCTGACCCTGCCCTGCTGTCGTCAGTAAAGCGTATGGATGCGATCATGGNTAATCTCGAATCGTCGACCGCTCAACTGGACCGCGCCATGAAGGGGGTGCCGGCCATTATGGGNAGTGCGGGCACNACGATGGCTAATGTCAATGAGATCTCGGCCAATATCGCTCAGGTGTCACGTGCGNTGGCGGCGCTGTCGGATGATCTCAAGGANATGCCTCTNGACTCGACCATGCGCAACATCAACCGCATCACGGCTAATCTCGATGAGGCGACCTCGCGNCTGAACTCCACAAATTCTTCGCTGGGTCTGCTGCTCAACGACCCCGGACTGTATAANAATCTCAACAATTCNGCCGCCCATATCGACAGCATCCTCATNGATCTCAAGAAGCAACCCAAACGCTACATCCCCTCGATCAAGATATTCTAAGACACATTTCCAACACANNCAGGACCCGAAGGGCGGTTGCCCTNCGGGTCCTGNNTGNGTTNGNATGATNATGCGGATGAGACTTATTTATCGCCGTAGTGTCCTCTGAGTGAAACGACAATTACAATAATCTTATCATCCTCAATAGTATATATCATACGCGAGCTTTTGTCAATACGTCGGCTCCAGTAGCCGGGCTCGTATATCATACACCTAAAAGGTCCCTTATTTCGTCCATCGAATAAGCTCTACTTNTTCCGGCTTTTATATCATCCATTCCGCGCTTGACTGATGCNACGTTTTCAGGATCATTAAACCACGGATCGCCGGAGGGAGACGGGNTTTCATCAACTGTAACCGCTACNGAATTGGCTTTTGTGATGAGGATTGTCTCAATNNAATTTTTTAAGCTCTTACCCTGTGCGACTGCCATAATTGAGAGCTTCTGTAATGTATCGACAGGGAGGTCGATGTTTTTGCGCTTGATGTTCNATGCTGTTGCCATAGTGCCAGTTATTATTACCGCAAATATACATAAGATATATAATATACACAATATACATGTTGCAAAAGTTTATGGACATGGGACGATTTATGAGTAAAATCAGACCGTACGGATTACGTTCACTTTTTTTAACAAAATATCTTTTAAATCGGATTAAACTTTGTGCATCACGTGAGGTCAATAATAACGTGATGGGAAACTCACAACTAACATCGAAATATTCATTAGCATTATAAAAAACAGAATCACGCCTCACGATGAATCGTATCAGACATGTACTCACGTCACTCGCGCTGCTGATGTTCAGCACCGCAACGGCTCTCGCCGTTAACATCTCAGGAATCGTAAAGGATGCAGTCACAACCGAACCGCTGATGGAGGCGTCGGTAAGACTGCTCGCCGCCAAGGACAGTGCCTTTGTCAAGGGCATAAGCACCGACATCGACGGCCGATTCAGGCTGCAAGGTGTGAATAAAGGCAAATATATCATCGCCGTGACTTATATCGGCTATACGGACTACTATAAAGATATAGAGGTGGCCGGCTCGAATGTGCGCGTGGGCGTCATCGAGATGCGCGAGGCCTCGCACCTGCTCGGCGAGGTGAGCATCGTGGCCACCAAGACCCCTATCAAGGTGATGGAGGACACGGTGGAGTATAACGCCGACTCGTATCACACCCAGCCTAACGCTGTGGTCGAGGACCTGCTGAAACGTCTGCCGGGTGTAGAGGTGGACAGCGACGGCAAAATCACCGCCCACGGCAAGTCAATCTCAAAAATACTCGTCAACGGCAAGGAATTTTTCAGCGANGACCCCGAGGTTGCATCCAAGAACCTCCCCGCCGACATGGTGGACAAACTACAGGTCGTGGATCGTAAGAGCGACATGGCACGTCTCACAGGTGTGGACGACGGCGAGGACGAGACCGTCATCAACCTTACCATCAAGAAGGGTATGGACAACGGATGGTTTGGCAACGCGGAAATGGGTTATGGTACTGACAGCCGATATGCCGGCGGATTCAATATCAACCGCTTCTGGGATGGAAATCAGGTGACATTTATCGGTAATCTCAATAATATCAACCGTCGCGGATTCGGTGACGGTAACGGCGGACGATTCCGCGGTGGCGGCGGTAGCGGNGGCGAGCTGACCTCGCGCTCATTCGGCGTGAACTTTAACGTCGGCAATGAGGAGATATTCCGCNTAGGCGGCGACGTCATGTTCTCGAACACTGACCGTACCTCAACCCAACGTCAGAACCGCCAGTATGTGTTTGCCGACTACTCNACCTACTCCAAGATGGAGAGTCTGTCACGTGACCGCTCCAACAACGTCAGCGCCAACCTGCGCATGCAGTGGAAACCTGACTCGTTCAATACGCTTGAGTTCCGTCCCGAGTTCCGCTACAANCATCAGCATGCCTACTCGTGGGAGAGCTCGATCAACAGCGACCCACGCTACATGCTCAACGGCAACGATGTGGTCAGCAACGAGAACAACAACGACCTGTCGCGCGGCGACTCATACGAGGCATCGGGCCGCTTGATATATTCGCACAATTTCAGCAGCCATCGCGGACGATCATTCTCNGTAGCGGCCAGCTACTCGATGTCAAACGTGCGCGAGTATCAGTATTCTTTCTCACACATCATCAAGCGTATGCTCGATGAGATGGAGGCCGATGAGGATGATACGATCGCCAACGACTATACCATTCAGGATCAGGACCAGTATATCGACGGACATACGTGGAATAATAACGTAATGGGACGTCTCACCTGGACAGAACCGCTCGGAGATGTCCGCAACGGTAATTTCCTCGAATTCAGCTANCGTGCAAATTTCCGCTGGAANAATTCCGACCGTCTGTCATACGACTATTCCGACCCTGACACTCCGCTTGAGGACCTCATACTTNACGAGGAGCTGTCCAACAGTTTCCGCAACGACTATTTCAACCAGAACATCAGTCTCGGATACAAGAAGACCGGCCCCAAGCTCACNTATAACGTCGGCCTCGCACTCGTACCGCAGATGTCAAAGTCAAAGGATCTCATCAATTCTGACCGCAACATCGACACACGCTGGGTGTGGAACTATGCTCCCTACCTGCGTCTGCGCTACAAATTCTCGAAACGCAGNTCGNTTCAGGCCAATTATCGCGGCCGCTCGTCACAGCCCTCGATGTCNCAGCTCCAGCCCGTGCCCGATGTCACAAACCCGATGAATGTCAAGATCGGTAATCCTGACCTCGCCCCTTCATTCACTCACAATCTCAACGTCCGTTACAATGACTTCAATATGGAGGCACAGCGGTCGATGATGTTCAACCTCGACTTCTCGATGACGCAGAACTCGATTATCTCCATGACCAAGTATAACGCCGACGCCAGCCGCGTGACGACCTATACCAACGTCAACGGTGTGTGGGAAGGTCGGTTGATGAACATGATGTCGATGCCTCTGCGCAACAAGAAGTGGTCGATCTCCAACCACATCTTCGGTAATGCCTCACAGAGCATCGGTTATAACAACGAACTGCGCAACACGGCCCGCAACTATGCTATCCTCGAGAGCCCGGGCATCACATTCCGCCCCGATAATTTCGACATCGAGCTGCGCCCCACCTACCGTCTGCAGTATTCCACCAACTCGGTGCAGAAAAACAGCAACGCTACCATCCACCGCTATGGCGGACGTCTCGACGCCACATACTATACCTCATGGGGATTCACCCTTCAGACTGATGTCAATTATGCAGCCACCAAGGGTTACTCGGAGGGTTACAATACCAACACCTGGATGTGGAACGCCTCGATTTCACAGCAGCTGCTCCGCGACAAGTCACTCACCGTGTCGGTGCGCGTGTATGACCTGCTCAATCAGGTAAACAATATCACACGCACTATCAATGCCAACTATATCGACGATAGTGAGACAAATGCCCTGACACGCTACTTCATGTTCACGCTGTCATGGAAATTCAATACGTTCGGCAAGGGCAACGAGCCTAAGTCAAGAGATGACTTCGGCGACGGTCCCGGCGGTCGTGGCGGTCGTCCCCAGTTTGGCGGCGGTCGTCCCGGTGGCGGCAGACGATTCTAAGAATACAATCAATAGTCTTTCATAGTAAGTTAGATCAAGCGTCATCAACATTGCTACTTTAACTTTTCTCAATCGATCCCCGGATATGATAACGGCCGGGGATATGGCAGGAGGCCGGAACTCGCGATGAGCTCCGGCCTCCTACTGTATTATCTAGCTACTCGTATGATTTGATTATTCCCGCGCGGTCAGTCTCACTTCCCGGTCAGGACAGTACGGATGTCATGCAGGGTGTTGAGCGCGGCCATAGGTGTGAGATTGTTGATGTCAAGACCGAGTATGCGGTCGCGCAACTGAGCCAGCACGGGATCGTCAAGCTGAAAGAATGACAGCTGCATCCCTTCCGGTCCACTGCAACCACCGGCCAGACTCTCGGTCATGGCATTGTCGCTCTCACGGTTGACCTTCTCAAGATGCTTCAGCACCTCGTCGGCACGTTTAACAATTACCTGCGGCATACCGGCCAGCTTGGCAACATGGATACCGAAACTATGCTCGCTGCCTCCGCGCGCCAGCTTGCGCAGGAACACGACTTTGCCGTCGATCTCGCGCACCGACACGTTGTAGTTGACAACACGTCCGAACGTCTTCTCCATCTCGTTAAGCTCGTGGTAATGCGTTGCGAATAGCGTCTTGGGGTGCATAGTCCCATGCTCGTGTATATACTCCACGATGGCCCATGCTATCGAGATGCCGTCGTATGTCGACGTGCCTCGGCCTAACTCGTCGAACAGTATGAGTGACCGTTCACTCATGTTGTTGAGTATTGAGGCCGCCTCGTTCATCTCGACCATAAATGTCGACTCGCCGAGCGAGATGTTGTCAGAAGCTCCCACTCGTGTGAAAATCTTGTCAACCACTCCGATATGAGCGCTGTCGGCCGCCACAAACGATCCGATCTGGGCCATCAATACATTAAGCGCCGTCTGACGGAGCAATGCTGACTTACCCGACATGTTGGGCCCCGTGATCATCATCACCTGAGTGCCCGTGTTCGAGAGGTTGACCGTGTTACTGATGTAAGGCTCACCCGGCGGGAGTTCGCGCTCTATCACCGGATGACGCCCCTCGACAATCGAGATCTCAAGCGAATCATCCACGATGGGACGGTTGTAACGATTCTCGATGGCTACTCGCGTAAAGGAGTTGAACACATCGAGTTGTGCCACCAGTTGAGCGTCAAGCAGTATGGCAGGGATATAATCGGCCAGATGTGTGACCAATTCGGAATAGATTCGCTGCTCGATGATGGCTATCTTGTCCTGCGCACCCAGAATCTTCTCCTCGTAATCTTTCAGTTCCTGTGTGATATATCGCTCGGCATTCACAAGTGTCTGCTTACGTATCCACTCCTCCGGCACCTTGTCACGATGGGTATTGGTCACCTCGATATAGTAGCCGAATACGTTGTTATATGCCACCTTGAGCGATGGTATACCCGTCCTCTGGCTCTCGCGCTGCTGTAGCTGGGCCAGATAATCCTTGCCACGGTATGCGATGTCACGCAGCTCGTCAAGTTCGGCATCCACCCCCGGACGTATCACCTCGCCACGGTTGAGTGCGGTGGGCGCATCCTCGACTATCTCCCGCCCTATCTTCTCGGCAATCGCCGTGCAAGGATTGAGCTGGTCGCCTATCGAGCGGAGTACGGGCAGATCGGCATCCGAACAGATACGCTTGATCTCGGGCAATACCCTCAGAGCATTGCGCAGCTGCAGGAGTTCGCGCGGATTGACACGCAGTGCAGAGACTTTCGAAACGAGACGTTCAAGATCACCCACCTGTGCGAGCGCTTCGTATATGGCCTCGCGGTCGTCAGGATGACGCATGAAGTGCTCGACTATGTCAAGGCGCTTGTTTATCTCCTTGGGGTCACGCAACGGGAACAGCACCCATCTGTGCAGCAGACGTGCACCCATAGGACTCACCGTACGGTCTATGACATCGAGCAGACTCTTTCCATCCTCGTTCATCGAACGCACCAGTTCGAGATTCCTGACCGTGAACCGGTCGAGACGCACAGACATCTCCTGCTCGATACGGCTCAGGGATGTGATGTGTGATGTGTGAGTGTGTTGCGTGATGTCAAGATAGTGCAACACAGCACCTGAAGCTACAATAGCAGCATGCATGTCGCTCACGCCAAATCCTTTGAGCGAGGACGTCTCGAACTGTTTCAGCAGCCTGTCCATCGCGGATGTGTCGGTGAACACCCAGTCATCCAGTTCGAAGATATAATAATGCTCGTCGAGCGAATCTTCGGCGAGACGTTTCTTGCCTCGCTCCACGAGAACCTCTTTAGGTGAAAAACTGCTTAACAGCTTCGCTACATACTCAACACTACCCTCGGCCGTAAGAAACTCGCCGGTCGAGATGTCAAGAAACGCCACACCGGTCAACTGCTTGCCGAAATGTATCGCCGCAAGGAAATTATTCTCACGGTGATTGAGCACATTATCATTGATCGACACGCCGGGCGTCACAAGCTCGGTGATGCCGCGCTTGACGAGTTTTTTGGTTGTCTTGGGGTCTTCAAGCTGTTCGCAGATGGCCACACGCTTGCCGGCCCGCACGAGTTTGGGCAGGTAAGTGTCGAGCGCATGGTGCGGAAATCCGGCCAGCTCGACATACTGCGCCGCACCGTTGGCCCGGCGTGTCAGCGTGATGCCGAGAATCTCGGATGACGCGATAGCATCCTCCGAAAATGTCTCGTAAAAGTCTCCGACCCTGAAGAGCAGTATCGCGTCGGGATGCTGTTTTTTCATCGCGATGTACTGTTTCATCAACGGGGTCTCAACTATAGCCTTTGCCATAATATGATATCAGATTGGATGTGTGGTGTTAAGTATTTACGGATAGAGACGGTCAGATGTCGGACAGCTCAAGCCAGCGCATCTCTTTCTCGTCAAGTATATCCTTGAGTTGGCTGTAACGTGTAGCCTTATCAGCGATGTCAGGTATATCCGTGCCGGAGTTGAAGAGCGCTTCGAGGGTATTCTTCTCTTCGGTCAGTTCGTCAATTTCTACCGTCAGAGCTTCAAGTTCTTTTCGCTCCTTGAATGTGAGTTTACGGGCTCGCTGTGCAGTCTCACGGCCGCGGGACTGTTCCTGAGCAGGTTGTTGAGCCTTGGCTTCCTGTGCCTGAGCGGCCTTGAGCTCCTTGAGATATGCACGGTAATCCGTATAATTGCCGGGAAAGTCCTTGATGACACCATTTCCCTCCATGACAAAGAGATGGTCGACAATCGAATCAAGAAAAAAGCGATCATGCGATATTACTATCACACACCCCTTGAAATTCCTCAAATACTCTTCGAGAATACCGAGCGTCATTATGTCAAGATCGTTGGTAGGCTCGTCGAGTATCAGGAAATTGGGCTGAGTGATAAGTACAGCCGCAAGGTGAAGTCGACGCATCTCACCACCGCTCAGAGTGGATATATACTTCTGCTGATCGGCAGGCGAAAACAGAAAGCGGGTGAGAAACTGCATCGGCGTATAGTGCGATGTCCCGTTGATGACAACATCCTCGGTTATATCCGTGATGGCATCGATGACCCTCTTACCCTCGGGCAGCTTCAGACCTTCCTGGCTGTAGTATCCGAATCGCACGGTCTCACCAACATTCCACTCACCCGAGTCCTGAGCTACGAGCCCCTGAAGCATCTTTATGAACGTGGATTTTCCGACTCCGTTCTCACCTACTATACCCACCTTCTCATAGCGGGCGAACGTGTAGGTGAAGTCATCGAGTATCACCTTATCGCCGAAACGCTTGGACACACCCTTCGCCTCAAATATTTTTGAACCTATATAGGATGATTTTACCTCGTTGGGATCGATATTGCGCTCGTCATAACGGACGGACGCACGCTCCTTGAGGTCATAGAAAGCATTTATACGAAACCGGGCCTTTCCGGCACGGGCCTGAGGCTGACGACGCATCCACTCCTGCTCCTTACGCAGGGTATTCTTGACCTTGGCAAGTTCACCGGTCAGAGCCTCGATACGCTCCGCACGACGGCGCAGATAGTAGTCAAAATTGCCCTCGTAAGTAAATATCTGACGCATATCTATCTCGATAATCTTGTTACAAACGCGATCGAGGAAATAGCGGTCATGCGTCACCATCAGCAGTGTCACCCGCTGACGTGTCAGATAGCCTTCGAGCCACTCCACGGTCGTGATGTCAAGGTGGTTGGTCGGCTCGTCCAGTATCAGCAGGTCAGGCGCGCCGAGCAGTACACGAGCCAACGCGGCACGTTTGAGCTGGCCGCCCGATAGGTGATCTACGATGAGTCCGGCATCATCTATTCCGAGCTGTGACAGCATCTGCCTCACACGGTCCTCATGGCTCCATTCCTCATGATCGGTGGCAGGAATGGCCGGAAGAAGATTGTGCATTAATGTAGTGCCCGGCTCAAAATCGGGTGTCTGATCGAGAAATCCTACTCTCAGATCATTACGGAATGTAACCGTTCCGCTGTCGGGAGCCTCTTGTCCCGAGAGCAGACGCAGGAGTGTGGACTTACCTGTGCCGTTCTTGGCTATCACTCCTATCTTGTCACCCTCGTTGACACCAAATGTTATGGAATCAAAGAGCATACGGTCACCGTAGCTCTTGGTCAGATCCTCGACTTGCAGATATGGTTTCATATAATCCGTTTACTTGTCAAGACAATTATCGAGCGCTTCAGTGATAGCTGTGCGATCCATACCGCGGCCTATGAATACGAGTTTGATCATTCGGTCACCGTAGTCCTCGTCCCAATCCTTCATCATGTCAGGATTCTGAGCCAGCAATTCCTGAAATTCATCTTCAGGAGCGGTTGCAAACCACAGACCGGCCTCCTTGAGCGACTTCTGACGACCGGCCGACTCAAAGAGATATGACATGTCGGGTGTAGTAGAGAAATAGCATACGCCCTTGCAACGTATCACCTCCTTAGGCCACTTCGTAGCAGCGAAGTGATCGAACTTGTTGAGATCAAACGCCGGACGACGGTAGTAAACGAACGTGCTGATGCCATACTCCTCGGCCTCACCTTCGCCGTGATGGTGGTGATGATGATGGCAGTGCCCGCATGTACATCCCTCACCATGCTCATGGTGGTGGTGTTCATGTTCCTCATCGTGGTCATGGTGATGCTCGTGCTCCTCATCATGGTGATGATGGTGATGTGCATGATGCTCACGCTCCTCATGCTCAATCTCGCTGTTATCACGGTCTATCTGCTGTACCCATGCGGCAGACGTAGCCACAGAGTTGAAATCAAACAGATGTGTATTGATAATACGTGTGATGTCCACGTCGGCATAATCACACTCTATGATTTCGGCTTTGGGCTGTATAGCACGGACTATGGCACGTATGCGGGCCAGATCCTCGGGCTTCACTTCCGACACCTTGTTAAGGAGTATGATATTGCAGAACTCAATCTGCTGTATAATCAGATTTTCGATATCCTCCTCATCAAGATTCTCTTTTTTAAGCGATTCACCGCTGCCGAACTCATCCTGAAGACGAAGTGCATCAACCACTGTCACAATGCAGTCAAGACGAGGCACACCATGAACGGTGGCCATCTCTCCGAGCTGAGGTATCGAACAGATAGTCTGGGCTATCGGAGCCGGCTCACAGATGCCACTTGCCTCGATAACGATATAATCAAATCGCTTCATGGCCATAATGTCCTCGATCTGCTTCACGAGATCCATTTTGAGAGTACAGCAGATGCAACCGTTGGAGAGAGCCACGAGACTGTCATCCTTCGAGTCAACCACACCGCCACGTTCTATGAGATCGGCATCTATATTTACCTCACCTATATCGTTGACGATTACGGCAAACTTTATGCCACGCTCATTGGTGAGGATATGATTTACAAGAGTAGTCTTACCGCTACCGAGATAGCCTGTAAGGAGAAGTATCGGAGTTGTCTTTTTCATAATACACACGTATAAAAAAAGTCTTTTGATTATTCAGTTTATTATTACACCTACCACTCTATTCTGACAGCCACACTGTCGAGTTCGGCAGGAATNGGAGGAGTGATTTTTNCCAGTCGTATCATTCCGCCCTCAATCAGCGGGAAACGTTTCATAAGGGCGTCTTTAAGTCTCCACACCACATGTTCAAGCAGAGCCGAGGGCACAGACATCACCTGACGTGCCACACTTACAGCCTCGGCATAATTGAGGGTGCCGTCAAGATCATCCTCCTCCATTGCCTTCGACATCGGATATTGCAGATGTATCGTCAGTTCAAATTCATTGCCGGTGACCCGTTCCTGAGCCATCACTCCATGATGAGCAAACAGTCTGAGTCCATTGATTTCAACAGTTCCTTTCATATATGGCGCTTCATGTGTTACGAGTGACATGCTCTTAACCCCATGTGAGATTCGAGCCACGCTTGCGCCATCCCTTGATGTANTAATAGAGTGTATANACGGGATGATAGGACATAAACCAGATGAATGTGAGCGTGAGCGGTCGCGACCATAGTGAACGTGACACCTTACGCCATGCCATCATAAGTATTATCAANGTCAGNAGCAGTATCACACCGGNTGCGATCATAGGGACAAACGAAGGAAGTCCNGCNACAGACAATCCGACAGCTGAGATCAGCATAAGCCACCATGCCCAAGAACAGGAACTGAAAAACAATCGGGCATGACCGTTAAGACGTGAAGCAGTGTAATCACGGCGTATCTTGTCATGACGATGTATCGTCGCCGGGACATCCTGCACCTCAAGCAACATCGAATTAGCCGAAAGCTCGACTGCCGTATTACGACCGTGGGCGACTTCACTTATAAACACGTCGTCATCGCCATATTTCAGGTCAAGCGAGCGTGAGAAACCTTTATTATTGAAAAANACCTCACGTCTGTAAGCGAGATTACATCCGGTGCCGCGATAAGGGCGTCCTGCAATTGCCCACGATAACCATTCGACAGCTGTACGCACCTGATTGAAGGCATGGAGACGCTTCCACGGATGAGGTGTACCGGCCTGCACTGCCGGTGCGGCATAGCCGAGCACAACATCGGTTGACGCGCCGAAATGCCTTGCCATACATCTTAGCCACATCCTCGACGGCACCTGNCAACTGCCGGTAGTATGCAGCAGCACACCGTACTTGGCTGCCTTGATGCCGAGCGTCAGAGCCAGTTTCTTGCGTGACAGCGAACGGGATTCCTGAGGTGTAAATGTCATATAGAGGTTGGAATACCTCTGCTCAAGACGAGCTATAACATCCTTAGTCGAATCAATCGCACCGTCANTGACCACAATCACCTCATACGGAGCCGGATAGTCCTNATCAAGTATCTGCGGGAGCAGTACCTCAAGATTGGANGCATCATCCTCGGAATATACTATAACCGACACAGGCGGGAGTGACTCGACTGCCAGTCTCTCCGCATCCGAGGCTGTATCCGTAGCTATCCTACGGCTGACGGAGGATATATAATGGCGAAATCCTGCCAGCAGATAGATCGCAGATACCACAAGCACGGCAAGCAGTGCTGATATGAGGGGCGTGAAATATATTTCAAACATTTGTAAACGCAATTGAAAACTTACCTGTGACATGACAACCTGTCACGTTCGATTCAAGATGCAAATTTACAAAAAAGAATCCATTCAAAAGAGCATAATAAACCGAAAAAAATTTAACAAATTGNGTAAAAAAACGCATAAAAAGATCNTTGACNACATAAAGCCTGACATAACCCGTTGCCATAATATAATTTGAGCCGGGCGGGGTCTCACGACCGGCCCGGCTCACAGAGTGTAATCTGTTATTTAACCTTTGCTTTTAATTATCACATTATCAATTCGTAAGTATCTATGTGTTAATTAAAGAGAGAGAGGAGAATGTTTATGTTATTCACCGGCAAGGTCAAGTGCATAAATGCCTCGTTTNCCTGTGGGATAGACTCCGCGGAGTATCATGACACGCTCGTCAGCCGAGCCCTTCATTATCGCCTTATACATCTTCTCAACNTCCTCGGGCGAACTGATNCGATGGTCATTGATNGATGNGACGATAAATCCNGAACGNACTCCGGCATCACGTACTATACCATCCTTGAGATCCACNACCTGCACACCGCCCGAGAGTCCGAGCTGCTTGAGGATAGCATCGTCCACCTTCTTGAACGCACAGCCGAGATCAGTATAGTCAGTAGCCTTTGTGACACTGGTATTTCCCTGCTGATTATACAGTTTNATGGTCGCAGTCTTCGTTGCATTATCACGTACGTATGTNACNTNAATGGTATCACCGGGNCGGTATTTAGACACCTGTTCCTGAAGTTCTGACACCTTAGTGGTAGGCTTGTCGTTGATCGAGATGATGACATCTCCCTCCTGCAAACCGGCTTCCTTGGCAGCAGAACGATCCTGAATGCCACCGACATATACGCCCTTGGTCACAGCAGTGATCTTATGCTCCTTGGCCAGATCCGCGGTAAGTTCCTGAATGGATACGCCAAGAACCGCACGCTGCACAGTACCAAACTGACGCAGGTCGCTCACGACCTTCTTGACAATCGAGGTAGGTACTGCAAATGAGTAGCCTGCATAACTGCCGGTCTGGCTGTAAATAGCGGTATTGATACCGATAAGCTCACCGTTGAGAGTCACAAGCGCACCACCTGAATTGCCGGGGTTGACAGCCGCATCGGTCTGAATGTACGACTCGATGCCCATCGGAGCCGAGTGGTTTACACTTGATATGCTACGACCCTTTGCCGATACAATACCGGTAGTGACAGTAGAGGTAAATCCGAAAGGATTGCCTACGGCAAGAACCCACTCTCCTACTTTAAGAGTCTCACTGTCACCCATAGGAATGATGGGGAGATCCTTGGCATCAATCTTGATGAGTGCGAGGTCGGTAGTGGGATCTGCACCGATAACTGTAGCGTCAAAGGTGCGGTTATCGTTGAGAGTCACTTCAAGACGCTCAGCATCTTCAATCACATGATTATTGGTGACGATATATCCGTCAGCGCTGAGTATCACACCCGAGCCGAGCCCCATCTGCTGTTGCTGAGGCTGCTGTTCCTGTCGGGGCTGCTGACGACGGTTACCGCCGGGCGAGCCGAAGAAGTATTCAAAGAACGGATCCTCAAAGAAGCCGCCCCCCTGACCGCCACGGTTCTGATAGCCGCGTGGTGTGGCAAAACTCTTGATGGACACAACTCCATTGATAGTGCTCTCCGCAGCCTTGGTAAAATCATTTTCAGTAGCCGGGGAGAGACCGACGGTATATACGCCACCGCCGTTGGTGTAGCCGGTATCGGTGACCATAGTCGAGAAATCATCATGAGATGTAAGTGCCTCCTTCATTACTGAAGCAGTAATAGCCGAACTGAGCACGGCGGTTCCTGCTGCGAGGAAGATAATCTTGCTTGAAAATTTCATATTGTTCCTATTATTGATAGTGTTTGGTAATAATCGTTGTTTAAAAATTCAATTTGCCTGTGATTGGCTTACACTCTTATAGACGGCAAAAGTCATGCAAAGTTACATGACAGAATGCGAGTTTAAACTATTTTAATAGGATATTCCCGATTTTAAGGAATATTTACGACAAGTGGTCATTCGGAAGTGTAACATTCTAAAAATAAATGTTTAACTTTGCATTATTATGTTAAAGAAATCTGCCACATACATATTGTCAGTGTCATTTCTGGCAGTCTTGCTGACATCGTGCGGGTCATCAAAGACCACTCGTGTCACAGCCGGATACTATGACGGAAACACAACGACATCCTCACGGCATACAAGCCGCCCCAAAGGTGCGCCTCAATCCGAAGCTCTACTCTCGGAAGCCCGTTCATGGCTCGGTGTACCATATAAATACGGAGGGAATGACCGATCAGGTGTCGACTGTTCGGGTTTTGTACTGCAAGTATATCAGAATGCACTTGACATCCCCCTGCCTCGCACATCACGAGAACAGAATAAATATTGCAAAGCCACAACAAAAGGGAGTCTCATACCGGGCGACCTGATATTCTTCGCATCCGACAAAGACAAGGAGACAATATCGCACGTAGGCATTTTTATGGGTGACAACATGATGATTCACGCATCATCATCCAAAGGTGTTGTAATAAGCGACATCACATCATCATATTACACCCGTAACTATGCCGGTTCAGGCATTGTGGAACGCTATCATGCCATGATAGGAGACAAGTCCTCGAAGAAAAAAGGGAAGAAGGATAAGACTCCGACATCACAGGAGGGCCCGGTCATTCACATGTCACCCCTTGAATCTCCGGCCGGATTTACACTGACACCGGTTGACGGATTACCCGTTCCGGCCGATAGGCAGAAGGATTCGCCCAAACAGAAAACACCACCTGAAACCGCGCCGAAAAGTACAAATAAACCGGTCAGAACCGCAACCGCGACAGCCACCACATCATCGGCTGCGACTAAAGAACCTACTGTCGAAGATGCCCGCAACTCCGTGCTCAACTCGATCAAGGAGAAGGAGTTGTAACTTCACACCAACACATCAGGCATAATCCATGAATCCGAATACACAAGAAACACTTGACCGCACCATCGCTCCTGCCGTACATGACATGGGGCCACTATCGTTGCCAGAAGATAACCGGACCGTACTTAGCAACGGGGTAACGCTACATACACTCAACGGAGGAGATACGGAAGTGTGCCGTGTCAAGGTACTCATACCCGGAGGTATCGCCGAGTCACCGCGACCTCAGCTCTATCAGTTAGCAAATTCATTGTCACTCGAAGGGACCCGTAATCATCCGGGAGACAGCCTCGCAGACATACTTGAATACAACGGAGCATGGAGCAGTGCCGAGATTTCGACTCATCACTCCGCCCTGAGTCTTTTCACCTCCAATAGTGCATATCACAAACTCCTGCCGTTGGTAAGTGAGATGATTATGACACCGGAATATGCCCCGGATCCCACGGCACACGCCTTACGTAAAGAGGCCGCACGCATTGAGGTAGAGCAACAGAGAGTAGCCTACCGCGCCGCAGCAGCCATGCGTCGCATGCTATACGGCGAGAATCATCCGCTGGCGGCAATACCATCCCCGGACAGTCTGCTTGCCATAACTCCCGAGGATCTGCATCTGGCACATGATACACGTCTCGACCCGAAAGGTATGCACGTTTATCTCAGCGGACTGTTGACCGACCGTATGATCAGCGAAGCGGAACAGATATTCTCGGAGATTCCGGCCAAAAGCCCGTTCCCACTGCCACGACTTGTGTTTCCCGAGCATTCTACCGGCGCAAGGACTCATGTCGACATGCCTCATGCCCTCCAGAGCGGAGTTCAGATGTCAATCGCCTCAATAGGCCGCAATCACCCCGACTATATAGCACTGCGCATGGCTGTAATTGCGCTCGGCGGATATTTCGGCAGCCGTCTTATGCTCAATATACGTGAAGACAAGGGATTGACATACGGTATCAGCGCTTCACTGTACGGCTATCGCCACAGCAGTTTCATCACCATATCCTCACAGACAGATCCCTCTACGGTTGAACGCCTCATCGAAGAGAGCATGATTGAGATCGAGAATATGAAGAATCCTTCGACATATAGCCCTGACGAAATAGACCGACTGAGCCGATTCGTGCTGTCGGAACTGGCCGGTGTACTCGACACTCCATTCTCCCGATGCGATTTCCTCCAGACCGAGGTCACAGCCGCTACTCCGCCCGGCTACTTTGCCATGCAGGAACATACCGCGCGCACGCTTACTCCGGAACTTCTCGCAGATATGGCATCAAAATACTTCGACACCACAAAATTGTTCATATCCACCGCCGGTAAATAATAATCAGGGATTATACAGATCCGGATTGAAGAAGTCGGCAACGGCCCGAGCTTGTTCGAGCGCTTTGACAGCCGGAGAAGTAGAGTCGAGATCCGAGGCTTTAGCGTAATCGGATGTAGCGGCCGCACGTTGGCCGAGACGCCACGACAGTTTGCCTCGCCTGAAATACAGGTCTGCAACGATGCGCGCCTCTTCAGTATCGGTCTCAGGTATACCTCCCGACACCCTTTCGGTAAGCATATCATCCAACAAATCAATTGCCTCGTGCAAACTTCCTTCAGCCACAAGGCGTTCAATATTTAGGATACTGTCCATTCTTCAACTTTTTTTGAGTCACAAAACTAAACAAAAACATCGTAACAGACAATGCGTAAAGGCCTATTTATACTCTTTTCGATGATATTCGGGCTCACGGCCGCCGGTGCCGATCCGACAGCTACGGATTACAGCTACGAACAGTGTCAGGGTTCAGCCATGCCCTATCCCACGCCGGATATGGCATTGCGTGCGATCCCCGACTCTCTCACACCTATATATATCAATCACGTGGGACGACACGGCGCGCGATTCCTTTCGTCAAGTAAATATACGACCGCACTGCTACGCTATCTCAACAAGGCTGATTCTCTTAATACGATAACGCCCGCAGGTCGTGAGCTGATGAATCTGTGTAACACCGTGGTATCACGCACAGCAGGACGCTGGGGTGCACTCGACTCACTCGGTATGGCCGAGCAGCGCGGCATAGCTTCGCGCCTGCATGCGCTCACACCTAAGCTATTCAGAGACACTAAAATAAACGCTATCTCATCCTACGTGCCACGTTGCGTAGCATCAATGGACGAATTTACACACCAGCTCACACGTCTTGACAATAAGGTGGAGATATACACATCTTCAGGCCGTCAGAACTCACCTCTCGTTCGTCCTTGGACCGATGACCGGGATTATAAAGAATACATGGATTCGGAGGGATGGCATGATGTGTATGACAAGTTTCTTGATGCGACTATACCTGCCACTGTGGCACCACGCATACTTGGTGCAAAATATCCCTTCTCGCCGGGTGAGGCTCAGGATGTGGCTCTTGCCATGTACAAAGTCGTAGCCGGATGCGGTGCAATGTCAGTCAATGCGGACGCCGCACGATTCTTCACCAGCGAGGAATATAACGCACTGTGGAGCGTAGGCAATCTACATCATTATCTGACACATTCGGCATCGACATTGTCACAGGCTCCCATGAACATGACCGCCGCTCTGCTCAACGAGCTGATCGAGACAATGGACAAGGCCGCTAAGGGTGAGAACGAGTATTCCGTGATGCTGCGTTTCGGCCATGCGGAGACAATGATGCCACTGCTGGCTCTGATGCGTCTGCAGGGATGCTATTATATGACTAACTATTTTGATACGGTCGGACTGCATTGGCAAGACTTTCACGTTGTGCCGATGGCTTCAAACATACAGATGATACTCCTGCGGTCTGACAGCGGACGACTGTATGTACGTGTTGATTTCAATGAAGTCCCCACTCCGCTTATTCCCGGCAAGAGCACAATCTACACACCTTGGGAATCCGCAAAGGAATACCTGACACGATGTCTGCCTCTTTACCTTCTCACCAGTTGTGAGAATTTTCACCCAGCCACAATCCTTTGACCATAAGGATCTGAGATATAATGTCGCGTGCCACACCGGCCCCGCCACAGCAGGGTGAGATGTAGCGCGCGATATTTTTTACCTCCACGGCTGCATCACGCGGCACACACGGGAGCCCGACCATGAGCATGGCGGGAATATCGGGAATATCGTCACCTACATATACTACCTCCTCGGGCGCAAGCCCCCTGTCACACATCCACTTTTCAAGACGCGGACCCTTGCTTGATACATGAAAGTACACATCCTCAATGCCGAGCGACCTGTAGGCAGGAAGCATCGACAGATCGCGTGCTCCCGATATGACAGCTATATGCAGCCCGCATCGCAAAGCGAACTGTATCGCATAACCATCCTTGACATTCGAGTGACGTTGCAACGTGCCGTCCTCGCGGACAGCCACTGTCGATGCGGACAGCACTCCGTCCATATCGAATACGATGCCGCGTATCAGGCTGAGATCATAATCAATTCTGCTCATGGTTTCTCTTATAAATACTTTCGGAAAGCATCTTATATATCACTGCAAGATCAGGCGACAGCATTGACGCATGACGCTCCATCACTTCCATATCGCCACGCACGGCCGGCCCGGTCTGTCCCTCCGCAGGTGATCCGCTCATCGCTTTACGCACGGTCTCTCCGAGCAGGGGATGGAGCACTTCAAGGGACAGCCCGTCAGCCCTGAGCAAATCATCCGCGACTGTAAACATATAATTTGTAAAGTTGCATGCGAATACAGCGGCGATGTGCATGCGTCGCCTCAGATCTCCGTCGGCATAATATACCTTGCCGGATACAGCCTCAGCCATCGCTCGTATACGCTCTGTAACCGCGGGTGTATTCCCCTCGATGAATATAGGCACCTGCGCCATATCCACCTCTACAGATTTGGAAAAAGTCTGCAAAGGATAGAACACACCATAAGCATCCGATCGCGCGGCAAGCGTCTCCATCGGGAGCGAACCTGACGTATGCAGCCATAATGCATCACTACGCGTGGCGGGAAGTGAGGAAAGAGCCTCACCGACCGCATGATCGACAAGGCTCACAATATATACATCGGCATCCGTATCTATATCGGATGCGTTATTGACAGGACGTGCGGATTGCAGACGCGCACATAGTGACGTAGCAGATGCAAGGGTACGTGAGTAGACCTGATACACCTGTCCCACTCCGCTTTGCTCAAGTGCAGGAGCAAGATGCGAGGCTACATTACCGGCCCCTAAAAAGACGATTCTCACCAATGTCCGTAATTGTTTATTACCAACGGTCTACGTGAACGTTCTCCCATTTGAGCTTATCGGTGTCCTGAGGCTTACGCACCTCATCGGGATGGCCGACCGTAACAATACACAGCACTGAACAAGTCTCGGGTATGCCGAGTGTCTCCTGAACAAACTGATCAGACGGAGTACCGTCTGCGGTAAAACGGCCGTAAAGNTGNACCCAGCAGGAACCGAGNCCAAGAGCAGCAGCCTGAAGCTGCATATATGAAGCTGCAACGGATGCATCCTCTACCCATGCCTCGGTCTTGGTAGAATCAACAGCTACGACAACAGCGAGCGAACAACGCGGTACAGAAACAGCACCCATAGGTTTGCATCCGGCGAGCACTTCGAGAGTTGCCTTATCCTCGACAGCCACAAGCTGCCATGCGCGNGAGCTCTTGGATGTCGGGGCGAGAAGCGCNGATTCAAGTATAAGTTTCACATCCTCGGCCNAGATCGGCTCATCGGTATANTTGCGTATCGAACGCCTATTGATAATCAGTTCGTGAAAATCCATAGTGTCAGNGGGGGGGTATAATAAGGTGATTATTAGCTGGAGAGCAGCAGTTATTAACGACGGCAGATCCACACGTATGGAAACTCCTCACGAAGTGAGTCAGCCAGTACGTGAGCCTTGGCGTTTGTATCGGTTATNGCNGCATAGACACGATAGTTACCATCCATCTCAATTACCGAGAGACGGTTGTCATCTCCGATATGTTTCATTGCAGANCCCATATCNGCGAAAGAGGCTACTACNAGAATATATCGGCCGGTTGTAGGCTTTACAGGTTCTACCGTTTCAGGTGNGGGAGTTGTCTCCGCCTCGGGAGCCGGCATGGCNATATTGAGTCNGATCTCACGTGAAAGGGAGAGAGACTCGGAGGTCTGAACCGNAGATGGATTACCTACATTACCAACATGCGCACGAAGCCCTGAATCAAGCGATGCATAATTGGCCGAACGGTTACCGATAAGGTTATCGGTAGTAAAGAATATACCGCACGCCATCACNGCAATCATNACTGACGCTGCTATTTTCAGAGTGAGCGATATAATATTCCTGCGTTCGGGAGCTTCATAGTTATCGTCGCGATCATCGGATGCTTCGCTGACAAGAGGCTCTATATTNAGACTGCCAAGCCCCATGTAACGCATCAGTGGTGCGGGAGCGACCGACGGCTCAAAGAGCAAAGCTCCGNCCTGCATTGTCATCATGCCGATATTGCCGACNGGCAATGTGCCTGACTGCTCAAGCTGACTGCGGAATGATGCGACAGCCGACTCTACCCTCACCCTTGCCTCATCAAGTGATACACGCTCGCGACGTGCGACACTCTCAGNCAGCAGTCCGTCATTGATTGTCACGGCTGCATTGAATCCGAGCGAACGCATCGGCGGGTTGAAACGGCAATNCTCACTGTCATAATACGCCGGTGTCTCATGCACAAGAAATGCACCAAGACCGGGNGCCACGACACAGTCATGGCTTATGAGCAGATACTCTATGTGAGCGGCGAGGTCAAACATGTTGCAAAGTTAGCAATAATTCCGGCTCAAAACAAGCACAATTATAGCATCAGTTTTAGTTTTAATTTACATCAAAACACCTAAAACACTACTTAACAACATGTAAGCTAATAAAATTTACATTAAAACTACAATAATTTATTTCATATTTTTAGAGACNGTTCGACAATGAGTGTTAAATNCGGGGTCTTAAATATTTTATCCAGATACCTTACTGTATAATACATTGTCTCGTCAACCCAAGGATGGAAGAACCAGAAAGGATGAACNTCTATACCAAGTTCGTGGACTTCGGTATAAAGGCCTNTGTTTTCATACAATCCTATCAATTCATCACGTCCGTCATGATAGCGCNGGAGACCGCTGTTGATAAAGCANACCGGGGCCGAAGCAGGAGTTACCCAATTGACAGCTGATGCCTCATTCCAATTATCAGGCGACTCCTTATATATACCTCCGAGCCATTTGGCATTGACGTGATAGTAGCCGCGTTTCTTCAGATACTCTTCCGAATCGGCAATATTCTCAGGCGACACGAAAGTCGCCACTCCGTCAATACTGACTATAGCCTGGACATCACTTGACACATCACTCCACTGTCCACTACCCTCATGGCGTTCAGATCCGTTAGTGACTCCGACAAGTGTCGCAAGTTGTGCTCCGGCCGAACACCCAGACACGGCGATACGGTCTGGATCTATGCCATAATCCGCCGCATGCTTTCTGGCCCATCTNACAACNGTCTTGATGTCATGCAGACCGGCAGGATATACCGCCTCGGGGATAAGACGGTATTCAACAGGTATTGTCACATATCCGGCCCTGGCAATACGTTGAGCCATCGGCANCTGCAGAGAGCGGTCNCCGGAGTTCCACCCACCACCATGCACCATGATCAGCGCNGGATAAATGCTGTCATTGTCCGGGCGGAACACNTCAACATGCAGGTCACGAGGGCCGAACGGAGTTTCATCAAGATGGGTATACACGACNTTTTNATACGCCTTCACNCCCGGTGACAACAANGGGCGCATCAATCTTACCTCGGGATGCTTTTTACGCACCTTTACATCCGTTGACCACACAGTGAAAGATGTGTCACGAGGCACATCGGTAACTTTAGCGGACGCTCCTACAGGAAATGCCACAGCACCCGCAATGATAAAGGAGAGGAGTAGTACAATACCTTTACGCATATACATATATAATATAANGGGTATCTGATATTGTTGTNTCAGATACCCTTCTAAAAAATATTATTTAATAACTTTATCTGTAACAGACGACCCATCNGTGAACACCGTGCGACGGATATTTATGCCACGNACCGGCTCGGAAAGACGGATGCCGCTGAGATCATAATACTCGATCCGTTCGACTTCCCCGCGGATTTCAACCTTCTGTAAAGATGACTGCCGGGATTCGGGATAATACTCATCCACAGCCTCGATAGCATCTTGATTTCCGGCCTTCATAATCTGNTCAACAAGCGAATTGGCATACACCTCGATATTGGTATACCAACCACGGGGATCGACAGTGTAAAGTGANGCATCATTGACATTAGGATTTAGACCGTTAGCGATCTCCCATCCATCCGGCATACCGTCACCGTCGGTATCGAAGTCAGATGAACGGCTAAGACTTTTAAGCTCAGGGAAACTTGCTGTCGCAGAATTNTCTTGGCCTTCGGGATCATTTATAAAATCCAGAATACCCTTGGTGTTTGAAGTCGCATATTTATTACCGTCTTTATCAACATACGCAACATTACCATTATATGTAACGGTACCCGTACGAGCCTCCTCCATGTAACGGACATCCACAGCATCACGATACAAAGAAGCTCCTACATTATCAAGAATCCTATCATACGCAGTCTCTGCATCCTGAGTGGTCACAACACCGGCATCAACAGGAGCATCAAGTTTCAGTTTCAGATGATCGACTCCGTTTATCTTTACATACTCTACTTTCTCACCGAACTTATGGTTGGGATCAGGGATATATCTGTCACCATTATTTGTCACAAGACCGCCGTCATATATCACGCCCTTCCAATCATAATTTTTAGGAGTCGAAGCCGCTGTTACATAGTTGCCATTGATATAATAACGGGAACTCAGACCCCGGAGAGCTTCATTGGTCGAATTACCGCTTGTGCCGACCGAGACCTCGGTAACACGAGTTCTATTCTTAGTGCCGGGACCTGCTTTATAATAATTATTGACCATATTTATATAGCCTCCTCCGGGTCCACCATAACACCCGTTACCGTTACCCCAGTTATAAATCACGTTGTTACGGAAATCCACCCGCTCGGCATCAACTGTATTTTCGAACCGGTCTTTATCCCAGTTAGTCCATTCATAACGGGCACCATTAAAACGAGGAGCACGATTCTGAATATGAGAAAGATAATTGTGATGGAATGAAGCTTCCTTTCCACCCCATATACCACCGTAACTGTGTGCGCCCTTGGAATGTCCGGGATTAGCGAGACCCTCGGCGATAGTACACCATTGCATCGTAAAGTTACAGTTGTCGTAAAATGATGCGACCTCGTCAATACTCCATGAGAACGAGCAGTGATCAATTATGATATTCTTTCTACGACGTCCCCATGTTGCATCAGCTCCGTCGTTGACATCCTTGACCTGAGAACGCCTGCTACGGATAAAACGGATAATAACATTGTCACACTTACCGAGATACAGTGTATAATATCTGAGTGTAATACCCCCTTCGGGAGCAGTCTGGCCTGCGATAGTTGTATTGGATGTCACATCAAGCTGGCTTTTGAGGTCTATATAGCCGCTTACATCAAACACTATGGTTTTAGCCCCTGACTGAGACAGAGCCCAACGCAATGATCCGTCACCACTATCGTTAAGATTAGTCACGTGAAGCACTTTGCCACCACGCCCGCCGGTCACATAGCGTCCGTGACCTTCGGCTCCCGGGAAAGCCGGGACTTCATCAGCTGCAAATACAGACATAGATCCGGCCAACATAACAACCGGGAGTAATATTCTTTTCATGGATTATAGTTTAAGCAGTCACAAATTTAATATTTTTACATAATATCGGCAAGGATACAAGTAAAAATAAGCTCCCGTTCCACAATTTTTAGAACCGGTTCGACGGATAACTGGTATAAGATGAGGGCAATACCCATCATGCAGTGGTATTGCCCTCATTATTCAGTAATAAAACTCCTTGGACGACAGGATTTACTTGTTGGCACGTTTGCGTTCGAGTTCGTCAAGGATTATCTTGCGCAGACGCAGATGGTGAGGTGTCACCTCGACATACTCATCCTCCTTGATATACTCAAGAGCCTCTTCAAGCGAGAATACCACCGGTGGAATGATGCGTGCCTTGTCATCAGCACCACTTGCACGCATATTGGTAAGTTTCTTTGACTTGGTGACGTTAACCACAATATCATTATCCTTGGCATTCTCACCCACTACCTGACCGGCATAGACCTCCTCCTGCGGGAAGATAAAGAAACGGCCACGGTCCTGGAGTTTGTCTATCGCGTACGCATAAGCGGTACCTGCCTCCATGGCTATAAGCGAACCATTCGTGCGGCGTTCGATCTCACCCTTCCAGGGCTGATATTCATGAAAACGGTGTGCCATGATCGCCTCGCCGGCCGATGCGGTGAGCACATTGTTACGCAGACCGATAATGCCGCGCGACGGGATGAGAAATTCAAGGTGTATGCGATCATTCTGAGTAGTCATCGTGACCATCTCACCCTTGCGGCGTGTCACCATATCGATAATCTTTGAGGAATAATCCTCAGGTACATTAACCGTAAGCATTTCAATCGGCTCGCATTTCTGGCCGTCAATCTCCTTGATTATGACCTGCGGCTGGCCGACCTGTAACTCAAATCCCTCGCGGCGCATAGTCTCGATGAGCACTGACAGGTGGAGCACGCCTCGGCCGAATACAGTCCATGTATCCTCATGGTCAGCCTTGGTAACACGCAGAGCGAGATTTCGGTCAAGCTCCTTGGTAAGGCGGTCGGCAATGTGACGCGAAGTCACATACTTACCATCCTTGCCGAAGAACGGCGAGTCGTTGATGGTAAATGTCATCGACATCGTTGGTTCGTCGATCGCTATGCGGGGGAGCGGTTCGGGATTATTAATATCAGCGACGGTGTCACCGATTTCAAAACCTTCGATACCCACGAGGGCACAGATGTCGCCACTCTTCACGCTCTGCACCTTCTTACGGCCCATACCCTCGAATGTATGCAACTCTTTGATGCGCTGCTTGACAATCGAGCCGTCCTTCTTGCAAAGTGCTATCTCCATACCCTCACGCAGCTCACCTCGATGTACGCGACCGATGGCGATACGACCGACGTAACTGCTGTAATCGAGAGACGTTATGAGCATCTGGGCATCACCTTCGAGCGTCTTTGGTTCGGGAATATACTCGATGATAGCATCAAGCACCGCGGTAATATTGTCGGTAGGAGTATTGTAATCCGTACTCATCCAGCCCTGCTTGGCCGAGCCGTAAATGGTAGGAAAGTCAAGCTGATCCTCGGTAGCGTCAAGATTGCACATGAGGTCAAACACCATCTCCTGAACCTCATCAGGGCGGCAGTTGGGTTTATCTACCTTATTAATAACTACAACCGGTTTGAGTCCCATCTGTATGGCCTTCTGGAGCACGAAACGGGTCTGGGGCATGGGCCCCTCGAACGCATCGACCAGAAGCAGACATCCGTCAGCCATATTGAGCACTCGCTCCACTTCTCCGCCAAAGTCAGCGTGTCCCGGAGTGTCGATAATGTTGATTTTATAGTCGTTATAGGTGATAGATACGTTCTTGGAAAGAATCGTTATGCCACGCTCGCGCTCAAGGTCATTATTATCAAGTATAAGTTCGCCGGTAGTCTGGTTGTCGCGAAATAATTTTCCGGCCAGTAGCATCTTGTCTACGAGTGTAGTCTTGCCATGGTCAACGTGTGCGATGATGGCAATGTTACGAATCTTTTGCATTTTTTCTAAAATTTGGGTGCAAAGATACGATTTTTCTCGCGAATCCGAAAGTAAAAAATTCAGCTTTAAGTTATGAATTGTCTGAAAAGTCGTATATTTGTGACAAAAATCTGACAAAATTTAAGAACGTTTTTATGTGGTTCGTTGAAGCATTGAGACATACGCCGGCTCTGGCGGTCTTTCTCACAATCGGTATTGGATTTTGGTTAGGCAAGCTGAAATTCAAGGGCATTGCCCTCGGCACGGTGACATCCGTACTGATCGTCGGTGTAATCGTAGGGCAGCTCGACATAAATGTCGGAGGCCCGTTGAAGACTGTATCGTTCCTTCTCTTCCTGTTCTGTATCGGTTACAGTGTAGGGCCGCAGTTCTTCAAATCATTGCGTGGTGACGGATTAAAGGAAGTGATATTCGCGGTGGTGGTATGCATCCTGATATTCGCGACCGCACTCGGAGTATCCCTATGGTTAGGACTGAATCCGGGTCAGGCAGCCGGTATGATGGCTGGAGCCTCTACAGCCTCACCGGTGGTCGGAGCTGCGGAGGATACAGTCAGATCCCTGTCGGGGACTCCCGAGGTAATCGATGCGATGGCGGCTGCAATCCCGGTATGTTATGCAATGACATACGTATTCGGCACTCTCGGTGCAGTATGGTTGCTCGGATATGTCGGTCCTGCGATGATGGGTGGCATTGATAAGGTCAAGGCCATGACACGCGAGCTGGAGAAGACACTGAGTCCCGTAAATTCAGATAATGATCCCGCCAGTTTCACTGCATGCCGCCCTGTTGCATTCCGTGCATATATGGCCGACGGGGAATGGATGTCTGAAGCCCGGTCAGTCGCTGCAATTGAAGAAAAATTTGCCTCCTCAGGACACAGAATCACGGTAGAACGCATAAAACGCGCGGATAACGGCGACACAATCTACACAGTCACACCTGAGACCATGGTCTATAACGGTGATATTATAGCACTGGCCGGCCGTCGTGAGATGATGGTAAACGGCTACGAATGGCTCGGGCATGAGGTGGCAGGTGTGGATATACTCAATTTTCAAGTTGAGGATGTCGACGTGACTGTCGCCAAGAATTTCAAGGAGATTTCAGTCCATGAATTGATGAATCAGGACTGGATGACAGGAGTAGACATCAAGAGAATCGTCCGTAATGACAATCCGATAAACCCGCTTGGTGCCGCCGTTATGCCGGGAGACATACTTGAGCTGGTAGGCATGAAAAAATGCCTTGACCGCGCGGCTGCCAATATCGGATATGCCGATCCGCGCACTCTGACCACCGACTTTGTCTTCATCGGCATAGGAATACTCCTCGGAGGCCTGTTAGGTGCCATAGCTGTAAAAATAGGTGCCGTATCGGTAAGTCTCGGTTCAAGCGGGGGCGCACTCGTCTCTGGCCTCATACTCGGATGGCTCCGATCAAAAAGGCCTGTATTCGGCTCCATTCCCAAAGCATCACTATGGGTATTCAACAATCTCGGACTAAACATGTATATCGCCGTAATCGGCATCGCATCCGGGCCATCGTTCATCAGTTCTTTCAACGAAGTAGGACCTAAGATCTTTATCGCGGGACTTATCGTGACGCTCGTACCCCTATTTCTCGCAATACTGATCGGGCATAAGATATTCAAATTCCACCCTGCAGTCACACTCGGATGTTGCGCCGGAGCACGCAAGACTACGGCCGGACTCGGTGCCGTACAGGAGCGTCTCGGCAGTTCAGTACCTGCGTTGGGATATACAATAACATACGCAGTGTCAAACACTCTGCTTATAATACTCGGCATCGCTCTCGTCTTGCTGACAAGTATCTGAAACATCTGACTTTAAAATAAAGACAGGCGACAGTGTCACACATCACAACGGACACTGTCGCCTGTTTTCGTTCAGAAAATATCTATGTCTTTCTACAGATTGATATTCGCCACCTTGTGAGCACGTATATCCTTGACATTCGCTCCAACCATAAATACGTAATCACCCGAAGGATGTACGAATTTGCCCTCCTTGTCACTCCAATAGCGCAGCAGCTCTTTATCGACAGGCACGGTCACTTTTTTCGACTCGCCGGCCTTGAGATTTACGCGGCTGAATCCTTTAAGCTCGCAGGCCGGAGCCACACCCTCATATTCGGGGAGCTGTACATAGACCTGTGCCACCTCATCGCCTGCACGCTTACCACTGTTCTTGAGCGTGAATGTCACATCCAGATGGTCGCCGGCATCCTTAACCTCCATATCGCTATACTTGAAAGTCGTATAGCTGAGGCCATATCCGAACGGATACAGAACATCTCCTTCATAATACCTGTAAGTACGCCCCTTGGTAATATCATAATCATCAAACGGAGGCAGATCTTCGAGACTGCGGTAATACGTAAGCGGTGTGCGACCGGCAGGATTATAGTCTCCGAACAGAACCTCAGCGACAGCCGTACCACCCTTTTCGCCGGGATACCATGCATTCACGATTGCGGGAAGGTGCTCATCCTCCCAGTTGACTGCGAGCGAGCTACCTGCCACAAGCACAAGCACTATATTAGGATTGACTTTATAAATCTCCTGAAGGAACTCGCGCTGATCAGCGGGAAGCTGAATGTCATAACGATCCTGACCTTCACGCTCGATAGTCTTGTTTATACCCATTACGGCAACCACCATATCGCTCTGACGCACGGCGTTACCGGCCTCACCGTACAGATCGAGGCGCGTAGCCTTCTCAACCTGAGGCACACGCCACTTGAGTCGGGCAAGAGCATAGTCGCGATTGTCATAGTATTCGGCCTTGAAATCATAATCACGGCCGGCCTCAAGATATACCGTGGCCGAGTCAGTACGCACCGGATGTCCCTGCCATGAGTCTATCAACATCTTGCCGTCAAGATAGAGTCGTGCACCATCATCGTTAGCGAAATTGAACACATACTCACCCGATACATCGGGACGAAGCTTGCCGGTCCAACGGATAGACAGCGGAGACTGAGGCAGGAACGGATCGGGAGCCTGATTGACAGGTTCAAAATTGACCCACTGCTCTGTACGCACTTTTGGTTCTCCCTCAAGTGCGGTCCCGCTGAAATATTCTGCTTTCAGCCCCTCGGGGAAGTTCTTGCCCTCAATGAGTTCCATGCCGTCAGCTGCTGACCGCCATGGTGCATATATCACCTCGACCTCATCACCTACCCTATTACGGATTCCCTGAAGTATTGAAACAGGCTCTGAGACGGGCGAACCGCTGTAATCGCCAAACTCGCATGATGCGGCATTGATGCCGACCACAGCAAGTTTCTTAATCTTCTTTGTGTTGAGAGGCAGTGTATTCTTAGAGTTCTTGAGCAGAATGATACCTTCGCGGGCAGCTTGCAGAGCCACATCCTGATGCTTCTGTGAGCCGATAACACTCACAGGAATACGTGTATATGGATTATCCTTACCACCGTCTTTATCAAAAAGGCCGAGACGCATACGTGCTCTCAGCACACGAAATGCCGCTGAATCAATGTCAGCGTCGCTCACCATATACTGACGATAAGCATTGAGGAGCGGCTGATCATATACATCATCACCACACTCCAGGTCAAGGCCCGATTTAATCGAGAGGGTCGCGGACGCTTCCTTGGTTTTGACATATTTATGAGCGCTTACCAGCAATGACGGACCACCGCAATCCGACACTACATATCCGTTAAACCCCCAATCATCACGCAGGACATGTTTCAGCAACCAAGGATTACATGTACAGGGCACATCGTTGATGGCATTGTAGGCCGACATTATCGACTGAGCCTTACCTTTTTTGACACAGGCCTCGAATGCCGGCAGATAATATTCGCGCAGCTGTTTCTCGGAAATCTGCGGATTACATACGAAACGGTTGTGTTCCTCATTGTTAGCCGCAAAATGCTTGGGCGTAGATACGACTTTGAGATAGCGGGGATCATCACCCTGAAGGCCTTTCACAAAAGCTGTGCCCATTACTCCTGACAGGTAAGGATCTTCGCCATAAGTCTCAGGTGTACGTCCCCAGCGCGGATCGCGTGCCATGTTGACTGTCGGAGACCAGAATGTAAGCACATCGCTGAACTGATCAAGCTGGCGGGCACCCTGATCCAGTTCATTCCATCGCGCACGGGCCTCATCGGAAATAACTGTCGAGATCTGTTGGAGCAGTTCAGGATTCCATGTCGACGCAAGGCTTATAGCCTGAGGAAATACTGTGAAACGACCGGGACGCACGACTCCATGAAGGGCCTCATTGCCATGATAATATTTCGGAATGCCCAGTCGGGGAATACCGGGCGATGTGGCACGGAGGAGTGAAATCTTTTCCTCGACTGTAAGCCGGTTTAACAGATCATTTACTCGTGCCTCAATGGGTGCGGACTCGTCAAGATACAATGCTGACTGAGCCTGAGACTCTGAATAAGCTAAAAACGGCGTCATCCCCATCAGACAGCCGATACAAAGATTTGTAATTCGGTTCATTAAACTTTAAAATATGAATTATAAATGTGAAGAATGATTCTACATAGTTGCAAACGTTATATTTTATAAAACTGACCATCAATACATCTGATAGTCAATAGTCAGCACCTGAAACTCCGTACGGCGGTTAATCTGGTCGGCAATCTCCTGATCGGCTTCCGGCAGCGACTGTATATATTCCTCATCGAGCACCTGCCCCTCCTGAAACTGCGGATATTCCCGCGCTATACGCTTGGTCACGGTCTTTGGGCGTGACTCACCATATCCCTGCGCCTGCAGACGATCAGCAGAAATCCCCGATTCTATCAGATAATCGACCACACTTCGGGCCCTTCGTTGCGAGAGTGATACATTATATTCATCAGATCCCCAGCGGTCCGTATGCGAGGCCATCTCGATGGTAATATTGGGATTGTCACGGAGCATCCCCACAAGTTCGTCAAGAGCCGTACGCGACTCGGGACGAAGGGTTGCCTTATCAAAATCATAAAATATATTCTCAAGAATATTCGGCTTGGATATTGATGCAAGTATAAAATCTATGCCATACTCGGCATCCTCTTCGGCTGTGTCGGAAGTGAACTGCTGCTTTGCATTCAGGTATCCTTTGGCTCCGGCAAGCATCACATAGCTGACACCCCGTTCGAGGGGAAAAGAGAATGATCCGTCAGGTTTTGCGAATGCTTTCTGATTGGAGCCGTCATCACCGACAATACGTATGATCGCATTAGGCACCGGCTCCTCATCCTTGTCAAGAACCCATCCGGAAATACGCACGTTGAGGTCAGGGAGTTCGAATGAATAAAGATGGTCATAGCCTCGGCCGTCACCACGGTTGGAGCTGAAATATCCGGCTTCGCGACCGGGAGTGGCGTATGTGATGCCGAAATCATCTCCCTCGGAATTGAGCGGCGCCCCCATGTTCTCGACAAGCCAGCCTCCGGAAGGGGTCAATGTGGCGCGAAACAGGTCAAGGCCTCCAAGTCCCGGATGACCGTCGGATGAGAATATGAGTACGGAGTCTGTCAGCATGTACGGAAAGACCTCATCTCCCGGTGTATTAATGGCATCACCGAGATTCTCAAGGCTGCCGGCCCGCTCACGCAGATTGATGCGCCACAGATCCTTTCCGCCATGTCCGGGCATATCGGACGTAAAATAAAGCCAATCGCCCGAAGGCGAAACCGCCGGATGTCCGTAGGATGATATGGTATCGGCTGTAATCTCAAATTTGACAGGAGCGCTCCATTGAGCATCCGAACGCCTGGATGTGTAAATATCGGTACCTGTGTTGGCATCCGGTTTGCGGATCGCGCGGGTCAGATACATTGTCGAGCCGTCAGGCGAGAAGGAGCATATACCCTCGTCCCATTCCGAATTTAGCTCACCCTCAACTTCCTCGGGGCGTTGCCACACACCGAGTTCGTTCTTCTTAGCCATCCAGATGTCACCGCGTTTCATGCCCGTGATCTCACTGCGTGATGTACCTTTTACCTTTTCATTCGTTGTAGTGAAATACAGCACATCTCCGTTAAACATAGGAGCGAAATCCGAACGGCGGGAGTTGAAGAGTGTAGCGTTACGCACTACGTAACGGGTCTTATTGCTTTTCAGCTCCGCGGCCTTGCGCGCACCCGCCAGCTGGCGTGCGGCGTTATCATCTGTCGGGAATAGTCGCAGATATTCTTCGTATGACTTTATAGCCTGAGGATATGCCCCCTGACCATGTTGTGCCTGAGCCAGACGCAGCACGATGGCACTGTCAGGATAGCCGTAACGCAAAGCATTCTGATATGCTGCCGCCGCACGTGCATCCTGACCTAACAGACGATGGCATTCAGCCATTTTATAAGCGACCTCAGCCCGCTGCGAACGCTGCTCGCGCGGCTTGAGTTTATTGTAGATCTTACGGTATGTTTTGGCAGCCTCGAAATACTCGCCACGTGCCAGCTGTTCGTCCGCCACACTCATCTTGGCTCCGGAGCATGCCCCTGTGATCAGACAGAGGGCCACCACATATATTATATAGGACAGTTNTCTCATCCGTTCGTAATTGTTCTGTAATACATGATTAACGCACCCGCAACGCATAAATTGTCAGACTTGTCCGAAAAACCTATTCAAGATCGATTCTCAACCCCTCATTGGCAAGAATAGTGGATGGAAATACCTCAACAGCCTCATCAAGCAGAGGTTGCTCGCCCTGAAGATACCGTTTGGAAAAATGCCCTATTATCAGACGTGACGCACCGGCATCACGGGCCACGGTCGCGGCCTGAAGCGAAGTGGAATGACCACGCTCCACAGCCGTTGACAACAGCGAGGAATGATATGTGGCCTCATGGTATACGGTATCTACACCNGTTATATCGCGCACTACCCGCGGATCATACATCGTGTCACTGCAATAAGCATAACTGACCGATGGATCAGGAGGTGTNGTGAGACGATCATTGGCTATGACCGNNCCTTCNGGTGTGATATAATCGGCCCCCTCCTTAACGGCTTTAAGCGCTGACACGGGGATGTTGTAAAACTTTATCATATCACCGCGCAGATGTCGCAACTTGGGTTTTTCACGAAATATGAATCCCGTGCACGGTATGCGGTGATACAGCGGGAATGTCTCGACCGTCAGCCCGGCATCCTCATATATCACGCGGCGNTCGCCCGGCTCGATAATGTCNTAGACTATCTCAAATGTACTCTGACGATTAAAATAGTCCATCCATGACTTCAGAAGACGTGCACCGTCACTGAACANATGTATGGTCACAGTCCCCTGCACGCCGTGNAGCGACATCGTCGACAGCANCCCCGGCAGNCCGAACACATGATCNCCGTGAANATGAGANANAAATATANGACCGAGACGNNAGAATTTGAGCCCCATCCGCCTGAATGCCGACTGTGCTCCTTCACCGCAATCTATCATGAAAAGTTTGTCACGGAAATCTATCACCTGACATGACGGCTGGTGTCGTGCCGATGGTGTAGCCGACCCGCAACCCAGTATGTTGACCTGAAATTTTGCCATNATTACAAATTTAAGAAAAAAAAGTGAGAAACGCACTATCCATCAATCAAAGAGATAAGAAAGAGGTAAAAAATTCACATTCTCGACTAATGTGCGCAAAAAACAGGAGACAACAACGACAATATTTCGACAAAAATCACTAATTTTGTGAACTATTCATCAAAAAAGACAACTATCTATCTATGAGTATGCAAGATTGTGAAAGCCTCAACGAATATTTTCGTGACGCTATCCGCTCCTATTGGGAACATCCCGCACTCACCGACCTTGGATCAACCACCATGTCTTACAAAGATGTGGCCCGCAAGATAGCAAAACTACACATCCTGTATCGNGAAATCGGTCTCAAGCCNGGNGACAAGATAGCTCTATGCGGTAAGAACTCTTCNCAGTGGTGCGTAGCATTCATTGCCACACTGACCTATGGTGCCGTTATCGTTCCCATTCTGGCAGACTTTAAGCCTGATAATATCCAGCATCTCATCAACCATTCTGANGCTCGGCTCGCAATTGTCGACGATGCCGTATGGGAGGCTCTGAANCCCGATGGNATGACTGCCATAGCCGGAGCGCTGTCAACACGCGACTTTTCATTATTGCACTCGAATGATGAAAAACTGACTCATACACGCGCCCATCTCAACGAGCTGTTCGGACACCAGTATCCCGACCGTTTCACTCCGGANGATGTGGAATATTATAAAGAGGATCGAGATGAACTCTGCCTCATATCCTATACATCAGGCTCCACCGGATTCTCCAAAGGCGTAATGCTACCCTATCGNTCNCTNTGGTCAAATGTGGCATACTGCCTCAAAAATATTCCGGCTCANCCCGGTGATGGAGTTGTGTGTATGCTGCCGCTTGCTCACATGTACGGGCTCACCATCGACATGCTCCGCCCCTTTATCTCGGGCAATCATATCAATATTCTCACACGTACTCCGTCACCACGCATCCTNATGGATGCGTTCGCGCAGGTACGTCCGCGCTACATTGTGGCTGTGCCGCTGATTCTTGAAAAGATCATACGTACGCGAGTATTCCCTATGCTCGAAAAGCCCCTCATGAAACTCATGCTGATGGTGCCTTTCGTCGATGATCGTCTGCTGTCACGTATCCTTGACCGNCTCAAGGAGACATTCGGTGGAAATCTTGAAGAAATCATTATCGGNGGTGCCGCACTCAATAAGGATGTCGAGCGATTCCTGCGCCGTTGCGGATTTCCCTACACCGTAGGCTACGGTATGACCGAATGCGGTCCCCTTATCTCGTACGCCTCGGCTAAAGAGAACCGTATGGCTTCATGCGGACGCATCGTCGACCGTGTGCAGGCCAAAATCGCGTCACCCAATCCCGCATCCGTCCCCGGCATACTTTATGTCAAGGGTGACAACTGCATGCTCGGATATTACAAGAATCCCGAGGCTACGGCAAGTGCTGTTGACGAGGACGGCTGGATGTCGACAGGTGACATCTGTAATCTTGATGAAGACGGGTTCCTATACATACGTGGTCGCGACAAGAACATGATTCTCGGCCCCTCAGGACAGAATATATATCCCGAAGAGATTGAGGACAAGCTCAACAATATGCCCTACGTATCCGAGTCACTCATTATTGACTCAGGAGCCGGACGACTCGTGGCTCTTATCGTTCCTGACCTTGAGAGCTGTCAGTTGCAGGGTTATTCTCACGCCGATATCGAGCGTATTATGGATGAGAATATATCGACACTCAATACCGGCCTCCCATCCTATTCGCAGATACAATCATTCCGCATACAGGAAGAGGAGTTCGAGAAGACCCCCAAACGTTCCATCAAACGCTATCTTTACAAATAATAAGTAAAAGAATTATCATAAAATACCGCGCTCCGAAAGTCCCGATAACTTTCGGAGCGCGGTATTTTATGTACTCGGATTATTCAGAAATCAGCCGGTCGAGCTCACGCTGATTGATATGGTGAACGCCGGTCTTAATCACTTTACCACTCTTGTCGACATACGCACCGAATGGAATACCGGAAAAGTTGAACAGCCCCCGCAAACGATTCCAGTCATCGTCTGTCACAAAGATGTGCTCACCCTTGATATTCTCTTTCGTCATCCACTTTTCATGTGCGGCCCGATCCTCGTCACCGTTAGCTATATACAACGCCTTAAACGGCTTGTCAGCATATTTCTCCAATAAGGATTTCTGATCAATCATTCCGGCTCGACACGGTCCGCATCCGATACCCCAGAAGTCGAGGAACAGAACATTACCCTTATAGGGTGCGATAATCTTTTCGAGCACACCACCATAAGCCGATGTGTCTATATTTATCTCCTCGGATGCAGCTTGTTGACTCTCGTACTTCGCTACTTTTTTCATATAGGCGCCGTATGCCGATAGCGCTGCATCATCCAGGACTCCATAATCAATGTTTTTCAGCAAATTTGCAATCAATGTATTAATACGAGGCAACCTTATCTCCACATTGTCTGCTGTCGATTGATTGATAAATTGTGTAAGTCCCAACGTACGGACAAATTGTGCAACAAAACAATTTCCTACCCCCAGACTGTCAAGCCGTGAGATGTCCGACTTAAGAGCTAATATCCCACCATTTGACGAATCAAGATAAGACCACACCCCATTTTTCCGGACCACTCCTTGCGCAGCAAGTGAAGTTTGTCTGAAAACAGAATTGCTTTTCCAGCGATTAGGAAGCACCACACCATTACACAGCAGCAGAGGATTGTCATATATAACATCCATATTTTTTCTATGTGGAGACAATATTTTAGCAATATCAAGTTTTTCTCCGGGGAGAGTGACCACACGCCCCAGACTATCCATCTCTTGCCTTTGACCTTTGGCAAATCTGAAATCCAAGTCTAATTCCTCCACCACTCTCCATATCGAGCCTAAAGCCATACAACTCAGGACATCTTTGGCAAAACCGCTCACCGGAAGGTCTCTAAGCAGAACCGGCAGATCCGCTGCAACGGAATCAAACAGTACCGAAAGCCTTTCATTAGCCGCATAGATCTGAGCAGCCATCGAGTCTGATCTCTCTGGCTTCAGATTAAGATATAAATCATGAAGACCATAATGTGAAGCAATGCTGTCGGCAAGCAGATTGATAGCAATACCGTCATCCACATCTCCCTCATATCCGAAACAATCCTGCACAAAATCCGATCCTGATCTCATTCTCTGCCTGAGTGATGTCACTATTGAGAGTGTGTCACCGGGTATCAGGTATATATTCTTATGAATATTTCCCATTGCCATATAATCAGACTGAGCATAGGACACAGGAATATCCATCGCAAACGTTCCATCGGCATTAATACTTCCTACATAGTTATTCTGTTCGTTCGTAATATCATCTTGAGTTCTTATTGTAAAGGTATTCACATTACTGCGTGGCGAATAATCGACAATACGGCCACGCAGATGCGTCATACCTCCCTTTTTATAAAATGACATATCTTTATAGCGCGACGGATCGAAATCTGTCCACTCTTCAGCAGGACGTTCGTTACTGTTAAACAGATCGGCAGCCGACAACAGACGGGGATAGACTGTCGTATCAGCCTCATCAAGATGAATACCGAGCACACTACCCTTCGGATTATCCAAGCCGTCAATAACCAGATCCACAACCTTGACATTATCCGGCACTTTTTCAAAGACGAGGGTTCCGGGATGCAGACCTGACGCTGGCATCCTTATTTTCTTGTCTAACGTAATATCCTCACTCCCCTTAATCCTATACCGTATCGTTGTGTCACCTACGGCATGTAGAAATGCTGTTGCCGGTATGCGCACCCAATATTTGGAATAATTCTGAAGAACGACAGACACACGTGTACATGTATCATCTCTCTCAACTCCGTTGACAATCACACTTTTGGGCATATACTCCACTTTCGGGACAATGGCACACACCGATTGCACTGTAAACAGGCCTAAAAGCGACAGAAATGCAAATAGTTTCATAATGGTATAGGTATAAGGTAAAAAAAGACCCGGGAACCGGTCATCGATTCCCGGGACATATATTATGTTTCTTAAATTAACCGTACTGAATGGTACCGTCATCGTTACGGTACTGATCAAAGCTCTTTTCGTACTGGTCCATGGCGCGGAGGCTCATACCCATACTTGAGAAACCGCCGTCATGATAGAGGTTCTGCATCGTCACCTTACGGGTGAGGTCAGAGAACATCATGATACAGTAGTCGGCACATTCATCGGCTGTAGCATTGCCGAGAGGCGACATGCGGTTGGCGAAGTCCATGAGCGAGTCCATACCCTTCACACCGCTACCAGCGGTTGTAGGCGTGGGTGACTGTGAGATAGTGTTGATGCGCACGTGTTTCTCACGGCCATAGATGTAACCGAAGCTGCGCGCTATGGATTCAAGCAGAGCCTTTGCGTCTGCCATATCATTGTAGCCGAACATGGTACGCTGGGCAGCGATATAGCTGAGAGCGACAATACTACCGTACTCGTTGATGGCATCGAGTTTCTTGGCAGCCTGTATCATCTTATGGAACGATACGGCCGAGATGTCAAGAGTCTTATTGAGCAGATCGTAATCGATGTCATCATAGAGACGCTTTTTGCGCACATTGGGTGACATACCGATCGAGTGGAGTACAAAGTCGATTTTACCACCGAGCACCTCCATCGAGCGTGAGAATACCATCTCAAGATCCTCCACATTGGTAGCATCAGCGGGGATAACCTCCGCTCCGAGCTTCTCACCAAGTTTGGACACATCACCCATACGCACTGCCACGGGGGTATTGCTCAGAGTGATGATTGCGCCTTCCTCTACAGCCTTCTCGGCCACTTTCCAGGCGATACTCTTGTCGTTGAGCGCGCCGAAAATCACACCGCGCTTACCTTTCAAAAGATTGTAACTCATAGAATTAAAAAATAGTTGTTTTCTTGCTCTTCTTATAGTATCGGATGCAAAGTTACAAAATAATATCCGTTCAGACAAACCGATAGACAGTTACCGTCTTCACATAACGCAATATTATGCGGCCCGCACTAAAACTATGAAATTTTCTTTTACAAAACTGTCGGATTTAGTAACTTTGCGCTATGAGCAAGATTACTGTTATCGGCATAGGTCCCGGCGCTCCCGGCGATATGACTATGCGTGCAGTCGAGGCGCTCCGTTCATGCGGAGTAGTGGTCGGCTACAAATATTATATACCTTTTATATCACAGTTTATCAAGCCTGACACCGAGATCGTCAGCAACGGCATGAAGCAGGAGCGCACTCGCGTAGAGAAGGCGTTTGAGATTGCCGAGAGCGGACGTGATGTCTGTGTGATCAGCTCCGGTGATGCCGGCATATACGGCATGGCCCCCCTCGTGCTGGAGATGAAACGTGATCGCGGATGTAGCGATGTCGAGGTTGAGATTATCCCCGGTGTGAGTGCCTTTCAGAAGGCATCTTCTCTGCTGGGTGCACCTACCGGACATGATTTCTGCGTAATCTCACTCAGCGACCTGATGACTCCATGGGATGTTATCGAGCGGCGCATACGTGCTGCGGCCGAGGCTGATTTTGTCACAGCAGTATATAATCCTAAAAGTACGGGACGTTATTGGGAATTACCCCGTCTCATCGAGATATTTCTCGAACATCGTGCCCCGTCGACCCCGGTGGGCTATGTCCGTCAGGCAGGCCGTGATGAAGAGTGCGTGACCATAACGACTCTTGAACACCTCGATCCTGAAGCGATAGACATGTTCACTGTACTACTCATCGGTAACTCACGCAGCTATGAGTCGGACGGATGGTTTATCACACCGCGAGGATATTATCCGCCGGAAGATGAATCTGTCGCGGAGGCCGGACCGGGTCAGTCCATAATGATCAACAGTTTCCGCACCATCGAGCGTGAACTGCGCCATCCCGAGATACCTCTTTATCTCAAATGGCCGATGCTTCACGCCATCCACACCACTGCCGACTTCGATATGGAGAATGTGGTCAAGGTGGACGAGGATGCCCCTGAACGCATCTACCGGGCACTGACCCAAGGTGGTGTACGCACAATCATTACGGATGTTACAATGGCCGCATCCGGCATACGCAAAGGAGCGCTCGCCCGACTCGGAATCGAAGTAAAATGCTATCTTAACGAGCCAGGGGTGGCCGAGACGGCAAAAGAAAAAGGTATCACACGATCACAGGCAGCGATACGTATGGCAGTCGAACAGCATCCTGACGCCCTCTTTGCCATCGGCAACGCTCCGACCGCACTTATGGAACTGTGCTCGCTCATCCGTCGCGGACAGGCCCGTCCATGTGGCATCGTTGCCGCCCCTGTCGGATTTGTACACGTATGTGAGAGCAAACACATGGTCAAGCCGTTCACAGAAATACCCAAGATTATCGTTGATGGACGCAAAGGGGGCAGCAATCTCGCCGCCACACTTGTCAACTCGATACTATGCTGGCCTGACGCCATGCAGCTAATGCCCGGACGCGATGTGTAAGCCGAGACAGTTCACAGTAATAGGCATATCCGACAGTCACCGTCAGGAGATGATAAGTGAGGTGCGCGACATCATCGCCTCGTCACACGTATTCTCGGGCGGACGCCGTCACCATGAGATCATGGAGCCATACTTGCCTGACGACCACCTGTGGATAGATGTCACCGTACCATTGTCAGAGGTATATGTAAAGTACGGACAATACGACAATATCGTAGTATTTGCCTCAGGCGATCCTCTGTTCTACGGTTTCGGAGCTACATTACAACGGGAATTTCCCGATGCGGAAATAAAGGTCTATCCATCTTTCAATTCACTTCAGATGCTCGCTCACAGGCTGAATCTCCCCTATCAGGATATGATCAGCACGTCCGTTACCGGTCGTCCGTGGAAAGGACTGGACGATGCACTCATTTCAGACCATACCCTGATAGGTGTCCTTACCGACCATCGGAAAGGACCGGCCGAGATCGCATCCCGAATGCTTGAATACGGTTACTATAATTACACCATGTCGATAGGCGTGGCGCTCGGTAACGACAAAGACGAACGTATATATCCATATATACCCCTGCACAAAGTCAAAGGCGAGTCTTATCCCGGTCCTAATTGCGTACTGCTGCATCGCATGGAGCCGCGACCGAGGCGTTTCGGCATCCCAGAGCAGGAGTTTCATCACCTTGACGGCCGCGACAAGATGATAACCAAGATGCCTATACGGCTGTTATCGCTCTCAATGCTCGACTTGTACGCACGGCACACCCTATGGGATGTAGGCTACTGCACAGGCTCTGTATCCATAGAGGCACGTCTGCAATTTCCACATCTTGATATAATTGCATTTGAGAAACGTCCTGAATGCGACAGATTGTTATACCTTAACACCACCCGTCATGGCGCACCGGACATCATCGGTGTGACCGGCGATTTTTTTGAAGCTGACCTTACGGCCTATCCTGCTCCTGATGCGGTATTCATCGGCGGACACGGCGGACGCCTCACAGAAATGCTCGCAAAACTTGACCGTGTACTCAGACCAGGTGGTGTAATCGTATTCAATTCGGTGAGTGATGACAGTTGCCGGGAATTTGAAGAGGCTGTGCATACGCTCAATCGCAACATCACCGAACGTCACCGTATAACTCTCGACTCACACAATCCTATAACAATACTCAAAGCTCAATGAATCCGTCTGACACCTTAATAATATACGTAAGCCCAAAGGGTGAGAACACCGCGCGTATCATCGCACGTGAAGTCGGCGACTGCGACATCGTGCCTCATAAAGAATTACCGACCGACGGTCTCTCTGACCGGCGCAACATAGTTTTCATCGGAGCGTTGGGTATATGTGTACGCACTATCGCCCCGATAATGCGTGACAAATACACCGATCCGGCGGTGGTCTGTGTCGATTCAACTGGGCGTTATGCCATATCTGTACTGTCAGGGCATGTAGGCGGAGCCAATGATCTGTGTCGCCGAGTGGCAGGAATACTCGGTGCCGAACCCGTAGTCACAACCCAGAGCGATGTCACAGGGACATGGAGCCTTGACACGATCGCTAACAGATACGGATGGCTGAATGATGCGGACAAGGTGCAGATGAACAGCGCGATCTTTTCACTCGTCAATGGCGAACCTGTCGGATTGATCATCGATGTCAAGGATGCCGGCACACGTGAGCTTGAACGCACATTACCTGATAATGTCACAGTCATAACATCCACAGCTCCCGGGGGCGAGNTCCCGACACAGGGATTGAAACAGATTATCGCCGTCACCCCTTACACTTACCGTNNCTCCGTGCCGGTGCTCTATTACCGTCCGCGTGTNTTGACTGTCGGTGTCGGATGTCGCAAAGGGTGTGCGTCCGATGGTGTCGGGGCATATATTGAGGAGAGCCTGACAGCCAAGCATATNAGCCCGCTGTCCATACGCACCATTGCGACAATCGACCTGAAAAAGGACGAACCCCTGATTGCCGAACTCNCCAACCGCTGGAGCGTGAGCGAGGCAGATATATATACCCCCGACGATCTTCGTGACATCGTGGTGCCGAATCCGTCTGAAAAAGTACATGAGGTGACCGGCGTATGGGGGGTGGCNGAGAGTTGTGCCATNGCNGCCTCACACGGAGGTCCCTTACTGATTGAAAAGCAGAAAGGACGACTATCGGAATCATCCGACTTCACATTTGCAGTGGCNCTGGACAAANATGTTACCCGTTGCGGTCATATTGAGATCGTGGGTGCGGGTCCCGGTGATCCCGAGCTTGTATCGGTTCGTGGCAAACGATTTCTCTCGGAGGCNGACCTCATACTTTATGCAGGTAGCCTTGTGCNGAAGGAACTNACATATTANGCCAAGGAGGGATGCGTGGTCCGCAGCTCGGCAAGCATGAATCTCGAAGAACAGTTCGAGCTGATGAAAGAGTTCTATGACCGAGGTCTGCTGGTGGTACGTCTTCATACGGGTGATCCCTGNATCTATGGTGCNATTCAGGAGCAGATGGCATTCTTCGACCGCTACGGGATGTCATATCATATCACACCGGGCATATCTTCGTTTCAGGCCGCGGCGGCCGAACTGCGCTCGCAATTCACCATACCCGAAAAGGTTCAGACCATAATCCTGACCCGAGGCGAGGGTCGTACACCGATGCCCGAGAAGGAAAAACTGCACATGCTGGCACGTTCGCAGAGCACGATGTGTATATATCTCAGCGCAGGCATTGTCGATGACGTTCAGTCGGAACTGTTACAAGCCTATCCCCCCGAGACCCCGGTNGCAGCATGCTACAAACTCACATGGAAAGAGCAGCGCATATATCGCGGACAGCTTAAAGACCTCGCCCGCATAGTGCATGATAACAACCTGACGCTNACCACACTTCTTGTGGTCGGGGATGCCATTGACAACCGCGAGGGNCTGTCACGTCTATATGACGACAGTTTCAAACATCTGTTCCGCAAATGATACTCGTCTTAGGCGGTACGACCGAGGGGCGCATAGCCGTTAANGTGCTTGACGAGGCAGGCAAGCCGTTTTACTATTCCACCCGNGGCTCTCAGCAACAGATTCAGAGCCATAACGCANGCATTGTCACCGGCGGNATGGATATTGAAGCCATGACTGCCTTCTGTCACGACAAANACATCCGTCTTNTAGTCGATGCCGCCCATCCGTTTGCCACCAATCTGCACGACACTGTCAGCCAAGTAAGCAAGACTATAGGGTTACCCGTCATACGGCTCGAACGACACTATCAGCCACGTGACAAGGACATCGTGTGGTGTGACGACTATGCGGATGCGATAAATAAACTGCGGGAATATAATATCAGACGTCTCCTTGCCCTGACAGGGGTGCAGACCATAGCNCGCCTTGCTGACTTCTGGAAGGACGACGGCAGGTCTACNTGGTTTCGTATCCTTGACAGAGAAGAATCACGTGCCATCGCGGCTCGTGAANGCTTCCCGTTCGGGCACCTGATCTACTATCACGACGACGGTGATTNCAAAGATGACATAGAGAACCTCCTCCCTGAGGCCATAATTACCAAAGAGAGCGGTGAGTCGGGTGGATTTGAGAGTAAGATTCTCACNGCCAGACAGCATGGAGTAAGAATCTTTGCTNTCAAACGACCTCTNCTGCCGGNACATTTCATTACCGTAACGGGAGAACACGGTCTGAGACGTGAGATCGAACGGCTCTTTCCGGGATTCTACCCTCTTCGTACCGGTTTTACAACCGGTGCATGCGCCACTGCGGCATCAAAAGCTGCTCTGACAGCGCTCCTGACAGGTGATGATGGCATTTCTGACGTCGATTTTGCTCTGCCTGACGGTGAGATTATGCGAATGGCTGTCGAAAAAGTAGCCATATTATCCCCGGACTCAGCCCGTGCTACTGTTATAAAAGATGCAGGAGACGACCCGGATGTGACGCACGGACACAGAATTATTGCGACTGTAAGTTATTCCGACCACGAAGGGATACGATTTATCGGTGGCGAAGGGATCGGGACGGTAACACTACCGGGGCTCGGCATCGCTCCGGGCGAACCGGCCATCAATCCTGTGCCGCGCCGTATGATGACATCCGAACTGTCATCACTTTACTCCGGCGGACTCAATGTCACGATCAGTGTGCCGGGGGGTGAAGAACTCGCACTCCGTACATTCAATCCGCGTATCGGCATCACGGGAGGTATATCAATTATAGGTACCTCCGGCATTGTCCGCCCCTTTTCCAATGAGGCTTTTGTCGAATCTATACGCCGGGAGATGGAGGTGGCGCAAGCCATCGGAGCCGGAAGAATAGTCGTAAATTCAGGTGCGAAAAGTGAGCGTTATGTGCGCGTATTATATCCCGACCTCCCCGATCAGGCATTCATCCATTACGGCAATGCGATAGGCGAAACCATGCGCATCGCAGCGGAACTCGGCATACGCAGACTCACTATCGGACTGATGATTGGCAAGGCCGTTAAGCTCGCAGAGGGCAACCTTGACACTCACAGTCACAAAGTGACACTCAACCGCGAGTTTCTCCAATCCGTCGCCCGTGAAGCAGGATGCTCGCGTAAGGCCGTTGACACAATCGCATCACTCAACCTCGCACGTGAATTATGGGAAAACCTCTCACCCGAGGACGCATCACTCTTTTTCCCCCGCATCCTTAATCTCTGCCACTCCACATGCCGTCAGATCTACACCCCCACCCACGGTGCACTCGAAACTATCCTGATCTCGGACGATGGAGAGAGTAATTATATTGCACCTATAAAAAATTAAACTCTGTAATATGCATCTCTAATCATCTCTTACTATCATATTTCGCTTTTGAAATCTCTATTATAGGATCATCCAGATCAATATTTACAGATTTATCAATACAACTTACCTTTTTCGGATCTCCCCAATATCCATAAGACGCTAAACGACTTAATCCTTTTACCCAATAAGACCATTCCTTAACAGACGTGGATTTATCTAATGGGGTAGTCTTTTCAATCTTAACAGCTTTATGGTATAGCTTTTTACCCTCGTATGTAAACGAGATATAAACATATTTCGCAGAGCAGCTTAATGTTTCTCCATTTACTGTCTCTGTCCACCTAACAGATTTACTGTCTTTAGGTAGCAGAAATAACGTAATTTTGTTCGAAGCTCGGTATGTACCCATTATATTTTGAATTATTTGATGCGTGCTGATAATGGCCTGTTTGTCTTTGTCAATTGTCAATTTATAAGCTTCCTCTGCCATCTTTTTTGTTGAATACACATTCCTGATTTCTGTTATTTTAGTTAGATTATTACCGTCATCCGAAAGGCTGTAAGTTACTATAGTATTTGGATTTTCTGAATTGGGTGACATTACATAAGAAAATTTTGTGTCTGGATAAAAATAGACTTTAAAAGCATCAAACCATGCTTGGTCCTCTAATTTAGAGCCATCCTCTACCTTAAATATATTATCACTTTGTATTGAGAGTAGATCCCTATGCTGCATAGTGTGCTTCGTAGGAATATGGGAACTTTGAGCATAAGACGAACCAATAGTAACAAATGCTATAACAAAAAATTTAAACGGTTTCGTTAGTTTCATTATTCGATCATATAGTGATAGATACAAAATTACAGGTCCTTTAAGTCATTTTTTAAGAATTAGATTACAAAGGTTTATTTTCGCACAACCCATGTTGTACAATTTAGAATGCCTCCAGTTAAAGCGATGTCGTTGTAATCGATTGTTTCGATGATTTTATTGGGGAAAACTTCTTTGAGCTTGGCAAGTGCTTCCGCATCTTTATTGCCTGGAACGCCAAACACCGGCATAACAATAATATTGCCAACTTCAAGATAATTAAGGTAGATCCCGATGGCATGGTCGTTGTTGCCTCTTATTTTATACTCAAACCATGGGAAATTAATATACTTCAGATTAGCCTTTTCAAGAGTCTTGACAATAGCCTCCTTCATATATTTGAAATCCTGATCAAGATTATTGACCAGAACTGTATTACTATCAACAAACCGTATCATGCCGTCAGCATGACCTGTGAAATCATATTCCGGTTTGTATGCAGGAATTATGATAATCTCACATTCAAGGAGTGCTGAGAGTTCGTTAATGAGTCTTTCTTTGTCCCAATCAGGATTTTCTGAAAAGATACGGTCCGTGATAATAGCTTTATTACCATACATCACAACGTTTCCACCATCAAGATTGATGTCGGAGAAAATTGGATATATTTTATTGAGATCATCAACTTGTTTAACATCAGACCGAGACTCTGCATACTTTGGATCTCTCAAATATGAAGGATCATATCGGAATTGAATCAGCTTCCCACTCGGTGTTTGAACGGGCATATAATCTCTGCACCATATATCCTTTGTTCCATCCAAAAAAGCAAATGGGATATTATGTTTATTCAAAATATCAAGCAGTCGCTTACAAGTTCCGGCATAGCGCTCTGCAAAAACCGAAGATAGATACACCGTTTCTGTACCATCCTTAGCTTCTGCCGATGATTCGGGAATATTTACTTCTGAAGAAATATGAGTATTATTTGCTGTAGGATTAGACTTCAAATGGCATACAGTCCATTCATTTCTGAACTTGCGCTCATCATTGCCAAGAAGAAGTTTACAGATCTCAGGTGTGGGCTCAATCGCATTTTCATTACATATATCATAAAATAATACGAGTTTAGAACGCCCATTGGAATGAAATCTCTTGATATATTCAGAAGATATGCTTTGAGAAGATAACCTTAATCGTTTATCAATAATGGAAAGAATTTTATGCTGACGTTTGATAGAAGTATTTTTGTCCGCCAACTCAGTCATTAATACGGTAAGTGGCTTTTGTTTTAACCACTTGTAGCTACCACATATAGCACCTCCTATCGCAAGTGCACTGGCCACTATGCTTAAAGCAGATTCAATATTCATTCATGTCAATGCGTGCCGCTCGTCACCTTCAGCACGTCTGTGATATAGGATTTATTAAAAAGAAAAGCGCGGGACGATTCTACTGAATATCTGATTCGAGGCATCGCCAAACGCCATTGAAGAAATAAACAGTCCGCTCCCACGCCTTATCGGATATCGATACCCCCTGTCGGGGAGCGGATACACGACAAGCATGAGCGTCTTTTGACTGCCTATCCTTCTTCAGTAAAATTTGGCGATTTTCGAATCAAGGATAAAGCAAAAACGCTTTCCAAATATGTCCGGTTATGACACATCGTGACTAACCGATGACAAATTTATTAATTTTTTCTGATTCAGAAATGTTTTTTGAAATATTTTTATCTTACAATATTTATTCGAAACAAGACCTATACACCAGATTTAATTATATATCGGAATGTGTTACGGTTCTTACCTCTTCAAGCAGAGCGGCGATGGTGGGGCAGGTTCGGCCGTTTACGAGATATGTGTCGTCTGTAACTTCTATAGTGTGTGGAGAATCCACATCTTGTGACCCACGGACACCGCATCGGGCGAGGGCTTTACGTACCATATTGTAACGGGTTCCCCCTCCGATAAGCCTGATCTCACAATCAAGACGATTGTCTATCCTGAATAGTCCAGTCTCTATATCAAAAGCCACCCCTTCGCGCTTAAAGTACGCTCCAAGCTCTCCGCTTAGAGCAAGATCCTCTGGCGTTCCGATTTCCACCCCGCGCTCCTTATCTATCAACCATACTTTATCAGCGATCTGTAGAGCCAGTTCAAGATCATGCGTCGACAGGAATACAGTCTTACCCTCCTCACGGGCCAGACGTTGGAGCAACTGCATGATTTCCACTTTGCTCGGATAGTCAAGGAAAGCCGTCGGCTCATCAAGAAAGATTACGGGAGTCTCCTGAGCAAGAGCTTTCGCTATCATCACTTTCTGCCGTTCACCGTCACTAAGAGTGTGAACCATGCGTCTACGCAGACTTTCGATACCGACCAACGCAAGTGCACTGTCAACGATGTGCTTATCCTCTCGCGACATGCGCCCCCAAAAGCCTGTATATGGACTGCGCCCCATGCTCACGAGTTCATACACACTCATATTGTCGAGGCTTACTCTTTCGGTAAGGACTACGCCGATCACGCGCGCCAATCCGGGCGCGCTATAATCAGACAGATTCCTGCCACCAATCTCAATATCTCCTCCGAGCGGGTTAATGAATCCCGAAAGAGTTTTTAGAAGAGTCGATTTGCCCGCACCATTAGGGCCGAGCAGGCAGGTTAGTTCACCTGATTTCAAGGATGCATCTATCCCTCTGGTCACAGTTATGCTGTTACCTTTGGCTGTATAACCTGTGGATAGATTTCTGACACGGATTGTAATTGCTGACCGGATCATACTTCACTCTTACGTTTATTGAACAGTACCCACATCACCACAGGAGCGCCGACAAGCGCGGTGACTGAATTGACCGGCAACGCACCCTCAAAACCCGGCATTCTCGCTATAAGGTTACACAGCAACGCAAGGGATGCTCCGGCAAGCATGGATGCAGGGAGAATGATCGCATGATTAGAGGTACGGAACATTCCGCGACACAGATGCGGGACTGCCAGTCCGAGAAATACTATAGGCCCGCAGTAGGCCGTGGCCACAGCTACAAGCACACCAGAAGCAACGATCACCACGTGACGCGCACGGCGTATGTCAAGCCCGAGATTGCGGGCGTATGAATCGCCGAGCAACATGAGATTGAGAGTCTTGATAAGCAGGAACGTCAACGGCAACAGACAAGTCATTATGATTATGAACACTGCGGTCTGATCACCTGATACACGTGCGAAACTGCCAAGCCCCCATATCACGTAGGCGCGTATATCCTCCTCGGCACTGAAAAATTTCAATACTCCGATCACGGCATTTGCTACATATCCGATCATCACGCCCATTATCAGCAGTGTGACATTTCCTCTGACTTTCTGCGCCACCACCGTTATGACAGCCATCACAAGCATTGCTCCTATCACTGCCGAAAGTGTTACCGTGACCTCGCCCACCGCTCCGAGTTTGCTCAGGGCCACACCGCCGAATCCCCCCGACAACAGCACGACGAAAGCCACGCCGAGGCTCGCACCGGAACTGATGCCGAGCACCGACGGACCCGCGAGCGGATTACGGAACACTGTCTGCATAAGCAATCCGCTTACAGCGAGACCGGCCCCGGCCATTACGGCGGTCAGTGACTGCGGCACACGTGATTTCATCACGATATTATTCCATATCACATTGTCACAGCCACGGCCTATGAGTATGTCGATTACCGAGCCGGCTGGTATATCCACCGAGCCGAGCAACAGATTGAGAAGGAAAAGTACCGGTATTGACACGCCGGTAAGCAGCATCAGTGCCGCGGTGGTCGATCTTCTCATTTCAGCAGTCTGTAATATACAGGTTGATGGTCAGGCAGCAGGGATGGATGGAACACATGGATGAAATCGGCAAGTATAACCTCCGGCTCGACAGGCATACTCTCATAAAACGGCACCTCCTTCATGTTGCAATAAATCACACCGTGATTTTTCCACGCGTCAAAATCCGTATAACGTTTATCCTGTGCCTCAAGTGTATCATAACCGAAGTCTCCATCAAAACTATTGACGATGCGCCAGTAATCGGCATGAGCGGCATTGGAGTAGACGGTCTCGTAATCAAGGGTCACACCACCCGACTCACTGTTATCTTTCAGGAAATAATCAGCACCGGCGTCGCGAAACAGGTGGGCGAGAAAACTATCACCACCTACTGCATACCAGTTACCGCTCCTCATCTCTCCACTCATCACCATCGGATGAGTGTCAACACCGGAAGCGAGACTGACAAGGTCATTGTAACGGCTCTCGATTTCGTCAAAAATCTCATTGGCCTCGGCAGTATGCCCGGTAAGGAGGCCGACCAGCTTGATCCACTCAGCCTGACCGAGCGGCGTCAGTTCCTTATAGCCGAGATGGGGTATCATAGGCACGTCCACACCGCGTATTGCATCATATCCTCCGCGCTTGAACGGGGATATAAATATTACGTCAGGGTCGATAGCCATCACAACCTCACTGTCAAAATTCCCCTCAATTCCTATCTTATGAGTCGTGCCGTCTTTGAGCTGACTCTTCATCTTGGCGTTGCGCAGATGGCGAGTGCTTGTGATACCCACCACCCTGTCGGGAATGCCAAGCTTGATGAAATTAGACAACTGGAGCGATGTCATGCACACCACACGTTGCACAGGCACCTCGACAGGGGTATAGCCCTCAGGAATCTTCACATCTGCTCCTTTCGACTTAACGGCAAAGCGAAATACCTGCGTCTCAGCCTTCTCCGGGTCCGCTATATCGACAAGTACGAGCCCATCCGGCTTATAGTCAACAGTAAAGCCCTTGGCATGTCGCGGAGCAATCACCGTGGCAGAATCCACAGTCACATCTCCGGTCAGGACGGATCCGTCTCCCGACTTACCGCCATTGGACGAACACGATGCGAGCATTAACAAAACACCGGTCAGAAGCGGTGTGAATATGTGTCTTATATCAGTCATTAATCAGAGTTTGAAACGGGGATATAAAATTACTCATTTTTTTTCATTCGATAACAATAACCGGCCGTGAATATTAGCAGCAGCAATATCACAACCGCCACAACTACTTGCCATGCTGATATTTTGGCGACATTGTTGAGATCACCTATCTCATCCGCCGATGTACTCGGACCGGATGTGGACGTCGCGCCCTTTTCATCCATCTCATTTACAATGAGCTGTTCATATCGTTGTGTCGATGATCTGAGTGCGGATATATTATTCAGTTGCTCATCGGTCGGTTTCCAGAAACCTTTGCGTGCACTTTCGAGCATCGTCTCGGTCATTTCGCGTAATGCCGTAGGATTGACACGGTCAAAGTATTCGGCAATACCGAGATTATTCACATCCATGATATACATATCGTAAAGATCATCATAAATATTATCAGTCAGTGCATCAGGGCGCGTCGCACTCCATCCGAATATGTTCTGAAAAGTCTTAGCGAAAGATTGAGCCGTAGTCGCGTCTCCCTTCATACGCTCTTTGATGAACTGAGGATTGAGTATCGTCGCACGGGTCTCGACAGCCACTGCATCATCAAGATTCTGCATACGCGGCACATAACTGTTACGGTAGTCCGACATGACAGCTTCGGGCTGACGTCCGTCTGACACAGAGGACACTGTAAGCGATAATCCACCTGAAAATTCATACACATGGTCAAGCGATACGGGACCCCATGTATTACTCTGGCGTGGCTGCACGATCATATCAGTATTAGTAACAGCGGATACAAACAGGTTACGGTCGGCAGTACCCCAATTGTCATCATCNCCATACATCGCACACATATTACCTATATATCCGTCAGCCAATTCGCTCACATCGTCCCACGCGCCGGAGTTTTGAGTGTANCCGATCATGCCGGTACTGTAACCGGAATTAACCGGACCGAATACTCTCATCACTGATAGTGTTTGTGCCCTGTCGGCATCGACNCCCTGAGCTACAAGACGTAATTTTTGCGTCTCCGTAGCTTCGGCAACATAATTAGGATAGATGTCATCTTTCGATTCCGAAGCCATACGCACAGCTTCGGTGAGGAGTTTCAGNCGTGANGCAGCNATGTCACGTAACTGCCCGGACACCTGCACCATAATATTAATGCGTGGACGGCCGAGTTCCTCTGACGGTGTCAGCCGGAGATCCATGACNCGCCCCTGTTCATCACGCAACGGTTCGACACCTAACATGCGTAAGGCCTGTGCNATCGTTGCTCCTTGTGATGAAATAAATTCCCCTGCCCAAAGGCTATAAGCGATTTTTTCAGGATATACACCATTNTTGGCCATATAATCCGCAACCGTCTTCTCGGCAAGCGCAACACCGTCATTCCATGCCTTTTGACTCGGAGTTGCTTCGGCATTAATGCTATACATGTTCCGGCCTGTTGGCANGACATTGGGATTGATTACGGGATCTCCTCCNGGAGCAGGACGTACGGGCCGTCCTGACAATAGACCGACCATGGCATCAAACTCGGATACCGGCGAGTTCATAAGCTTGTCNNGACATTCGAGCACTTCNCGTCTCTCCNCTGACCCGGATTCNCCTNCNCCGGCGAGCCACGTCGCAATATCGGTACGTACCTGCGGAAGATAATGATGCGAGAGGAANGAATGATCCTGAAGCTGAACNGTGGTGATCCGTCCCATATCCCTGTCTGCACGGGCACGCAANTANGCGATTTTATCAGCCATAATAGCAGTTANGGTCGTAAGCATATCATCCTTGCTATACGGTGTGCCCATGACATAATAAGCGCCGGTTATCTTCTCGTTACAGAGTTCTTCGGCGTATGAATCTATCCGTTCTAATTCTTTGACATCATACGGAACTGCCGACAGGGAATCCAGACCGAGATCCCGGGCAATGCCGAGCGTAATGATAGCCTTTTTGACCGACATAGTATTCTTCANCGGGTCACCTATTGCATCATGGATCATTTCAAGCAATGNGGCATACTTCTGTCTTAGCCCGCTTTCGACAAACGGAGGAGTCAGATGAGAGACTAATACGGCATGNCTGCGGCGTTTGGCAATTATCCCCTCTCCTACATTGCCGGTCGTGTAGAAGTAAAAATGCGGACGNTTACCGATCAAAACCTCGGCCCAATCAGCTTGNGACAATCCAGCATTCTTACCCGGTGTAAACTCAAGATTNCCNTGTGTGCCGAAATGAATCAGCACATCTGCATCAAAACTCTTCTGCATATATAGATATGGTGCGAGATAGCTGTGAGGCGGGGCGATCTTCACCCCGTGTGTAAGCCGAAATTCATCCTCGCCGAGAGCNGGNCNGGGCTGNGGGAATAACATTACATTACCATAACGCAACATTGCGATACCTATGCTGTCATTCTTAACCAGTAATCGTCCCGGAGCGNGACCGTATCGACTCTCNACNTCAGCATATTTTTCAGGCAACAGCACTTCACGTGCCCATGACTCGTAAGTATCNGNGTCAATCCATGTCAGAGAGGTTCGGGCTATGTATCTCTGCATCTCCGCACCGGAATAAGATGCAAGTACGGCTCCACGTCCAATTATCTCNCGTCTGAAAGCATCAAGTGTTCGAGGCAANCCGCTCAGATTGTATCCCTCTGCCTTCAGCCTGCACAGGAAAGCATACAGCGACGGGATAACTTCCATACCCGAAGCAAGCAGTGCATCCTGTCCCGGCATACGGAAATAACCNATTGCAACTCGTTTATCATAATTGGATTTATCACGCAGNGACATAAAACCTGTAAACTGCTCGATAAACGCATCNATACGTTCGGGATCAGGATTATATACGAGATAACCATCTTTGTCTGCATCCTGGGTAGATATGCATAACGGAGTCATTGCACCATCGATCTCAGGCACTACAATGCGTGCAGTAAGTGTTCCTGCACTCATAGGATTATTCACATCCAGCCATTCTTCACGTGACTGGATGAGTGGGAACGGCATGAACAGTGGTATATTGTTGTCATAAGCCCATCCAACGAGCGTATCATTGCCAAGACGTCCCATCGGCAGATATATTATAGCCTGAGGATTGACTTCTCGGAGCATGCGTGCACGATTACTACCGCTGGCCGAGAGTGGATAGACGTTATATCCCGCATTCGTGACTCTCGCTATCAGTGTGTCGATATGCGCCCGGTTGCCTTCAACCGGAAAATTTATACCGGAGACAAATGCGACATCAGGCGCATCTTCGTGATACAAGCCCTCCGACTTCAGAAAAGATGTCAAGTCCGACTTCGAGTCAAAATATTGCCCCCCTCTGACATGATAATACATATTGTTGGGGAGGTCCACCGGCTCGGACCATGACATATCTCCCAAACGATCAGGTGTAGCTATACTCCGCATGTACCGCAGCACATTTCGATAATTTGCCTGACACGGGTTACGTAAGTAATGATCGAGACGTTCTACTGCCGCTGAATCAAGATTATGGATCGGAGTAACCGTAAAATTTCGTAATGTATTGGTAAATATCGGAATGCCCTTGACAGCAGCCTTGTCGAGCGAAGCCATCTGCAACGAATCAAGATACAATCCGCGACCAAACATCAGCACAGCGTCATACGCTTCGAAATCCGATGCCTCGTCCATCGTCACGCACGTCACGCGTATCGACGGATTATCATTGTTAAGATTTATTTCAGCCGCCTGTGCAGGCAGTGGATTTACTACAAGTATATGCGTAGGACGCATATACCGATAATGTAAAACGTATCCGGCAAATGACAGAAGAGCCAAGGCTACAATAGACAATACGACTACGCTTCTCCGCGACATATCTCTTACAGATTCTCGATTATATATGCGTTCTTGCGCTGGGTGGCTCCGAGTGGCTTCGATGCAAGGCCAGCACGAATATGTTCAATATATATGTCCTGAATGCCCGTTATCTGACCGAGTCCCTCCAAAACGGTTGAGATTTTAAAACCTTCCTTCTCTAACTTTTCACGCCAGTCACTATCGATGTCATTGCGGGCATGATCGCCGGCCACAAACATAAACGGAACGAGCGTAACGGATTTAACCTTATCGGCCTTTAGACGTGCTAATGTCGTATCATACTCAGGATAACCTTCGACAGTCGCGATATGAAACTGAGGATGTCCCTGAGATGCAAACATATAGTCAATCTGTGAATAAATAGCGGTGGCAGGAGTGTCAGTACCGTGTCCGATAAGGACGACGGATGAATTTTTATCAACACACCCGGCATAGCGCGCTGCCAGTACGTCAACCACTTCCGCACAATCCTCGACCGAGTAAAGCAACGGACGTCCTACGCGTATGTCTTTGAAAAATGGTGCCATGAAGGCTACTTCATCCCTCAGGCTTTCTGCCTCGATACCGTCTATTACATTCGTTCCCTGAACGAATACGTGCGTATAACCATCGGCGGCAAGACGCAACAGCATCTCGCGGGGAGTCTGCTTGACAATGCCACGATCAGCAAGCCGTTTCATTACTATACGTGAGGTGTAAGCCTCTTCGATACGCATGTCGGGAAATGCCTCTGCGGCCTTGGCGTTTATGGCATCGATCGTGAGCGCACGCGTGTCGTCATAGGTGGTACCGAAATGCACCATCAGCAGAGCTGCTTTATCACCTTGTGCAAGTTCGAATATCTGACCTTGGGATGACAGCGTGGCCATCATAAATGACAATATGAGTATAAATCTATTCATAACAAACTCCAAATCAGGATTACCGTATGGATATAATATCAGCTTTTTATCAAAAGACTCCCGTGCGGCCGTATATCTACATCCGCACGGGAGATGGGCAGAAAAAAGTTGAGAATTAATTATATTTTATATCAGTCTTTACTTCACATTCTCGACTACTCGGATCTGCTCGAAGTAGTAACCCGATGCCATCTCGGCGCCCTTGGTGGTCTGACCCGTGAGAGCGTCATAAACATAGATGACAGGATTGGCATCCTTAGCATCGACTCCGATATAAGCCTTGTGATTTACGTATGCCATACGTGACGAGAATCGTCCGCCGCTGTATGCCAGCTGCTGACCGTTATACTTGACAGGTTCTGCCTGACAGGTTTTGACATTAATGACAGTATAATAATGGCTGAAGTCATCAATTCCTGTACCCATCTGGTCGTTGCGGGCATAAGCCATTATATTATCTCCGCCAAGATACATCACCGAGATCAGTTTACCACCGGCCGTATATCCGTCATAGGTTTTGTCAAACTCTGTTGAACCGGCAGGAATCTTAAGCAGATGAGAATGCTCGCCGTCAGCCTCGTCTGTCTTGCAGGCAATATACAGATTGTTGTTGTCATCGATGAATGTTGTTGTCTGGAGAAGTTCTCCATAAGCCGTACCTACCATCTCGCAATCCATGAAGCATTCGGTATCGTTCTCTACAGCCATCGTGGCAGGGTTGATCACAGCCACCTTCATCGGACATACGCGCTNGCCGCCGAAACGCTTGTCAGCCTTGGCAAAATAGAAGTAAAACAGCTTGTTATCACTCTTACGATATGAAAGCAGGCCTGATGTCGTATAAAGGGCTCCTCCCTCGGGCATTGTGATGTTAAGTTCNCCCTCNGAGATAATCGTCATATCATCTGCATTAAGTTTTGTCCAGATGATCTTGTCAGCGGCACCNTTGGCCGCCATAATTACAAGTGTCGACTCATCGGTCCATGCATGTGTATACTTACGCGCAGCGTATGTATTTGTNNCGAATCGACGTGAAGCCACGACATTTATCTTATTGTCGGAAATAGTATACTTAGCAAAACGGTCACCTGACACAGGCACCTGATAATAGTATGCGCCCTTGATGATTGTCTCAAGTGTNAGTGTTGCATTCACCTCGGTTCCCGTACCGGTAAATGTAATCTGAGGCTGGTCGGCATCAAGCGATCCGAGACTGCGGACNAGNGTCTGCACGTCTCGCCCCATGCCTCCATGACGGTCAAGTGCCACCCAGAGGTCAAAATGGTAGTCTTCCAACAGTGGTTCTTCTATCACATTGACAGGATCATCATCGTCAGAACAACTCACGATGCCGAAAGAAACGAACAGCGCGATGAGCGGCAGNAAGAGGAATTTGAATTTTTTCATTGCGTGGAATTTTGATAATTGTCAGACTTTAAAATATTAATTCAGGAACAGACGGAATTTGGCATATACAGCCCGGCCGGGTTTCTGTAACATATAGTTGTCATACGCCAATCGGTCAAATATGTTTGTGCACTCTACCGACACGTTATAGCGTCCTGAATGCCACGAATAGGCAAGTGAAAGATCCGTGACGGACTGTGTCGGTATCACAGCCTTGGACTCCTTGGCTCCATACGCCTCCCAGTTGAGATAATACCAGTGAATCCACTGATGGTCGCACTCGATACGCATACGGTCATCACGACAGAACAGATCTCGGAGTGTATATGACACCTGCGCATTGGNATACATCCACGGACGGTTAGGNACACGATTTTTATATGTGGCCGACGGATTGCCGTCTGTTTTGTACTTACGCAGATTGCGCGCATCACTCCAACTGCCGTTGAGCGTCACACNGAGAGCATTACGCCATGTGTATCCGACCTCAAGATCGACACCTTTGACATCTATAGCAGGCTCATTGGTATACTGCATGTAGCCGTCACGCTCCGACACGACCGCNCGGATGTAATTCTGCACGTGCCGTATGAATCCGTCCGCACTATATGTCAGCATATTTTCGCCATCGATATGCCACGTGCCGAATAGTCCGAGATTGTAGTTATTGCTCGTCTCGGGGTGTAGAGCTACGTTAGGAATTATAGTTGTGCCGTTGCCGAGCAGTTCACGCGACAGAGGCAGNCGCACACTGTGNTCGTAAGACGCCTTGACAGCCANTGGTTCGAAAAACCNGTAACGNGANCCGACACCTGCCCCCCAATAGCTCTTGACCTCATGGGGCTTNATGAGTCCCGCGCCTGTGACGGTAGCATTATCCGTCTGGCGTATATCGCTACGGTTTATATAATCCTTTATGAAGTAGGATGTCTGCCAACGTGTGTCAAAGAACGTCTGTGTATANGTCAACGATATGATCTGCTTGGTGACNACNTCGCGTGAAGGNTCAAACGTCTTGTCCAGCTCGTCATGGCGACGGTTGGATGTACGGTTGAGCATATAGTTCACTGCCACGTTATGATGCTCGCTGATGTCATAGTCACCTCCAGCACTCAGCACCGTAAGCGGACGGTTATATATGCGGATAGTCCNATCCTTACCTGTCATCTCATTGCCGGATGCAGGGAGCCATGTCCCGTCCCAGCTGTATTTGCGAAATGCCGTATCGACTGTCTCGCTTCGGTCCCACGTGTGCGAGAGGTTTATACGGGTGTTGAGTTTGTCCCAGCGTTTCGCATATCCGGCGGAAACATTCCAAGAGTGTGAATTACGCGTCGGCATTCCATATACCTTATTCTGCATCGCTCCGGTCTGAATCTCTTTGTCCACTGCGGCAAACGATCCACCGATATAGAACCTGTCAGCCCAAGCCACACGACTCACTCCCGCCTCTATCTGGGCTATCACCGAACGGTAATCATCGTGAAAACGTTTACTATCTGCATAGACATATTTATCGGCATCTTCATCCCACACCTCGACACCTTTCATCTTGTAGTCATTCTTGGAATAGGAATAACTGAATGTAGGACGTATGGATACGGCTGTTCCGGGGATGAAATACTGGGCGGTAAGATCCGCACTCTGAGTGTGAAACGATCCTGCGCCGTATGACACGTCGAGATAATTGCTTAGGCTCCGCTTGGTAACGATATTTACCGCGCCACCCAGTGCGTCAGAACTGAGATAAGCCGGGACTACACCTTTATAGAGTTCAACACGTTCGACCGTATTTACGGGAATATTGTCAAGATTTACATCCGAGCCCTTGGTGTCAAGAGGTACACCGTCGATAAAATAACGGATAGAGTTGCCTGACAGACCGTTGATCGAAAGATCAAAATCCGATCCTACCCCACCCTGACGGCGCACTTTTACTCCACTTGACCGGTCAACGAGATTGTTAAGACTGACGAGACGGTTGACGTTTGAGAGCACCTCGACAGCATTGATACTGTAAGCTCCTTCCTCAAGTTTTTTGCCCAGAGTCTTGGCATATACAGTCACTGCGCCAAGTGATACGCTATCGGCCTGAGCCACCGAATCATAATCACAGATGATGGTGGCCGTGCCCCGCATGGGCCACAGCGCAGACGCTATTAGTGATAATATTAGGATAGACCTCCTGTGCATTGTCATTGCAAAATACATTGTTGACATCATAGTCTTCGCTCGACAAGAGGAATAAACATACATCACAAGCATTTCGCACACTGCACATGACCGGGTCACGGATTACATAACCGACTGACACGGAGAGTGAGGGAGTGAGATGTTGTTTTGCCGTCTTATTTCCCGAAAACTACAAAACTAATATGTTGTCCTGGCAGGTCTTCTGACTTATCCCACTCATCGGCCGACCTTCCCACCCATAGGGGCAGTGGCGTGTAGATGCGTCATCCTAAGATTGACTATGGCTGATGAGTTATGGCAGGAATTACAGCAGCGGGTCTGTCCGGGATTCTCACCCGGTTCCCTTTTCACCGCACACAATGATGTACGGAACCAAAACGTGCGTCAAAGGTAAACAAAGTTTCCATAACTGCCAAACAAATTCATCTCCAATAATGCATAAAAAGAATTTCATACCAATTATTGCCTCAATATACAGATATGCTTCGAGGCCTTTATCCCTTGCATTACAGGAATAAAGGCCTCGAAGCAGTATTTTATAGCCGGACTTAAAGCATCGTCACCAGAACGTACATCATGTGGGCCACAAAGGCAGCCACAATGCCTCCTATTGTATGAGCGAGAATCGCCTTAGGTGTGAGTTCGCGGTAACCGAGCGAGTCAAGCATAGCGGTGTGCGTGCTGAGATAACCGCTCCAACACATACCGATCGCCGTAAACACTGCGATAGCGTTGCCGTCGATCCACCCTTGAGATGCAAAATTAGGCACAAGGCCAAGAGCGGCACCAACAGCTCCAAGCGCTGTAATGGGGAAAGCCACCAGATGAGGATCACTGAATCCGAACAGCCACTCAAAGATGAAATTAATCTTTCCGGCAAGCCAGGGCAGAAGTTCGATACCTTCGTAAGCCGCTCCGGTGTAACCCTCGGCCGAAGCTCCGAAGGTAAGAATCATAACGAATGTAGAAATGATGAGCACTCCGGGGATAATGGCTATGCCGACATCCACACCTGTACGTCCGCCGTCAAGAAGTGAATTGAGCACTCTGATGAATACCGACTTGGTCTCGACATGTTCCACCTCTTCCTCTATCGTATCGGCTTCTTTCTCGATTGCATCCTCTATTGCATAATTCGGATATGCCTTGATGATAAAACGCTGCATGAGACGTGTCGATACGATACATCCGCAGAATGCTCCGAACAGACCGATCACAGGCTCGACAAAATAGCCCTGCCCTATCATAAAGACAATGACAAGGAGACCCATACCGAACGCCGTACCGAAGTTGGTAAGCGAAATATACTGGAATTTCTTGAAATAACGGCAGAAACGACGATCCTGAGAGAGTGATATAATAGCCGGATTATCACTGAGAAATGTCATTGTGGCACCGAGAGCCGCCACACCCGGGAGGTTAAACAAGGGACGCATCAGAGGACGCAGTATATTCTCAAGGAGTTTCACCACTCCAAACTCTACAAACAGACGCCCGACTGCACCTGTGAGAACACATATTCCCATTAGATAGAACACGGTGTTGAGCAACAGGTCATGGGCCGTATGCATGATTGTATTGAGCATATTGGCAAGACCCATTATCTTACCTACATACCAAAACAGTGCTATGACAATCACAAGGCACGGCACACCTGTAGGGATATAACGGGATAATGAGAATGACTGTTTCTGAACAGTAGTTTCGGTTTGTTCCATGACTGTAATTATCGTTTGAGTGACAAGAGATTCATATTCCATTTAATTCCGCAGTCGACAAGCATACTCTTGTTCTGCATCACATCGGCATCATTACCGTTCTTACCCCATGAATAGAAGATATTTGCATGAAGGCGAAGGCTGCCGAGTTTACCGACAAGGGGGAAAAATTCCACACCTGCGCCTGCCATCTTCAGTTCGGTTCCGGGCAGAACGCAAAAATCGGCCGATGAATCAGTATGGTTGACATCATAAGTCATCTTACCGAATACTTTCCATTTTGACGACGGCACATAACTCAACTCACCCATTACCGACATGTCACGCAGGAAGAATGTCTGATGAGATGAAGCTCGGTTCATAAGGTCAAGTTCGAGCGATACCTTACGGACAGTAAATTTATTACCCAATGCGAGGTAGTTGATGTAATGACCCGGAGCATACTCGATAAGATTGGCCGACCAGATAGCGTCAAATATGCCGTGATGACTGTTCCACATTAAATTATACGCATACATATCACGGTCTGCTGAGGAGTGGAAAGGACTCTCACATAACTGCAATGTAAGTTTATCGGACGCAGATGTACGGTAACTTATTGAGCCACCTATCTGATAGCAGGGGATATTATTCCAGAACACCGAGCAACCGTATAAATCAATTGGTGCTCGATCATATTCCCATCCTCCGATAGCCACCACCTGCTTACCACCGGCCACGGACCAACGTCCGAAATCATAGTTGAGATATACCCAGTCGGTAGCATCGAAGAAAGTCGCATCCTTGTGAGTCTTGTTCAGACGCTGACGCCACGAATAGGTAAGACCGTCGGTAATCTTGCCGTCTATACGAAAATTAATATACTTACCTTCAAAACCGGTATTATCCTTGACGACATCTCCGTCATTCCAGTCTCGTTGATAGTCCAGGCGCACCTCGGCCTGAAATTTCATCAGTTCATCGGTCTCAACATCGGCTGCATGAGCACACATAGCCGTTGCTATGCCGAAAAACGCTAATAGGCTCCTCATGGGAATAATATTTAAATTTAAGGTTTTTACGGCGCAAAGGTAAGTTAATTTTGTGACAGAATCAGTAAAAATCGATTAAAAAAATTAGACATTTTTTCAAACACATCATATATAAAATAAAACCGTATCCCACAGATGTAAATTGGCATCAGTGGGATACGGTTTTATTAGCAGAACCGATACATCCTATAGTCTTGATCAGTTCGACGCGATTTTTTTAATGGCTTTATTATTGACCTTAACTTTATATCGATTGTGAAGATCTTTGATCCATTCCGCCTCAAGATGCTGCTGGAGATCCGATGCAAGAGCACCCTTGACATCTGCCGGTTCCTCGGGAGCATCAATCACCTTATACGCGTACGGGAACCATGCTATCCATCGTCCTACCGGTTCGGCCTGTGTACCACCGAATGCGATCTGGTCTATGATATTATTCTCACCCTTGGCGGTAAGGACGCGTTCCACCTTGACATCTCGGCCAAAATTCTCAGACATCTCGCCGGCAAGTGCATCGGCCGATACTGATTTTGATGCAAGAAAGCCTTTAACCTCGGATGCGAGCGAATCGCTGGTGGCAAAGACCACATAACCTTTAAAACGCGGAGCTTCCCATGCATAGTCCGCACGATGGTTACGGAAGTAATCAAGCTGCGCCTGAGCATCTGTGGACGAGCGATCCCAGACCTTACGGTTACTTATCTCAAACAACAGAATACCGTCGCGATACTCATTGACAAGATTGCGGTAATCAGCATTATTTGCCATCAGATTTTGACGGGCAAAATCAACGGTCGCATTGTCCAGAGCTTCATCAAGAGCATCTTCAAAAGCAAGCGCGAGATCCATACCGGGGCGTAGTGATATGCCGGAAGCTACATCCGACACCTTGACATCTCCGGTGGGGAAGTGCGCGAGTACAGTCTGATCGACCTTCAGCGCCTCAAATGCCTGATCCGAATCCGAAGACGAGTCGATATGGGCATATACTTCGTCAAGCACTTTGCTGTCCACACTTACGCCGGATGATTCACGCAGTGAACTGAGATATTCTTTCTGAGGTAATTTAGCACGGATGTCGCGATTGAATACGGCAAGTATTTCTTTACGGCACTCTTCAAGCGAAGGGATGGGCTTAACCTCTAGTGTCTGCACTATGTGATAGCCGTAGGCTGTCGCAAACGGTTCGGAAATCTCTCCTGGGTTGAGCGAGAATGCAGCTTCCTCAAACTCGGGAACCATTCTGCCACGACCGAAAAATCCGAGGTTACCGCCCCTGGCAGCCGAACCGGGATCTTCACTCTCAGCGCGTGCGAGAGCTTCGAAATCAGCACCGTTTTTCAAAAGACCGGCAATTGAATCTATACGCGATTTCTGGATCGCCGCCTCCTCGGGTGACATGCCCTGAGTGAGTTTCAATATATGACGTGCCGAGACTTCGCCCGAAGCAGGCCGTTCGGCAGTCACCATAATAATATGGTATCCATAAGGTGCATCCTCAAACACCTCTGAAATAGCTCCGACAGGTGTGTCGAACGCTACCTTCTCAAAAGGATAAGGGAACGAATTTGCATTGATAAATCCGAGATTGCCACGGTTTTGCAATGCAGAGCGATCTACGGAATACCTCATGGCCATCTCGCCGAAATCTGCACCTGCAACAATTGCCGCACGTATCGAATCGAGTTTCTCACGGTTAGCTTTACGCTCGGCACGAGTCATCCCAAGCGGCACAAGTATATGGCTCACACAGCGTGACACCTTCATGCGTGCGTATGCCTCGTCTACCAGCCGGTCCTCTACCTTCTTATCACGGAGATACGGAGCTGTGAGTTCCATGCAATAACCGTTAAACTCGTTACGAAACGCCGCCGTTGTGTCAATACCGGCAGCCTCGGCATCGGCAACTTTCAACTTATATGTCACAAACATGTCGACATACTCATCGATTGTCTGAGGTGCGACCTGCTGAAGATTATTTTTATTATATAGGTATTGAAATTCGCTCTGACGAACATCCTTGCCGTTGACGGTCATAACTACCGGGTCGGACTGTCGTGAACCCGCCACGGCAGGCATCAGTGTCAATGCCGCAAGAGCCATCGTAATGAAATGCTTTCTCATCGGAAAATGTTAATAGAAATACAATTTAATTAACGGTCCGCGGTGTATTATATTGTATTTCCTATAACATAAAAAATCAGAGCCATCGCAAAGGATGGCCCTGATATATTGTTTAAAACCTGACGGATCGGAATTATCGAGACGAAGAGCTGTAGTTGGGAGCCTCGCTTGTGATAGCCACATCGTGAGGATGACTCTCAGCCACACCTGCGTTGGTGATGCGGGTAAACTTAGCCTCATGGAGATGTTCGATGTCAGGAGCACCGCAATATCCCATACCTGAACGGAGACCGCCAAGCATCTGATATACAACCTCAAAGAGCATACCCTTGTAGGGAACGCGGGCAGCGATACCTTCCGGGACGAGTTTTTTGGCATCTGTCTCATTGCCCTGGAAGTAACGGTCCTTCGAGCCCTTTTCCATAGCCTCAAGTGAACCCATACCGCGATAGGACTTATACTTACGTCCGTTATAAATAATGGTGTCGCCGGGCGACTCCTCTACTCCGGCAAGCATNCCTCCGAGCATTACAGAGTATGCGCCTGCNGCAAGAGCCTTGACAATATCGCCCGAATAACGGATGCCNCCATCGGCGATCAGGGGTACACCTGTACCTTTAAGAGCCTTGGCCACATCATATACAGCACTGAGCTGGGGCACTCCTACACCTGCAATGATACGGGTGGTACAGATCGAGCCGGGGCCNATACCTACCTTCACACCGTCGGCACCGTTNTCGACGAGATAACGGGCTGCATCACCTGTAGCGATGTTTCCCACCACTACATCAATGTGAGGATATTTNTCCTTGATGGCGCGAAGCACGCCGATCACTCCACGCGAATGGCCATGGGCNGTATCNATTACGATTGCATCCGCACCGGCCTCGACGAGAGCGTCTACACGCTGCATTGAGTCAGGAGTGACACCTACGCCGGCTGCTACACGCAGACGGCCGAGACGGTCCTTACATGCATTAGGTTTGTCTTTAGCCTTGGTTATATCCTTATATGTGACAAGACCTACCAGACGGTTGTCGTTGTCAACCACAGGNAGTTTCTCTATTTTATGNTTCTGAAGGATACGTGCAGCCTCTTCGAGATCGGTCGACTGATTNGTGGTGATGAGATTCTCGCTGGTCATAACCTCATCCACGGGACGCTGGAGATTCTCCTCAAAGCGGAGGTCACGATTGGTGACGATACCCACAAGTTTACGATNCTCATCGACTACAGGGATACCACCGATGTGATATTCCTTCATCATGGCGAGTGCATCAGCTACGGTCGAGCCACGGAGTATGGTCACGGGATCGTAAATCATACCGTTCTCAGCACGCTTTACGGCATGTACCTGACGTGCCTGNTCGGCGATGGTCATATTCTTATGAATGACGCCGATACCACCCTCACGGGCAATGGCTATAGCCAAAGCCGCCTCAGTGACGGTATCCATAGCTGCCGACACAAGAGGAACATTAAGAGTGATGTTACGTGAAAAACGGGTTTTAAGATTTACTTCGCGGGGCAATACTTCCGAATAGGCCGGAATGAGGAGGACATCATCAAATGTGAGTCCGTCCATTTTTACTCGATCAGCAATAAATGACATAAAGACTAAATTTATTGCGTGCAAAGATAAGCATTTTTTCAGAAATTACACGTATGGTTATGGCAAATTCTGTATAAAAATTTTGTAGTTTTGCACTATGAAACCGATTATCACTATCCTGAGNCTCGCTTTTTCAGCGGCAATGCTCGCCGGAGAGCCGTCATCATCCGCACNGACACCTGCGGCTGACGATGACTTTCAGTTGTCGCCGGCTGTCACGGACATGATAGTCGCATACACACGCACCNTCCCGCCTGACCTTCCCGANCCCGAACGGTGGGATGAGATTGACTCACCGTTCTCGTCNGCACCGGGACGCATGAGGATTGCCAAGAAAATAGTCGTGGACAAACCGCACACTCGACTATATATAATGAATGTATTCGGTGACACGCTGTCACGCTATCGTGTGTGCGCGTCACGCGAACGCGGNCAGAANTCCGGCAAAGATGACTGGCGCACACCTGAAGGCACATTCAAGGTCTACGGTATATACAATTCTACCGACTGGACTTACAAGGACACTCAGGACAAGTGCTACGGTCCGTTTTTCATCGCCTTGTGGACTCCCCCATTCTACGGCATCGGCATCCACGGCACCAACTCACCCTACTCTGTGCCCGGTCGCAGAAGTCACGGATGTATGCGAATGCACAACGAGGACATCTCAAGAGTCAGACAGATGGTTGACAAGGATACACGTGTCACCGTGCTNCCTGACTTTACGGATGAAGATGCTAAAAATTAGAANCGGTTCAGATATTCATTCCTATACCGAACAGGGCATAGTCATACAGCACCGGATCCGATGGGTTGTAACGGCGCAGATTTTCCGTAAGTTCGAGTACGGCACGCTTATCATCACTCTTACGGGTAAGGAGACCGAGTTCACGNGACACATCTCCNACATGCACATCAAGCGGGATGAACAGTTGCGACGGCTTGATCACATCCCATACACCCATATCCACGATACCATCATCNCGCACCAACCAGCGCAGNGCCATATTGACACGTTTCAGCGCTGTGGTGTTAAGATTCTGAGGCAGACACCGTGATGCCACGGCCGGATCTGCAGCCGATCCGTTAGCCGCAGCAAGTTCGCGGTTAAGTCCCGCCACAAGCTGCCACGACGGCAGGTCTGACTCAGCAATTCTCTCGCCTCGTGCAAAATCCTGTAGCGACCCGTAACGCTCATACACACGGTGGAGTCCGCGCATAAAGTATTTGAAGTGGCGGTTGAAGAAGGTCCTGTGAATATTGCCGTCATCATCAAGGTCCTCGTAACCCTCATCCATCAGATAATTGTAAGGATCATTGTCCATGAGTCCAAGCATGCGGTCACAGTCACGACATATCATCTTGCGGTTGCCCCATGCTATTGACGACGTAAGCAATGATGTGATCTCGATGTCACGCAAATCCTCGAATCGTCGTGGAAACTGCACAGGATCATCATCAATGAATGCCGGAGAATTAATCCTCGCAGCCTCGGTGTCAAGAAGATTCCTGAGGTCTCTGTCTGTCATACAATTTTCCATAACTCATCAGAATGCAGCAACAGTGTCGGCAGGTTGTACTGTAATGGCAGGATTTGTCTGAGCCGCCTCCGATTTTGCAGCCTCAAACGCCGCCATCGCCTCATCTACATCGTTAACAAGGTTACTGCCCTGCTTGCCGCGTGACACGATGATGCCATCAGGATTGATAAGAAGTATGCATGGTATACCCTCGATGCCGTACAGGTCAGTAGGTATGGTCTGGGCGTTGACAATACATGGCCACTGGAGGTCATGCTTCTTAATAGCCTCAAATGTATCTTCCGGCTTATCCCACACAGCTACACCGACCACATCAAGCCCTTTGTCCTTATACTTGGCATACAGTTCTTTTATAACCTTGAGCTGACGCACGCACGGCCCGCACCAGCTGGCCCAGAAGTCGACGAGAGTATAATGTCCCGGTTTGATATACGAACTGAATGTCTCGGTTTTGCCGTCGTATTCCACCGTGAAATCCTTGTAACGCTTACCCTCTCCGGTCTCGATCTGGATACGCTTATTATTACATATCGACTTCAGCGCGGCCGATGATGCAAGTATCGGATTGGCTGACATGTCAGCTGTAATCTGACTCAACGGCTTGTCTATCGCACTCAGCACATACATGTATCTGCCGACTACGTTATCCTTATTCTCCTCGTATGCTTTAGAGGGCAAAGCATCATATTCGGTCAATAGCTCGCGGTATCTCGCTTCCTGCACCGAATCATTCCTGTTGAGAGAGCGTGACTCATCCACGATTTCAGACAGTCGTTTTACTACTGCTACATATTTGTCGTTAAGCGGAGTCCCTGATGGCAGGCCGTCAGCTGAGATATTTATCTCACCCTCCTCCATAACCACGACTGAGCCACGGGTCTCCCCTATTATTACACGCGTCATCCTCGGAGTGCCGACATGACCCTCAAATTTAGCAACGCCGTCGGAGACAATCACCGAATCAACCTTCTCATCGGTGTCGCAGTCAAACAGATAAGCCATATTATTATCATACTGATTGCCGAGCATGGCGGTAATAGTATAATTAGGCGCAGTCTCCATGGCACACGCACTCAGCGTGAGCACGATGCCCGAGAGCATAACGGATAATTTCGACATCATTTTCAACGTGTAATACGAATATATTATTTACGAATCAGTCTCAGGACCTGGGCCGAACGCGGAGGCATATACAGTTTCAGCCACTCACGGCCTGTCGGGGCGAAGAGCTCATCGTGCAGAGTCAGATGATGCACACTCTCGTCGATATTTCCATAGCCGCCATATTTGGGCGAGTCGGTGGAAAGTACCACCTCATACTCTCCGGCCGGCGCGAGTATACCATAATCGGTGTAAGATTTGACCGGGCTGAAGTTGAACACAAACGCCAGATCGCCACGCATAAATGCCAGCACCTGATCATCATCCTTCTCCCACAGTTTTACAACCGGGAGTGACTGGAAGTTATACACACCTGATATGGTATGAATCATATCATTATCAAAGGCATTGAGCAGAGTGTATTTGAGTTCCTTACGATCAACAAGATCCCACTGACGGCGGGCATACTTATAGCTCCAGCCGTTACCTTCGCGCGGGAAGTCAATCCACTCGGGATGCCCGAATTCATTACCCATGAAGTTAAGATAACCGCCATTGATGGTCGATGCCGTGACAAGTCTTATCATCTTATGTAGAGCCATGCCACGCGCCACGACCATATTGTCGTCATCGCGCATCATGTGCCAGTACATTTCCTTATCTATCAATCGGAATATTACGGTCTTGTCACCGACAAGGGCCTGATCGTGACTCTCTACGTACGAGATGGTCTTCTCATCTGCCCTACGGTTGGTAAGTTCCCAGAATATAGAGGTCGGTTTCCAGTCCTCATCCTTACGTTCCTTGAGTATCTTGATCCAGTAATCCGGAATACCCATAGCCATACGATAGTCAAATCCCATGCCGCCATCCTTGACAGGCACTGCCAATCCGGGCATACCGCTCATCTCCTCGGCGATGGTTATGGCCGCCGGATTGATTTCGTGAATCAGTTTGTTGGCAAGAGTGAGATATGTTATGGCATTCGTATCTTGACCACCGTTATAGTAATCTTCGTACGATCCAAAGGCCTGACCAAGACCATGATTGAAATACAGCATCGAGGTCACGCCGTCAAACCGAAATCCATCGAAATGAAATTCCTGAAGCCAATATTTACAATTGGACAGAAGGAAATTAATCACATCATCCTTACCGTAGTCAAAGCAGAGCGAATCCCATGCCGGATGCTCGCGACGACCGTCGCCATAAAAATACTGATTGTACGAACCGTCAAGTCGGCCGAGCCCTTCGACTTCATTTTTGACAGCATGGCTGTGAACTATATCCATGATTACAGCAATGCCGAGTTCGTGCGCCCGGTCAATGAGACTCTTCAGCTCCTCGGCCGTTCCGAAACGACTGGACGGAGCATAGAAACTCGACACATGATATCCGAATGATCCGTAATAGGGATGTTCCTGTATCGCCATGATCTGTATGGCATTATAGCCGTCGGCAGCAATACGCGGGAGTACGAGGTCACGAAACTCGGTGTACGTACCTATCCCCTCCTTTTCCTGAGCCATACCTATATGACACTCATATATCAGCAGAGGACGTGTATCGGGACGGAAACGTTTCACCTTCCACTTGTAAGGCTCCGGTGCCCATACCTGAGCAGAGAACACATGCGTATTCTCGTCCTGTACGACACGTGTGGCATAAGCGGGGATGCGTTCACCGCTTCCACCGTCCCATGTCACGATCATCTTGTACAGGTCTCCGTGGTGGATCGCATCGGGTTTGAGTTTAATCTCCCATACGCCATTTTTTTTGCGCTTGAGAGAATATTTCTTCATCTCTTTCCATTTCGAGAAATCTCCTATAAGCGTTATCGAAGTGGCGTTAGGCGCCCACTCGCGAAATACCCAGCCGTCGTCCGTGCGATGCAGACCGAAATAGTTGTGAGCATTGGCAAACGTCTCAAGTTTACCGTCAGGGCCACACAACTCCTGCTCTTTTTCAAGTGCTTCTTTATGTCGCCCTATTACAGCGGGGGCGTATGGTTCAAGCCAAGGATCGTTCTTGAGGATGTTGAGAGTTTTTTTCTTCATAAGCTGATGATTATAATCTGTAATCTGTGTCATCACCGGGCCGGTCCGGAATATGCCACTATTACAGTAACACGCAAACTTACGAAAAATCTTTGACTCCGCCCAAAAATCGCGCAATTATGTAGCTTTTTGAGCTTTTTTTAGAGCCGGTTCGATAATGAATGTTAAATGCAGGACGGTCAATCCTCTAAGATACGATAACAGAGATAATGGATCCAAGCGCCACGGCACCGAGCGCCACCTTCCACCAATTCTTTTTCAATATCTCAGCGAAACTTTCTGACTCAGTCTCCTCCTGGGCAGAGAGTTCATGAATCTTAAGACGAGAGTCTTTATAGTGCTGGATACTAAATTCTCTCAGTTCCTCACGAAAATTAGTTACTGATGATGTGCGTTGGGTTATATCCGGATTAAGAGCATTAATTATGGCCTTGACCAGTGTTTCAGGAAGCGTAGACGGCAATATCTCACGCACCATATCAGATGTAAGCGTACGCGAGTCCGGCAGTTCCGTTCCCGACAGGGCATATACAAGCGTGGCGGCAAGCGCATAAACGTCCACCTGCGGATAGAAATGATCAATCGAAGAATACTGCTCAGGAGGAGCATACCCCTCGGTACAAGCCATTACCGGAAGAGCCCATGACTCAACACCCTTTTCGCCGAAATGTATAGTATCGTACAGGCTGAACAGCACGGGCGTAATCCCGTTGCCTGACTTTACAAACTTGATATGCTTAGGGTTAATATCCGTATGCAATATACGGTTTGTATGCAGTACGTGTGTGGCTGCAAATATCGGAGACAGCACTTCACGACACTGTTCATAAGTCATGCGTCCGCCTTTCGAGGCCACGTACTCATACAGATTCGGTCCGTCAAGATATTCGGCGACATAATAGAATGTGTTATTAGCCGAAAAAATATCTATCACATCTATCAGCCATGTGCAGTTTTCAGTCACCTTTGCACGCTCCCGGCACGCATTGATATACGCCTGTAGACAACTGTTTACTGTCGGAGCGATATCCTCCTCAGTCACTACAGTGACACCATCATCGGCACGGTCGGAGCATCTCACCATCATGTGCTCCTTCATAACCATATCCACCTGACGGACTCTCGATCCTACGCCTACTGTGGCTGTTACCTTATATAAAAAGCCCTGCCCGTTGCCATGAAGGGTTTTGACAATACGATAAGTATTCTTTTCGCTCTTGATTATTGTGCCTGGCGCAAGTGATTTTTCAAACATCATGGCGGGAAAGAGTTTGTAATAAGATATTTTGTTGTTAGTTAAGAGATTTCAAACGATGAACATCTCCTACGAGCCACAGCACATCGTCAGGACTGAATACCGTTGATGCCTCAGGCTGCATATATTTGTCATCACGCTGTATAGCCACTAACAGCGCCTCATAATCTTCACGAATGCGCGAAGTAGCTACAGTCTTACCGACCACAGGTGAATCTTCGGTCAAGCGAACACTTGTGAGGCGCACATCATCAACTATCGGACTCTCACCCTCACACGTAGCTTCGACTATCGGTATCAGAGACTGAATCTCCTCATCGGTTCCTATCACGCCGAGTATATCACCGGGAAATATTCTTGATTCAGCTCCAGGCACCATTATCATCGTATTACCACGCTGTATNGATGATACCGACACGCCATATCGCGAACGCAAACCCGAATTTTTCAGTTGTTCACCTACGAACGNACAGTCATATCCGACAGTCATATATGCGAGATGCATATTNGGCANAAGNGAGTTTTTAGCACCTGTCTTACGCAGTTCACGCTCGTTAAGATTNTCCATAAAGCGCGTCTCGATACGTGACAACCGGCTTTTGACATCCTTTGAGAAGGTCATCAGTATCAGCAGGAACAGAGCCACACCTACCGTCCAGCCTACAATCATCGAATAGATGGAACTGAGCAGATAGACGAGGATCACCATCGCTATCAGCAGTCGGACAACCGTCATAATGATCAGCGGGACATCAAACCTGGCATTACACTCACGCAGTCTGTTACGTTCGGTCTTTTTGGATGCAGGATAGGTCAGCGCCATCAGGAATGGAGCCATCGCCACAAGCGCCACCAACGTGGCAAGCANNCGGCCGAAAGTGGGGAACATCTCAACNGCAAANGGAACAATAAATTTCANCGTGATCACNCACATGGCGATCAACACGATCGAATAGAGCACCACACGCCACAGATAGCGTTTGAGCAGACTGCGCCACAATTCGGTGATNGCACTCTGTTCGGCTGTCGCGCTCTCGGTGTATCGGTCAATCAGGAAATGCAGTCTATGAGGCAGACGCTTCTCGACATAATNAGCCACCGGCCCCGACATCCTTATAAANTATGGTGTGGTAAATGTGGTCAGTACCGACACAGCCACGACTATGGGATAGATATTATTGTCNAGTACCCCGAGGCTCATGCCGAGCGATGCGATAATGAATGCGAACTCTCCGATCTGTGTCAGCGAGAATCCACTCTCGATCGCGACCTTGAGCGTCTGNCCGGTCAAGAGCATACCGCATGTGCCGAAAAATATCATTCCGACGATAACTACGACCGAAAGCAATAGTATCGGCATCCAATACTCCGCTATGATCGACGGATTGACCATCATACCTACCGAGATAAAGAATACCGATCCGAACAGNTCTTTTATCGGCATCGTCAGCTTCTCGATACGTTCGGCGAAACTTGTTCCGGCAAGAATAGATCCCATCACGAATGCACCAAGCGCAAGCGAGAATCCACAGCTNACCGAGAATACCGCCATACCGAGACATAATCCCATCGACACGACAAGCAGTGTCTCGGAGTTGAGAAATCTGCGCTGTGAATTGAGAAGCGAGGGCAACACGAACACACCNACCACAAACCAGATNATAAGGAAGAATACAAGCTTGCTNACACTAAACAGCAACTCGGTTCCCTCCACACTGTTGTTAATGGCNATGGATGACAGCACCACCATCATAAGTACGGCAAACAGGTCTTCGACGATCAGCACGGCAAAAACCTGAGACGCAAACTTGCGATGCCGCAGATTAAGATCGGTAAACGCCTTGATAATAATCGTTGTCGACGACATGGACAGCATACCNCCCAGAAACANGCTGTTGATATTGGAAAATCCGAGTACATGTCCTACAGCAAATCCNGCCCCCATNATACCTGTGACGATAAACAATGCCGTNACTACAGCCGACCCACCGGCATTCATNAGCTTGCGGAAACTGAACTCAAGTCCCAACGAGAACAGGAGGACTATTATACCGATCTGCGCCCAGAAGTCAATATTGGCCTCGGTCGTGACCGATGGCAGATATGTGAAATGCGGACTTGCAAGAAATCCGGCCACGATATATCCGAGNACGACCGGCTGTTTGAGCCATTTGAACAGCAAAGTGGCAACAGCACCNAGTATAAGTATAAAAGCGAGGTCTGTGATAAGACCTTCGATATTGAANGTCTCNCCTNCCGCCTGCACATTGGCCAATATCAGATTGAGCATATTATAATAAGTGGATTATCTATTTANGTAAATTCAGTTAGTTATGACAGATCTGCCTGATTGGACAGCGAAATCGACACNGTCGGNTAAACATCATGCAGCGCATCGAAGACATCGATAAAATCACTATGCTCCTTGATCAANATGAGTAGATTGAGTCGTGTATACTGCGACTCATAGTCATACTCGACATAAACCTTCGACAGATGTATACCGAATTGTTCAAGCACTTCGCGGTACGGTGATATTGACTTGACAATACCTTTCACCTTGAGACGTATCGTACGGGCCTCGTTTCCGACGTTGACACGATGTTCCAGACGTTCAAGCAGAGTGAGAATGAACAGCACAAGCAACGTGGCAACGATCGAGATCAGATANAGGCCGCAACCTACAGCCATGCCGATNGTAGCTATTATCCAGATACCGGCCGCCGTAGTGAGTCCACGCACGGAGCCTTTCATCTGTATGATAGTGCCGGCTCCGAGAAATCCGATTCCCGATATGACCTGGGCCGCGATACGCGACGGGTCTCCTCGGAGCAGACCGACCGTCTCCTGACATACATATATTGACAGCATCATAGCTATGCACGCGCCCATGGATATAAGCGAGAACGTTCGCAGCCCCGCCATCTGTCCCTTGCGCTTGCGCTCGATACCGATAAGGGAACCGAGCACCAGACTGAGGATTATCCTCACTATGGCTGTCGTGGAGGTCAACTCCACACTATTGATTGATTCCCAGAAATTATACATCTGTAGCAGAAATGAGCGATATTTACTTTTTGAGCGTAAAGCGACGCGATGTCAGACGGTATCCGTCAGTGAACAGTTCCACCGTATAATCACCGGGAGTAAGTGTGGTATTTACGTCCCAGTAGATAGTTATACCGGCTATCTCGTCACCTGCATACTCTATATTCTTACGGGCTGTGGCAGGGATACTCTTACCTTCGAACGGGAACGAAGCGCCGCCACCCAGCAACTGACCCTCGGGGCTGACAAGACGCAGATAGATAGTCTTCTCACCTTCCGGAGTTGAATTGTTCTGAGGGATAGTAAAACGTACCATAAGCTGTTTAGCCTTGGTGACATTTTTCTCGGTCTTGCCATTCTTCTTGAGTGCGGTAAGGCTGACACCCGTCACATTTAACTTCTCGGCAAGCGTCATACGCTCACTCAGATTCTCGTTCTTACGTGTCTCCTCACGCACACGTGTACTCAGCTGTTCGTTACGGGCCTTGATTTCTGAATTTTCAGCCTTGAGTCCGGCATTCTCCTTGTTGAGCGAATCGATCTGGGCTATATAATGGCGCAATAGGCCTTTAAGTGTCGAGATTTCATTCTGTAGTTCCTTGATACGGGCCTGAGACTTGACTTTCTCATTCTTAAGCTCAGTCATAAGTTGCTCGACCTTTGCCTTGGCAGCCGTATACTTAGCCAATATGGTATCGTTGGCAAGTCGCTGGGCCTGATTCTCATACTGCTGAAACTCCGAGTTGAGCATGTCAAACTCGTTGGACAACTGCAACTGTTCATTGTCGAGTTTAAGCTCCTCATTCTGCAGCTGGGCCTGCTGCACCTGAGACTTGAGCGATGCTACCTGTGTGACACCGAAACCTACGGCTACGAGCAACAGCAATGCGAGCACTATTGCCACAATCATCAGAGGGGATAACTTATTCTTCATTTCGCGTTTCTAAAGAGAAGTTGTTTTCTAATATAATTTTAGTGCAAAATTACTAAACGCACGCGTATCTCGCAAATTTTTACGTCCGACGATTTGTGAATTTGACTCGGTAGGAGTAACTTTGCATTAGCAATGAGAGATTGGCTACATAGCGTGGCACTAACCGTCGTGGCCGCTGCATCACTCCTGACGGGGGGATGTAGCGCTGTGCGTCATGTACCGGATAACAAACTTCTGCTTGACAACGTAAAGATTGAAGTCAGCGGTGACAAGGATGTCTCCTCGGGTGAGCTGTATAATTACTTACGGCAGACTCCCAACCACCGCGTACTCGGATTCTGGAAACTACAGCTCAGTACCTACAATCTGTCGGGCAACGACTCGACCAAATGGTACAACAAATGGATGCGCCGCATGGGCCAGCCACCTGTGCTGTATCAACAGTCACTGACCGACGCATCCGCCCGACAATTACAACTCGCCATGATCAATCGCGGGTATCTAAACGCCAGCGTAGAGGTTGACACGGTAATGCGGCCTGATAAAAAACGTATTGATGTGACGTACCATATCAACACCGGTCAGCCCCACCGCATATCATCGATGACGTATGATATTCCTGACACTAATGTCTCGAAGGTGATCATGGCCGATGCCGAGCGGTTTACCGTCAAACCCGGTGATAAGTTTAACCGCGACAATCTCGATGCCGAACGGACTCTGATCACCCGTAGGTTGCGTGATCGCGGATATTACGCCTTCAACAAGGATTATATCACTTTTTATGCCGATACGGCCGAGATGTCGCACGACGTGGCGCTGACGATGACCGTAAGACCGCCCCGTCGTCCTGCCGGTGCCGATACTACCGCCGACTCTGCGGCCATTCATACGCTATACCGCATCGGCCGCGTAATGTTTATCACAGACATCGACCGTGACCGTGCCCATCTCGACACAGTAAGCTATAAGGGTATAGACATCCTTTACGGGTCTGACCGATACATAACGCCAGGCACTCTTGAAGAGAAATGTTTCCTACGCACGGGGCAGCTCTATACATCCCATAATGTCGACCGCACCTATGAATCACTGGCCCGTCTCGGCATACTCAAATCCATCAACATAGAACTGGTGCCTGAAGCAGTTCTATCCGACTCGGCGGCCTATCGATTGCTTGACGTATACATTCTGCTGTCCCGTAATAAAAAACAGTCCATAACGCTTGACATCGAGGGTACTAACTCGGAGGGAGACCTCGGATTCGGCATCGGAGCCACGTATCAGCACCGCAACCTCGCACGAGGTTCACAACTGTTCACCGCACGTCTGCGCATGAACTACGAGAGTCTGTCGGGTACATTCAACGGCCTTATCAACGACCGTTACACTGAATATGCCGGTGAGGTCGGTCTGACATTCCCACGCTTTGAGTTTCCCTTCGCACCTCTCAGCATGAGACAGCGGTTCAATGTATCGTCTGAACTCGCCGTGTCGTTCAACTATCAGGAACGACCGGAATATACCCGTATCATATCAGGAGCAGCCTGGCGCTACAAGTGGGTGAACAGGACCAATACACGTCGCCACGAGTTTGACATCCCTGACATCAGTTACGTATATCTGCCGGCCAGTACAACCGGATTTATCGATGCCATCGCTCCCGACAATCCTTTGCTACGATACAGTTATGAGGATCACTTCATAATGAGTATGGGTTACAGATATTACCACTCCAACAAACGTATCCCCTCAGCCATAGGTAAGACTCATGGCATACAGCCTTTGGTCTATACAATCAGGGCATCTGCCGAGACCGCAGGCAATGTCCTGTATCTCGGCTCAAGACTGTTTGCCGAACGACCGGCCGACGGCGTCTATGAAGTATTCAATACCCGATTCTCACAATATGTCAAGGGCGAGGTCGACTATGCCATCACCCGCAACTTCGATCATCGCCATTCACTTGCNTTCCACGTCGGCGGAGGCATAGGGTATCCTTACGGCAACTCACGCGTACTCCCGTTCGAGAAACGATTCTATGCAGGTGGCGCCAACGGCGTCAGAGGCTGGAGCGTACGTACGCTCGGCCCCGGCAGCTATAATTCGCACAACTCCGTGGCCTATTTCATCAACCAGTGCGGTGACATACGCCTCGATATGAGTCTTGAATACAGGGCTAAACTNTTCTGGGTNCTCGAAGGGGGCGCATTCATCGATGCAGGCAATATCTGGACTATACACGACTATGAGAATCAACCGGGGGGTATGTTCAGNTTCGACACATTCTGGCGACAGATAGCATGCGCCTACGGTGTCGGTCTGCGCATGGANTTCAATTACTTCCTTCTGAGACTTGATCTCGGCATCAAAGCCTATAACCCGGCGGAGGGTCAGGAACGATGGCCGCTGTTTCACTTCGACTGGCACAAAAATACAGCGGTACACTTCTCTGTAGGCTATCCGTTCTGACAGATAAAACAACTGACATATATCATCCGAATAAGAAATGAAACAACTCGTAATATTTGACCTCGACGGCACTCTGCTCAACACTATCGCCGACCTCGGAGCCGCGACAAATTATGCCCTGCGCGTCAGCGGATACCCCGAACATAATATCGCATCATATCCGATGCTGGTAGGTAACGGCGTGACAAGGCTTATAGAGNGAGCCCTCCCGGAAGACGAACGCAGTCCTGAAAAGGTAGCGGAACTGCGGGCNAAATTCCGGGAATATTACGACCAACATCTTGCGGATGCCACTCAACCCTACCCCGGCATACACGGGATGCTCAGAGAACTTACGGATATGGATGTCAAGTTAGCCGTCGCCTCCAACAAATACCATGAAGCGGTCGAGACCCTTATAGCACGATTCTTTCCGGATATACCCTGGAGTGCNGTCGAGGGCAANAAGGAAGGTGTGCCTGTCAAGCCCGATCCATCTATCGTGTTTGATATACTCGGCAAGGTGCCCACGCGTAAGACCAAGGTGCTGTACGTAGGTGACTCAGGCGTTGACATGGAGACTGCAAGACGCGCCTGCGTGGATTCATGCGGCGTCACATGGGGATTCCGNCCACTCAAGGAGTTGCGCGACAACCATGCTGACAATATCGTGGATGACCCTGCTGAAATCATCAAGATAGTGAAACGTCCGGGACTCGAACTCGACATTTAAGATAATATCCTCCACATCACATTTATATACAATAGTATGAAACGACTTTTATATCTGCTTGTGATGCTGACTGCAGTTGCAGCAATACATGCCAACAACTCACTGACAGTAGCAGAGCGTAAAGTGATCGCAGACTCGTTGAGAGCCGAGTTAAGAAAAGCCNCCACACCGGGTGACTCGGTTGCTACAATGTGTAATCTTTATGACGTAATGTCACGTAAATCATCGACCATATTAGGCGACTCGCTATATCGTACGGCCATACGTGCGGGAGAACGCAGCACAGCTCTCAACATCATACGCAATCAGGCCAGCAGATATATGCGCAATGACTCCATGCTAAAGGTACTGACAAGAGTAGCAAAAGANTTCTCGGATGGCGATGACAAGAAAGAGACTCTTACCTACATCAAAATGATGTCCAACATCCGCAGGGCCCAATACAGCGACCGCCATGACCGCGACGAGGCTATGCGTAACTATCTTGAGGAACTGTCCACAAATACTAATGCCGACATTTATGACCGCATCGCTCTGACCCACGGCATCTGCATGATATTATCGGAGGATACAAACGGGGAAATTGTCGTGGCATACATGGACTCTCTTGCCAATCTTNTGAACAAACTGCCNGCATCCGCCTACTCTATCCGTAACATCTACAATCTGCATGCAGCATCATTATTTGCATATACCCAGCCTAAAANATCNATGGAGGCNGANCTTAACAANNTCAAGATNTTCAAAAAATTANAGAANCNATANGCCGAGCAAGGNCGNCNNTACCGCACATATCATTCNGCNNTATACGACATTTACACCCGACTGCTGTCAAACTTTGATTACCTCNCCCCCGACGAGGTCGAGACGTATTACAAGAANGCGCTTGAAGANGTACCNCAAGATCCNGAGATCCANGANANNTATNATGAAGCTCCTATGCCTGAAATCTATTACGCCATGGCTCATAAGGACTATGCGAAAGCCCTGCCGCTGATAAAGAAGACTGTCGATTTACCGCTTGAGAAAAATACACGTATCAGGCTGTTGCAATATGGCATAGAGTGCGCACGCGAGCTCGGCGACAGGCATACCCTATTCGACATGACCGAAGAATATGCCGGTGCCCTCAACGAAAAACTTGAGAATCTGTCAAACAGCAGTTATCGCGAACTGCGCATCGCATATTCAATCTCGGATATGCGCCATAATCTTGAGACTATGGAGTTGCAGCAGAGGGAATCGCATGCGACGATGCAAAGGATTATAATCGCCGTGTCGCTATGCGCAGTCGTACTCATGGCGATCCTTATTGTGTTCCTCTTCAGATTATACCGCAGAAATCATAAGTTAGCTTCCAACCTGAAGAATACCAATAATCAGCTATTGACCGAAAGCGAGAAATTGCGACAGTCGCGTGCCGACCTTATCCGTGCACGTGATCAGGCCCAGAAAGCTAATAATCTCAAGACCGACTTCATCAAGAACATGAGTTATGAAGTCAAGGTGCCGCTGCAGGCTATTAACGAATACTCACACCTCATCGCTGACTGTGTAGCCCATGTCGAGCCGGAATCAGGCATTCAGTCATCGACTCCGGCGGCTAAGCATCTGACCCGGTTTGCCGACCTTATAGAGCTGAACAGCGAGCTCCTCACCACCATCATTGACGATGTGCTGCGCTTGTCGGAAATAGAAAGCTCGTCACTCCCGATACAGTCTCAGGTAATACAGTTACGCAGGATGTGCGAGGGAACTCTGGCAAGCATAAAGCGCCGTACGAAACCCGGTGTTACGATGATGCTCGATCCGAATGTCAAAGATATTGACCTGTTCTCCGACCCGACCCGACTCCAGCAGATACTTAACAATCTGCTCACGAATGCGACCAAATTTACCTCCAGCGGTTCGATCGTTTTGTCATACAGCCTCAACAAAGATGAAGATGCCGTGACATTCTCCGTTACAGACACGGGGATCGGCATCAATCCCCAAAATAAGGACAAGATCTTTGATCGCTTTGTAAAACTTGACCATGACTCTCAGGGTGCAGGACTTGGTCTGACGATCGCCCGTCTGCTTGCCCGTCATCTCGGCGGAGATCTCACTCTTGACACGTCATACACTGACGGTGCCCGCTTCATCCTTACGATACCTAAGAAATAACAGTTCTCTCACGGGGTACGGACATACAACATTAACGACATCAGGCAATACATAATAAATGTTATTGCGACACGCTGTTTGATGTTTTTTTCGTACCTTTGCGTCTGCTTTTTATATGGAAACAACGTATCGACAGCGAAGAAGCCGGTTTAAGACCGTCATAGATAATGAGACGGTAGAACGTGTGAAGCAACTGTTGCTTTGCGCGCAGAATATTGTCATCACCTGCCATGTCAGCCCCGACGGTGATGCCCTCGGGTCAACTCTGGCATTATGTTCAGTGCTGAGAGCTCTCGGCAAGGATGCGCATGTAGTCACAGCCGACTGTGCCCCCAAGGCATTGCTCTTCATGCCCGGACTGCGTGACGTGGTCACCGCTACCCGTCAGCCTGAACGTGCAGCCGAGCTTATAGCTGCGGCAGATCTCGTGTTCTGCCTCGACTTCAACGACCTCAAACGTGTCGACCGACTTTCGCCCTGTTTCGAACAATCCAAGGCTCAACGCGTAGTCATAGACCATCACTTGGATCCGGTCATTGACTGCGATGTACTCATCTCCTATCCCGAGGTATCATCCACCTCAGCACTCGTATACATATTCTTATGGCAAGCCGGATGGACAAGGTATCTCAACCGCAGTTCGGCCGCGTGCATATATACCGGCATGATGACCGATACAGGTAATTTCTCGTACAATTCAAATGACCCGGATCTGTATCTGATCATTCACGATCTGTTGCGCAAAGGCATCGATAAGGATAATATCTACCGACTGGTGCACAACAACTCCACCCAGTCAAGCCTGCGCATCAACGGATATGCACAATACAGGGTCGAGTTTCTGTGCGGCGGTCGTGTGGCTCTGCTCATGCTCAGTGCTGACGATCTGCGCGAGTTCGACTATTCCAAGGGTGATACTGAGGGGCTTGTCAATACGCCTCTGACAATTCCCGAGGTACAATGGTCGATATTTCTCCGTGAAGACTCAAAGGATCTTGTAAAAGTATCGATGCGATCAAAGGGCTCGTTCCCGGTCAATCTCGTGTGTGAACGCGAATTTGGAGGAGGTGGTCACGTCAATGCTTCGGGTGGAGAGTTTCATGGTTCGCTGACCGATGCTGTATCACGCCTGCTGGAAGCAATACCCAATTATGAAAATATGCTCGAATAATCATACCAATCCTCAATACATTAATAATCTGATGAAACGACAACTGATAACCATACTGCCCCTGCTCGCACTGCTCCTGTCAACCGCTTCATGCGATGACACCAAGAGCTATGCCGAACTCCTTACGGATGAGAATCATCTGGTAAACATCTTCCTTGCACAGCATCGTGTGGTCGATGAGTTTCCCGGCGTGGACAAGTGCGAGATCGGAGAGGATGCACCCTATTATCGCGTCGATGAAGAAGGTGACGTGTACATGCAGGTGCTTCGCATCGGTAACGATATATTCAATGACAGCGAAGACACTCCCGAAGCCGATCAGGAGATTGAATATCCCGAGACAGGTGACCGCGTATATTTCCGCTACATCCGCTATGACCTCAACTACTATATCGTAGGAGCGGATGACAATTATGGTTCAGGCAATGCCGACACTCCGGGTAACAGCAGTCCTACATTCTTCCTATACAATGATTACACCAATCAGGTGTCATCCCAGTACGGTACAGGCATACAGATACCGGTGTCGCTGCTCGGATTCAATTGTAAGGTAAACGTAGTGATCAAATCACAATCCGGTCCGTCAAGCGACATGAGCTATGTAGTCCCCTATCTCTACAACATCTCCTACAATAAGCCTGCTATCTGACAATCAGACATCTTTAGAACACAAAAATCACTTATATAATTATAATGTCTCTGATAAAATCTATCTCGGGAATCCGCGGCACCATAGGCGGAGAGGCGGGAGAAGGTCTGTCGCCAATTGATATAGTTAAATTCACAGCAGCATACGCCACACTGATACAACGCAGCACTTCACGTGACTCGCGCACGATCGTTGTGGGACGCGACGCCCGTATAAGTGGCCCGATGGTGAGCCAGCTTGTCATAAACACCCTTACCGCCATGGGTATGGATGTGGTGAATATCGGTATGGCCTCAACTCCTACGACTGAAATAGCAGTGGTTGCCGAAGGTGCATGCGGAGGCATCATAATCACCGCCAGTCACAACCCCAAACAGTGGAACGCCCTCAAACTCCTGAACGAAAATGGTGAATTTCTTAATGATGCTCAGGGTAAGGAGGTGCTACGTATCGCCGAAGCGGATGAATATCGATTTGCCGAAGTAGATAATCTCGGACAGGTATACATCAATGACACATATAATCGCCGTCACATCGAGCAGGTCCTTGCACTTGATCTCGTAGACACCGAGGCTATCGCCAAGGCTAACTTTACCGTTGCCGTAGATGCTGTCAACTCGGTGGGCGGTGTCGTCATTCCCCAACTGCTGAGAGCGCTTGGTGTAAAAAACATCATCGAACTCAACTGCGAGCCTACGGGCAGATTCGCTCACAATCCCGAGCCCATACCTCAGAATCTCACTCAGATTTCGTCTCTGATGGCCGACGGCAAGGCCGATGTTGGCTTTGTGGTAGACCCTGACGTTGACCGACTGGCAATAGTCATGGAGGACGGACGCATGTTTGTCGAGGAATACACACTCGTGTCTATAGCCGACTACGTGCTCAGTCACACACCGGGAGCGACGGTGTCAAATCTCAGCTCGTCACGAGCCCTGCGTGATGTCACCAACGCCCACGGATGCACTTACACAGCCGCAGCTGTAGGCGAAGTGAATGTCGTCACTAAAATGAAAGAGACCGGAGCCGTGATCGGCGGCGAAGGCAACGGAGGTGTCATATATCCCGCCTCACACTATGGTCGTGATGCACTGGTAGGTGTAGCCCTCTTTCTCACATTGCTTGCAAAGAGCGGTAAGAAAGTCAGTGAACTCCGTGCCACATATCCCGCATACGAGATAGCAAAAAACAAGATAGAACTCACACCGGATCTTGATGTAGACGCAATCCTCCAGGCAGTCAAAGAGCGTTATGCCGGCGAAAAGATCACAGACATCGACGGTGTAAAAATAGACTTTGCCGATGCGTGGGTACATCTGCGTAAATCCAATACAGAACCCATCATCCGCATCTACAGCGAGGCCCACACAATGGCCGAAGCAGACACCTTGGCCGAAAGCATCAAAGCCGTAATCAAAGAGATCGCAGGATAAGACAGAGTATATATATCATACGCAATGCGTATGATCTGCTAATAAAAACGAGAGTTCGACCTAATGAGGTCGAACTCTCGTTTTTATTAGCAGCTGTAGTTAGCTTATAAAGCTATCTATTGATATATTTCAGACCTATCCGTTTCAATATGTAATTGGGCATGAATACAAAATAGAAGAATAGAGAGGAGTGAATGTTTGACCAGCCGAAGATCTCGCGATATACTGCGATGTTATATTTCACAAGTGACCGTTTATTGCGTGATATTGAATCTGAACGCAATCTGTAGTATGCGAGCGGCTCTTTCATCCCGAATGCCTCATTGCACTTCTGCAGGACTTTCAGTTTCATAGCCCAGTCCTGACGCTTGCGCAAATCAGGCATAAATACTTTACCAACCAGAGCTGTATCATATATGACAGTCAGACATCCGATTTTATCGTCTCTTTTCAGTGATGATAACGTCTCACGAAGCCTACATACGACAATACCGTTGATTCTGCCGTCCTCTTCACATGTCATGTAGGAGGTATAGGACAATCCGCAGCCTTTCTCCTCCATAAATCGGATCTGTTTCTCAAGCTTTTCAGGAGTCCAGCGATCATCTGAATCGCAAAATGCTATATACCTGCCCTTAGCCTCGCTAATCGAATTATTACGAGCCGTTCCGGCACCTGAATTTTTCTCAAGACAGAGCAGTCTGATACGAGGATCTTTTTCTGCAAAATCCTGTATTATCTGTCGACTGTCATCGGTCGAGCAGTCATCAGTAATCAGAAGCTCCCAATCAGTATAAGTCTGGGCTTGAATCGATTTTATCGTATCAGCGATATAATCCGCACAGTTATACGATGGGGTGATAATGGATACTAATTTATTTCTATTCATGATGCAGCAATATATCTTCTACGAACCAACACGCTATGAATCAATATTTTACAATCACATTGGGGGGGGTAAAATTTCACCTTTACCAGCATTATTCCACTTAATGAATCTGGCAGGATTGCCGGCTACGACAGCATTAGCCTCGACATCATGCAGGACCACGGAACCGGCTCCGATTATAGCGTTGTCACCTATCTTTACATTACCGAGAATTATAGCATGAGCGCCGATCCATACATTATTTCCAATCACCGGCAGGCCATGACGGCCACTACGTCCCCCTACCGTGACTCCATGCAATATGACACAATTCTCTCCTATTACGACGGCCGGATGAAACAGTGAACCGAGAGCACAATGGGGAAACCGTGTCCCCTTACCTATAGTCAGATTATATGGGACATCAGCCGAAAATACCACCCTCATTATAAACCGGCCCAATGCTCCTATCGGCCGCATCTTGTGACGATAAAACCAGTTGCTTACTTTCCAGCATCCGAATATTTTGTCCATATAGCATCATTTAGACCAGGGAAATACTTGCCGGCCTCGTAATCGAAGTCATCAGGAATAAAGCGGGTATATCCGCTTGCCGGATAAAAAGTCATTTCCCCGAATATAATTCTATTGTCATTATTATACAGGTCAACCCTAACAAACGGAAAATCAGCTGACAATTTCTCCGCGAGAATCACCATTTCGGATATTTCTGCAGATGGAGCAATCGAGTGTGCGGGATCGTTTGTAAAGTTACCTTCAATAACATTTAGCAACTGTCCGTCAGGCGTATAATAGTTAGCCTGATGATTGGTGTAACGGTTAAAATCTACCTTAAAGAACTTACATTTACCATTAAAGCAGAAAAATTTGTAATCATCCAGACCTTTTTCCGGGAGATGGTCGATATACTCCTCGACGATTATTCTCGGATGTCGGGCCGCCGATCTATAAGCCCATTCCCGGGATGTATCGCTGTAATTCTTTTTCAGCCATCCGTTTATTTTCTCAGTTACTGCGGGGATGTCAAGAGCATCGCGGTCACGAACTATCATCACATTGTCACCGTTTCCTCCGGATGTCGACTTAATCACAAACTTTTCAGGCAGAGATTTAAAATCTATGTCATGCGCATTATCGACCACCTGATATAGAGCTGTGAGATGCTTGTGCCCTATCTTATCTGCGACGTATTGTCTTACATCGTATTTATCCACGCATCTGAGCATGTCGGGATTGCGATAGGACATTTTATAGACCTGTATCCATTCGTTAAATCGTTGCGGAGCTTTAAGCCGGGGCCAACGATGGAGGAGCAGTCGATATTGCAACGCCAACATGATACGGTCAGGCAGAAACCGCCCCAATCTCATTATGGCATGCCGTGTACCTTGGGATTTAATTATTTTCTTTATTTCCATCAATGAGATGTTTATATAAATGCAGATATTCCCGATTCATCTTCCCAACGCTGAACACGTCTGCCCTGGAATGACAATAGGCCTTCATAGCAGAATAGGCTTCGTTACCAGTCAGAAGCCCGGTTATTTTCTGTGCAAGTGTCCGGTAATCGCCCACGGGGAATAAACAGTCTTTATTACCGATCACGTCGCGTAGTCCGTCAACGTCGGATGCCAGGACAGGCAATCCTGCCGCCATGTATTCGACAGCAACCAATCCGAATCCGTCCCAATTGGTTGACAATACCCCCAAGTCACATCGCTTCAGGCAGGACGGAACATCGTTTCTGAGACCAAGAAGATGTATTCGCTTTTCAATTAAGAGTTTCTCCGATAGTTTCCTGATCTCTGATTCCTGTGGGCCGTAACCTATAAAAACTGCATGAATATTGTCCGGACACTCCTTTATGGCTTTTACCAATGTCAGCGGATCCTTTGGCGGAGTGAGGCGGGCCACCATTATGACAAGGCGGGCATCGGAAGGGAGATTCAAGTCATCAAAATCCACCGGTCTCGCCTGCCGGAAAGTCTCAATATCGACACCGTTCTGAATGACGATGTCACGTTCTGCAATAGCCGGCGATGAGAGCCATCGGTCAAGATTCTCCTTAGTGGACTCACTGATACTCACAATTCTCGAATACGGAGTATAGAGGTATCTGTCAAGATGTCTCAATACCGGAAAGCGCCTGCGGTTATTGAATGTGTTATGTTCGGTAGTCAACAGCACCGGGCGTTCAGACTCAGGCAGAGACCTGTAGGCCATACTGACCCATAACTGATTGGGAAAAAGATGGACATGAACTATGTCAAACCCTCTTATGACCGAAGCAAATTCCTTAACGTGGCGCGGATCATAATTACGACTCAGATGACTGTATATCACATTCGCACCTAAGTCCACAAAATCTTTTTCCTTCGTCCTGAATTTGTGTTGAGATGACGAAACAAATATCGTGACGTCCTCACCTTGCTTTATCTGATAAGAGGTGAGATTATACACTACATTCGCCACACCGCCGCTGCGTATGGATGGAAGGATGTGCAGGATTCTCATGATGCGTTCAGAACTCTATTAAATTAAGCCATAGTTTTTTTATCGCTTCGGGACTATATCTCAGCATAGCATCCTCGCGACCTTTAGCTCCCATGTCGGCAAGACGTTGTGAGTCTTTGAGTGTATCGGTGAGGCCGTGTGCGAGTGCTTCGATGTCAGCGGGGGGAATCAATATGCCGTCCACTCCGTCGCGAACCACTTCACGCGGACTGTTCGGACAGTCGAAACATACGGTGGGCAAGCCCATCATCTTGGCTTCGATAAGCACCAATACAAGACCTTCGAAACGAGATGACAGCACAAAGCATGATGCCTGACGGAACTCTTCGGCTATAGCCGGAGTGGAGTCCTTGAATTCGATTCGTTCGCCGAGACCTAATTCCTCAGCAAGACGTTCGTTGGCCTCGCGGTCGGCACCCGAGCCGACAATGCGGAGTTTCCACCCGGGTGCATCGGTCTTAGCCCATGCCTTTATCAGCATATCAAATCCTTTCTGATAGGCATGTCGGCCGACGGCAAGCAATATTTTGGATGAACAATCGGAGGGCGTGTTCACTCCGATAGATGTAAAGTTTGGAATGACCGTTATACGCGGAGCCAGAAATTTGCGGTAATCCACAGCATCGGCCTCAGTCAGCACTACCGTGTCGTGCACCATCCAGGGTGCAAGAGCTTTGTAGAGCGCTCCGATCTTTGAGCCGGCAAAGATGTTGAAATGTTCCCATCCGATGGTCTTTATGCCAAGCCGGCGTGCAGCCGGGACAGCAATCCTCACCATCGGAGTGGCAACAGCAATGACAACCGATGGTCTTATCTCTTTAAATATATTCCTTAGCGCACGGATATTTTTCAGATTGGGTGAGAAGAGAGATTTATCGAATGAGGAGTTAAGTGAGCGTACGTCTACACGAGTGTCAATCTCGTAAGGACACTCCGCGTCCGAAAATGGATCGATCGTAATGATTGTAACGGAGCATTCATCGCACAGCAGATTGGCAAGTTCGACAGTCATGCGTTCTATACCGGCACGATTTCTGAGTGCTTCGCAGAACAATACTATCTTACGTTTCATAGTTATTTTACGTGGTTATTTTCGTTCACCTAAAAGGTAAATTCGGCCGAATGATGACAGCCGGATAAGTTTTACAATGCCGAGACAACCTATCAGCACAATTACAGAAAGAAATGGGGTAAGGAGTAAATTATATGTATACCATCCCATAGTAGAGAAATCCATTGTCTTCATCATAATGTGCTCAAGGATTATAGCCTGCAACAGATAGACTCCGAGTGTATATGCACCCCAGCCGCACAGCATATCGCCGATACGCGAATGTGGTATAATCTTTCCAAGTCCGATAAACAGTGCCAGAACGGATATCGTACCTGCAATTCCCATTACAACTTTATATAAATGTATTCCCATGTCAGTCAGGAGCGTTAAGACCGGGACGTGGATATAACGGTGCAGTCTGAGTAACGGGTAGGACGCCATGTCATAATCGTAAAAAGACAGGCATCCCAAGTATGCTATCAAGCTTATCAGGAATATTCGCCAGCAGTATCTATCCAATATATCCTTATGTCGTGCCATGATCACTCCTGTCAGAAAACAGGGATACATTACATTTACTCTGTAAATAAATAGAAACTGGCTGATGACCAACGTAACAGCAATCGCTGTCTTCACGTGACTTAATCTGGTCGCGATGAAATACATGATGCTGCATATAAAGGCACTCTTTACGAACCAGTAACACTTTATATAATTGCCGTAACTACCCCCCCCTCAGCAACATAGCGCCATGACAGGCAAAAAAGGATGCCGAATGTCAGAGAGGGAACTATCAATTGACGGAATTTTTTGATAAAATGAGTCTTGAAATCAACTTTACCCACATTCGTCGCGAAGTATCCGGAAATGGCCATGAATAGCGGCATGTGGAATGATGCAATGACGCGATACAGCGGATTTTCCCATATCGGGAAATGATACCCCTGCAGGTGCATTATGCAATGTCCCCATATCACGAGAAATATAGCAAACAACTTGACGGCATCAAATGTTGCTATGCGTGTCCGTGGCTTCTGTACATCGGTTGTCATCTGCGTATTATCCTTTAAGAATCAAGTCAATATATTCATCCGTTTCCTTACGCAATGCGTTCAGCCGAGTATTGACTGCCGAATAGTCAACGGTGTCAGAGAATACCTTCGTGATGTCGTCAGGCGATCTGAGTATCCTGTCGTTCAAGCCGTATGGTTTAAGCATCGATGTCAGTTTCGGAATGCTTGACTTACGTGCGATTGTTACAAACTGCCGTTGAGTTATTATGGAGAATATCGTGCCGTGAAATGTCTCGGTTATGACGGCATCGGCATGTTTGAACCATGCCAGAAGCTGGAGCGGAGTTGGTATGATGGCTCTGTCACACCAATCATATCTGGACATAACGCTGATCAGTTTTTTGTTATGTTCCCGCGCGTACGACGTGATGGCCTTTATCTCTTTGGGAGAGTTTATTCTGTCCGGATATGAGTAGACCAGAATATAATTGGATTCATCGACACTCCCGCAGTGTTCCAGTTCATTCTTAAAACCGTATGCGAGAACGGGATCTATGTGTATGAATGGATTACGGCCGGTCAGACGTTCGACAATCGAACGTGAGTTTTCATCACGGACAGATATGTGGCTGAGTCGCTTGAGATTACCTGCGATTTCGTCTCCGATGCCGTGCCTGAGCAGATCCTCGTATTTAGTTGCCCCGAATGATCCGGCATAGCTCACGACTCTTTTTGCTTCAGGAATATCTCCGTAGAGCTGAGGCGTATATCCCCACGAACTCGGCTGACAGCAGTGAAACACTTCGTCACTGCCTATGATTGCCAGGTCATAGTTATCATCATTATTATTATCCTTGATGCCCAGTTCGCTCCATGCCGACATAATGACTTTACGGACATTTCCCATAAAGGCGAGCGTACGTCTTTTAGCAAATAACCGTCCGCTTATTATGACTTTAGCTAATGCCCGCAAACGACGCAAAGCGTATCTTGTACCGGAAGTTTCATTACCCCGGAGATGTCGACCTTCCTTTATATCAATAAACCCGACTTCATCGACACCGTGGCGTAACAGGAGCTGCCTGAGTGCGAATGCCTGTAGATAAGAGCCGTAATTTATTACTCTCTGCATCGAGAGTATTCCTATTCTCATAAGTAATATTTAGTGTTTTGATATTTTTCTCTTCAATCGGGCCCATGCTCTGCGGGGCAATGTAAGTATCCGATAGTATCTGATGGTACTGTCATATATCCGTCTGAGCGTAATCCCGTGGGTCAGTTGCCTGATGACTCTGTTGTAAATCAAAGGGAAAGACGGGGATTTCGCCATTTGCCCCTCTGCGACAGTAACATTACTTACGGGTTGCAACGTGCAACGATCCAATTCGCCGAGCAATTTTCGCCCGGCATCCGTGAATGCGACTATACCGCTGGTACCTAAATTATCGCCGGCGAATGTTTTCCCCCACAGGTCGCCGATACGAATATCGGCCGAAGATGCAAAACGTTTGTATTTGCAGCTCTTGTAACAGCATTTATTCAGACAGTAATTGCCTAGAAAGAATTTGTAAAACAGATCTCCGCCTTTCCAACGCGACTGATAGGAATGAATTTTTTCGGGAGTATTTATATCATAGAAATTATCACAATCGACATTTTCCGATGATACGGAGTCAATATTGATATTCCACGAATCATGCCATCCGCCAGTTTTATTTCTCCAGCTTACAAAATTAGCTTTGCCGATTGCGGATTCTATATCGTGAAGATAATTACGCCACAACAACATTGACGGTACACCATGACAGAAAAAATCAAGGAGGATGAAATTATCTTCCTTTTTCAGATGTCTGATATAGCGTCTGAACGAATCTATCTGACAGGGTGTACCGGTTATCAGATACTTACCCTTGCGATCAATCTGTTCAAAGGCCGTCTGGGTGAAACTGGGAATGTATTTACTTCCTATCGAGCGTGCGAACACTTCAATATTATCAGCCAAAAAATGCTCGGCCCGTTCATTACCGACATTATACTCCACACCACACGCCGTATAGCCATTTTCGATCAGGTGCTTCCCGATCTCAAAACCTACTCCGCCCGACGAACCGCGCTGACGAATAACAGCGTTATTGCTCCAGCCTGCATAGCTATCTATATCGGATGTTTTTAACGCAATGTCCTTATGATTGAACGCACATACTTTCAGACAGAGTCCGCATTCGATACATTTATCGTGGTCTGTAATTACGGGTTCATAGAATCCGGCACTATTCTCCCTTAATTCAATAATTTTTACAGGGCATATACTCGTACACACTCCACAACCATAACAATCATGGAGTCGGGCTATATTATTTTTCATATATAATTACAGATAAACCGTACCAGTCGGCGATACGCACCATACATCATGTAAATAGCCTTGTCCACCGATTCGGATTGGCTCTCCTGCTGCCAGACATCAAGACAATTATTTCGTATTTCCTCACTGTTAAACTTCGGATTTCGACGAATCTGATTGAGTCTGAAGCCAACAATTATATTATGGTACAAGCCTTTGGTAAAACCTAATTCCTTAAGACGGTTAAATATCAGGTGAGCTTCCATAAACGCCTGCCCGGAAGCATACAGACGAGGCGTAACAGATGTAGAATATTTTCTGAAATAGTCAAGTTTATCAGGTATCTCGACAACCTTGCCGAGATTGGCCAACTCAACCCAAAACAGATAGTCTCCCGATGATTTTAATTTAGTATATGCATCAGGAATCGATTTGAGAGCATCCTTACGGATTATCGCCGAACTCGCATTGAACAGATGGTTGCCGATCAACATGTTTTCACGAATGAACTGTTTACCGGTATATTTGCGTGGCTGTATACTTTTACTGATCGATAGAGAACCGATCTTATTGCCATTTTCATCTATTACGGTAATGCCGGAGGCTGCGAGTGTTACATCCTTGTCTCCGTTTATTTCTGAAATCAAACGTTTGAGGAAATCAGGATGTGCGACATCATCTGATTCGGCTATCCAGATATATTCACCTTTTGCCAGATCAAATCCTTTATGCCATTGCTTGAATGTCGAACCGCTGTTCTCGGTATTGTAAATTATATGCGAAATCTTGGGGTGGTTTCTGTACTGTTCGATTACGGCAGCACTGTCGTCTTTAGAGCAATCATCCAGTATGATAACCTCGAAATTGTCGTATGACTGAGATAATACACTGTCAATACGCGCCTTAAGAAATGGAGCGTGATTGTAGTTGGGAATAATAACAGAAACTAATGGTTCCATCGTTAAAAAGAATTTCGATTTACATCGACGGGGTTAAAGACAGAATAATAGGGAATTAGACGTGTATAATAGTTATACATAAGGTATTCGGAACCATATATCAGGACGAATACTGTAAAAATGATACAGACATTACGTCTGATCACCTGGTATTTAAGTTTGGCAAGATTGATGAATGCTGTGGTAAATGAAAGCACGAAAAACACTTTGAAATAATTACAAAGTCTGCTGAATATAATAGGACTATAGAATGCCAAGGTGCCGAATATAATCATTATAGCCAGCATGTTCTCAAATTTCAGATCTCCGGCTTTCTTGGTATAATATTTTACGTATATGGCAAATAAAAATGGGAAAACAGCCAATCTGGAAAATCTCAGGAGGTCCGCAAGCATGCCGTGACTGCCCTCTCCGGAGTAACGCGATATGCCGTCGGAAATAATATTATCACTTCCTAATTGACTTAAAAAGCGATTCAGAATAATACCGGAGACAAACGTACCGGCTAATATAAACATGTATTTCCGATTGAATCTAAGCCCTGTAAACATTGGCAATACTGCCAGGAACAGAGCCGAACGATGAAGAAGTGCGCAGATTATGATAACAAAATAATATCTGAGCCATTTCTTCTTAATCAGGTTGTTGTAATTAAGCACAAAGCATAATACAGCGAGCGATTCACGCAATATCTCGGTCGAATAATAATAGTAAAAGACAAACAGGCTGAAAAAGAATGCCGAGAACCAATATCGTGTAAATTTCTTGATTATGGCGAATAACAAGGAATTAAGAATCAGGATGTGCAGTATCTGGAATGAAACGAACTCTTTTGAAAATGTTTTTCCTATCGACATCAACAGATTAAATCCCGGGTCATAGCGATTTAACGATATTATGGTATAGTTGCTGATAACGGGAGTCCATTCATAATCCCTCATATAGTTTATCGTATCACCACCGACTCCATATCTCAATCCCATAAAAAGAGTCATGTACACAAACAGTAGCGACCACCAATAGCCCTTACCGTATTTTTTGCCATTGATGTCGTACTCTATTGCACAAATAAATGCAATGACCAGCGGGATTAGATATAATATCACTTTTAGTTAGACTATCTTGTCGTAAATATCAGTAACTTAAATAGTATATTCCACATATACAGTCGAGACTCTGTTATTTCATTTTCATTTTGAGGAATATCAACCATCTCTGGATTGAGAAATCTTTCGTAGAATTTCTCAATTCATGTCGTTCGAATCTGCCGGGGGCTGTTCTCAATGATTCATTAGTGGCATTAGTTGCGTCCCCTTTCTGAAAATCCTTATAACGATAAAATTCGAGTGAGCGACTCCAGTAATGATTCAGATAAGCCACTTTGTCAACTCCGCACGAAGATATATAGTACAATGAGTGCCGCAGGCTTTTGTTAGCCAAAACGCCCAGCACAGGGAGTCCATATATTCGGGATGTGTGGAAGTGGACTGTTACAGAGTGGGATGGGAAATTATTGTTGATAAATCCTTTTCCGGTCGAGCTTAGGTTTCTCCAGGCCTGAGTATATCGTTCGATAGTCAGTTCACTATGATTCTCCTTAAGATGTCCTGATGTACCAAACATTCTCCAATTGAGATACAGTGACGGATAGTAGGCAACAGTATCCAATAACTCACCGATAGAATTATGCCCGATAAGATTGACATATTCGTCAACGTCAATGTAGCCGAGCCATTCAGTCTCGTTTTTGGTCTTTTCGTAACAATCCCTATATGCTTTAACTTGAGCGTATTTTTCAGGAAATTGGATCAGAGTGACAGTCCCCGCTTCAATATATGGGCCGAGGACCTCAAGATAATTATCAGAAGAATTGTTGTTATAAAGATAAAAATGATCAATTCCAATCAGCAGATGGTACTCCAGCCACTCCTTAAGATACGGAGCCTCGTCTTTAAAGATAAGACAGAGCGAGGCTTTGTATTTGAATTGTTTAGGAGCGTGGAGAAAACGATGGCATATACATAATGATTTTGACAGCGGATAATACAGAAGTAACGGAAGTTTGTATTGTATAAGTTCCTTTATCCGGCTGACAGGCCGTTCTCCATTTAGCGAGTAATGCTGAATCTTCATGACTTACCTGTGAAAATTGGGGCGAGTTTATGATATATCTTGTCTTTCAGAGATCGGTCAAGCAATAAATACCATCCTGATATAGCGACAATTAAAACGAACAGGAATACAGTGCAAATAAAGTTTAGCCATCCGTTATGGATGCTCAACAGGGTGATTATTGCATAACATAGACCGCACGCAACGATCGACACGGAAAACAGAGGGATGATAATTCTACGTATCGATGTGCTTAGTGATAATCCGACTCTCCTGAGGGATATAAACCGCGTCGCTGTAATAATACCTTCTACAAGTAATTTGACTACAAATGCCCATACAGGTCCGTATGAAAGCCGGAAGAAGATATATACGAAAATGATGTTTAAGAATATCTCACCACTCAGCCACAGTTGATATGATTTGATCTTTCCGGTAGCAAAAACAGCCGTATCTATCGGGCCTCCGAGCGCTACTAAAAGCATTTGTAGCAGAGTCAGGATACAGAACCAATTTGTCCAGGCCGGAATCTCATTACCAAGCCATTCGGTAAGGATAAAATCAATATTGAGACACAATGGAAATACGACAATCAGAGCAAGAAGATATGATAGCGAAATGATGCTGACAGTCAGCTTGTGCATCCGCTCCATATTTCCAATCGAATAATTTTTGACAATCTGCGGGTCAAAAGCCTTCTGCAGATTTATTATCAGCATCGTTATGGCACCTTTTACCTGATTGGATATGCCGAATGCAGCATTGACAGCAACCCCGAAGAATATATTCAGGAGGACGTTGATACCCTGATTGGCAGTCATCGATGACAGACCTCCGAACAGATTCCACCCGGAGAATACGCCTATCTCCTTAGCCAATGCCTTATCCCATACAAGCTTCAGACGGCAACACTGAAATTTCAACCGGCAATAGACCCAATATCCTGAAAATTCGAGGGCATAAAGCAACATGTTGAGGGCCCCGTACCATATCAGCTTATTCTCGGAAATATCACTTTTAAGCAATACGGTTATTCCTAACAGGAAGAATGCTTCAAACAGTGTGATGTAAGCATAAAACGACATCCTTTCGTGAGCAATAACTGTCGACTCGAACGGTTTTTGAATGAGCTGGAATACCAGACTGAATATGGTGAGTTGATATAAGACCGCGACTGTGGGCATCATGCCGGGCTCGAAGTTAAGTTTGTTCTCGACAAACCATTTGCCGACAGTCTCAAATCCTAATATCAGGAGTATGCTGACTGACAGTATTAACTCAAACGACAGATTGAAAATCCTGTTAAGTTTATGTCCCCCCTGCCCCATGTCATAATTCAGGAATCTCTGGGTTGACACCACAATCGGCGCGCTGATAAATTGAAAAGAAATCACAAATGACGCCAGTATATTCCATACACCGTAATCATCTATACCTAATGCCTCCAACAGGATTCTGGCGACATACAGCTTTATCAGCATGACTATTCCCATACGAAGGTACAGGAATAGAGTATTTTTGGTAATCTTCTTATTTTCAGATGACATGGCTATTTACACCTTCACCTCGACGTAGTCAGACGCAGTGATCTCAATCGCGGCGACGAGATTACTCTCTTTCAGACAGACCATTATACGTTTCTTGCCAGACCCTTTAATTTTAAGCAGTCGCCCTTCGTAATTATTAAGTATCCCGTCGGATATTATACGTATGTTTGCTCCATACATTTCAGGGGCTATCTCATCCATGCTGAGAAACATTGGGTTGGATGCCGTCTCAACGGCCCCTCTGAAGCGATCCATCTCTTGAACAGACACCTCCATCGGCTGACTGACAGCTCCCTTTACATACCTGTATTGCAGAGTCGGGATCTTCCTGACCAGGGGATCGAGTTTGTCACGGGTAGAACATACGAACAACAGGTCAGACATGAACGGCACCGATAATTTTTTTCTTCGACCGAATGAATTTATAATCCTTGTTACCATCGGTGTGAAGACTTCAAATCCTGCCTCGGCAAGTTGCTTGTAGGCCGGAGTGAGAGCATTGGCCCGCTTTAGGTCACGCATCACATACCAGTGGTTGTTTTCACTCGTGTCAGTCATTGCAAAAACGGCCGTCGGTTAGTTATGACAATAATTTGAGTCCTGCATACAACCATTACAGTTTGTTACACAGGCCGTTACGGGATCCATCTGAAAAGCTTGCCATGCTGATTTCAGAAAAACAACTCGTCTCACTTTGTCTATCTAAATTAAGTATCTCTTCGTAAGAGATACTTATAGTAATGCAAAGATATAAAATTTATTCGGAATCCACTAAATAATAGTATCGCTAATTTCGCTCAGCCGATATAATTCAAATTTTCATAAGTGGGAATTTGTAATGTCATGTCATAATGTCGTAAATATCGTGTAAGGAGCGCATACTATAACGCATTATCGGTCAGCGATATTTCTCTATGGTATGTATCTCTTACGAAGAGATGCACATTTTGTTTCAGCTAAAGCATGTCTAATACTGAGACATATACATACAACGTTACGGCAGTGCCTGCGGGCGTTGACGGCGCCGTAGGCGTGGGTGAATCCAAATGGTATGTCGCCATTGTCAATGCCAGACATGAGAAAAAAGTGGCGGAACGCCTCATTGGAATCGGAATAGAATGCTTTGTCGCTACACAAAATGAACTACGCTTATGGGCAAACGGTAAACGTAGAATGATTGAGCGGGTAATCATCCCATCGATAGTGTTTGTGAAATGTACCGAGCGAGAGCGTCGTGAGTTGGTCAGACGGCCATACATCTTACGCTTCATGGCCGACCATGCCGCAAACAAAGGCACACACAACAGTCCGCCTGCTACAATCCCCGACCGCCAGCTTGCTATGTTTAAATTTATGCTCGGCCATGCAGACAGTCCGGTCAACTTAATCCAAGCGCCACTGAAACACAACGACAAAGTGCGCGTGATACGTGGTCACCTGCAAGGTCTTGAGGGTAGCATCATCTCGGATCCTGACGGCAGTCATTCGCTGATAGTGGCCCTTGACCTGCTGGGCGGCGCCTCGGTGAGAATCAATCTGTCAGATGTACAGGGGATACAATAAAACCGCACGAAAAAACAGAGGGTCTCTATATGTCAAAATCACGAACAGCAAAGACATTAAAGAATTCAATTTATGCACTGACATTTTTTGCGATTCAGTTTGTGCTGGCATTTATCTCCCGAAAAATTTTTCTGGAATATCTGGGAGAGGACATTTTGGGTCTGAATACAACTGCGGTTAACATTCTTCAGTTTCTAAATCTTGCAGAACTTGGTATCAATTCCGCTGTATCATTTTCATTATATAAACCTCTGCATAATAATGATCAGACTTCTATAAATGAGATCCTATCACTGCAAGGAAAACTTTATAGACGAATAGCGTCCGTGATAATAATCGGAGCAATAAGCGTAATGCTTTTTTTCCCATTAATTTTCAAAAAAATATCTTTACCATTATGGTATGCATATTCATCATTCGGAGTATTGCTGTTTAGTTCCCTTTTAGGGTATTTTATAAATTATCGACAGATTATACTTACAGCCTCACAGCACGATTATAAAATACAACAAAGTCTGGGGGCTTGCAATATTATTAAGTCCGTTACTCAGATTGTAGTCTTATCCTCATGCCGTAACCCTTATATATGGTGGCTCGTTACTGAAGTATTATTTTCGATTGCAGGGAGTGCTGTTCTCCACATTACAGTGTCAAAATCTTTCCCATATCTCAAAGAGTCGAAACTAACATATAATGAATTAAAACGAAAATATGCAAATTTGATCGTGAAGACTAAACAGGTTTTCTTCCATAATATCGGTGGATTTGCATTAACTCAATCAAGCCCTCTGATCATATACGCATATTCATCCTTATCATTAGTTGCGATATATGGAAATTATTTGATCGTATCATCAGGAATTATGCGATTATTTAATGCCATATTTAACAGCATGGGAGCAGGGATCGGTGATATGATTGCCGAAGGCGATAAAAACCGTATAATGAAGGTATTTTATGAACTGTTTGCACTACGTTTCACACTTGTCGCCACTGTTACATTCGTATTTATAACTATAGGGCAGGCTTTCGTAGAGATTTGGATTGGCGAACAATATCTGTTGCCTTTGTCTACTCTGTTGATTATTGCAACCACTTTGTTCATAAGACTAAACCGTTATACCGTCAATCAATTTATCGCAGGACAAGGTCAATATCAAGATATATATTCTCCAGTAATAGAAGCTTTGCTAAATGTAGGACTTTCAATTTTACTTGGATATTATTATGGCCTTAATGGTATTCTTTCAGGCGTCCTGATCAGTTCAATATGTGTGATTGAGCTGTGGAAACCATTTTTCCTATTTAAATACGGGCTCCATGAATCACTCATCAAGTATTTCGTGAACTATGTATCGATGGCTTTACCGGCTGTGGTTATAGGTGTGATTCTATATTATATTTTTGACGGATATTGGGATACTTTACCTCATACATGGATAATGCTTGCAATCTATACCATTTGCATCTGTTTGTCATACTTGATAACATTATGTACGTGTTTATGGATCATTTCACCAAGTTTCCGAACACTTGGTTTACGAATCCGACGACTCATCATTAAATCATAATCGCTAATTCTTATCAGTTTATGAATATACTATTTTATCATGGCGATGAAACGTGTCCTACAATGGGGGGTATTCAGCGGACTACCGCGCTCATTGCGGATGGCTTGAAAAGGCATTATGATTACCATTGTTATAATTTTTACAACTATCGTAAGCGTTATTCAGATGATATTCCTCGATATAAATATGAAGCGAGTGAGTGCTTACCCACAAATTTCTCTTCAGAGGACGTTACAGAACTTATCGAGCGATGGAGGATTGACGTCATCATAAATCAGATGGGGGTTGACAAAAATTTTTATTTGAAGAACGCTATAAGATTAAGTACATATCCCTGTAAGTTAGTTTATTGCCACCATAATACACCACGGCGACTGTTTAATCTTAACCTAAGACAACGGTATCTCAGTGTATTAAATGCACATTCTGCATCAGAAAGAATTAAAAATCTGATAAAACTACTTACTCATCCTATGTATTCAAGGCTTCATAATGCATTGACATTGATAAAGAATCGTAATGCATATCGAAGAATTTACAATGATGTAGAAAAATTTGTACTGCTATCCAGACAGTTCGTGCCCGAGTGGCAAGAATTGACAGGTGTTGAGAATGCCTCCAAGTTGGATGCAATACCGAATATGTTGAGTTTTAAAGATTTTGTCTCCAAGGAACAGATACTGGACAAGCAGAAAAAATTATTGTTGGTGGCAAGATTACAGGAATTTCCCAAGAATATTACGACGGCTCTTAGAATTTGGCAAAAACTTTCGCTGAAACCGATTTTTCAAGACTGGGAGTTTGATATTGTCGGTGATGGTGATGACCGTACTTATCTTGAGTCATTCGTTAAACGCCATGGAATCCAACGAGTCACCTTTCATGGTAGACAGGAATCACAATCTTTTTACCAAGAAGCATCAGTCTTCATCATGACATCCATTCGTGAAGGCTGGGGAATGACCCTGTTGGAGGCTATGCAAAATGGCTGTGTACCGATTGCATTTGATTCATTTGCATCGGTTAAGGATATTATTGATGATGGAGTCAACGGCATTCTTGTACCGGCCTTCGATGAAAATATTTATGCTGATAAATTGGCATCATTGATGAGTGATAAATCTATGCGTATAGAAATGGCGCTTAATGCCGTGATGAAATCTAAAAATTTCACAGAAGAAAAGATCATTGCCCAATGGGACAATATCCTTCAGGAAATTAAAACTTCATGATATATCAGATGACACTATCCTATTTACATCCACGAAAAGTTTATCTTGCTATTATGGCTCGATATTGGAGAGAAACGGGTAATTTCAGACGTCATGCCGATATTATGTATCGTCAAACATTCGGACGTCGTATCAATTGGAAAGACCCTGAAGATCTCAATCAATGGATAAACTGGCTTGCGTTCAACACTGACACATCTGCATGGAGTCTGTTTGCTGATAAATATCGAGTCAGAGAGATCATAAGAGATATGGGGTATGAAGAGACACTTGTACCTCTTTTAGCATCATGGTCTGATCCTGACAAAATTGATTTTGATAATCTCCCTGATAAGTTTGTACTAAAAATCAATAATGGCGCAGGCGATGTTCTTCTCATAAAAGATAAAAAACAAGCAGATCTGAATGATATTAAACGATATTTCAGGAAATTATACAGACATCCTTTCGGGAAGGATTCAGCAGAACCGCATTACCTCAGAATCACTCCTATGATATTAGCGGAAAGTATGCTTGATGCAAAGAAGCAAGAAGGGATCTCTGAGACATTGATTGATTATAAGTTCTGGTGTTTCAACGGATATGTTGACCGCTGTTTCGTTTGCTGTGACCGCATAAATGATTCTATCAAGATCGATTTATATGATGCACACACGTGGGATAGGATCGAATCGGGTCGTCTGCTTTATTCTGACAAACATATTCGGTCAACATCTGCTATTCCGCGACCTAAAGGATTGAACAAAATGTTAGAGATGGCCTCTACTTTATCAAAAGGCCATCCACAAATGAGAATTGATTTCTATGAAGTGGATAATAAGGTATATTTCGGTGAAATGACTATGACCGGCGCGGCCGGACGCACCACTTCACATACTGACAAAAGTCTGCGTGAAATGGGCATACTCTGTAGCAAGGCAATAAAAGAGTTAGGAATAAGACAGTAAGTTATAATATGTCACCACTCGTTTCTGTAATAGTTCCGACGTATTCTCGTCCGATTAATTTGATAAGAGCTATCGAAAGTGTATTATCTCAATCATATAAACATATAGAAATAATTGTAGTAGATGATAATGGAATCGGTTCAGATCATCAGATTGAGACTGAAAAATCACTATCTGAATATATTCATAAGTGTGCAATTACATATATAAAGCATTCTGTCAATAAAAATGGTTCAGCGGCGAGAAATACAGGCTTTTCACATTCTAAAGGCAAATATATCTGTTTTCTTGACGATGATGATATATTTTCAAAAGACAAAATTCAGTCTCAAATTGAAACATTAGAGCATAATTGTGATTATAATGCATGCTATTGTGACACGGTGATCGTAAGGAAAGACGGGTCAAAATTACATACTCATAATCCGGACAATGTCAGTGATGTAGGACTGATTCTTAGTGGGAAATGCTATTTTAATACATCTACCGTCGTTTTTAGAAGAAGTTGTATAGAAGCATTGGATGGTTTTGATGAAAAATTCCGACGCCACCAGGATTATGAATTGTACGTCAGATTTTTTCGCAATTGGAAGATGATAAAGGCTCATAATGCTCAAGTTATAAAATTTGAAACAGTCAATGAAGTCGCCATAAATCCTCATAAATCAATCGAATATCTTGATTATTTCCTTAACCACTTCCATGATGATATAGAACGGATGCCGTTAAAGAACGAGATATATAAATATCAGTACAATACGTGCGTGGTACGTTACATCACATGTGGTAAATATAGGGAAGCATATCGGGTTTATAGATCATTACTAAAATGGGGTACGCCGGATTTGTATTCGCATCTTAAGTATATATATCATTTACTTAGCCGGTTAAAATTATATAGATGAGTTTTGGTGTTCTTGAGATAGGTATACTAATAGTATGGCTGTTTAGCTATCATGCATTCGGTATCGAGAAACAAGGCCGGATAATGAGGGTTAAAACCCTATCTGACAATTTTTTTCTAATGTGTGTCATGAGTATACTCGCATTCATGAGTATGTTCAGGGGTGAAATGATTGGAAAAGATACCAGCACATACATTAGAGTCTTCTCTCTTCATACACCGTTTGATTTTAATGACCGGATGGAGCCTGGCTATATCCTTCTTTGCTCGCTTATAAAACTATTGACAAGTAATCCTAACGCTATTATCATAGTCACCGGCGGTATTTCTATATTTTTATTTTATGATTTCATAAAGAAATATTCAAAATGGTATTTCATGTCAGTAATGTATTTTATTTGCTTGGGCTTTTTCGACAGTTCTCTGAATATAATCAGGCAATCCATAGCAGTAGCATTGACAACTTATGCTTACAAATACATTCAAGAGCATGATTTGAAAAAGTTTATCCTAACCATTATTACTGCGGCAAGTTTTCATGTGACAGCATTAATTGTCTTACCGGTATACTTCATTAAGGGTATAAAGATGAACACTAAGAATATATGTCTAATTGTTGTCATTACATTTATTTCATATATCGGTTTTTCGGGTATTTTAAATTACACTCTCAGATACATAATTGGATATGCTGATTATGTCGGTTCCATATATGGTGAGAGTGGGAAAATAGGAGCTCTGTTTCAAGTAGCCATATATATAATTATATTGCTTTCAACCCTATACATAAGGTCTAATATTGGAAGCATAAAATTCGAAAAGTCAGAATTAGCATTCCCTTTTTATATGACGTTGATAGGAACCGGAATACTCATCCTGTCATATAACATGAGTATATTCGGACGATTATCTCAATATTATCTAATTTATGCCATCATACTTATTCCCAATATATTGAAATACGCGAAGAGCCAAGTCCGTATGATTTTTGCTCTAATCTCATTATTAAGTATCAATATATACTACTGGACAATATTGATATTGCGTCCAAACTGGAATGCTGTATATCCTTACTTTATACGTTAATTCCTATAAAATGAAAATATTACATATTGCTGATTTAATTCCTCCTCATCCGGCCAATGGCATCACCGAGGTAATCAATAATCTGATGCCTGCACAGCGAGAATTAGGTCATCATGTCGAATGTGGCATACTGATAAGCAGATATGCCGGAATGTATGGCGGAGAGAATTATCTGAATTTTGCAGGATTCTTCAACTTTAAAGAGTATATAGAAGAACATAATCCGGATATAGTCATTTTTCATTCATTATATTATCTGAGATATGTTCTATTTGCACGGTTTTTGAGGTCAAAAAGTATACCTTATTGTATTGAATTTCATGGAGGAGCCACAATTCAAAACTATAAGAAAAACAGGTTCTTAAAACGTATTTTCCGTTATCTTTTCACTAATAAGTTTGTAGAACAAGCGTCCGGAATAATATACTTGAATAAAGAGGAACAGGACTCCTCAGTTTTCCATATTAATAATAACCAAAGATGTATAATACCAAATGGAATAACACCGAGAATATATCCACCGGGTGAGAGAGTTGGCAAAGTTAGGTTTATATATTTAGGAAGGATGGACATTTGTCAAAAAGGATTGGACATTTTGTTTAAAGCACTAAAAATACTCCCCTCAACAATTTTAGAAAAGACAGAATTTAATTTTTACGGGCCGAATCCTCCTGATATTTTTATCAAATGGATCAATGAGTTACCTAACTGTCACTATCATGGTTCGGTATACGGACAGAAAAAATTTGAAGCATTGTCACAAAATGACATATTCATTTTAACATCACGTTACGAAGGCATGCCAATGGCTGTCCTGGAGGCATTAGGATCTGGCTTACCTTGCTTGGTTACACCTGAAACAAATATGGGAACTGAGATCAGATCATTCGATGCCGGTTGGGTTTCTGATCTGAAACCGGAGAAAATTGCAGAGACCATAGAATCAGCTATTAATGAGTTCAAGGAAAGAAGAGTAGAACTTTCTCAGAATGCATACAAAATTGCAAATACTTATAGTTGGTCAAATATAGCACAAAAATCAGTTGATGCATATCGATATTTTATTAATGGGAAACCAGAGTGATACCATAGTTAACCGTCTTTTGCTTTAAAATTTTTTCAATAATTAAATTATATGTGACATGACACCTTTGGTATCCGTCATTGTTCCATGCTATAATGCTGGAGAGTATCTTAATGACTCAATAAATTCTGTTATCGGACAGAGCTATCAAAATTGGGAACTATTGATAATAGACGATTGTTCGACAGACAATTCGGCACAAATCATACAACGTTTTACCGAGTGTGACTCAAGAATAAAATCCTTTAAAACACTGAATAAATCCGGATCACCTTCTCTACCACGAAATATCGGAATTGATAATGCCAACGGTAAATACATAGCATTTTTAGATGCCGATGACATCTGGATGCCTGATAAGTTAAAAAAACAAGTGGAATGGATGGAGAGTTCCGGCTTGGTATTCGGATATTCTTTTTATGAGAAAATTGATTTTAATGGAAACAAATCAAATAGGATAGTTAAGACTCGTAAAACGTCTACTTATCAAAGCCTTTTGAAATCGAATGCGATACCTTGTCTTACATCTATTTTAGAAAGAAAAGCCATCGGAAACACACGCTTCAAACCAATACAACAAGAGGATTTCTGTTTTTGGCTTGATATTCTAAAGAAAGGATATTGTGCACATAATTTATGTGAAGTCACCGCTTACTATCGGGAAGCACCTGATTCCCGCTCAGCCAATAAAATCAGGATGTTCCGAGAACATTGGAGAGTAATACGTAATCACCACCATATCAACCTTCTATTAGCTTGTTATTATATGATAACATACACAATATCGGGCTTGATTAAATATATGAAATAATATTTAAAATAGCACTGATGGATGCCAATGCTTTTGGTCATAAATATATTGGCATTCGTTAGTAAGCGACCGGGAACTTACTGTTTCGTTCATATTTATAAAAAACAACCGCACCTCGGAAGATTCATTGTCACTCCGGGGTGCGGTTATTTTATTGACTATTTTTGTGGGATCATTATACCCCCTTGAATGGCGGTGGGGTGGTCGTGTCGGACGTTTCTGATTCTGCATTGGTNNNATCTGACGTGATCTCCGTTGCTTCTACATCCTCCACGTTATCANCNGAGTCCGATTGGTTGTCTACTCCGGCTNCCGATTTATGATTNTCGGAATCGTCAGTCTGTGCCAGTTCGGCTTCACGGGCGGCATCACGCTCTGCCTGCAGACGCATGATNTCCTCCGTGCGCGAACGCCACTGGCGCGGNCCGAAGATTTCCTTNAGGTCCTCGGCATACATCACTTCCTTAGTCAGAAGTGTCTCGGCAAGACGTGCATGTCCATCCTTGTGCTCGCTGAGTATACGCTTGGCACGTTCGTACTGTTCGTTGATTATGCGTGACACCTCNTCGTCTATCTGACGGGCACGTTCGCCNCCGTAAGGCTTGGAGAATCCGTATGCCTGACCTGTAGAATCATAATAGCATACATTNGGGATCTTGTCACTCATGCCATAATATACAACTATGGCGTATGCCATTTTGGTAACCTTTTCGAGGTCATTGAGNGCTCCGGTCGANACNTGNCCGAANGTNAGNTCCTCGGCCGCACGTCCACCGAGCGTCATACACATCTGGTCAAGCAGAGCCTGNAGAGGGGTGATCTGGCGTTCCTCAGGCATATACCATGCCGCTCCGAGCGCCATGCCGCGCGGCACGATTGACACCTTGACCATCTCGTTGGAATATTCNAGGAACCATGACACCGTAGCATGNCCGGCTTCATGTATAGCGATNGCCTTCTTTTCGTCAGCTGAAATTATCTTGGAACTGTGTTCGAGACCACAGATGATACGGTCNATAGCCGCCATGAAACTGTCGCGGTCGACAGTCTTCTTATTACCNCGGGCCGCGATCAGTGCAGCCTCATTGCAGACATTGGCAATATCCGCNCCGGAGAATCCGGCCGTCTGGCGAGCCATCACCTCAACATCCACCGTATCGTCAATCTTTATCTTGCGGAGATGCACATTGAAGATCTCGATACGGTCCTTGAGTTCGGGCAGATCTACATTAATNTGTCGGTCAAAACGTCCCGCGCGNANCAGAGCCTTATCAAGAATGTCAGCACGGTTGGTCGCAGCGAGTATNATGACTCCGCTGTTGGTGCCGAATCCGTCCATCTCTGTAAGCAACTGATTGAGTGTATTCTCACGCTCATCGTTCGCTCCCATATTAGGATTCTTGCCACGGGCACGTCCCACGGCATCAATCTCGTCGATAAATACTATACATGGAGCCTTCTCCTTAGCCTGACGGAACAGGTCACGCACACGCGAAGCACCCACACCGACGAACATCTCGACGAAGTCCGAGCCTGACATCGAGAAGAACGGCACATTAGCCTCACCTGCTACAGCCTTGGCGAGAAGAGTTTTACCGGTTCCCGGAGGGCCTACCAGTAGTGCGCCCTTGGGTATCTTCGCGCCCAAATCGGTGTAACGCTGCGGATTGCGGAGAAACTCCACGATCTCACGAATCTCNGTCTTNGGNTCGGTAAGNCCNGCCACATCCTTAAANGTNACATTNGTGGCCTCACCCTTCTCAAAGACCTTAGCCTTCGACTTTCCGACATTAAACACGCCGCCGGGGCCACCACTGCTGTTACCGCCACCGGCCATNCGCCGCATCATAAAGAACCAGAAAGCCACGAGCAAGATTATAGGACCGAANGTCCACAGGATCGATGTGTAATCGGACGATTTCTCATAATTNACCTCTCCGTTAAACTTGCCGTCAGCCATCCACTGGTCTATCTGATCCTTCATCTTGTCAGCCGAAGGAATATCCGTTACGATATGGGCCTCTATACCCTTTCCGNCCGTATACTGATGTTCATCAAAGATCTTTGATGCGAGCGAATCATCAAGCACAGCATCNGCACGATTGGTATTGGTGTATACTGTAATCTCCTTCACTCCACCTGACGACACATACTGCTCAAACTTGGAATAGCTGACATTCTTCGAGAGCGAATTTTCATCAAGATAGAGCATTCCCAGGAGAAATACTATGATAATGACGTACGCCCAGTACATACTGAAACGTATGCCCTTTTTCTTTGGTCTGTTGTTATCCTGCATGTTCATTAATAATTGTATCAGTCAAGATCTGGAATATCGGTAATCTTAGCATCGCTCCACAGACCCTCAAGGTCGTAAAGACGGCGTGTCGACGGGAGGAACACATGGACCATCGTATCGTCATAATCGATGACAATCCACTGTGAGTTGGTATATCCGTCATAATTATAGGGTTTGATGCGTGCATGTTCGAGAAGATATTCGCGTATACTGTCGGCCACAGCCGCCACATGCTGAGAGGATGTACCTTCACAGATGACGAACCGCGATGCCGCAGCGCTCTCGATGTCGCTTAGGTCAACAATGGTTATATTCTTACCCTTACGGTCCTGTATGCCCTCGATTATCATCGGGAGAATGTCGGTGGTTTTGTCTGTCATATAGATGATGGGTGTGTTGAAACTTGCAGTTGATGTGTGAATGAATTTATTCTTGAATTATAACATTACAATCGGCTCAATAGTTTAATGATGTTCCCGAAACAGCCTCAAGTTTCCCGCCCAGGAGCGGTACGAGGTCAAGCGGAAGCGATAGTGTGAGCGTACATGTATTGTCAAACTCCTGATTTGTAATCTTTACCGCGTCGGATGCAGGGACACTCTTGATCAGACGCATGACATCGTTCATAGCCAGATATGGGAATGTGACCGTCATCGATGTCATCTCTCGGCCCTCAACCGATCCGGCATCTTCGAGTGCCAGCCTTGCAGCCTCGCGATACGCCACTATAAGGCCTGATGTACCTAACTTTATGCCACCGAAATAGCGCACGACTATAACAACGACATTAGTAAGGCCGAGCGAGTTGATCTGACCGAGTATCGGCTTACCGGCAGTGCCCGACGGCTCGCCATTATCGCTGGACAGATAGGTAAGCCTGTCGGCACCTATCATATAGGCCCAGCATACGTGGCGTGCGTCATGATACTCGTTGGCATACATCGATATACACGCCTTTGCCTCGTCGACGGAAGTCACCGGGACTGCAAAAGCGAGAAACCGGCTCATCTTCTCACGATAGATGCCCTCGCCCTCCTTAGCTATGGTCAGATACTTAGCCAAATCAGATTATGAGCATCGAATCGCCGTAGACACCGAACTTATATCCCTCCTTGACTGCCTTTTTGTAGGCCTCCATGACGAGATCATAGCCACCGAACGCAGCTACCATCATGAGCATTGTCGAGTAAGGGAGATGGAAGTTCGATACAAGAGCATCGGTAACAGTAAAGTCGTAAGGCGGGAATATGAACTTATTGGTCCAGCCTGTATAAGTCTTCATGTGCCCCCCCATACTTACGGCGCTTGCTATACCGCGAAGCACCTGCGTACCGACAGCACATATCTTGTGGCCTGCATCCTTTGTGGCATTTACTTTATCGACAAGTTCCTGCGATGCCACCATCTCCTCCGAGTCCATGCGATGCTTGGTGAGGTCCTCGACATCGATTTCTCTATAGTTGCCAAGACCGCTGTGAATAGTGATGAATGCCTCACCTACCCCCTTGATCTCAAGACGTTTCATAAGTTCGCGTGAGAAATGCAGTCCGGCACCTGAAGCCACGACAGCACCCTCGCGACGGGCATATATGGTCTGATAACGCTCCGTATCCTCAGGAGTTGATTCGCGGTTGATATAGAACGGCAGCGGAGTGGCTCCGAGTTTGTAAAGTTCCTCCTTGAACTCCTCGTGTGAACCGTCAAAGAGGAAACGCAGCGTACGTCCGCGTGATGTAGTGTTATCTATTACCTCGGCCACCATTGACTCATCGTCTCCGAAATAGAGTTTGTTACCGATACGGATTTTACGGGCCGGCTCTACGAGTACGTCCCACAGTTTGTTTTCAGCGCTTAACTCACGCAGAAGGAACACCTCGATACGAGCTCCGGTTTTCTCCTTATTACCATAGAGAAGTGCGGGGAAGACCATTGAGTCATTGTAGACAAACAGGTCACCATCATCAAAATAATTGATGATTTCCTTAAATTCGTGATGCTCAATCGAGCCGTCTTTACGGTTGACTACCATAAGGCGAGCTGCGTCACGCTCGCCGGAAGGCTGCTGTGCAATAAGCTCGTCGGGAAGGCGGAATTTGAATTGCGAAAGTTTCATCCTCTTTCAGATATTATGTTCTCGAATTTTTATGCAAAATATATGTGATGGAGAGAGTTATTACAGCCGTTCACTATCGGCTGTCCTTCAGTATTTCAATCAGTCCTGTCCTGCTCCTCGTCAGGTATGACAATATCTGTGGTGCGTATAAGTTCCACAGCCTGATCGACAGTAAGACACTCATCGATGCCGACATCACCCACGCGCGTGCGCCGCAGACCTATCAGATGGCCGCCACTACCGAGTGCCTCTCCGATATCTCTTGCCAAAGCCCTGATATATGTACCTTTACTGCATACGATACGCAGACGCAGAGTCATGCATTCGGTATCAAAATCCTCAATATCTATGCTGTCAATCACAAGGATTTTGGGTTTGAGTTCCACCTCCTTACCTTTACGGGCCATATTATAGGCACGGTGACCGTCCACTTTGCACGCCGAGAATGCAGGTGGCACCTGTTCAATTCGACCGATAAAGCGAGGTAAGACATCCTCAACTGCCTGACGTGTGATATGCTCCGTCGGATAAGTTGCATCAATCTCTGTCTCAAGATCAAATGAGGGTGTTGTAGCGCCTAACTGTATCGTCGCGACATACTCCTTGACACCGGCTTGCAGACTTTCGATCAGTTTTGTCGAACGGCCCGTGACTACAATCATCACTCCGGTCGCCAGAGGGTCGAGTGTGCCTGCATGACCAACCTTTATCTTCTTGCGGTGCAGGCGATGCAACAACACTCCACGAATACGCTTGACAACATCAAACGAAGTCCATTCAAGCGGTTTGTCTATATATAGGGTTTCTCCTGTAATGAAATCCATATCACTTTATTACCAAACGATACAAAGCACTCCTGCCAGCAGGCAATAGACGGCAAACCATATAAGTTTACCCTTCTTCACTATTTCAATCATCCAGCGGCAAGCCAGACAGCCAACTACAAACGCCGATATAAAACCTATGAACAGCGGCATGACACCTATCGCATCAGCAACACCTTCTCCCTCGATAAGTTTTTTGACACTAAGCAAAGCCTCACCGAGAATAGGTATTATGACCATAAAGAAAGAGAACTGTGCTATCTTATCGCGTTTGTCGCCGAGCAGCAGACCGGTGGCTATAGTAGTGCCCGAACGGCTCAATCCGGGGAGTACGGCCACAGCCTGAGAACAACCAATGATGAAAGCATCCAGCCATGTGATCTCATGGCCGCTGACGTGAGCGGCAGCCTCACGTGAGGGATTACGGAAGAAGTAAGCGAATCCGAGCAGACATGCCGTCACGAGCAGACAGATCCCTACTACAGTCAGCCCCCCTCCAAAAAATGACTCTATGAAATCCTTGAAACAGAGCCCGACGATGGCGATGGGAATACATGACAAGAGTATCTTGCACACATAATAGAAATCATCATCACGGGAAAACGTGAAGAATGATCTGCACAATGGCAGAAACTGACGCCACAGCACAACGATGGTACTGAGGACAGTAGCCACGTGAAGGGCTACGTCAAACTCCAGCGCGTCACCACCCGAAAGTTTAAGTCCGAGTATCTCACGGAATATCTCAAGATGACCGCTGCTACTTATAGGCAGATACTCGGCCAGACCCTGCACGATACCGAGAATCAATGCATCCAAACAATCCATTGCTATAACCTGAGGATGAAATGATGATTATTTTTTCTTAGGTGAGTACATTATGCCTACGCCCATGAATATGAAACCGAGAAAAGCGATAGCCGGTCCGACGACTATACGCCGTGTCGAGAAGATGTCAGCATTGAAAGAGTCCATCGTACTCGCGCCTCCGGCCATAAGTAGGAAACCGAGCACAATCATAGCCCCGGCCACTGCCATCAGTATGAAATTATGGCGCATGAGCGGGAGTTGGCTTTCCGACTCCTTTTCGAGAGCATCACCTTTATTATCTGCCGTATTACGGCGTCCAGTTTTAATTGCCATTATGTTTAAAATATGTATGTCTTAAAAAACTATTCTTACTTATACAGCTCGTCATACGACAATGCCAGATACCTGTTGCACGCGAAGAGTGCACCTACAAGACATATCAGCATCCCCGTGACAATCATACCGGCCATCACGATAATACATTCCGGCCAATCGACAAGCGTACCCACAGTGCTGTCAAGACGATGACCGAGCCACAGCATCAATCCTACGCAAACCGATGCAAATACACCGGCCACAGCACCGTTGACAAGACTCTCGGCAAGAAACGGTCGACGTATGAATCCGGCCGTAGCCCCGACAAGTTGCATCGTGTTGATTAGAAACCTACGTGAATACACTGACAGCCTGACAGTGTTGGATATCAGGACGAATGACACGACCAACAGTGCGATAGCTATACCTACAAGAGTCAGTGACACACTGCGCAATGTAGAATTGACACTATCGATCAGCTCGTTATTGATCTTTACATCATGGACCTGCGGCATCAGCATGACCGGTGCTGCAAGGCTCATTATACTGTCATTGGACGAATAGCGCTCTGACACCGTAACCTGCAACTCAGGTGTGAACGGATTGACACCGGCCAGACGCAGTATATCCTCATCCTCTCCCACCATATCCTGCCAGCGTGCCAGAATATCATCGGCTGAAGAATATTCGGTCGACGACACCGCATCGTCAGCCTTGAGCATATCGACCACACGCGCTATATCGCCGGCCGTTACTCCCTCATTGAATATCACTACAAAGCCCATATTATCCCTAACCGTACGCGACAGTGTGTGAGTAGCAACCCCCACAAGTGCAGCGATGCCAAGTATAAGCAGGACCAATGCCACCGATACGACAGCCGTAGCCCTCGTACTGAATAGCGGAATATGTTGAAAACGCTTTTTCGCCATTATATAATAAAATCGTCACAAAATTACATCCATTCACACCCGTTGTCAAGAGTTTTAACACATTTTTGCTTAAATATACCTTAATATAATAACTATATCCGCACCGATTCCTGTCAATATTAGAACTATATTGGGCCTATTAATTCAAGCTGAAGAGAAGTAATGTAAATTTTAAAATTTTCATTCTTAATTTTTCTTTTTTTTGTACCTTTGTGCATTCATTAATCCGTTTTGAGCTATTGCCACTTTTCAATATGACAGTAACCCAAAAATTATAATACCAATAAACAGTTATGGGACTTTTTGAAAAACTTACTGCGAATGCCAAAGCATCGCGCCAGCGCATCGTGCTCCCCGAGGGCACCGAGCCTCGTACACTTACAGCGGCCGACCGCATAATAGCCGACGGTATCGCCGACATCACTCTTGTCGGAGATCCTAAAGAGATTCTCGCTCTGGCCGAACAACTCAAACTTGAAAATATCAGCAAGGCTAATATTGTCAATCCCGCCGATGAAAAGGTTATTGACAAGTACGCCCCCATCTTCTTCGAGCTCCGCAAGAGCAAGGGTATCTCTATGGAGGAGGCCCGTCTCACCTCAGCCAATCCCCTCTACCTCGGCTGTCTTCTCATCAAGGCAGGTGATGCCGACGGCATGGTAGCCGGCGCTCAGAACACCACCGGCAATGTGCTTCGCGCAGCGTTCCAGGTCATCAAGACCAAGCCTGGCATCAGTGTAGTGTCAGGAGCATTCGTAATGGTACAGAAAGAGGATTCACCTTACGGCACAAACGGCCTGCTCATCTTTGCAGACTGTGCGGTTATTCCCGACCCCAATGCCAATGAACTCGCTCAGATCGCCGTATCCGCAGCCCAGACCGCACGCGACATCGCAGGCATGGAGCCCCGTGTGGCCATCCTCAGCTTCTCGACCAAAGGCAGTGCAAAACATGAGAAAGTCGAGAAAGTCATCGAGGCTACAAAGATCGCTCACGAAATGGCACCCGATCTCATGCTCGATGGCGAGCTCCAGGCCGATGCTGCCCTCGTGCCGAGCGTAGCAAACAGCAAGGCCCCCAACAGTCCCCTCGCCGGCCGTGCCAACGTTCTCGTATTCCCCAATCTTGAGGTCGGCAACATCGCCTATAAACTCGTACAGCGACTCGGCGGTGTCGAAGCCGTTGGTCCCGTTCTTCAGGGTCTCGCCGCTCCGGTCAATGACCTCTCACGCGGATGCTATCCCGAAGACATCTACAAGACCATCATCATCACCTGCAACCAGGCTATCGGTGCCAAGGCGAAATAATCAGTCAATCCAACAAATCCCAAGAATATGAAAATCCTCGTACTTAACTGCGGCAGCAGTTCTGTTAAATATAAGCTTATCGACACCGCAACCGACGCTGTAATGGCCGAGGGTGGCGCTGAGAAAATCGGTCTGCCCGGCGGATTCCTTAAATATAAGAAAGCTGACGGATCAAAGGCCATCATTGAACTCGGACAGACTGACCACAACGGTGCGGTCAAGGCTATCCTCAATCTGCTCACCGACCCCGTTGAAGGCTGCATCAGCTCATACAGCGAGATTGATGCCGTAGGCCATCGCGTGGTGCACGGAGCCGAGAAGTTCTCTAAGAGCGTACTCATCACCGACGAGGTCAAGGATATGATCAAGCAGTGCTATGACATCGCGCCCCTCCACAATCCCGCCAATATGACAGGTATCGAGGCGATCACTGCACTGATGCCCGGCACTCCGCAGGTTGGCGTATTTGACACCGCATTCCACCAGACCATGCCCGCCAAGTCCTTCATGTATGCCCTCCCTTATAAATATTATAAGGAGGACGGCGTACGTCGTTACGGATTCCACGGCACAAGTCACCGCTATGTATCACAGCGTGTGTGCGAGTTCCTCGGTATCGATCCCGTCGGACAGCGTATCATCACTTGCCACGTGGGCAACGGCGGTTCAATCACAGCTGTAGTCAACGGCAAGAGCGTTGACACATCAATGGGCCTCACACCTACCGAAGGCCTGATGATGGGCACACGTGTAGGTGATGTCGATCCGGGTGCTCTCGTATATCTCATGCTCAAGCACAATCTCTCAGCTACAGACATCCAGAAAATCATCAATAAAGAGAGCGGTATGCTCGGCATCAGTGGCATCTCAAGCGACATGCGCGAGATTGAAGCAGCGATAGCCGAAGGTAACGAGCGTGCACAGCTCGGTCAGGATATGTACGAACAGCGTATCCTCAAATACATCGGTGCATACGCAGCCGAGATGGGCGGTGTGGACATCATCGTCTTCACTGGTGGTGTTGGTGAAAACCAGTGCTCACTCCGCACTAACGTATGTGCACCCCTCGCATTCATGGGAGTTGAGATCGACCCCGAGGCTAATAAGGTGCGTGGCGAAGAGAAAGTCATCTCTTCACCAGCATCCAAGGTCAAGGTTGTCGTCATCCCCACGGACGAGGAGCTTATGATAGCCCGCGACACCGAGGCTATCGTTTCCGCAAAATAATAACGTGAACCGATAATTGAGAATGGAAATTTCTTGATTTCCATTCTCAATTTTTCCATCTTCTATAAGATACACATTAATTTATTTTAGTTATGAAAATACGTACTGCTGTAGTAGGCTATGGCAACATCGGACGATTCACTATCGAAGCCCTTGAAGCAGCTCCCGACATGGAGATCGCAGGTGTTGTACGTCGTCATGTCGGCGACAAGCCCCTCGAACTCACTCCCTATCCCGTAGTAACCGACATCCGCGAACTTGGACATGTCGATGTAGCAATCCTCTGTACACCCACACGTGAGGTTGAGAAATACGCTCTCGAATATCTTGCTATGGGCATAAATACCGTCGATAGCTTTGACATCCACACCTCTATAGTCGATCTGCGACGTTCACTCGGCGAGGCCGCACGCAAGGCCGGACGTGTATCAGTCATCTCAGCCGGATGGGATCCGGGCAGCGACTCCGTAGTACGTACACTTCTCGAAGCAGCCGCACCCAAGGGACTGACACACACAAATTTCGGCCCCGGCATGAGTATGGGCCACACCGTATGTGTCAAATCAAAGCCCGGTGTTAAAAACGCATTGTCAATGACCATGCCCAAGGGTGACGGCATGCACCGCCGCATGGTATACGTCGAGCTGCTTCCCGGTGCCAAACTTGAGGATGTAGCCAAGGCAGTGAAAGAAGATCCCTATTTCGCCTCTGACGAAACTCATGTGATGGAGGTTGAGAGCGTGGATGCCGTAAAGGATATGGGCCACGGCGTAAAAATGGTGCGCAAAGGTGTGTCCGGCAAGACCCAGAACCAACGCTTTGAATTTAACATGAGCATCAACAATCCCGCCCTGACCGCCCAGTTGCTCGTAGGTGTGGCACGCGCATCGATGCGCCTCGCTCCCGGAGCATATACTATGGTCGAGATCCCGGTCATCGATCTCCTCCCCGGTGATCGTGAGTCACTGATAGCTCATCTCGTATAATCGCTAACATAATACAACAACAGTAAGTATAGGAAAAGATGAAGAATCTGGTGAAACGCTCGCTGACGGGCATCATATACGTCGCGCTGATTGTCGGAGCCGTACTTGCCGGCGGATGGTGGTTTGTAGGTCTGGTATCACTCTTTGCAGTGCTTGCCATTCATGAGTTCGGTACCCTCTGCAATGCTTCTGACGGAGGCGAGAAAGTCATCGCACAGACAGTCGACATCGTCGGTGCTCTCATTATGTCCGTTGGACTGTGCTGCGTGAATATGGGATTACTTACCCCACACACGACAGCTGTTCTCGGCGGCACGTTCTTCACCATGTATCTTCTGTATCTGGTAGTCCGTCTGGTCATTCAACTCTACAGTCGGGAGGCATCGCCGCTTACCAATCTGGCCTATTCATACATGGGTCAACTATACATAGCGTTACCTCTCGGCCTCATGTCCATGTATTACACTTTGCCTGACGGACAGGCTCTGCTTCTGGCCATGTTTGTAATGATATGGCTGAGTGACACCGGTGCGTTCATTACCGGTTCACTGTTAGGACGTCACAAATTGTTTCCGCGCATATCTCCCGGAAAAACATGGGAAGGCCTGATAGGAGGAGTGATCTTTGTCATCCTCTCGGCCATCATCATGAAGATGTGTTTCGGATGGGCGTTCTCGTCAATGAGCCTCGGCATACTGTGCGGTATGGGTGTTACTGTGGCAGCATTCGCCACATGGGGTGACCTTGTAGAGTCGCTCATCAAACGTACACTCGGCGTCAAGGATTCAGGTCACCTGCTACCGGGCCACGGAGGCATACTCGACCGCATCGATTCACTGCTGCTCGTTGTTCCCGCATCGCTTGTATATCTTGTGGCGGTAACCCTCTTCCTGTAGTCAGCCTTGAGGCTTAAAGCCTGAGTCATTGAACCTTTTGAGTATTATTTTGTTTAATAAGTAGATGCAATTAACAATTTTTTATTAATTTTGCACCGAATTATTTTACGAACTAAAATACTTAACAATGAACACCGAAACCATTGGCTTTAACGCCGGCCTCGTATGGGCCGCACTTAATGAGGCTGAGACTGTTGACACTAAGCAGCTTAAGAAAATGGCAAAGCTCAAGAATGACCGCGAGCTTTACGCAGCCCTTGGATGGCTTGCCCGTGAGGGGAAACTCGTATTCCAGCCCGGCGAAGACGGGAAGGAACTCCTCGTTTCTCTCGTTCAGGACAAGTAAATCCTATCTTCAGTCACTAATACTGACTTATCACCCCGTCACTCTCTCCGAGAATCATATTCTCAGATGTGTGACGGGTGTTTTTCATCACATACGCGGCAAACATTTTGCCCTCATAGGGGGTTATAATAATGAGTCATCACTCGGACTCATATTATTCATCACTATTAGCTAAAAAATTTACATCGTGGCCCGAAGGATTGGTAAGATACTCCTGTGGATTATATTGGTACCTGTTATAATCATATTACTGGTGCCCGTGTTGCTGTATATACCCCTCGTTCAGGATTGGGCTGTCGGACTCGCCACACGTAAAGCCTCCGAAGCCACAGGGATGGACATTCATGTCGGACGCCTGCGCCTGACACCTCCGCTACATCTTAGTCTCAATGACGTATCCGTATTGACATCACCCGCCGATACGATGCTGACAGCCCGTTCCGCATCGGTCGCAGTAAAGATATTGCCACTTCTTCGCGGACATGTCAATGTCGAGGGGCTGGAACTGGACAGTGCTTTTTATCAGCTCGGGACAGCCGACTCCGTCCTATGGCTACGCGCACATATAGCCCGTGCGGGAATCTCAGCGACCGATATAATTCTCAAGGATAATACCGTCAACCTTGACCGTGCCGACATCTCCGGCATACGCATCCGGTTACGTATGCTTGAAGACACTACAGCAACCCCGGTCGACACCACAGCCTCAGCACCATGGCTCATAAATGCCGGACGTATCACCATGACGGACGTTGATTACAGCATGGCTATGACTCCGCTTATCGACTCACTCGGATGTCACATCGACCGCGCCCGTCTGGATATGGCCACTGTCGACATGCGCTCTTACCGTATCAATGGCCGCTCCCTCAGCATTGACAGTGCGGATGTATCATATTTTTATCCTGCCATATCCGCGAGCGATACAATCCCGGCGGCATCGACTTCCGAGACCGAAGACGTTACTACCCCACCCTGGACAATTACTGCCGACACTCTGAGACTCACATCCCGCAATGCGCTCTATGCCCAGACGGGAGCTGTACCGGCAGATGGTTTCGACCCTGCATATATCGAGGCGAAAGATATTGCGATCGAGATTGATTCATTTTACAACCGAGGAATGGAGATACGAGTCCCGTTGCGGACATTAAGTGCCACCGAACGCTGCGGTCTGCCTCTGCGAGCCGACGGCTTGTTCGCAATGGATTCCACATCAATGCGTATCTCGCAGTTTACCGTATCAACCCTACGCTCGACATTGCGTGCCGATGCGTCAATGGGCATGGGTGATCTCACAGCCGATCCCACACTTCCGATCGCGCTCAAAGGCAACGGAGCTATCGCACCCGAGGATATCACTCTCGCATTCCCGACAATGAAGGCCATGCTCGCCCCGATGCGCCTCACTACTATTTCTACCGATATTGAAGGAACAGCTTCGCAACTCAATATCTATTCCCTGAATCTCACTATGCCGGGGGTAATGCGTCTCGCCGGCAACGGTGTGGTCGACTGGCCGTTTGATCCTGACAAGACAGGTGGGTCTGTGTCGCTTGACGGCGCACTGGCATCTCTAAGTGACAGACAGTTCTCATTCCTCCCGATAGCTACTGTCCCGGCACTCAAACTGAATACCAACATAGACTATCATCCCGGAGAGGCCTCCGGTGACCTTACCGTCATCACCAGAGGTGGTCGTCTCGCTGCTGACGGCTCCTGGAGTGCACGCCCTGAGGACTATGACGCACACATCACACTCGCACAATTTCCAGTAAATGCGTTTATGCCCGAGCTTGGCGTAGGCACCGTGACCGGCTCACTCAATGTTGACGGTCGCGGCTATAACCCCATGTCCCGCCACACATTTATTGATGCAGATGTTATAGTCAAGGATGTAGTATACCTGAACGAACACTACCGTGACATACGTCTGACCTCATCGCTTCACGCGGGTCTGGCTACAGGACAGATCTCAAGCCATAATCCCGGAGCTGACGCAACCGTAGGTTTCACCGCCACCCTTTCGGGCGATACAGTCCGCTATGACCTTGACGGAGATATGCATGACATCAATCTGCTCACGCTACACATGTCCGACTCTATATGTAACGGACATTTCACACTGCATTCAGCAGGATTCTATAATATAGCCACACAGGGCATGGATGTCACGGCAGATCTCAGTGCGCTCAACTGGCATCTGCCCGGTATCACTATCGCACCTACAGCTCCGATAACACTGTCAGCATCATCCGAAGCCACAGGATCACGCACCACATTAAGCAACGGTGACCTGAATATCCTCCTCACTACACCCGGCTCGATAATGGCCTTCGCATCCGAACTCCCTGCGGCAATGAATGTCATACAGACTCAGATCGACAGTATGCGGGTTGACATTCCGGCCCTGTCTGCAGCCATCCCGTCATTCGCACTTAAGGCCGATATGGGGACATCTAACGTCGCCTCACAGTATCTCAGTGAATCAGGTATCAAATTAGGTCATATATCAGCGACAATATCCAACGACTCACTGTTACGCTTCAACACCCTGCTCAACTCCATCACATCAGGATCGACACGCATCGATACCATTCGCCTTGATGCAGTACAGCACGGTGACTATCTCGTGTACAATGCCACTATGGACAACCGCCCCGGTACATTCGACGATTTCGCACACGTGACTTTCAACGGTTTTGCAGGCAATACGCGTGCATCCGGCTTTATCCGTCAGTCAAATATCAAAGGCGAAAAGGGCTTCAACATCGGTCTCAACGCTGATCTGACCGACAGTATCCTCTCCATACACTTCGTCCCGCTCAAACCGACCATCGCATATAAGCCTTGGAAAATAAATACCGATAACTATCTGAGTTACGACATAGCCACAGGACATATCGACGCAAATCTTGAACTGACAGGAGACCAGAGCTTCGTACACATCTTCACTGATCACCATGAACACACATCGGATTCACTCATGGCCACAACCGATTCTATCCACGACGGTCATAGTGTCCGCTATCATGGAGAACAGGAAGCACTTAAGGTACAGATCTCGAATATCCATCTTCAGGACTGGTTGTCAATCAATCCATTCGCTCCTCCTGTCAAGGGTGATCTGTCGGCCGACCTCAGCTTCATGTACCATAAGCCAACCCTGACCGGCAACGGTTCGATCTCTCTTTCCGACCTCTATTACGGACGCGACCGTGTGGGCGATTTTGACCTTGATGTCAATGTAGCCAACTCGGCCGGTGGCAAACTCATGGCCGATCTCACGCTCATGGTCGACTCAATACCGACCATCACTGCCCGCGGTGTACTCAACGACTCCACATTGGCCACACCGTTCCTGCTTGACTTCCGCATGATAAAATTCCCGCTCAGTGTCGTCAATCCTTTTATCCCCAACAAGATGGCAACACTCTCAGGCATGCTTAACGGTGCCATGCAGATTACAGGCGATATGGCTGCACCCATATTTGACGGTTATATCAATTTTGATACTACAGCCGTCAATGTGACGATGCTCGGCACATCCTTCACATTCTCGGATGAAAAGATACCGGTTGACAGCAATGTGGTAACCTTCAAGGACTTCAACATCCTCGCATGCAATAAGAATCCACTATCTATCAACGGTACTGTAGATGCACGCCATCTGACCGACATAAGGCTCGATCTCGACCTCGCTGCCCGCAACATGCAGGTAGTCAATGCCAACCGTGCCCGCAAAGGCTCGGATGTATACGGCAAGGCATTCCTTGATCTATTTGCCGGGATCAAGGGCTCCCTCGCCCGTATACTCAATGTCAATGCCGACATCTCACTTCTCGAAGGCACGAATGTGACATACGTAATGCCTGAGGCCGAACAAACCATATCATCTCAGACCGATCAGAATATGGTACACTTCGTACAGTTCAACGACACGACTTCTACTCAGGATGCCGACTCAATCGTAACGACAACGATGGCACTCAATCTTAACGCCGACCTGCATCTGCGTGAAGGCGCCACTGTTAATGTCGACCTGTCAGCCAACGGCAACAATCGTGTACACATTCTCCCCTCCGGTGATCTCACCTACACCATGTCACCCCTCAACGGTGACCGTCTGACCGGCCGTGTCAACATCGGCAGCGGATTTGTACGCTACACACCGCCGCTGATGAGCGAGAAGAACTTTGAATTTCAGGAAGGCTCCTACATCGCGTTCAACGGCGATATGATGAACCCCGTACTGAACATCCAGGCCGTCGACGTGGTCCGCGCCAATGTCACACAGGACGGACAGAACTCACGCGTAGTCAACTTTGATGTGCTCCTGTCCGTAACCAATACGTTCGACAACATGAAGGTATCGTTCGACCTATCGACCAACGATGACATCACCGTACAGAACGAGCTGACATCGATGTCGGCCGAGCAGCGTGCCAATCAGGCCATGAACCTGTTGCTCTACAACGTATACACAGGAGCAAATACCAAGGGAACGAGCATGTCGGGCAATCCGTTGTTCTCATTCCTCACATCCCAACTCAACACATGGGCCGCCAACAATATACGTGGCGTTGACATATCATTCGGCATTGACCAGTATGACCGCACCTACGAAGGCAACACCTCGACAGCAACATCCTACAGCTATCGTGTGTCCAAGAGTCTGTTCAACGACCGATTCAAGATCGTAGTCGGAGGAAACTATTCGACTGATGCCGACACTGACGAGAATTTCTCACAGAATCTTATCAACGACATCTCATTCGAGTATATGCTCAACGCATCCGGTTCAATGTATGTCAAGGTGTTCCGTCACACCGGATTCGAGAGCATACTCGAAGGTGAAATCACACAGACCGGTGTCGGCTTCGTCCTCAAAAGAAAACTTAACACTCTATGGGATCTGTTCGGTATACGCCGTGACTGACCATCGCTATAACCAAATATGATAACTCATCACCCCAGCAAGGATATGAAAGGGAACACTATCATCAGCATACTCTCCGGTGCCTTACTTCTCATGGTGACCGCATCATGCTCCACCACCAGGCGGCTCCCGGAGGGCGAAATACTGTACACCGGCCTCAAGGGCGTAAAGGTTGACATACCCGAAGGTTCGGACACTCCGTTTCCTGAAGATGTGAAAGAATCACTCACCGGCGCAGTATCGGTCAAGCCCAACAACCCGCTCCTCGGTTCTGCCTCGGTCCGCACCCCCTTCCCTCTCGGACTGTGGGTATATAACAACTGGCCCAACCCTCCTAAAGGTCTGAAGCACTGGTTGTACGAGAAGCTTGTATCAGAGCCTGTTCTTGTCAGCGACGTACGTCCTGAAGTGCGTACCCACATGCTCGACCGTATCCTTGATGACAACGGCTATTTTTCAGGGACATCATCATACGAACTCGTTCAGAAGAAGAATAAAAAGAAGGCATCGATACTATACACTGTCAATGCTGGTGCGCCATATCTTATTGACTCAATCGTTCTGTTGCCCGACACGACAGCACTGTTCCATCTCATCGACTCCGTAGCCAAACGCTCATCCTACTTTCAGAAGGGAGCACGCTACTCGACCGATTCTCTTTCCAGCCTGCGTGTGCAGATAGCCAATGCCGTTCGTAACCGTGGATACTACTACTTCCGCCCCGAATACCTCCAGTATCTCGCCGATTCCACCATTACCCCGGGGCGGATAGCTATGCGTATCGACATCGCTGACAATCTCCACGCCTGGGCTCTCGATAAATTTCAGACAGGCACAATTACCACTACCGTAATGCGTAACCGCGGCGGCGGTACACCCGACACCATACATACCGACAAGGGGGACGTAATACAATATAAACCTTCACGTCTGCGACGTTCTCTGATACCGTCTTGTATCGTATTCCGCCCCGGACGCACATTCTCCGTGCGACAGATGGATCTCACCCAGCAGCGGCTCTCGCGCATGGGCATATTCAATGACATCAATATCATCGTGAGCCCTGACACCATACATCGTGACCGCAGGCTGCTCAATGTGGACATCCAATGTACATTTGATCGCCCGTGGGAGGCCTCGATAGAAGCGAATGTCGCATCCAAATCAAATTCTTATCTCGGTCCGGGTGTGACATTAGGCCTAACCAACAGAAACATTTTCGGTGGGGGCGAACAGTTGTCTGTCACACTTACGGGATCGTACGAATGGCAGACCGGTTCAGGCCGCAGCAGCCTGTTTAACTCATACGAGGCCGGCCTAAAGGGAACACTCGCCTTCCCCCGCCTGCTTGCACCGAAATTCATACCCCGTAGCCAACGTGACATCAACTGGACTCGTCTGTCACTCGGTGTCGATCTGCTCAACCGACCGCACTATTTCAAGATGTCACAATTCAATACATCGATTTCCTACGACTGGCGCGCCACGCGTTACATATCCAACTCGTTCACTCTATTTAAGCTCACATATACAAAACTACAGAACACCACTGAAGTCTTTGACTCGATCATGACAGCCAATCCGGCCATTGCCCAGAGCTTCATGAATCAGTTCATTCCTCAGATGTCCTACACACTCACCTACGACCGAAACATGAACCGCGACAATACGATCAACGTTCAGGCCACGGTACAGCAGGCAGGCAACATCTTCTGGTCAATCTACGAATTATGTGGCAAGCACCATGAGAAAGAACTCTTCGGCACACCCTTCTCGCAGTTCGTAAAGGGTTATGCCCAGATAGTATACGGCCGACGCATAGGTTCGGCTGACGTATGGCTTGTCAACCGCCTGGCCGCAGGTGCGGCTTACGCTTACGGTAATTCCAGTCAGGTACCTTACAGCGAACAGTTCTATGCCGGCGGTGCCAATTCGGTACGCGCATTCACCGTGCGCTCCATCGGCCCCGGATCATACCGTGCACCACAGGGACAGATCAACGGTTACTTCGACCAGACCGGTAACTTTATATTCCTTGCCAACTCCGAGTTGCGTTTCCCCATCCTCGGACCGCTACACGGCGCTGCATTTATTGATGCGGGTAACGTATGGACACTCAAAGCGGAGGAAAGCCGCCCCGGCGGTCAGCTCAAGGGATCAACCTTCCTGCGCGATCTCGCACTCGGCACAGGTGTCGGACTGAGATTCAACATATCCATGCTCATAATCAGAGGAGACCTCGGTATAGGCATACATGCCCCCTATCGTACCAACAAACATGGGTATTATAATATGGAATCATTCGGAAAATCCCTCGCCTTTCATCTGGCCATAGGATATCCGTTCTGATAATGACTTAATTAAGGTCACTATTCAGCGTGTCGGTTGAATAGTGACCTTAATTTTTCAGTTCCGAATACCGGCGACGGTTGCGGATAAAATAGTCGAATATGATATTCGTGTCGACGTTAAGCAGATTCTCTTTGGGATGCTGCGTGTAATTCTTCCGCATAGTGCGGAAATCATTGTGAGCCTTAATTATGGCCGAAGCATTAGCCCTGTCACCGGACAGGATAAATTTCAGCCATGCCACCGTGTCAAGCAGCCGTCGGCGCAACAGCACTCCGCGACGCACACTGTCGGGCAAATTCTTGTGCAACATCAGTAGATTGTTGCGAAAATTCAGATATGTCTTACGAGGATTCGATGCCGGCAGAGATCCACCCCCCAGATGGTATACATGACTTGACGGCACAGCCCATACCTGACGCCCGCTCAGACGTATACGCCAGCACAGATCTATCTCCTCCATGTGTGCGAAGAAATCCTTGTCAAGACCTCCGCACTCACGGTATAACTGTGTATCAACCATCAGTGCCGCACCACTTGCCCAAAACACCTCGATCGGTGTGTCGTACTGCCCTTTGTCAGGCTCGACGGTATCAAAAATTCTGCCTCGGCAATAAGGGTAACCGTGTCGGTCAAGAAATCCTCCGGACGCTCCGGCATATTCAAACATATCCGGCTCTTTAAGCGACCTGATTGCCGGCTGACATGCTCCGGCCCCGGGATGCGACTCCATAAACTTCCACAGCGGAGTAAGCCAATCGTCCTTGACCTCGACATCGGAGTTAAGCAGTACACAATATTTATATTCCGATGGCAACTCTGCTATTGCCCTGTTATACCCCTCGGCAAAACCATAATTCTCACTGAAGGCCATTACCTCCACGTCAGGAAACTCATTGCGGACATATTCCACCGAGCCGTCCGTCGATCCATTGTCGGCTACAATGACACGCCCCACCGATGGATTGGTATATCTCACCACCGATCCGAGATATGACTCAAGCAGTTTACGCCCGTTCCAGTTGAGAATTACTACCGCTACCATGAATTATACATTATATATATGGTTAGTATCAGTCGGTCACCACTTCGCCTATGCAAGCCTCCGGGTCGTCGGGTGACACAGCCATTATTCTTACAGGCATCACGCGATTGGCCCATGAAGGATCGGTCTGGGTAAGATGCACCCGGATATAATTATCAGTAAACCCGGCCATCGAGCCATCTTTACGCGGATGCTCCACAAGGACAGGACGCACGGTGCCGATGTATCGCTGGGTGAAATCAGATAGTTTCCTGTCGGATACATCAAGCATCACATGCGTACGCTTGTGCTTATCCTCCTGACTAACCACAGGTTTAATCTCAAGAGCCTTTGTCCCGGGACGTTCGCTGTAAGTGAATACATGCAGACGCGATATGTCAAGGCCTTCGACAAACCTATGTGATTCCTCAAACAACTCATCGGTCTCTCCGCGTGCTCCCACTATAAGGTCAACTCCAATAAACGCATCGGGTAAAACTTCGCGAATGCGACCTATCTTATGAGCAAACAGAGCCGAATCATATCTGCGGCGCATCAGCCTGAGCACCTCATCACTGCCGTTCTGAAGCGGTATATGAAAATGAGGCATGAATCTCCGCGACGAGGCCACGAAATCAATAAGCTCGTCAGTCAGCAGATTAGGTTCGATCGACGATATGCGATAGCGTTCGATACCTTCAACATCATCAAGGGCTCGACACAGATCATAAAATGTCTCGCCGGTACGTTTGCCGAAATCGCCGATATTCACACCGGTTATGACGATCTCCCGTCCCCCCTCATCCGCTACAGTCCGCGCCTGAGCGACAATATCGGCTATCAAGCCCGAGCGACTGCGACCGCGGGCCATGGGTATGGTACAGTACGAGCAATAATAGTCGCATCCGTCCTGCACTTTAAGGAAATAACGGGTCCTGTCGCCACGTGAACACGAGGGATTAAATTCAGTGATGTCACGTGTGAGCGTGTGAAACACCTCGGCCCCTTCAATCATGCCGCACGACACATCTCCGGGGGTCATCGCCTTGTGCTCGGCCTCACATTCACGCAGATACTCGACGAGTCTGAGCTTACGGTCATTGCCCGCCACAATCGTCACACCCGGGAGCGACGCTACCTCCTGAGGCTTGAGCTGCGCATAGCAGCCGGTCACAATGATCTTGGCATGCGGATACCTGCGGGCGAATGATCGTATGACCTGACGGCATTTCTTATCAGCCACCTCAGTCACACTACAAGTGTTCACCACTACATAATCAGGGGTTTCGCCGTCCGCAGCCCTCTCGATACCCTCATCTGCCATAAGCTTTGCCACAGTCGAAGTCTCGGTAAAATTCAGCTTACAGCCAAAAGTGTGGAACAGCGCCGTACGGCGGCGCTGTTCCACACTTAAATCTTCTATATTGTTATTATTAATATTCGTCATCTACATGAATAGGCACGGGGCGCTTGAACACCTCTTTGAATGAAATAAGAGTCTCGGAACGGCCCAAACCGAGGCTGAGACGTTTGTGTATTATTTCAAGGAGGTGGGCATTGTTGCGGGCATAAATCTTGGCGAAAATGTCATACGTACCTGTGGTGAAGTGGCAATCCACTACCTCAGGTATCTCACGCAGACGCTCCACGACCTCATTGTATTTTGACGGATCGTTAAGGATATACCCTATGTACGCACACGTCTGGTAACCCACCGTCGCAGGATCTATCTCGGTACGGAAGCCGAGTATAACACCGGCTGCTGTCAGCTTCTGAATGCGCTGGTGAATAGCTGCACCCGAAATGTGTGTCTCGCGCGCAATCTCAAGAAACGGCTTGCGTGCATTATTTGAAAGCATCTCAAGGATTTTAATATCCAGAGAATCGAAATGTTGACGAGGCATAGTGCGGTTTTTAGTCTTGAATATTGATGATGGATTATTAAACTATAAAAACTTCGTTTTCAAAATTACAATGCAAAAGTACGAAAAAAGCGCATAACAATTCATCATTTTCGTGATGTTTTTTATCGGAGAAATATGCTATTTTATCACCCTGAGGCATGTACGTGGATATTTTAAATCTATTTAGCTACCTGCGTGCGCATAGTCTTTGGCTATTTGGCAAGAATGTTTTAACTTTGCACTGATTTTATCTGAAAACATTTGAGGCAAACTCAACTATATATAATCGCTATAGTGCTGCTGTGCGCCCTGTCAGTGGGTGCGTTCTCACGACCGGCATGGGGTGGCGACACGGGTTTATCCGGTGTCGTGACCGCTGATTCTATGGTGACCGTTGACAGCCTGCACTCCGAGTCAAAGCCTGTTGACACGACCGTCGTCGCCCCCACTTTCCATCCCGTTGCCGACAGGGCCGATAACGACACTATCGATACAGACATCACTCTTCTTTCGGATACGGTCGGTGAAACAGACTCAGTAGCCGGATCTGACTCTTTGGCCGTCAATTTACCTGACTCCATCGAAGAGACTCAACGCAGCATACTCAGACGCCATGAGGCGTCGGTCGACTCGACAAGACGACGACTCCTGAGCCGACGTCGCATCACTGCCGGCAATAATGCTGACACCACACGCATAGTCCGCACCAAGGTTGACCTTGACAATGCCGTCGACTTCTCGTCAAGCGACTCAATGATTATGACCGGCCGCAACATGGCATACATGTACGGTGACGGCAAGGTAACATACGGCAACATCAAACTCGATGCCGAGAATATCGAGCTCAACCTTGATTCGACTACCGTATATGCTTTCGGTACNATCGACTCNATCGGCGATCTGGTCGGNACNCCNGTGTTTGATGATAACGGCACCACGTATGACGCAAAGACAATGCGTTATAATTTCAAAACCGAGAAGGGCTTCATCACTGATGTCATCACCCAGCAAGGTGAAGGATACCTGACAGGCGGACAGTCNAAGAAAATCGACGAAAACACCATATATATTCAAGACTCGCGCTACACCACATGNGACGACCACGAGCATCCTCACTTCTGGTTGCAGCTTACCAAGGGTAAGGTTCGCCCCGGNAAAGATGCCGTCACAGGACCCGCATACATGGTGCTGGCCGGCCTGCCTCTCCCNCTCGCTGTCCCGTTCGGTTACTTCCCGTTTTCCGAGAAATACTCTTCCGGTATCATATTCCCGACATTCGGCGACGATTACAACCGCGGCTATTACCTGAGTAACGGCGGTTACTACCTCGCACTGAGCGANAACATGGATCTCGCACTTACNGGTGAGATCTACACACTTGGTTCATGGGGATTGCGTGCACAGTCAGCTTATCTCAAACGTTACAAGTATTCAGGTAATTTCAACATATCATACCTCAAGACCATCACCGGTGACAAGGGTATGCCCGACTATACGAAGTCGACCAACTTTCAGATACTCTGGAGCCACTCCCAGGACTCCAAGGCTAATCCNAACATGAGTTTCTCGGCAAGTGTCAACTTCACTACAAGCGGTTACACNCGTAACGATCTCAACTCATATTACTCAAGCGCGTTCACCGAAAACACCAAGAGTTCGACCATCAACATGACCTATCGCTTCCCCAACTCGAAATGGTCACTCTCAACCACAGCCAACGTCTCTCAGCGTACNCAGGACTCGACACTTGCAGTATCGTTTCCTAACTTCACNCTTACCATGTCACAGGTCTACCCCTTCAAGCGCAAACGTGCTGTCGGAGCAGAGAAATGGTATGAAAANATCAAACTGTCATATTCAGGTCAGTTCAACAANTCGCTTACCGCCAAGCAGGACGTATTCTTTCAGAAAAGCCTNATCAAGGACTGGCGTAACGGCATGAGGCACTCTATACCCATATCGGCTACATTCAACGTATTCAAATACTTTAACATAACCCCGTCGATCAACCTTACCGACCGTATGTACTCGACCAAGGTGCGACGCCAGTGGGACCCCAACGCATCGGCCGAAGTGCTTGACACCACNTACAGTTTCTATAACGTATGGGACTTCTCGGGCTCNGTATCACTCGACACAAAGATATACGGTTTCTTCCAGCCGCTCCCCTTCCTTGGCAACAAGGTCAAGATGATCCGTCACGTACTGACTCCGACCATNTCGTTATCAGGCTCACCCGACTTCGCATCGCCATTCTTCGGCTATTATGGCTCGTACGAATACACAGATGCNCAGGGTCGTCTGCAACGTAAGCAATACTCACTCTTCCCCAACAGTCTGTTCGGTGTCCCGGGCAGCGGACGCAACGGCTCGGTGTCATTCTCTCTTGCCAATAACCTTGAGATGAAAGTACGCTCCGACAATGATTCAATCGGTGAAAAAAAGATTTCGCTTATCGAAAACCTGTCGCTGTCACAGAGCTATAACTTTGCGGCCGACTCAATGAACTGGTCCAATCTCAACACNTCGATACTGCTGCGTCTCACCAAGAGCTTCAACCTCAACCTGTCAGCAACATGGGATGTCTATACCTACGCTCTTAACGCCAGCGGCAACCCCGTTCGTGTCAACAAGCTGCGTATCTCACAAGGTAAAGGCTGGGGTAAACTGTCGAGCACAGGTACATCGTTCAGCTACACGTTCAATAACGATACGTTCAAAAAATGGTTTGGAGGAGGNAGNGACAAGGACAAGAAAGATAATAAGGACAATCAGCAGTCTGACCGNACCACAGCCGAAACGACCGTCGCTAATCAGACTGACACACGCTCTAACCGTAATAAAAAATCAGGCATAGAAATCGGAGATAACGGATATATGCCATGGAGCGTGCCCTGGAACCTCTCATTCAANTACTCTGTCAACTATGGCTACGGCGANTTTGACTATAAGAAGATGGAGTATAAGGGNAAGATAACTCANAACCTATCATTCTCAGGTAATATCCGCCCCACGAGCAANTGGAACTTAGGATTTTCGGCCTCATACAATTTCGACAAGCACAAGATTGCGTATATGAACTGCAACATATCACGCGACATGCACTGCTTCACGATGCGAGCCAGTTTTGTNCCTGTCGGCCCCTATAAGAGCTATAACTTCCACATCTCCGTCAAATCATCGTTGCTGCAGGATCTCAAATACGACAAACGCTCATCGTCAAGCAACGGCGTAAGGTGGTAAAGACTCCNGCGTATAACCTGATAATAGAATTCCCGACACTGTCATGCTCACGCATGCGTGTCGGGAATTCTATTATCATCCTTATCCCTTAGGATAATCCAACCACATATTATTACCTAAAGATTGTAGAAACGGAGCAGACATTATCGAATGGCCTTGGTCATCGGGAGATTGAATNTTACCTCTGTCCTCTATCCGTTNCGATTACATAAGCAAATTTATCGTACGTCGGTTAATTTATCCTTACGTGATAAAAATTAAGTTGCTCGAAACCTATCCATCAGTATTAAAATCAAGCTTACACACTGGTAAAATATGGCNATCAGCAGNCCCAAATGCACTTATGTAAAAAAATGCTAAAAATATTCCACCTCACAATATTGACCCTTCCACAATCGGCCGCCACATACCTTAACGCACCATATTAATCGAATATTAATCTAAAATTATTGTTGCCTCTTCGCCGGATTACAGCACCGCAAAAAAATATTTTTATCCTCTAAATATTCTCGACAATAACCGACATAATATATTCGTTAGGATAGTAAACAAAATATTCATCACCCCTCTGCCTATGGATAAAAATTCTACTTCCACTACTCCCGGGTCACATATTTCAGGCCATAAGTCTGCGGCACCCTCTCTTGCAACGATGTCGCGCATACGTCAGTTTGCCCGCTCATACGTCTACTATCAGCAGACGGCTCCTATGGGAGGTATTATCCTCAACTGATGTGACCGGATGTGCCTCGCGCACGTACTTATCAAGTAAATCGTCAAATCAAACCAAGGCCGGCAGGTCGTTATAGACCTGCCGCCTTGATTCTTGTGTAATAAGCAATAGAACATATCCGATATGACAATATTGATTCTTGTCATTATGGCTGTAATCGCCTTAGCGGCTATATGGCGCGCTACAACAGTATCCCGCACTCTTGCAGATGTTAAGTCAGAGAATACCTCTCTCAAGATCGAGGCCGAACGCCGGCGCAATGCTTCGGAAATAGAACTTGCCACCGCACGTCAGGCTCTCCAGTCAATGACTACTGCCAAGTCAGAGGCTGAAGTGTCAGCGTCAAGACGCATCGAGGAGCTGACCATGAACCTCAGGAATACCACCGAAGCTCTGACATCGGCACGCGAGGAGAATGCGCGACTGACTACATCACTCAATCATCTGGAAGATGACCGTGACAACCGCGAACGACAGATGGAGGCTCAGTTCAAGAATCTTGCCAACGAAATCCTGCGCCAGAACTCCGCCGACTTCAAGGCTCAGAACGAACAGCGACTCGAAGAGATACTATCACCTCTTCGGGCCAATCTCGATGAGTTTCGCAAGACGGTAACCGAGACCTACAGCACCGAAGCCCGCGAGCGCTTCTCATTGACCGAACGCATACGCGAGCTTGTCGACCTCAACAATACTATCTCGCGCGAAGCGCGTGAACTCACTCTTGCCCTTCGAGGCAACAATCAGGTGCAGGGTGACTGGGGAGAGATGGTGCTTGAGTCGATACTCGAACGTAGTGGCCTGCAGGAGGGTGAGGAGTATTTCCTTCAGGCTACCAGCGACGGTAATGGCGGAGCCCTGCGCAACGAATCGGGGCAGAAACTGCGTCCCGATGTGGTAGTGAAATACCCTGACGGCCGATGTGTCATAATCGACTCGAAAGTATCACTCACCGCATTCATCGAGTATGTTAATGCCGAGGATGATAAAGTCAAGGCCGACGCATCGGCACGCCACATCAAGTCGGTGCGCTCGCACATTGACGAACTCGCCCGTAAGAATTATCAGAATTACATCGGTGAGGCCAAACTCGATTTCGTGATGATGTTCATACCCAACGAGCCGGCCTACATGGCTGCGATGCGTCTCGAACCGGGACTATGGCAGGAGGCCTATGACCGCAATGTGCTCATCGTGTCGCCTACACACCTTGTGTCCGGACTCCGCCTCATCGAGCAGTTATGGAGTCGCGATAAGGTTACAAAGAACGCTATTAAAATAGCGGAGGACGCCGGCAAGATGTATGACAAATTCGCCGACTTCACTAAAGACATGGACCGCATATCATCTGCCCTTGCCAATGCGTCCAAGGCTCATTCAGACGCTATGACCAAACTGTCATCCGGCACCGGCAATCTTGTCAAACGCGCTCAGGATCTCCGTAATCTCGGCATCAAGGCATCCAAACAACTTGCCGCATCAATCCGCGAAGAGGAAGATAAATAAATTAATAGAAAAAGAATAAGGTACCGCACGCAAGCAGTACCTTATTCTTTTATAAATATACTCTTTTTACAAGTTACTGTCCTCGACATTGAACCCTGCATCATATACAGCTTTGCTTACGGCATCATCGTTGACATTGCCTGTGACAGTCGCTATGCCCGACGCAAGATCGACCGATACAGATTCGACACCTTCGAGAGCAGAGATAGCTTTGGTAACTGTAGCCTGACAGTGAGGGCAAGCCATTCCTGAGATACGATATTTTCTTTCCATTTCTATTTCATTAATATTATGATTATGTGCGTGTCCGTGACCACGGAATTTTATTGATGTATATATCAGCAGTGCTGCGAGTAATGCCGAGCATGCAGTGGCAAAGATTGACACATCCGTATGCGCACCGTGACATGTCGCTCCATGCATTGCACCCGGGACGAACCATGATGCCGGCAACAGCATATCGATAAGCAGGCCGAAACCTACTGCCGTCACAACTACCGCACCTACATACATCATTGTGGCCTTACGTCCCATTGCGCGCGAAAGTATCATAACCGATGCGAAATTAGCAGCCGGACCGGCCATCAACAACACGAAGGCCACACCCGGGCTGAGCCCCTTGAGCATAAGCGATAGTGCGATAGGTATTGATCCGGTGGCACATATATACATCGGCACCGCTACAAGTATCATAACACCCATAGCCAGCAACGGATAACGGCTCAGGTTTACAAACAACTGGTCAGGCACAAGCACGGTGATTAGGGCGGCAACGATCAGACCTATTACAAGCCACTTGCCGACACTACCCACCATATCCACGAGTCCGTATCGTACAGCCACGATAATCTTACGTCCGATGCTCATTCCACGGTATTCGTCATCATCCGCAGCCGCCGAAGCATTACAGCTACGATTATCATCTACAGGCTGAACTCCATCACCGTTACGATTAAACCGATCGACAGAAAAACCGCCTAACACAGCACCTGCGAGGGCCGCTACAGGGCGAAGGATGGCAAACGGCAGACCGAGCAAGGAATATGTAGCGGCTATCGAGTCGACACCTGTCTGCGGTGTGGCAATGAGAAAAGATGTCGTGGCACCTTTGGATGCACCCTGACGGCGCAGAGCCACTGCCGTAGGAAGCACTCCACACGAACATAGCGGCAGAGGTATACCAAACAGAGCCGCTTTAACCACAGGTTTCAGACCGCCACCCGCCAGATGGCGCGTCATGGCCGACGGCTTAACAAATACGTGAAGAAATCCGGCAATTATAAAACCGAGAAGTATATATGGAGACATCTCATTGATGATACCCCACAGTGACTGGAAAAAGTGTTGCAGATACATAGTTTTGTCTCATATTATGTACTGCAAAGTTACCTACAAAATATCCTTAATGTGTTACACAATTTTGTTTTTTGGTTATACAGTTAAGGGCGGTAAAGGCCACCGTAACAAGTACCAGCGACACGACAATCATTATGGCCGAATCTGCACCGATTTTATCAATGTCCATGACATCACCGCCCGACACACGGCGCATCTGCCATGAGGTAAACACCACGAGTGTATTATTGAGCGCGTGAATAATTGACGATAACCACACCGAACCGCTCCAATAGAGCAGATAACCGAAAAACGCCCCTAATACAAGTCTCGGGAAAAATCCGTAGAACTGCATGTGAAACACACTGAACAACACAGCCGTAATCCATATAGCCGAGTGCGGCCCCACCCGTCCTGACGAGATAATACGTTGCATCGCACCACGGAAGAACAGTTCCTCACTGACTCCCGCCAACACTCCGACGATAAGCACACTGACCATGAGATCACCCCGGGAGGTCCCTCCGAGTAGGATTTTCACCTGATCGGCGGCCGCATCCTCAGCCTGACGCATCCATTGTTCAAGCGGCGCGAGCGCAGACGGCAGCACGAGTGATTCATTCCACGCCACAAGCGCATTCATTGCAGGAATACCACATATATATATTATTAGTGCCCAAAGCACAACTATCGGCGACGGCATACGGTCAGCACACAGCAACCGCCCTCCGTCACCCGAAACGAGCACTGCTGTCACCACAGCCGGGATTATGAACAACAACAGATCCTGTGCGACTGTGGCGATACGCAGACTCAGCGTGGTGTTACCGCCATGCAATATCAACGTCATTACCACGAGCGCGGCCATAAGCCCGACAAATGTTATCAACAGGAAATAAAATATCCTGAGCGTATAACTGAAACGCAGAGGCGGTAGATTGAGAGAATGTGATGCTGTAGCCATATTACAGATTGATATAAAAAGGAGCTGTCAATGATATGTATTCGGGGGAATAATTGCCATCGGCCGTACGAATGACGAGTGTGTCACGACTGCAAGGTTGAGATATATTACTGTCGCACCTCACCTCGTAAAGACGTCGCACAGGGGCACGACCTTCGCGCGATACGACATCGGTCACTCTCACGGGGGCGAGCCGGTGCAGAGCGAACAGGTACTGGATCTCATCATCACGTTCAGCAGGAGCGATGAATGACAGTGCGTCATCAGGTCCGGACATTATGCCCGAAGCCCACTCTATCAACGACTCCACACAGAATCCGCCACCATGTCGGGCAAGTGCACGCGCAGAGTCGGGCGAACGAAGTTGCTCGGTAAAGAACGGGGGATTCGACACTATGCACAACGCTCCTCCCGACATCCGGCTATTTTCATCCGGGCGCCATGCGAGTACATCGTCATGCACGATCTCTATACGGTCGGCCCAAGGGGACAAGGCCACATTCGAGCGTGCATCGTGACAGGCACTGCCATCGAGTTCGATACCCTTGACGCATATATTGTCATATCTCTGGGCCATCATCAGCGCTATCAGTCCTGTTCCGGCACCGGCATCGATCACCGTACCGCAACCTATAGCCCGTGCCCATGCGCCGAGCAGGACGCCATCGGTACCGATTTTCATCGCACTGCCGCTGTCGTCCACCGAAAACTGTTTGAATCTGAATACTCCCATATCGAAAATGTCGGAATGAGTAAGGGTTTTATATAACTAAACGTGATTTATCTCATAAAAGTACAGGCACAAAAAAAGCCGCAACTCTTTTCACAAAGGACTACGGCCCATTACCTAAATATTATATTCTATTGCTATTTTAGAATGCTGGCACAAAATTAGCTAATCCTGCGGACAATATGACAACGGTTTAGGTGATTTTAACTAATATCGTTAAAATCACCTAAACCATAAACATATTTTCACAATTAGTTCAAATAAGCGCTATAGCTATGACTGAGCATATTGTAATACAGTCGGACTCTTCACATCCACTCCGTATTCCTTAGCTTTTGCAAGAATCGCCTGGGCCAGACGATGCCTTAATTCCTCAGGACAATACCTGAAGTAAGCCTCCGCCGCACGGACATGTGCCGCATCGGGCATAGGATACTCACGTCTCTCTGGCAATCCGTAGTCGCTGTCAGGAAGCGTTTTTCGCTCCTCGGAAGTAATTCTGTCACTCATAATTCTATATCATTTCATTCACCTTATCCACGAGCACCTGAGCATCCACCTGACCCGTATGACGCCAGCGCTCCACGCCATCCTTATATAATATAAAGGTGGGCACAGACTTCACACCTGCATCATCCGAGACAGATTCCTCCTTATCTATATCAATCTGGGCTATGGCCGCGCGGCCGTCGATAGCGGCACGTACCTTTTCGACCACCGGCATCATGGCCTGGCAGTGCGGACACCAAGTGGCATAAAATTCTACGAGAAGGACAGGGGCTGAGGTGAGTAATTCATTATAGTTCATACTTTTATCGGATTTAAATAATTAATATATACTATTTATAACACATTGCCTCTCAGTATAGTTTGAAATAGTTTGCACACATAGTTGGCAGAACAGGGTATTTTGAGTAATTTTGCAAATATTACTCAATTACCTACGATATGTGGCAGCCGCATTACGCAGGATTTTTTTACTATTACGCACAATGAAGACTGCATTAATTACAGGAATAACCGGTCAGGACGGCTCATTTCTCGCCGAGTTTCTATTAGAAAAAGGATATGATGTACACGGCACAATACGCCGGTCAAGTGTAGACTACCGCGAACGCATAGCTCACCTCGAAGGGCTCAAACACTTTCACCTCCACTATGCCGATCTCGGGGACTCAATGTCCATGCTTCAGGTTATAGGCAAAGTCCGTCCTGACGAGATCTACAACCTGGCCGCGCAGAGCCACGTACAGGTATCGTTCGATGCGCCCGAGTTCACGGCCGACATCGATGCAGTCGGAGTCCTTCGCATACTTGAGGCCGTGCGTCAGTGCGGTCTTACCGACACATGCCGCATCTATCAGGCATCCACCTCCGAACTGTATGGTAAGGTTGAGGAAGTGCCACAGAATGAGAACACACCGTTCCACCCCTATTCACCCTACGCCGTAGCCAAACTTTACGGATTCTGGATCGTCAAGGAATATCGCGAGGCCTACAATATGTATTGCTGCTCAGGCATCCTGTTCAATCACGAGAGCGAACGACGCGGTGAGACATTCGTGACACGCAAGATTACGCTTGCCGCCGCCCGCATCGCACAGGGCAAGCAGGAAAAACTATATCTCGGCAACCTCTCCAGCCTCCGCGACTGGGGTTATGCCAAGGATTATGTCGAGTGCATGTGGCTCATCCTCCAGCAGCCCAAGCCCGAAGACTATGTCATCGCTACCGGCATGCAGCACTCCGTCCGCGAGTTCTGTCAGCTCGCTTTCCGCCGCGCAGGCATTGAACTGAGATTCGAAGGTGAAGGGGCCGACGAGAAAGGTATCGATGTCGCCACCGGCAAAGTCCTCGTCGAGGTCTCGCCTGACTTCTACCGTCCTACCGATGTCGTAAATCTCTGGGGCGACCCTACAAAGGCCAAGGCCAAGCTCGGATGGGATCCGTCCAAGAAAACTTCGTTTGAAGAACTCGTCAATCTGATGGTCGATGCCGATATGGCCAAGGTGGCTGTGGAGCGTGTAGGCGATCATGTCCGCACCAATCTTGCCGAGTATCTTGAAAAGGGTATCGTAAAATAAGACTTTGTAGCTCAATACACGCCTGTATTGTCAACAATAATCGTTTTTAAGGCAGAAATGGTCGGATTATTTCACTAATTTGCACCGATTAAGTGTCGATTAAGAGCCCGATTAAGCGGTTATTATTTTATAGAGTATAATTTTGTAGCAGAATATACTCATATAATTATGAAAATATACAGTGCATTATTTTTAGCCGCGGGACTGTCAACCGCGGTCTACACACAGGGCCAGACACTGACAGATGACTTTTCTGACAGCAGGCAAACCCTGACCACAGTGGGGAAAGGAAAGTGTGAGATTACCGACGGAGTGTTGAGGACTCAGGGCAAATATGCCCTGTTTGGCGAACCGTCATGGAAGGATTATACCGTGTCATTCCGGGCACGTGCACCTAAAGACGCCGAGCAGGTACAGATATGGGCCGGCTTCAGGACACACAACCGTTTTGATCGATATGTCCTCGGCATAAAAGGCGGTCTTCAGGACGATCTCTACCTGATGCGCACAGGCTACATGGGCACGGATGAATTTATGGGCGTACGCCCCCTCGGCTTTCATCCTGTCCCCGGTGAATGGATCGATGTCAAGGTCGAAGTGTGCGGACAGCGCATACGTGTCTTTATCAACGGCAGCAAGAAACCGTACATCGATTTAGAGGATAAGAACGGTGTATCAATGGCCCCGACCGGTCCCGTAGCACTCGGGGGCGGATGGATCGACACCGAGTTTGACGATCTGAAGGTAACACCGCTGGCTGAAAATGCACTTGCAGATGTCAAGGTCGAAGAGGTGAACAATCGCATGGATTCCGCTCAGAAGGAAGCCAAACGTGTCAACGAGCGTAAGGCTTACCAAGGAAAGACCCTGAAAGCTCTGACCGGTGCCCGCACCGAACTCAGTCTTGACGGCGACTGGCTGTTCATGCCTACCTACCAGCTTGATGACGTCGCGAAAGTAACGGATGCGAATATCTCTGACGAGGACTGGCACGTAATGAACGTCCCCGACTTCTGGTCACCGATACGTATCTGGCTCCATGGTGAGACAATGCCGACACCCAAAGGTGCTGAAGCCAAGGGTGTATCCGATACTTATTATCAGATGGAGACAGACCGTTGCGAGAACTACACCTTCGATCACCGCAAGACCAAAGGTGCATGGTACAGACAGTGGCTCGAACTCCCCAAGGATATAAAAGGCAAGAAGCTCACTCTACAGTTTGACGCCGTCTCAAAAACCGCCGAAGTCTATGTCAACGGTCACAAAGTAATATCACACATCGGTATGTTCGGTAATTTTGACGTGGATGCAACCCCTTACCTCCATCCGGGCAAGAACCTTATAGCCATCAAGGTGCTTCGTGACATTCAGGGTGCCGGACCCCAGACCAGCGACGCGATGGAAAATTTCTATTCTTCCGTACGCAAGAATGTCGAGGATAACAAGGATGATGCAACTGCCAACGCCGAAGTCATCGCCGACATCCCTCACGGATTTTTCGGCGACAACCCCGCCGGCATCTGGCAGCCTGTTAAACTCGTAGTCACCGACCCTCTGCTGGTCGAGGATGTATATATCAAACCCTCACTCACAGGTGCGGATTTCGACATCACGGTTGCTAACACATCGGGCAAGAAACGTAAGTTTGCCGTAGCGGTCGAGATTACCGACAAGCAGACCGGCGAACAGCTATACTCGGGCACTCTGCTGAACAAGCTTGAACTCAACGGCAACCGGACCGAGACATACACAGCCGGCATCGAGGGTCTTGCACCTAAACTATGGGAACCCGCCACACCTAATCTCTATGACTTCAAGTTCACCATTTCAGAAGGCAAAGACAAGACTGTCGACGAGTATGCCGTAACGTCAGGCTTCCGCACATTTGAGTCCAAGGACGGATACCTGTACCTCAACGGACGTCGATTCTGGCTGCGCGGAGGTAATCATATACCGTTCTCGCTCGGCATGAACGACCGCGAACTCGCAGACAAATTCATGGGCCTGATGCGTGAAGGCAACGTCAACTCGACACGCACACACACTACGCCGTGGAACGAACTATGGATCGAGGCAGCCGACCGCAACGGCATCGCAGTCAGCTTTGAGGGCACATGGTCATGGCTCATGATTCACTCCACCCCCATCCCCTCCAAGGCCACTCTCGACCTCTGGAGCAGCGAATGGCTACAGGTGATGAAAAAGTTCCGCAATCATCCATCCATCATCTTCTGGACCATCAACAACGAGATGAAATTCTACGATCTCGATGCTGACACCGAACGCGCAAAGCAGAAATTCTGTATCGTATCGGATGTCGTCAAGGACATGCGTCAGGTCGACCCCACACGTCCCATATCGTTTGACTCGAATTATATGCGCCGCAACGGTGTCAGACGTTTCGGCGAGGACTTCATGGCCACCGTCGATGACGGAGACATTGATGACAACCATGCATATTACAACTGGTATGACTACTCGGTGTTCCGCTTCTTCAACGGTGAATTTCAGCAGAATTTCCTCACGCCCGGCCGTCCGCTCATCAGTCAGGAGATGAGTACCGGTTACCCCAACGCAGAGACCGGGCACCCCACACGCTCCTATCAGCTCATTCATCAGAATCCTTATTCACTCATCGGATATGAGGCATACGATTTCGCCGATCCGGCCGGATTCCTCAAGGCTCAGTCATTCATCACCGGCGAACTTGCCGAGGCTCTGCGCCGCACTAACGAGAAGGCATCGGGCATAATGCACTTCGCATACATGACATGGTTCCGCCAGTGCTATGACAAGGATAACGTAACTCCCTGGCCTACTTACTACGCCATGCAGCGAGCCATGCAGCCCGTGCTGGTGAGTGCCGAGTTGTGGGGTCGCAACTACTATGCCGGCGAACGCATCCCGACACGCATCTATGTGGTCAATGACAATGACGAAGGTCGTGATCTCGGCGAGATGACACTGACATGGTCAATCGCCGACGCGGACGGACGTATCACCGCCACAGGCACAGAGACATTCCCCTCTGTCCCCTACTACGGACGCAAATACATCGAGCCTGTGATTGAGGTGCCCGCATCTATAGGTGACGGTAAGGTATACGGTAAACTCCTGCTCTCGCTCAAAGAGAACGGCAATGAACTGTCGGTTAACGAATATGATCTGACATTCGCACCCCGCACATGGGCGACAGCATCATCTGTCAGCGACAAACGTATACTTTTCATGGGCGATGACGCATCAGCCGCATCTCTTGATGCCGTAGGTGTTCCATATCAGCGTGTCTACTCTGTATCAGAGTTTACCAAGGGTAAGAAGCGTGCCGACCTTTGCATCTTAGCGGGCCTCGGTCAACTCGCAGCCGAGGATGCATCGGCCCTGCGCTCATACCTCAACGGTGGCGGCAGACTGCTAATGCTCGACTCGAAAGACATGGCCCAGGCCCTGTTCCCTGAATACATAACGGGAGTCATAATCCCCACCGAAGGTGACATCGTGGTTGTCGAACGCAATGATGATCCCATGTTTGATTCGCTCGATGCACTTGACCTCCGCTACTTCAACAACAATCGTCGTGAGATACCTCTGGCATGCAACGCCACACTCAAAGCAGTACGCGACGATAATGTCCGCGAACTTGCATCACAGATGAAGATCCATGCCTACATCGATGGCGGCGCACCCGAGGACCGCATCCGTAAGATCGAATCGATGCGCGGTCTCACCCTGCTCGAAGTAACCGACGGCGATGGTAAAGCCACCATCTCGACCATCACTACTGACCGTGCGGCCACCGATCCTATTGCCGGCCGACTGCTCGTCAATATGGTCAACGAGGCTATGAAATAACGGTCATTACATACCGTACCCTATAAGGACTGTATCGGCTAATGCTTGATACAGTCCTTTTTTTGTCCACTCTGAGCGATATTAATTAGTATATTAATACAATTAATCGTTACATTAATCTATTATTATGTATTATACTAATTAACAATAGCTAAATTTGGGGTGAAGAAATTATTCAACCTTAAATACAATGAACCAGTCAATCGTATCAAAACTGCTTGTCGGGTTAACGCTCGCTTCAGCATCGGTAACAGCCGATGCGGCCGTGACCTACAGTTTCCCCTTTGCCCCCTCCACAGGGATGGTCAATGAGGTAGAGAAACCCTACCGTCAGGAATTGTGTCTCAACGGCTATTGGGACTTCCAACCGGTAAAAACACCCTCAGATTACCGACAGGGTGCCGGCGTAGCGCCCGCGCTCTCCGCTCCCACCGCCAATGGCTGGAGTGATACAAAACTCAAAGTACCTTCACCTTGGAACATCAACTCATACAGTTACCGTAATCTCGAAGGACCTGATCACCGCAACTATCCCTCATATCCGGCCGAGTGGGATAATATCCTTATGGGATGGCTCAAGAAAGACGTAACCGTACCCGCCACATGGAACGGTGAGGAGATAAAACTCCATTTCGAGGCCGTTGCCGGTGAAGCTGTCGTGTATGTCAACGGCAAAGAGGTCGGTAGAAATTTCGACATCTTCCTCCCCTTTACCTGTGACATCACTGACGTTGTGACTCCCGGTGAGAAAGCCGAGATCCTCGTCGGTGTCCGCAGCCAGAAACTTTTTGAAGACAACTCTACCATCGGCCGCCGTATCATACCTGCCGGCTCAATGTGGGGCTATCACATCAACGGCATCTGGCAGGACGTATATCTTCTGGCCGAGCCTAAGGTCAGCATCAGCGACGTGTACGTCAAGCCTCTCGTCTCACAGGATCTGCTTCAGATTGAAGTCTCCGTGACCAACAACACCGACAAGACTGCTGACATCAACCTTGCCGGTGACGTGCGTGAATGGATCAATCTCGCCGGCACTGACATCAACTCGGCCCCGGTACCCGTTTCAAAACTTGGTGAAACCGCCATCACGATTCCCGCTCAGAAACTCAAGATCGACGCCGGCTCGACCGTCAACACCACGATTGACCTCAAGATCGGCGATTCGCTCGAATACTGGACTCCCGAACAGCCCAACCTTTACGGACTCGTTCTCACTCTCGGTAACAAGAAACAGACCATCGACACCAAATACGAACGTTTCGGCTGGCGCGAATGGACCCTCAATGGCACTCAGCAGTGTCTCAACGGTGAGCCTTACGCACTGCGCAGCGACTCCTGGCACTTCCAGGGCATCCCTCAGATGACCCGCCGCTACGCATGGGCATGGTTCAAAGCCATCAAGGACATGAACGGCAACGCCGTTCGCCCCCACGCTCAGATCTATCCCCGCTTCTATCTCGACATGGCCGATGAGATGGGTATCTGCGTCCTTGACGAGACTGCCAACTGGGCATCTGACGGTGGTCCGAAACTCGACTCCGATCTCTTCTGGGAGAACTCCAAGGATCATCTGCGCCGCTTCGTGAAACGCGACCGCAACCATGCCTCTGTATTCGGTTGGTCTATAAGTAACGAGAATAAACCCGTGATCCTCTACGTATACAACCGTCCCGACCTCATGCCCCTTCAGTACAAGGCTTGGGAAGAATGGCGCGACATCGTACGCGAACTCGATCCCACCCGTCCCTGGATCTCTTCGGACGGTGAGGATGACGGCGACGGCATACTTCCCGTCACTGTCGGTCACTACGGCGACAAGAACTCGATGAACGAGTGGAAGAACATAGGCAAACCCTGGGGTATGGGCGAGCACAGCATGGCTTATTACGGTACACCCGAACAGGTGGCCAAATATAACGGCGAGCGTGCCTACGAATCACAGGAAGGCCGTATGGAAGGTCTTGCCAACGAGTGCTACAATCTCATCAAGGATCAGCGTGACATGGGTGCCTCGTTCAGCACCGTGTTCAATATGGCATGGTATGGACTCAAACCCCTCCCTCTCGGCAAGAAAGATCTCACCAAGGCTCCGACAGTCGAGGATGACGGCATATTCTTCGGCGAATACGTCGAAGGCGTACCCGGTGTCCAGCCCGAACGTGTAGGTCCCTACTGTACCACCTTCAACCCCGGTTATGACCCATCGCTCCCCCTCTATGATGAGTGGCCACTCTTTGCCGCGCTCCGTGCAGCAAACGCTCCCGGCGCTCCCGCATACAGCCCCTGGGCTGAAATCGACAAGTCTCAGTACGAGGCTCCCGCAGCCATTAAGGCCGCTCCTTATAAAGAAGTAGTATTCATAGGCGATCCCTCTTCACGTGCCAAGACCATCCTCGACAATTCAGGTGTGATCTGGGCCAAGACTCTCAAGACTCCTGTATCAGCTCTTCTGATTGTCGACGGTGCAAGCCCTCTTACCGAGGCCGATGCCAAGACTATAACCAACGCGGCAGCCAAGGGTGCCGACGTATGGGTATGGGGCATCACTCCCGCCACGGTTGAGTCATTTGCCGCCATCCTCCCCTACGGACTTAACGTCGAGACACTCGACCGTTCATCCTATCTCCCTGAACAGCGTTCATGGGTACGAGGTCTCAATAACAGCGATTTCTACTTCTGCGAACTCCAGAAAGCCGACGCCTCGAAATACACCATGTCAGGAGCTCTCGTTGACGAGGGCGAGATCCTGCTCAACGCATGTCCCACCGACTGGCGCAAATGGAACAAGCGTCCCGAAGAGATTAAGACCGCCGGCACCGTCCGCAGCGAGAACGAGTGCACGGCCGCGCTCCCCGTATTCGTAAAGGTTGCAGGCCGGAATGGTGACATATACATCAGCACTCTTACCGAATTTGCCAACTCTGAAAAGGGATTCAATACACTCGCTACTATCCTTGCCAACGCAGGTGTCGCTTGTCAGCAGCAGGATGTCGACGCCAACGATGTCTTCTGGTTCCGCGACGGCAACGTAATGTTCCCCGCATCAGCCGCACAGCACCTTGAAAAGACCGCTGACGGATGGCAATTCGTATTCTACGCATTCAGCCCCCGTCCTCTTGACGATCTGCTTATCGAGCCTAATGTACCTAAGCTCGATCTTGAGATCAAATGCAAGAAGGGCGCACTCAAGGTCGGAGACACTGAGGTCAAGGCTGATCAGCGCAATAACGAGGCCTTGTTCAAGGAACTGCCTCTCAAGCAGGGTTGGAACAAGATCACCGTTAACGTTGCCGACGGTGACAAGAATGAGTTCAACGGATTCTTCCGTTGCAACAATAATGCCGGATTCATGCCTCAGATGAAAGCGGCCTATATCAATCCTGAGACCAAATAACACCTGACTGTACCTGACTTCACCAAATACCAAATACCAAATAATAACTATGAATTTTTACAAATTCTCAGCGGCATTGATTGTCGCGGCATCGTCATTAAGCGCCTCGGCGGTCGACTACGTACCGTCGTACGCGCTTATCGACAATGTCAACTATGAATGTGATGACCTGGGGGTGGCATCATTTAATGTACTCGACTATGGGGTTGACAACACCGGTGAAAAAGACTGTACCCAAGTCATACAGCATCTCCTCAACGTGGCCGGTGGCAACAAGTATAACACCACCGGCAATCACGACAATGTCAACTCATCAGGCGGAGTGATCTACTTCCCCGCAGGAACATATATGTTCAGCGGCCAGATCATCATCCCGCGCGGCGTCACTATACGCGGCGACTGGAAAACGCCTGAAGCGGGACGCCCCATTCAGGGCACGATCTTCAAGATCACCAACACCACCAAGGACTTTATCGTGATGCAGCCCTCGTCGCTTGTCACCAACCTTGCGTTCTGGTATCCCGACCAGTACCCCGACAACATCACTCCGATGCCGGCCACAGTGCTGTACGGTCAGGACGGATACTGGGGCAACGATTATTGCAACGTACGTCATTGCACATTTGTCAACTCATACGTTGCCATCCGTTTCAATCCGCGCAACGGTGGCGGATGTCCTAACATCTATGACATCTACGGCACTCCTCTTAGCGAGGGTTTCGAGATGGACTGTATCGCTGACGTGGGCCGTTTTGACCGCATCAGCTTCTCGGCAGCCTATTGGGAAGGCTCAGGTCTGCCCGGCTCTCCCTCCCCCGGCCAGATTGACAACTGGCTCTACGACAACGCTACCGGCATAGTGATGCGTCGCAACGACTGGTCATATACCTGCAACGTCGACATCGATGGTTACGCCGTCGGATTCCATGCCGATGCCTCCGAGTTCGGTTCTCCCAACGGCCACAACTACGGATTCAATCTCAGCAACTGCAGAACCGGCGTAAAGATTTCCGGATCAAGTTCTGCCGGAATCATGTTCACCGATGTCAATATGAACGGCTGTCTTAACGGCATAGTCATGGAGGGTGGTGACGGCCCCGCACAGTTTTACGGATGCGACATCAACGCTAAGAGCGCGGCCATCAACATGCTTCAGGGTTCATCTAACGGTCTCATGCTCCAGGACTGTAAGATCAACGGTGTCACCCATGCCAACGGTGGAAATTTCCAGGCTGTTAACAGCACGTTCAGCAAGAATGTAAATGTCGGTCCCACAGCACGTACCATATTCACCGACAACACTTTCACCTCGGGAGCATCACTTGACAACAAGTCAATCTTCAAATGTGCCGTCGGTAACAACACCGGCATCACCTATCCTAAGCTCCCCGCCTACGAGCGCTCATGGATGGAAGCCCATGTGACCACACCCGCGCGCAAGGCTCTCTATGTCGTCACCGACGCGCCATCCTACGATGACCCGGACCGCAACAACCGCATCGACCCGCTGACTCGTCAGGACTGTTCGTCTCAGATCCAGGCCATGCTCGACAAGGCCGGAGCCGAGGGTGGAGGCATCGTCTATCTCCCNGCCGGACACTATCTATGCAACCGNGAACTCTCCATACCCAAGGGGGTCGAGCTCAAGGGTGCCGGCGACATTCCCACCGTGCCTAAGGGCAACGGTGCCATACTTGAGGTCAACGTAGGCGAAGGCAACGAGAACGGCACCCCGTTCATCACNATGGCCGAGGAGAGCGGTCTGCGAGGCATCACCATCAACTATCCCCGTCAGAACAATCCCGCCAANGTCAAGAAGTACCCNTACTCCGTACGTGGCAACCGTGATTGCTACATTGTCAATCTTGCCATCCGTGCCGCCTATCGTGGTGTTGACCTCTTCACCAACAAGTGTGACCGTCATTACGTCGACTACCTCGCNGGCCACGCCTTCATGAACGTGGCGCGTATCGGCGGTGACTGTGAGGACGGCGTCTTCTCCAACACTCAGTGCAACACCATCGTATATGCATGCGGTAATGAAAGTAAATTCGGCACCTGGCACAACAGCACCGGCATCACCGGCAACGTCGGNCAGCTCTGCTACTGTCAGAACGAACGCGATCTCGACTTCCTGATTATCGGTGACTGCAAGCGCGAATTTCTGTACAANAACTTCCTGTTCGGATGTAACAAGGGNATGCACTTCATCTCCGACAAGAACGGNGGTGCATNAGCATGTCGTTCACTCGGCAACGCNGTGGACGGCGCCGTCGAGACCTTCGTAATCGATGGCATCGCATCTGACCTTGACCTCGTCAACAGTCAGATCGTAGCCCTCAATCACNATTCGTCAGNCCACACCTGCCTGCCATCCATGGACTATTTGCCGGCATGCTTCATCAGCACCGGTGCCGGAGTCAAAGGCAAGACTGTCACATTCTTCTCAAGCAACAACTGGGGTGGCGGCGACTATATGACATGGGTGAAAGGCGGTACTGTAAACATCGCTCTCACCAACATGGACGCATCCGGCGACCTGTTCACNTTCTATCCCGAAGAGGAGGGNACAGCCATCAACGTNTTCAANGGNCGTTTCAACAACATGAAACANACNCTNGNCAACNCNTCAGCGTCNGCNNCGCGNACTAAAGTCGTATCATCCGANATCGAATATAAGGGTGATNNCGTNTCNATGAAGTGGGACAACAANCTGNCCCCCGTACGCGAGTTTGTCAAGACCTCGGCCCTNGCCTCACGCACCAGTTGGATAGCCACAGCATCCAAGAACAACAGCAATGCCTCCAAAGCTCTTGACGGCATCAACGACACCCGTTGGGACTCNGATTCCCGCCAGACCAATGGCGATTGGTTTAACGTCAACTTCAACAGCACAATTTCGATCAATNCNGTTATCCTTGACGCCACTCNGAGCAGNGGTGACGGTCCTGCNGCTTATATTGTCCGTGCATACGTTGACGGCGCATGGCGCGATGTCGCTTCAGGCGAGAATCCCGGAGGATTCTGCATCGTAACCTTCGACCCCGTNTCGGCCTCTCAGATCCGTGTNGTGCAGACTGGTTCGAAAGGCAACTACTGGTCCATNCACGAGTTCTATGCNGGNAAGCTCGCNCTCTCCGACATCGAGGAGATCATGGCCGACCGTGGCAATGACTTCGNCATCCGCTTTGACGGCTCGTCACTCATAGCCGAGGCCGACAACGCACACATCGACGTCTACGGCATCAACGGCTCACTCGTATACTCNTCCGCAGCTGCCGACGGCGTTGCCGACATGACAGGCCTCGCCAAGGGCGTATACGTAGCCATAGCCCGCGCTGCAACAGGCACGGCCGTCCTCAAATTCATCAGATAATCGCGTAGATTTCCACCAACATCTTGACAGCGGANTCCGCAAAGTCCCTATAGAGGGCTTTCGGAGTNCGCTGTCCTGTTTTTANACACTCGCGGTTGACATATAAAAATAAAGTGTTACCTTTACGCCGAAAAATTCTTAACACACCTTTAATGACATCTATCCAATCATCAATTCAGGACATTGTCACAGCCGTCAGCAGTGTGCTCACCGATTATGTCATGGTGACAGTGCTGCTCGTGGCCGCCATATATTTTACCGTCACCACACGTGGCGTACAGTTCAGGATGATCGGCGAGATGATGCATCTGCTGCTCCGCTCAGGCAAACGCTATGACGACAACCGCGTAGCCGACGCACCCGCCCACGGATCGGTCAGTTCATTTCAGGCATTCACACTATCCATCGCCGCACGCGTCGGCACCGGCAACATGGCCGGTGTGGCAACGGCCATAGCCTTAGGTGGTCCGGGAGCCATATTCTGGATGTGGGTTATAGCATTGATAGGCGCATCGAGCGCATTTGTCGAGTCGACACTCGCCCAGCTCTTCAAGGTCAAGGGTGACAGCTCATTCATGGGAGGCCCCGCCTACTACATACAGAAAGGACTCCACTGCCGTTGGTGGGCTGTGACCTTCGCCATACTCATCACGCTCACATTCGGACTCGCCTTCAACTCCGTTCAGTCCAACACCATCGCTGACGCCTTCCACGCCTGCTTCGGATTCCCGCGTGAATGGATGGCAATCATCCTCTCGGTTCTGACTCTCGTCATCGTGTGGGGAGGCGTGCAGCGAGTGTCACGGTTCAGCGAGCTGGTCGTTCCCGTCATGGCCATCGCCTACATCTTGCTCGCACTCGTCATTATCGGCATGAACATCACCCGGCTGCCCGAGATTCTGTCGCTCATCATCGGTAACGCATTCGGCCTCGGGCCCGCACTCGGTGGCACCATCGGATCGGCAATGATAATGGGAGTCAAGCGCGGACTCTTCAGCAACGAGGCCGGCGAAGGCTCCACCCCCAACGCTGCCGCCACTGCCTCGGTCACACACCCCGTCAAGCAGGGACTCATTCAGGCGCTCGGTGTCTACACCGACACTCTCATCGTATGCTCCGCCACAGCATTTATCATCCTCTGCAGCGGCGTTTATGCCGACGGGCATGACGGCATCGTCCTGACCCAGCGCGCCATTGATGCCAACCTCGGAGGTGAACATCAGTACGGCTCAGTGTTCGTGTGCATCGCCATTCTCTTTTTCGCATTCACCAGCATTATTGCCAACTATTATTACGGCGAGACCAACATACGCTTCATACGCGACAGTTCCCTTCTGGTCAACCTTTACCGTCTGATGGTCGGAGCCATCGTCTATATCGGAGCCGTCACATCGCTCGACATAGTGTGGGGATTTGCCGACATTACAATGGCCTTAATGACACTGTGCAACCTCGCAGCCATCTTCGCCCTCGGCCGCTACGCCATCCGCCTCATGCACGACTACCGCGCCCAGCGCGCCCGAGGCCTCGATCCTGTCTACCACTCCTCCACCCTACCCGACATCGCCTCCGAGACCGAATGCTGGAATGATTGATTCATCCTTTGGGGGATTTCTGATTTTCTAATTGGTATTTAATGGACGTCTCCGACGCCCTTCGCACGAGGATTCGGTCAACCCCGGGCCTCGCACGTGGGCAAATTCGCCCTGCGGGCTTTTTGCCCGACGTGCTCGTGCCGAGGCTATAATTATCCCGCCTCTTCGAGGCTCCAACGCACAAGCCCCCGCCACATCCCCACATGCCTTTTCGTCATCTCCCACACGAAGCCTCACCGAGCCACGATTACCCTCTAAACCGCGAAGCGGTGATGTAATCGTAGCTTTTACCTTTGCAGTGCGATTCAGAGTTAACATTTTACCTCTGATTTGTTAATAGAAAGACAGAGACGGTGAACCTAAATTTTAGCTAGCCATTGAGGGCCATCCGGGGTTATAG